>NZ_PEHF01000027.1 GCF_015762685.1 Candidatus Symbiopectobacterium sp. 'North America' | reverse complement strand
CTCTCCTGAAAGAAAAACACCCTGTCAGCGTACCGCTACAGGGTGGGGGTGACCATCTCATTAACCCCTCCGAAGAGGGTTTTTTTGTGCCTGGATGGCGTATTTACTCAAACGCGGCGGGTTTTGCTGCTGCTGCGGTCGCGTGGTTGACGGCAGAGTAACCACCCGCGCTGCCTTTACCGGCGAACTCGGTGGTCGGGCGTACCCAATCGCTGTGGCGCGAAGCTTCCGCCTCGTAGGCTGGCGCAGGCGCTTTGGTCATCGGTGCGGAGGCAGAGTGCTGCTGTTTAGCCGTGCTGCGTAACGGTTGTACCGTACGAGTCGTGGGCGAAACAGAAGGCTCGGCAACCACGGGCGCAGGTTCGACAGCGGCAACGGGTGCAACAGTCTCAATCACGTCGGCTGCTGTCACGGCCGCTTCAGTTGTTTCGGCTTCAGTCGTTTCAACTTCAGCAACCGCTGGCGCGGTTTCTTCCGTTACCTGTGCGACCTCTGCTACTGCGGCGTGTTCCTCAACGGCTTGAACTGGTACCTGCTCAGCGCTTGCTGCGGGTGCCGTTGGTGTTTCCACCGGCTGTTCCTCGACAACTGTGCTTTGCTCTGAGGCCGTTTCCGCGATAGCGACAGGCTCAGTTACCTCTGCATCAGCAATCTCAACGGGTGCTATTGCTACCACCGTCTCAGGGATTACGGCCTGTTCAACGGTAACAGGTGCTTCGACCGCGTCTTGTGTGACATTTTCAGGTACAACCGGAGCAGTACTAACTGTGTCGTCTACGAGTGGTGCGATGACAATGTCCGTTGCAGGTGTAGTAACAGGCTGTGCTTGCTCCTCAGGTGCAGCAATGGCTGGCAGTGCAGCAATGTGTGCTTCGACAGCTGGCGCCAGCTCAGTCGACTGTTCGTCGTTTTGTGCCAATGCAGCCACCGGATAGCGGACCCACACTTTACCGGACGCCATTTCTGGCGAAGCAGAAGCTTGTGCCAACGGCATCGGCGATTGTGTCGGATAACGCTCATCACGATAGCGACGACGACGTTGACCACTAACGCGCAAATGACGTGGTGAACGGCGCGAGCGGCGTGGCATATTGGCATCACTACGAACCGCCTCCGCCTGCTCGGCGTTGGCTTCGGTCTCCGTAGGCGCGTTTGTCACGGCATCCGTCAATAGTGGTAGCTCGTGTTCTGCTACCGGTGCAGGGGATGTTGATGCTTCAACCTGGCTTTCAGCGTGTGCTGCGTCACCGTCAATGATACGCACTTTCTGTGTTAACTGGCGTCGCTGACGGCGCGGCATTACCGGCGTCGGTTTCTCCTGTTCACTCTCATCCTGTGCGCTTTCTTCATCACGGTTCAGGGCTTTAACATCTTGCCGGGCCTGACGTTTTTCATCCTGACGACGACGTTGACGCTCTGCACGTTGTTCACGGCGTTGCTGATCGTCACGCGGCGCTTTTTCTACCGCTTCTTCAACAGGGGCGGCAGATTCTGTCACCGCTGGCGCGTTCTGACGTTTATTGCAACGGTTCTCATCCCGTGATTCGCGGTTACCATCACGGCTTTCTTTGTTACCATCACGGCCATCACGTTGATTACGATCACGATGGTTGCCCGATCCTTGACGACGACCGGAACGACGCTCTTGCCGCTGCTCCGTCGAGGCGGTTTCTTGCGTGTTGGTGCTTTCCGGTTGGCTTTCCGCGCTGGCAAACATGTTTTTCAACGCGCCGAACAGACGACCAAACAGCCCAGGCGTTGAAGGCGCAGAGGCTTGCTCTGGCGCTGTTTTTGCCGCAGGCTTCGGTGTGATGACCGGCGATTCAGGCAGGTCAGGTATGGTGAACGTGGCCAAGGCCGGTTGCTCAGGAATCTTGCGCTCCAGAGATTGCTCTTCCTGAACCTGTTGTGCCTCTGCGTCAAGACGCTGCGGCAGCAGATAACTGAGCGTGGTCTTTTCTTCACCTTTACGCACACGGAGAACGTGGTAGTGCGGCGTTTGCATGCCATCGTGTGGCACGATAACGGCGCGAACGCCACCCTGACGTTTCTCAATGGCATTCACGGCTTCGCGTTTTTCGTTCAGCAGATAAGACGCGATAGGCACCGGTACGATAGCGTGAACTTCCCGGGTGTTCTCTTTCAGCGCTTCTTCTTCAATCAAACGCAAGATAGAGAGCGACAGGGATTCGTTATCACGGATAGTACCCGTCCCGCTACAACGCGGACAGACGTGATGGCTGGATTCACCGAGCGACGGGCTTAACCGTTGACGGGACATTTCCAGCAGGCCGAAGCGAGAGATGCGGCCAATCTGAATACGGGCGCGATCCTGACGAACAGCATCGCGCAGGCGGTTTTCCACTTCGCGCTGGTGGCGAACCGGGGTCATGTCGATAAAGTCGATAACAATCAAGCCACCGAGGTCACGCAGACGCAACTGGCGGGCGATTTCATCAGCCGCTTCGAGGTTGGTGTTGAACGCGGTTTCTTCGATATCACTGCCGCGTGTTGCGCGGGCCGAGTTGATATCGATCGCCGTCAACGCTTCCGTGGTATCGATGACAATTGAGCCGCCAGAAGGCAAGCGCACTTCACGCTGGAAGGCGGATTCAATCTGCGATTCGATCTGATAATGGCTGAACAACGGAATTTCACCGCTGTACAATTTGATTTTGCTGCTGAAATCCGGACGACCCAAGGCAGAAATATGCTCTTTGGCAAGGTCGAGGATTTTCGGGTTATCGATAAGAATTTCACCGATATCCGGGCGCAGATAGTCGCGGAATGCACGAACGATAACATTGCTTTCTTGATGAATCAGGAAAGGGGCAGGGCGACCTTCCGCCGCTTTTTTGATGGCGTCCCAGTGTTTCAGACGAAACGCTAGATCCCACTGGAGCGCATCGGCAGATTTGCCGACACCTGCGGTACGCACGATAAGCCCCATGCCATCAGGCAGTTCGAGCGAGCTCAGTGCTTCTTTCAGTTCGGTGCGATCGTCGCCTTCAATGCGACGAGAAATCCCACCCGCGCGCGGGTTGTTCGGCATCAACACCAGATAGCTGCCCGCCAGGCTGATAAAGGCGGTCAGCGCTGCGCCCTTGTTGCCACGCTCTTCTTTATCAACCTGAACAATAACTTCCTGTCCTTCGCGCAACACGTCTTTGATGTTGGGACGACCGTGGGAGGCATAGTTACTGGGGAAGTATTCGCGAGCAATCTCTTTTAACGGAAGGAAACCGTGTCTTTCTGCGCCGTAATCGACAAAAGCAGCTTCAAGACTGGGTTCGATGCGGGTGATTTTTCCTTTATAGATATTGGCTTTTTTCTGCTCATGGCCTGGGCTTTCAATATCCAGATCGTAGAGCCGTTGACCATCAACCAAAGCAACACGCAACTCTTCTTGCTGAGTCGCGTTAATTAACATTCTTTTCATCTTAACTTACTCGTTATTTTTACTTGCATCATTGATAGAGCTACGGACAAAGATGCTGAATGACCGGGTTCATCGATGGCCTTGTGGCTTATCTCAGGGACGTCAACCTCCCGGTTGTCGCCTGCATAGAGGCGCATATTTCGGTAGCCTGTATTTCCTGATGGAAAACAGCACATTTATTGAGGGAACAGCTTCTGAAGAAGGGTCACCAGATCTGATTCCATTTACCGGTCAAGCTGCCATCCGCAGCCCGCTAACTGCTTGATTACACATTACGTCTTACGCCATTGCTGCGTTTATGAGTTATCAGGCAAATTTACCTATTTTGCCCTTTTCACTGTGGCGGGTAAAACCACAGCATTATTCCATTGCTGGTACTGTTATAGCAAGGTGACTTTACGGATGTGCAACAAGATTGTTGTCCTGATTTTTATCAAATGAGCGAGCAGTATGACTGAAGTCCGCGCGTTCGATGGCAATCGGTTGGCCCAATATCTCGGTAACAGCCCATTAAGTACCTGACAAATAGTACAGTTAAGCACATAAAAAGGAGTGGCGCTATCTGCTCGGGCTATTTAGAATCGCGCATCATGAAAACAGAGAATCCATCAGTACAATTTATCGCAGTTTCTGCCGATGAAGCAGGACAGCGTATCGACAACTTTTTGCTGGCGCGGCTTAAAGGCGTGCCGAAAAGTATGATTTACCGCATCTTGCGTAAAGGCGAGGTGCGCGTGAACAAAAAACGTACCAATCCGGAATATAAGCTACTGGATGGCGATGTGGTGCGTGTTCCTCCCGTGCGCGTAGCGGAACGCGATGAACCAGCGGTGTCAGCCAGTCTCGATAAGGTGGCCACGTTAGCCGATTGCATTCTGTATGAAGATGACAGCTTGATCGTGCTCAATAAACCCTCGGGAACGGCGGTACACGGCGGCAGCGGGCTGAGCTTCGGCGTTATCGAAGGGCTGCGCGCGCTAAGGCCTGAAGCGCGCTTTCTGGAATTGGTGCATCGGCTCGATCGCGATACGTCTGGCGTATTGCTGGTAGCAAAAAAACGTTCGGCGCTGCGTGCGCTGCATGAGCAACTGCGGCTCAAGGGCATGCAGAAAAATTATCTGGCGCTGGTACGCGGTCAGTGGCAATCCCATTGCAAAGTGGTGCAGGCACCGTTGTTAAAGAATATTTTGCAAAGCGGCGAGCGCGTGGTGCGTGTCAGTAGCGAAGGGAAACCCTCAGAAACCCGTTTCAAGGTGGAAGAGCGCTTCGAGCAGGCGACGCTGGTGCGCGCCAGTCCGGTGACGGGGCGCACCCATCAGATCCGCGTACATACGCTGCACGCAGGTCATCCTATCGCGTTTGACGATCGCTATGGCGACAGAGAATTTGACCGGCAACTGGCTGCCACCGGACTGTCGCGTTTATTCTTGCATGCGCAGTCGTTGAGCTTTGAGCACCCCGCCACCGGTGAGATGATGCGTGTCGAAGCGCCGCTTGATGGGGCATTACGCCACTGCTTACAAGTGTTGCGGCAGCAGAAATAGCATAAGTGATGTTTGGTAACCTAGCTAAAACAGTAAATTCCGCCATCAACCGTCATACCCGCGAAGGCGGGAATCTCGTGCAGAAGAAACGCGTTTATTCTCACAGGGATCCCCGGCTTTCGCCGATGATGACGAGAGTGTGGCGAGGATTAGGATAACGAGAGGGACTGTGACGCGGTGCGTGCTGGTTACCCTAATCCGGTAAGTGTTAACGGGTTGATGCCGTCATGGCGCAGCATCTCGCACAGCGCAATGAGCGGCAGGCCAACCAAGGTATTCGGGTCGCGTCCGGAAAGTTTATCAAACAGGGCAATCCCTAACCCTTCACTTTTGAAACTGCCTGCACAGTGCCACGGCTGCTCTCGCGCCAGATAGGCCGCAATGTCTTCCTCACTCAGCGCACGAAAATGCACATCAAAGGGCTCGACCTGCGATTGCAACGCACCACTGGCGCTGTTGAGCAGCGCCAAACCGGTATAAAAGGTGACGCGGTTACCGCTGGCCTGACGCAACTTCTGTGCTGCATTTTCCGCAATCAGCGGTTTTCCTGTAATGACACCGTTAAGCACGCAGACCTGGTCGCCACCGATAATCAGGTGCGAAGGATAGCGAGTAGCCAGCGCTTGCGCTTTTTCCCGTGCTAATCGCTCAACCAGCGCGACGGCGCTTTCTTGCGGACGTGGCGTTTCATCGATATCAGGATTGGCACACTGAAAAGGCAGTCCCAGCTTGGCGAGCAGGCTTTTACGGTAAGGAGAGGTAGAGGCAAGCACAATCTGAGACATAATTTTTACGATAAACCGTAGCGTAATCAAAAAAGGCACTTTACACTGTGCGCCGCTGAGAAAGCGAATCTGGGCGATCGCGAATCTTGATAAAATAGTAAGACAACGCCGCCTTTTCCTTTGACTCTAAGTCGTTACGACGTTAATATGCGCGCCCTATGGAAAAGGTAAAATTACCCCTGACCCTGGATGCGGTTCGCACGGCTAAAAAACGTTTAGACTATGTTGGTGTCTACACAGTTGAACAAGTTGCACGCGTTGCCGAGTCTGTGGTCAGTGTGGATAGTGATGTTCAGGTCTCTTTATCGTTTAATATCGATAATCAGCGCCTGGCGGTGATTAACGGCAGTGCACAAGTGGCCGTTACGCTGATGTGCCAGCGCTGCCAAAAGCCGTTTGAACATCAGATTCACACCACATTTTGTTTCAGTCCTGTCGTCAATAACGAGCAGGCAGAGGCTCTGCCGGAAGCGTATGAGCCAATCGATGTCTATAAGTTTGGCGAGGTCGATTTGCTGGCGATGGTTGAAGATGAGATTATTCTCGTATTGCCCATCGCTCCGGTACATGATTCTGAACACTGTGAAGTGTCCGAAGCGGACATGGTGTTCGGTAAACTGCCTGAAGAGGTGGAGAAACCGAACCTGTTTGCCGTATTAGCCAGTTTAAAGCGTAAGTAATTAAGGAGTAAGGTCCATGGCCGTACAACAGAACAAACCTAGCCGTTCCAAACGTGGTATGCGTCGTGCTCACGATGCGCTGACCACCTCTTCTGTTTCCGTAGACAAAGTTTCTGGCGAAACTCATTTGCGTCACCACATCACTGCGGATGGCTACTACCGCGGTCGCAAGGTTATTGCCAAATAATTCTCGCGAATTATTAGCAAGGCAATACCTTGACACGCCTCACACTGGCGTTAGATGCAATGGGCGGGGACGTCGGTCCCTTCGTAACGGTGCCTGCGGCATTGCAGGCACTGGATTCTAATCCGGGTCTTCACTTGTTATTGGTCGGCGATCCCGCTGCGCTTCATCCATTACTCGCCAAAGTCGATTCTGCTTTACTGTCCCGGTTGGAAATTGTGCCGGCTGAATCGGTTATTGCGAGTGATGCGCGTCCGTCGCAGGCGATCCGTGCCAGTCGTGGTACGTCGATGCGCATTGCGCTGGAACTGATTAAAACGGGTAGGGCACAGGCGTGCGTGAGTGCAGGAAATACCGGTGCCTTAATGGGACTGGCGAAACTGCTGCTCAAGCCGTTGGAAGGTATCGATCGTCCTGCTTTGGTGACGGTGTTGCCGCATCAGCAGCAGGGAAAAACGGTGGTGCTGGATTTGGGTGCCAACGTCGAGTGTGACAGCGCGCAATTGGTACAGTTTGCCGTGATGGGTTCAGTGATGGCTGAAGAAGTGCTGTCGCTGCACAATCCGCGCATTGCCCTGCTGAACATCGGCGAAGAAGAGACCAAAGGCCTGGCCGCGATTCGCGATGCCGCTGCGCAGTTAAAGAATACACGCTCGATTAACTATATTGGTTATCTTGAAGGCAATGAGTTACTGACGGGCAAAACCGACGTGATGGTCTGTGACGGCTTCGTGGGTAATGTCACATTGAAGACGATGGAAGGCGTGGTAAGGATGTTCCTGTCTCTGCTCAAATCGTCGTCGACGGATGTCGGACGTAAAGCGAAGCAAGCGTGGTGGCTCACGTTGATCGGCCGTTTTATCCAAAAGCGATTGGTGAAACGGTTCGGTCATCTCAATCCTGATCAATATAATGGCGCATGTCTGTTAGGGCTGCGGGGCACCGTGATAAAAAGCCATGGTGCGGCAAATCAACGGGCGTTTGCCGTCGCTATCGAACAGGCAATGCAGGCGGTGCAGCGGCAACTTCCCGACAGGATTGCGGCGCGCCTGAAAACTGTATTACCCAAGAGTGACTGAGCGTACATGTATACTAAAATAATCGGAACGGGCAGCTTTTTGCCTGAACAAATCAGGACGAACGCTGATTTAGAACAATTGGTCGACACTTCCGATGAGTGGATTGTGACGCGCACTGGTATCCGTGAGCGCCGCATTGCCGGTCCGGATGAAAACGTGGCGACCATGGGACATCAGGCCGCGCTGAACGCGCTGGAGATGTCGGGCATCGATAAGGACAAGATTGGCTTGCTGATTGTTGCAACCACGTCCTCTACGCATGCTTTTCCGAGTGCTGCCTGCCAGATTCAGCAGATGCTGGAGATCCGCTATACTATCGCTTTTGACGTCTCCGCGGCTTGCGCAGGGTTTACCTATGCGCTCAGCATTGCCGATCAATACATTAAAAACGGCGCGGTAGATTATGCGCTGGTGATTGGTTCAGATACGCTGGCGCGTACTCTGGATCCTGCCGATCGTGGTACCATTATTCTGTTCGGTGACGGTGCGGGCGCGGTGGTGTTGGGCCAGTCGGAACAACCCGGCATCCTGTCAACCCACCTGCATGCAGATGGCCGCTATGGCCAACTGTTGGCGCTGCCTCATCAGGATCGTGCGCATCAGGATCAACCGGCCTACCTGACCATGGCTGGCAACGAAGTTTTCAAAGTCGCCGTGACGGAACTGGCGCATATCGTTGAAGAAACGCTGCATGCCGCACAACTCGATAAGAGCGAGTTGGACTGGTTGGTTCCGCATCAGGCTAACCTGCGCATCATCAGTGCCACAGCGAAGAAATTGGGTATGGGTATGGACAAGGTTGTGGTGACACTCGATCGCCACGGTAATACGTCGGCCGCTTCCGTACCCAGCGCGCTGGATGAAGCAGTGCGCGATGGACGGATAAAACCCGGTCAGTTGATCCTGCTGGAAGCCTTTGGCGGCGGGTTCACCTGGGGCTCTGCGCTGGTTCGTTTTTGATCAAATGGGACGTTTAATATGACGCAATTTGCAATGGTATTTCCGGGGCAAGGTTCCCAGACAGTCGGCATGCTGGCTGAGCTGGCAGCACCGTACCCGGTAGTACAAGACACCTTTGCTCAGGCTTCTGAGGTATTGGGTTACGACTTGTGGCAACTCACTGCACAAGGCCCGGCGGAAGAACTGAATAAAACCTGGCAAACCCAACCAGCACTGCTGACGGCGTCGGTGGCGATTTGGCGGGTGTGGCAGCAGCAGGGCGGCAAACAGCCCGCGCTGATGGCCGGCCACAGTCTGGGTGAATATTCGGCGCTGGTGTGCGCCGGTGCTCTGGACTTTCAGGAAGCGGTGCGTCTGGTTGAGTTGCGCGGCAAACTGATGCAAGAAGCCGTGCCGGAAGGAACGGGTGCGATGTACGCTATCATTGGTCTGGATAACGATGCCATTGTGGCTGCCTGTGAATCGTCTGCTGAGGGGCAAGTGGTTTCTCCGGTGAATTTCAACTCGCCGGGACAGGTGGTGATTGCGGGTAACAAAGAAGCCGTTGAGCGTGCCGGTGTAGCTTGTAAAGCTGCCGGGGCCAAGCGTGCGTTGCCGCTGCCGGTGAGTGTGCCCTCCCATTGCGCGTTGATGAAGCCTGCGGCAGAAAAACTGGCAGAGGCGTTAAAAACAATTACAGTTACTACGCCAGCCATTCCTGTGTTTAACAATGTTGATGCGCGTAGCGAAACCGATCCTGATGCCATCCGTGCGGCGCTGGTGAAACAGCTTTACAGCCCGGTGCGTTGGACCGAGTGTGTCTCCTACGTTGCGGCTCAAGGTGTTGAGAGCTTGCTGGAAGTGGGACCAGGCAAAGTGTTGACCGGGCTGACAAAACGTATTGTTGACACCCTGAGTGCAGCGGCGGTTAACGATCTGGCTTCACTGTCTGCGGCCCTGGAACAATAAAACGGAGAGTACCATGAGCTTTGAAGGAAAAATTGCCCTGGTAACAGGTGCAAGCCGCGGTATTGGCCGTGCGATAGCAGAAAAGCTGGTGGCTCGCGGTGCCACCGTGGTGGGAACCGCTACCAGCGAAAATGGCGCGCAAGCCATCAGCGAGTGGTTGGGTGCCAATGGCAAAGGGTATATGCTCAACGTCGCCGATCAGGCGTCCGTTGAAGCAGTATTGACAGCGATTCGTGCGGATTTCGGTGAAATCGACATTTTGGTCAACAATGCCGGCATTACGCGTGATAACCTGTTGATGCGAATGAAAGACGACGAGTGGCAAGATATCATCGACACCAATCTGACATCGGTATTTCGTCTGTCAAAAGCGGTGTTACGAGCCATGATGAAAAAACGCTTTGGCCGTATCGTCACCATCGGCTCCGTAGTGGGAACCATGGGGAACGGCGGACAAGCGAACTATGCGGCAGCGAAAGCGGGCCTGATCGGTTTTAGCAAGTCGCTGGCGCGTGAAGTGGCCTCACGTGGCATTGCTGTCAATGTGGTTGCGCCAGGTTTTATCGAAACCGATATGACGCAGGCATTGACAGAAGAACAACGTGCAGGCATTTTGAGCCAGGTTCCTGCGAACCGACTTGGGGACGCGAAAGAGATCGCCAGTGCTGTTGCTTTTTTGGCCTCCGATGAGGCTGGTTATATTACGGGTGAGACGTTGCATGTCAACGGCGGCATGTATATGATCTAAATAGCTCGGAATTTATTTGTGTTATTTGCGGTGAAAACCGTAAAATAGCACAAAATCGTGGTTAGACTAGCCGAGATTTTGTTACATCTTTTTCAACATTTTATACACTACGAAAACCATCGCGAAAGCGAGTTTTGATAGGAAATTTAAGAGTATGAGCACTATCGAAGAACGCGTTAAGAAAATCATCGTTGAACAGCTTGGTGTTAAACCGGAAGAAGTGGTTAACAACGCTTCCTTCGTTGATGACCTCGGCGCTGATTCTCTTGACACCGTTGAACTGGTAATGGCGCTGGAAGAAGAATTTGATACTGAAATTCCAGACGAAGAAGCAGAAAAAATCACAACTGTTCAGGCAGCCATTGATTTTATTCAGGCTAACCAGCAGTAAGCGAACATATCTAGGCGGTCACTCGACCGCCTAAGTTTTATTTGTCCCGCAGTGTCATATTTTCCCTCCCTGGAGGACAAGCGTGTCTAAGCGTCGT
The DNA here is from genome assembly GCF_015762685.1 of Candidatus Symbiopectobacterium sp. 'North America'. Lineage (GTDB taxonomy): Bacteria > Pseudomonadota > Gammaproteobacteria > Enterobacterales > Enterobacteriaceae > Symbiopectobacterium. The sequence goes on along the minus strand of NZ_PEHF01000027.1, from coordinate 76,667 downwards.
GTAGTTGTGACCGGACTGGGCATGTTAACTCCTGTCGGCAATACAGTTGAGTCCACCTGGAGTGCTCTTCTTGCCGGTCAGAGTGGCATCAGCCTGATCGACCATTTCGATACTACTGCCTATGCAACCCGTTTTGCTGGCTTAGTAAAGGATTTCAATAGTGAGGATTTCATCTCGCGCAAAGAAGCGCGCAATATGGATGCCTTTATCCAATACGGTATTGCTGCTGGCATTAATGCCATGCGTGATTCCGGTATTGAAGTGACGGAAGAAAACGCGACGCGCTTCGGTGCGGCGATCGGTTCCGGCATTGGTGGCTTGGGGCTCATTGAAGAGAACCACAGTTCACTGGTGAACGGCGGTCCGCGTAAAATCAGTCCGTTCTTTGTCCCTTCCACCATTGTTAACATGGTTGCAGGGCATCTGAGCATCATGTTCGGACTGCGTGGTCCGAGTATTTCCATTGCCACAGCCTGTACTTCTGGCGTGCATAATATCGGCCATGCGGCGCGCATCATTGCTTACAACGATGCAGATATTATGCTGGCTGGTGGCGCGGAAAAAGCCAGTACGCCTCTGGGCGTTGGTGGATTTGGCGCAGCCCGTGCACTTTCCACGCGTAACGACAATCCTCAGGCGGCAAGCCGTCCGTGGGATAAAGATCGTGACGGTTTTGTGCTGGGTGACGGTGCCGGGATCATGGTGCTGGAAGAGTATGAACATGCGAAGAAACGCGGCGCGAAAATTTACGCCGAAATCGTTGGCTTCGGCATGAGCAGCGATGCCTATCACATGACGTCACCGCCGGAAAACGGCGCTGGTGCGGCGTTGGCAATGCAAAATGCTCTGCGCGATGCTGGTATCACTCCGTCTCAGATTGGGTATATCAATGCGCATGGCACCTCAACGCCTGCGGGCGATCTGGCGGAAACGCACGCAGTGAAATCTGTGTTTGGTGAACAAGCGAGCCGCGTAATGGTAAGCTCAACCAAATCTATGACCGGTCACCTGTTAGGGGCTGCGGGTGCTGTGGAATCTATCTTCACGGCGCTGGCGTTACGCGATCAGGCTGTTCCGCCGACCATCAATCTGGATAATCCAGACGACGGTTGCGACCTGAATTTTGTACTGCATGAAGCTCGTCAGGTTTCCGATATGGAATACACGCAGTGTAACTCCTTCGGTTTTGGCGGCACTAACGGTTCACTGGTGTTCCGCCGCGTGTAATGGCGCTGCGATACCGCTAAAAGCCCGGGCAACCGGGTTTTTTTTGCCTGTCACTCGCCATTGTGGGCAGGGCATAATTCAGAACGTGCCACTTGTTGCCGTCATGGGTTACTGGCACTCTGAATGTCACGCTGTTGCCGCTACTCTTGGCGTTGTTGGCATCGGCGTTCATGAACCTGTTGGGTGAGGACAGTGTATGTTTTGGATAAATGGCCAGGCGCAATAGCAGATAGCCGTTAACGATCGTGGCCTCCAGTATGGTGACGGGTGCTTCACCACCGCACGCGTGCTGGAAGGCAAGATCGTGTGGTTGCCATTGCATATGGCGCGGTTACGTCAGGACACTGCGTGTTTGCATATTCCGTTTGCGGCATGGGATAGACTGCAAGCCGAAATGGAACAGGCGGCGCAGGGCGTGGAGCAAGGCGTAGTGAAAACCATCGTAACCCGTGGCAGTGGCGGACGAGGTTACAGCACGCTGTTGTGTAGCGAACCGACGCGTATAGTCATGCAGACGGGTTATCCTGCTCAATACACCGAATGGCGCAAGCAGGGTATCACCCTTGGCATCAGTCCGGTCACGTTGGGGCGTAATCCGCGATTGGTGGGCATTAAACACCTGAACCGACTGGAGCAGATCCTGATACGCCAGGAGATGGAAGCACAAGGTGTCGATGACGTGGTGGTGCTTGACACTGAGGGCTGCCTGGTGGAATGCTGTGCGGCTAATTTGTTTTGGCGTAAGGGCTATCAGGTATTTACGCCGGATTTGTCACTCGCGGGTGTGAACGGTGTGGCACGTCAGCAGGTGATGACCCGCTTGGCCCAGTGTCCTGATTATAAGCTACAGGTAGTGCGTGAACCTGTGACGACGCTTGCCGATGCTGATGAAGTGTTTGTTTGTAATGCATTGATGCCGGTGCTTCCGGTCAATCAAATTGATACCTGGTGTTATCGCTCCAGAGCGTTGTACCAACTACTGAGCCCTAACGGTTAGTCGATGGTTGAATGATGAAAAGAAAGAAAATGCTATTTTTCCTGCTGGTGGTGATGGTACTCGCCTCGGCACTCGGTGCTGCATGGCATAACCTGCAACAGTTTGGCCGCTCACCGCTATTGATTGAACAGGAAACCATTTTCACCCTTCCGGCCGGAACCGGCAGAGAAGGGCTGGAAACCTCGCTGACAGAACAGCAGGTGATCCCGTCAACGATGCGGTTTCAGTGGTTGCTGCGCGCGGAGCCTGAATTGGCCAAGTTCAAAGCAGGGAGCTACCGTTTTATGCCGGGCATGACGGTACGGGAGATGCTGGCGCTGCTGGCGAGCGGCAAAGAGGCACAGTTCTCTATTCGTTTTGTCGAAGGATCGCGACTGCGTGACTGGATGGAAACGTTGAAAACCGCACCCTACCTGACGCACAGCGTGCAGGATAAAACGCCGCAAGAGATTGCTGCACTGCTGGACATTAAAGACGCGGAGAACCCGGAAGGCTGGCTCTACCCTGACACTTACCTCTACACCGCAGGCACGCGCGACAGCGATCTGCTGCTGCGTGCGCATCATCGTATGCGTAATGTGGTGGATGGAGTATGGAAAAACCGCGAGGCGGGTTTGCCCTATGCGTCGCCGGAGGAACTGCTAACCATGGCCTCCATCGTAGAAAAAGAGACGGCAGTCAAAGAGGAGCGCCCTCAGGTCGCGTCGGTGTTTGTAAATCGTCTACGCGCTGGCATGCGTCTGCAAACCGATCCAACCGTGATTTATGGTATGGGTGAGGATTATCGTGGTGTGATAACGCGTAGCGCGCTGGACACCGCCACGCCGTATAATACCTATGTGATTGCCGGGTTGCCGCCGAAGCCAATTGCCATGCCGAGCCGAGCCGCACTTGACGCTGCCGCGCATCCGGCAAAAACAGATTATCTTTATTTTGTGGCGGACGGGAAGGGTGGGCACCGTTTCACGACCAACCTTGCCGATCATAACCGTGCAGTGCGCGCTTACCGCTCAACGCTGAAGGACCGGGATGAACAGTAAATTTATCGTGATTGAAGGATTGGAAGGCGCAGGTAAAACCAGTGCGCAGAACACCGTATTAGCGACCTTACGGACGCACGGAGTGCAGGATGTGGTTTTTACCCGAGAGCCGGGTGGTACGCCATTGGCCGAGCGACTACGTGACCTGATAAAACAGGGTGCCGACGACGAGAGAATCACGGATAAAGCTGAATTATTGATGCTCTATGCTGCGCGCGTACAGCTGGTGGAAAATGTCATCAAACCCGCCTTGGCGCGGGGTAGCTGGGTGATTGGCGATCGCCACGATCTCTCCTCGCAGGCATATCAGGGCGGCGGGCGCGGTATGGATCAACAGCTCATGCAGTCACTGCGTGATACCGTGCTGGGCACATTTCGTCCCGATCTTACTTTGTACCTCGATATTTCGCCGGAGCAGGGGTTGGCGCGTGCACGCCAGCGCGATGCACTCGACCGCATTGAGCAGGAATCATTGGATTTCTTCGCCCGTACCCGTGCACGTTATCAGGCGCTGGCTGCCACCGATGCCACCATCGTTACCATTGATGCCTCACAAACGTTGGACAAGGTGAGTGCGGATATTGAACCCGCACTGGTGCAGTGGCTTGGTCAGCAACAGGCACAAGATGCTGCACCGTTGTCGGTACAGGAGCGCTAAGCATGGAATGGTATCTCTGGCTGAATGGGCCCTATCGGCAACTGATTGAGGGATATCAGGAGGGGCGAGCACACCATGCGGTATTGCTGCACGCGTTGCCGGGTATGGGACGCGAATCGCTGGTGTATGCGTTATCAAGACGCGTTCTGTGCCAGAAGCCCGAGGGCATGAAAAGCTGCGGCGAATGCCATTCCTGTAAATTGATGATGGCGGGTACGCACCCGGACTGGTATGCTCTCAGCCCGGAAAAGGGGAAACAGACGTTAGGGGTTGATGCGATACGCAGCGTATTGGAAAACCTCTATCAGCGTTCACGGCAGGGCGGTGCCAAGCTTGTATGGATTGAAAACAGCGAGCAGTTGACGGAAGCGGCGGCCAACGCGTTGTTAAAAACCTTGGAAGAACCGCCAGAAGCGACCTATCTTTTGCTGGGTTGTCATGAACCAACACGTTTGCTGGCGACGCTGCGCAGCCGCTGCCTGCACCTTCATCTGCCTGCGCCTGACGAAGCACAAAGCGTTGTCTGGCTCAATAAACGACACCCTGCGTCTGAGCTGGCCCTGCAAACCGCGCTGCGTTTGCAGGCCGGTGCGCCGCTGGCGGCTGAGCACCTGCTGCAAGATGATACCGCACGCCAGCGCACCGCATTATGTCAGGCGCTGGCAAACGCGGTGCCAGCGCGTGCGTTTTATTCGCTGTTGCCGCAACTGAACCACGATGACGCACCGGAGCGTCTCCACTGGCTTTCCTCGCTGTTGCTGGATGCGTTAAAAATACAGCGTGGAGCCGCGAGTGCGCGCGTAAACCTCGATCAGGATGCGCTGATAGCGCTGTTAGCTAACCAGTTACCCGCTGCGGAAATAGACGCCGAGCTTGCTCGTTGGTTGCGTTGCCGTCATCAGCTCTTGACAGTAACAGGCGTAAACCGTGAACTCCTGCTGGCCGATGTATTGCTGGAATGGGAACAACGGTTCCAAACGGCAAAACTGAATTCCCTCCCTTCTTTCTCTGTTTGATAAGCGTTGAGTAAATAGCATGTTATTAGTGGATTCGCACTGCCACCTTGATGGTCTGGATTATCAATCTCTGCATAAAGATGTGTCTGATGTGTTGACCAAAGCGCGGGCGCGTGACGTTGGCTTTGTGCTGGCGGTGGCAACCACGCTGCCCGGTTATCGCTCCATGCGTGAACTGATCGGCGATCGCCCTGGAGTAGCTTATTCGTGCGGTGTGCATCCTCTCAATCAGGACGCGCCGTATGATTATGCTGAGCTACGCCAACTGGCTGCCGATCCACTCGTGGTGGCGATGGGGGAAACTGGCCTCGATTACCACTATCAGCCGGAAACACAGGCGCAACAGCGTTATTCCTTCCGCGAACACATTCGCGTCGGCTGTGAGTTAAACAAGCCGGTTATCGTGCATACCCGCTCGGCACGTCAGGATACCCTTGATATTCTGAAAGAAGAGGGAGTAGAGCGCTGTGGTGGCGTGCTGCACTGCTTCACTGAGGATATTGCTACGGCGCGCACGCTACTGAATATGGGGTTCTATATCTCGTTTTCAGGCATTGTGACGTTTCGTAATGCAGACGAACTTCGTGACGTTGCCCGGTTTGTTCCACTGGATCGCCTGCTGGTTGAAACCGATTCCCCTTGGCTGGCCCCGGTGCCGTTTCGTGGTAAAGAGAACCAGCCTGCCTACGTGCGCGATGTTGCCGAGTATCTCTCCGTGCTAAAAGATGTTGATATTGCACAATTAGCGGCGGCTACCACAGAGAATTTCTCCCACCTGTTCCACATCGATTCACAGCGGTTGACCGCCGCAGTCTAGTGTTTAAAATGGCCGAGTTTTTTTGTGCTGCGTAATTAGTTGACGCTCACCTGTGCGCTGGTTTGTGGTTTCGCCACCAGCGACAGAGGTTCTGCCCGTCTGTTGCGTACAGAAATAGCGATTTTGTGCGCTACTCGACCTGTTGGCGCAATGAAACGTGATAGCAGTCAAACATTGAATGACTCATTTATTTTACTCTGCGTAAAAATTAAAAGAGGGATAAATTCCTGAAATAACAAAGGGTATCCTCCCCGCCTTTTGTTGCTATAACGCCGTAAAAGCACTATTACTCAGGAGCACACTCAATTATGTTCAAGAATGCATTTGCCAACCTGCAAAAAGTAGGTAAGTCGCTGATGCTGCCTGTTTCCGTACTGCCCATTGCAGGTATCCTGCTGGGGGTCGGATCGGCCAACTTCAGCTGGCTGCCGGCCATCGTCTCAAGCGTGATGGCGCAAGCGGGTGACTCCGTATTCGCCAATATGCCACTGATTTTTGCCATCGGCGTTGCCCTCGGTTTTACCAATAACGATGGGGTATCCGCGCTGGCGGCCGTTGTTGCCTACGGCATTATGGTGAAGAGGATGGCAGCGGTGGCTCCACTCGTGCTACAACTGCCGCCTGAGGTGATCATCAAAGAACACCTGGCGGATACCGGTGTGCTCGTGGGATCATCGCCGGTGCGATTGCAGCCTACATGTTTAACCGTTTCTACCGTATCCAGTTGCCGGAATACCTGGGCTTTTTTGCCGGCAAACGCTTTGTGCCGATCATCTCTGGTCTGACAGCGATTATCACCGGTGTGGTGCTCTCCTTTATTTGGCCACCGGTAGGGACCGCAATCCAAACGTTCTCACACTGGGCTGCTTATCAGAACCCGGTGTTGGCATTCGGCCTGTACGGTATTGTTGAACGTTCGCTGGTGCCGTTTGGCTTGCACCATATCTGGAACGTGCCGTTCCAGATGCAGATAGGTGAATTTAGCAACGCGGCGGGCCAGGTGTTCCACGGTGACATTCCGCGTTACATGGCCGGTGACCCGACTGCGGGTAAACTGGCGGGCGGCTTCCTGTTCAAAATGTACGGCCTGCCTGCGGCGGCGATTGCCATCTGGCACTCAGCCAAGCCGGAAAATCGCGCTAAAGTGGGCGGTATCATGCTCTCTGCGGCGTTGACCTCGTTCCTGACCGGGATCACTGAACCGATTGAGTTCTCTTTCCTGTTCGTGGCACCGATCCTGTACTTGATCCATGCCATTCTTGCGGGACTGGCGTTCCCTATCTGTATCCTGCTGGGCATGCGCGATGGCACCAGCTTCTCCCACGGTTTGATCGACTTCGTAGTCCTGAGCGGTAACGGCAGCAATCTGTGGCTGTTCCCGATCGTTGGTCTGTGCTACGCGCTGGCTTACTACACTATCTTCCGTGTGCTGATTGCCAAACTGAATCTGAAAACGCCGGGCCGCGAAGAGAGCACCTCTGAACAGTCTGCGCAGAACAACAGTGAAATGGCGGCGGCGTTGGTGACGGCCTTTGGTTGCAAAGAAAAGATCACTAATCTGGACGCCTGTATTACGCGTCTGCGCGTGAGCGTCGGTGATGTCGCCAAAGTGGATCAGTCAGGCCTGAAAAAACTGGGTGCAGCTGGCGTTGTTGTTGCGGGCTCCGGTGTACAGGCGATTTTTGGTACTAAATCTGACAGCCTGAAAACGGATATGGATGATTACATCCGTAATCACTGATTCGTTGTCCGGGGAGTTATATAGGGAGCGTAAGCTCCCTTTTTTATTGGGCACTAACCTGCGGTGAAAAAGCCACAATTCAAACATCTGAACAAGAAAAAACAGAAAGAAGGTTGAAAGCAACCGAAAGTGTCACTCATACTGCCGTAACCATTCGGCGTTACACGTTTATAAGGAACTCAAACATGGCTGAAGAAACCATTTTCAGTAAAATTATCCGCCGGGAAATTCCTTCCGACATCGTCTATCAGGATGAACTGGTGACGGCATTTCGTGACATCTCGCCTCGCACGCCAACGCACGTTTTGATCGTGCCTAACGTATTGATTCAGAATGTAAACGATGTTTTACCTGAGCACGAACAGGCACTGGGAAGATTGTTCACCGTCGCCAGCAAGATTGCGCGCGACGAGGGCATTGATGAAGACGGTTATCGTCTGATCGTTAATTGCAATCGCCATGGCGGCCAGGAGGTCTATCATATTCATATGCACCTGCTGGGTGGACGTCCTCTGGGGCCGTTGTTGTCGGACTAATTTCATGAACTTCCAGATTGTGCGCGGCCTGTTATCTGCTGTATTGGTGTTGGGGGGCGTTGCGTGTTCCAGCACACCACCCGTGTTGACCATCAATGGGCGGCAAACGTTAGTGCTTGATGCTTCTCTGTTGTCCGCTGGGATTACGGCATCAAAACCCGATCTGACCACGCGCAGTGAGGGCGGAAGCGCCTGGGCGGTGCTGCGCAATACGTCATCCCAGGCGGTGGCGGTGCAGTACCGCTTCTACTGGTATGACGGAAAAGGGTTGGATGTGCTGCCTTATGACGATGTGCGCAACGTTCTGGTGCAGGCGCAGAGCGAAGTGCGTATTACTGGCGCGCACGAGGGGCAGAATGTTCAGCAAGTTCGCCTCCATCTGCTTCTGTAAAAGTGTTTAGAGAGGAACGCATGAAAAAGTATCTTGTGCTGCTGTTCGGGGCGATGGTGTTGACCGGTTGTATGACCCGTTCGCCAGAGCAACAGCCACCGGCGCAGATCGAACCGGTGCAACCGTCACAGCCGGAAGTGGTCACGCCGCCGCCGGTGCAGCCGGTGCCTACGCCTCCGAAAATTCAAACCCTGAACTGGGAAGGTAGTGTCGGGCCTTTAGTGGCACAAATGCGACAGGCCAGCGGCGTAGCTCCCGGTAGTATACTGCTGGTTGACAGCGTGAAGAACAACACCAACGGCTCGTTGCCGGTCGCGAAGGCGACAGCGGCGATTTATGATGCGCTGGCGAACGGCAACGCGTTCACGCTGATGCCACGTGAACAGGTGGCCGTTGCGAAACAGACGCTGGGGTTATCGGCAGAGGACAGTCTGGGCTCGCGAACCAAGGCGATTGGCCTGGCGCGCTACGTGAGCGCGCAGTATGTGCTCTACAGCGATGTCAGCGGTGATGTGAAAACCCCGCAGTTGGACATGCAACTGATTCTGGTGCAAACCGGTGAAATCGTGTGGTCGGGAAATGGTGCCGTCCAACAGTAAATTGGCGCTTGAACGTCTGCTTGCGCAACACTTTCCGGCGGTTGATACCGCCGGTTTTCATTTCGAAGCCGTGAACGGTTCGGGACGCGGCTGTTGGCACGTTCGCGTGGGCGATCGTCAACTGCTGGCGCGACCGCAAACCACCGAGGCGGCGCAGTTGGGCGTATTCAGGCAGCGTGAATACCGGATATTACGCCAACTCTCTGCACGACAGTTGGCTCCTAAGCCTGTTGTGTACCGCGACGATTGGCTCATCGTGGAGTGGGCCACAGGGGCTACGGCGTCTGCGCAGGATTTTTCCGGTGTATTGGAAAACGGCTCGCTGGCACAGCTGCTCAGCCAGCTTCACCGCCAGCCGTGTTGTGGCTTTCGTTTGAATTTACCGATGCGGTTTATCCATCATTGGCAAAACATGGATCCGCGTCGACGCTCGCCAGCGTTACTGCGCTGGCACCACCATTTTTAGCGTAAAGCTCCGCCTAATTTGCTCGCGTAGGCACCTTTGCATTTAGACGTGCATAGCGAGAATGTGTTGATCACGCCGCAGGGGTCGCTGCTGCTTATCGATTGGGAATACGCCGCCGATGGAGATATTGGACTGGAACTGGCGCTGCTGGTGCGCGGCAACTGGCTTGACGTTGAGTCGCAACGGCACTTGCTGCGAACCTACCAACAGCAGCGACCCGGCTTGTGCGCGCAGGCGTTGAACACATCGGTTCAACAGTGGCTGCCCTGGGCCGATTATCTTATTCTGATGTGGTGTGAGGTGTGTTGGCATCAAACGGGACAAACGGCGTTTTTAGCGGCAGGTTCGGCATTGCGTCGTGCGCTCGGGCTAAACGCGTAATCCGGGCGAATAATCTAGGCACTGTGCGCCAGATAACATGTCATCGGTCAATGCAGGCACAATCCATCAGGTGTATTATCGAAAAAGCGTCTGCTTGTTGTGATAGGCGGCGACGTCTGGCGTTGGTCGTATCCGGAGGATGAGGTTCAGATGATTATCTACTTGCATGGCTTTGATTCCACTAGCCCTGGCAAACATGAAAAAGTGTTGCAGTTTATTGACCAGGACGTTGAGCTGCTGAGTTACAGTACGCTTCATCCCCGGCATGATATGCAACATTTACTCAAACAAGTCGACAATCTGATCCAGCGTGCGCAGGACGAGCGTCCGCTGATTTGCGGTGTAGGGTTGGGCTGCTTTTGGGCCGAACGTATCGGCTTTTTATGTGATATTCGCCAGGTCATTTTTAATCCAAATCTGTTCCCGCAAGAGAACATGGCAGGAAAAATCGACAGGCCCGAAGAGTATGCGTACATTGCCACCAAGTGTGTCGCTAATTTTCGTGAGAAGAATCGCGATCGCTGTCTGACCGTGCTGTCGCGCAACGATGAAATGCTGGATAGCCAGCGCAGTGCCGCACTGTTGGGATCGTTCTACGAAGTCATTTGGGACGACATCCAGACGCATAAATTCAAGAGTATCTCGCCGCATCTTCAGCGCATTAAAGCGTTTAAAACGCTCGGTTAATCGATAACAGCTCTCCCTCTTTTCCCTACCACGGCGTTTGACGTTCCTCGCCTAACGTCGTGTGTCCTATACTGATATCAGCGCCTGCAAAATAATTTGATGAATTCAAAAGGAAATTTTTTGCCGCGAATCAAGCGGATAAAAAATAAATTGATATATCAATTTTGGTATGACCAAATGACCTGACGTGCTATTCTCCCCACAGATTTGGCATTTAACTTATGAGAACCCTATGTAATATAAGGATATTATTTTTACGCCTTATTAACTATTGGTTCACAATCAGGGGGTCGTTTTGACATCAGCACTTAAAAAAATTGTTATTGTCGGCGGTGGCGCCGGCGGTTTGGAATTAGCCACCAGCCTGGGCCATAAGCTGGGGCGTAAAAGCAAAGCTGAGATCACCTTGGTCGATCGTAATCAAAGTCATTTATGGAAACCGCTGCTGCACGAAGTGGCAACAGGCTCGATGGATGATGACATTGACGCACTGAGCTATCTGGCGCACGCGCGCAACCATGGCTTCCATTTTCAGTTAGGTACGCTGATGGATATCGATCGTGAAAGTCAGTGTATTCGACTCGCCGAAATCGATAACGATCAGGGTGAAATGCTGGTAGCTGAACGTTCGCTGCCCTATGACATTCTGGTGATAGCGCTGGGCAGTATCTCCAACGATTTCGGCACCACAGGCGTCAAAGACAACTGTATTTTTCTCGACAGCCCCAAACAGGCGCGCCGTTTCCACAATGAAATGCTCAACCTGTTCCTGAAATTCACCTCAAATGCTAATGACGACAAGGAAAAGGTCAACATTGCTATCGTTGGCGGTGGTGCCACTGGGGTGGAACTCTCCGCAGAACTGCATAATGCGGTAAAGCAGCTGCACAGCTACGGTTTTGACAGGCTGGATAATCAGGCACTGAACGTGACGCTGGTAGAAGCTGGGGAGCGCATTTTGCCCGCGTTGCCGCCGCGCATTTCTGCCGCAGCACATCAGGAGTTGACCAATATCGGTGTACGTGTTCTGACCAGAACGATGGTCACGGAAGCGAAACCCGGTGGTTTACACACCAAATATGGCGAGTTTATTGAAGCCGATTTGATGGTGTGGGCCGCAGGGATCAAAGCACCCGATTCCATGAAAGAGATTGCCGGTCTGGAAACCAACCGCATCAATCAACTGGTGGTGGAACCGACGCTGCAAACCACGTGCGATCCGAATATCTATGCCATCGGCGATTGCGCATCGTGACTGCAACCGAGCGGCAGCGTTGTCCCGCCGCGTGCCCAGGCGGCACACCAGATGGCGACACGTTGCTATCACAATATCCTCGCCCAGCTCAACGGTCAGGCGCTGAAGCCTTATGTTTACAAGGATCACGGTTCGTTGGTGTCGCTGTCTAAATTCAGCACAGTCGGCAGCCTGATGGGTAACCTGATGCGTGGATCGGTGATGGTGGAAGGACGCATTGCGCGTGTGGTGTATATTTCACTGTACCGTATGCACCAGATTGCTTTGCACGGCTACACCAAAACCGGGTTGATGATGCTGGTGGGCGGTATTAACCGCGTGATTCGTCCGCGCTTGAAACTGCATTAACCGACGGGGTTCTACAACGTGCTGCCGGTTAGGGTGGCACGTTGTCCGGTCCTGAAGGGGTAAGATTTAGCGCTTTTTCACTCTCAGAATAACATCTCGCCTTAACGCCAATTACCCCTAAGAAAAATCCCAAATAACCGCATTTTATTAACATATCTACGCTTTTGGTTAACTAATCTGATTGTCACTTTTTCTCTTCGAATGCACACTTTTGCCAGTTATAAATGATACAACGCACGCTGTAATGGCTGATACCGACGTTAAGGGCACTATCCTCTGACGCTCATGGATACAGCGAATAAAGCAGGTGCGAGCGGTCATTCAGGAGGTTTCTGTGAACAAATCCATGTTAGCGGGGGTGGGTATCGGTGTGGCTGCTGCTCTAGGCGTAGCGGCGGTAGCCAGCATGGAGGTTTTTTCACCCGAGCCGCAGTTTGCCCAGGTTATCTCGGCAACACCCATTAAAGAAACGGTGAAAACACCGCGTCAGGAGTGCCGTGATGTCAGCGTAACCCATCGTCGTCCGGTGCAAGATGAGAATCGTCTGGCGGGGTCGTTGCTTGGCGCAGTGGCCGGTGGCGTATTGGGTCATCAGGTCGGCGGTGGTCGAGGCAAGGATATTGCCACTGTCGCGGGGGCTCTGGCGGGTGGGTATGCAGGTAATCAGGTTCAGGGCCATATGCAGAACAATGATACCTACACCACGACGCAACAGCGTTGCCAGACGGTATATGACAAATCCCAGAAAGTGCTGGGCTATGACGTCACTTACAAAATTGGCGCGCAGCAAGGCAAGATCCGCATGGATCGCGATCCAGGCACCCAAATCCCGTTGGACAGAAATGGGCAACTGGCACTGAACCAAAAGGCATAAGTGGAAATCTGACACGCCCCTCTGGGCGTGTCAGAATGATGGGGAAATCACCTTCCCCTGTCACCCTCGGCGAAAGCCGGGGATTTCTGGCCGAATGAACGCGTTTAGCCTGTATGAGATTCCCGCCTTCGCGGGAATGACTAGGAGTAGGCGGGATGAGCGTTTTAGGTGGGTTTGTCAGCAACCTAACGGGTTACTCACCGTTTAACGCGGAAACAGCAATTCTGCCCAGCGTGCCAACCCGGCGGTGACGGAACCAAAATCATCGCCGCTGGCGATAGTCACATCAGGCAATGCTTGTTGTACCGCCAGACGCAGTTGCGGCGAGCGAGCACTGCCGCCGGTCAGATAGACGACATCTGGACGTGTTCCGCTGTCATCCAACGCCTGGCGAATCTGGGTTTGAATCTGCGATACAGGCTGAGCAATCGCCTGAACCATCTCTTCGGCAGAGACGCGTGTTTCTAGCGCGGTTTCGATAAACACCAGTGCAGCATCGGTCAAAGGCGCGTCGGATAAGGCAATTTTGCAGACTTCTGCTTGTTGCACCAAGCGATAGCTCAAGCGCTGCTGCCAGACGCTCAATAAGCGTTTGATCTGTGCCGGTTCACGCACATCGCGGATCATCTCGTTGATCAAGGTGCGGGTTGCATTGCTGTAAAACGCACTCTGCGCCGGCACATCGTTAATGGCGACCGCATTCCACCAGGGCAAGGTTGGCAGGGCAATGCCTTTTTCCGTCATGGCATTCATGCCGAGCAGCGGCATAAACTGTTTGAAGGCCAGTTGGATATCGAGATCGTTGCCGCCGGTACGGCATCCGCTGTGTCCCAGCAGGCTGTCGTGGCGCTCTTGCTTGCGGTGCTACGCTGGCCCCATCAGCAGCATCGAGCAGTCGGTGGTCCCCCCGCCGATATCGACAACCAGCACCCGCGTTTCCTGCTGTAGCGTCGCTTCAAAATCCAGCCCGGCGGCGACAGGCTCAAACTGAAATGCGATATCACGAAATCCGGCGCGCGTTGCTGCGCGCTCAAGAATGTCCTGTGCTTGCTTATCCGCAGCATCGCCACCGATGCTTTGGAAATGGATTGGCCGACCAATCACTGCCTGCGTGATGGCATCACCCGCCTGTAGCTCCGCCTGCTGGCGGATATGCAACATCATGGCACACACCAAATCTTCAAAAAAGGCGATCTGCTGTGGTTTCAGCCCTACCGCACCCAAGAATGACTTGGGGGATTTCACGAACCACACTTCTTGCGGGTCATCCATATAACGCGCCAGCGCCGCTTGTCCAAAGTGTACGCTGTGGGAGTCAACGGCAATATCTTCATCGCGGTTATAGCTGATGGCGCCCCGCAGCAGTTGCGCATTTTCGCCTTGGGCATCCACTTGATGGTGACGCCACAACCTTTCGCTGACAGCTTCACGTGTCGGTGCGCACAGCATGGATGAGAGATAGGGAGAGTTGTTTTCCAGTGGTAACAGGCGTGGCGTGCCATTTTGCATCAGTGCAACGGAACAGTTGGCCGTGCCGTAGTCAAAGCCGATAAACATGTCATCCCTCCCGGTAACAAGAAAAAGGCGGGGATTTTACTGCGTGTGAAGCGGCTTGTATAGAGGTACCCCTGTTCAAGGTGCGATGGATTGTGTATCCAGCCATCGTTACCGCTTTATTCAATCTCTGGGCTGTTGTTGTGCATACACCACCAGCCGTAGATGCCGGTCTTCATCCACCGTTAGCGAGGTGTGCTCGAAGGGGGTGGCCAGCTTGCGCAAGCCGTTACAGGACGCATGAACGTCGTGCTGCCGCCACCAGTGTTTGAATTCGGGCGACACTCGCTCCAGCTCATTCACCAGTTCGCGAATATCGGCTTCCTGCGTGCCGCGCGTGAAGTCGTGGCGGAAGCTGGATAGCATCAGCGGCGCTTGTTCCTCCCAGGCGTCCACACGTTGATGCAGCAGTGGATCGGTAAACAGCAGCCACAGTAAGTTGCGCCGTTCGGGCGCGTGTTTGCCGAAGCCGAAAAGCGTATCGGCCGGAGCGTTGAAGCCCAGTATGTCCCAGCGCAAGTTGAGCACAAAGGCCGAATGTGGCAGGTCGTTCATCAGGCGTCGCACCAATGGAGGGAGCACACACCAGGTTTTTCCCGGTTCTGAGGGGGGCGTTCGTGGGCTAACAGATACAAGTGCCTGCGCTGGGCCGCATCCAGTTTAAGCACACGCGCCAGATTATCGAGAAAGCCGGCCGATACCCCGATATCACTCCCTTGTTCCAACCAGGTGTACCAGGTCAGGCCAACACCTGCGAGCGCGGCAACCTCTTCACGGCAGAGTCCCTGCGTGCGGCGTCGATTACCGCTGGGCAGACCGACCTCGGCGGGAGAAAGGCGCTCACGGTGCGTGCGCAGGAAAGCCGCTAGGTCGGGGCGGGTTCGTTCCAGAGTTCGCATTGTTTATCTCGTTGTTTTAATAATAGTATAAAGTGTTAAATTGTAATCGTCTAAAAAGAATTTGAGAATGATTGCTTCTTTATTTTGGAAACGCAATATGAACACAAATTCTTGTTGTACGCTGTCGTCCGGGCGCACCGTCAGTGGCCCACCGTGGCTGAGGTTGTCCGTACTGTTGTTAGCCGGTTTCATGACCATCTTCGACCTGTTAGTGGTCAATGTAGCTATCCCGAGTATGCAAACGGGTCTGGGCGCGAGCTTTTCACAGGTCGGTTTTATCGTGGCTGGCTATGAGTTGGCCTTCGGTGTCTTGCTCATCACCGGCGGGCGGTTGGGTGACCGGTCTGGCACCGAGCGCCGGTTTTTTGATCGGTGCACGGGTGTTGCAAGGGTTGGCCGCCGCCTTGCTGTTTCCTTAGGTCTATGCATCCATCCGTGCCAATTTCAGCGGGGATGACAGCCGCCGTGCATTTGGCCTGTTAGGAATGACGCTCGGTTTGTCCACGATTGCGGGTCAGGTGCTAGGCGGTTGGATGGTGCATGCCGATCTGTTCGGACTTGGCTGGCGCAGCATCTTTCTCATCAATGTACCTATTGGAATGTTTGCCATTGCCGCTGTGCGCTGTATTCCAGAAACTCGTGCGCCGCAACGCGCTGCCCTGGTCGGGATGGGAATAGCATTAAGCAGTACAGGGTTGACGCTGTTGTTGGTGGCACTGATTGAGGGGCCTGCACAAGGCTGGCCGGGTTGGAGTCTCTGGTCGCTGAGTATGGCAATCGCGCTGTTTGCACTGTTTTACCAGCAGCAGGAACGGCGGCGGGTGCGCGGCGGGATCCCTCTCGTCGATATGCAGTTGCTATCGCAACGCCGTTTTGCGTTGGGGGCTGTGCTGGTGTTGCTGGTTTATTCGACGTCTAGCTCCTTCTTTTTATGTTTTGCATTGCTGATGCAAACCGGGCTGGGTCTTGATCCTCTGGTGGCGGGCAGTATCTTTGCTCCCTGTAGCCTGGGTTTTATGCTAGCGTCGCTGGCGGCACCAAGACTGGCGGCACGTTTTGGCATGCATGCGATCGTGGTGGGAACGTTGGTCTATATGCTTTCTATCGCGGAGATGATTGTGCAGGTGAGGATGGCGGGAGCGGCGTTAGTTGCTGTGCGACTCATGCCCGTGCTGATTATGGTCGGTGTCGGTCAGGGATTCATCATGACGCCGTTGCTAAATGTGGTGCTGGGCTTTGTCGATAAAACGCAGGCTGGTATGGCATCTGGGGTGGTTTCTACGGTACAGCAGGTGGGCGCGGCACTGGGAGTAGCGGTGGTTGGCATTCTGTTTGGTGAGGTGCTGACTACCGGTGGGGGCACGGTAGTACAAGCAGGCCAGTACGCTGATGCTTTTGTGGCGGGAATGTTCTATAACCTGGGTGCGGCCATGCTGGTCTGTGTGCTATTGCTGTTGCTGGCTAAAACACGGTAGTGGGCGAGGCAAGGTGCGTTTCCCGCAGTACTTGAACCTTATCTTGGAGTATTATCCATTCACAATGAAAGATGAATAGTCCACTACGTCATTAGTGTCATCATTTTTCTATAAATAATAACGCATCAGCATTTTTATTGATGCGTTATTATTTTCCCTGGTGTTTCATCATTAATTAAAAACCGGCAGCCATTGAAATAGTTATAGTCATAATTATTATAGCTATAGGCCAACATGCTCAACTGATGAAAACTACTGTGCAAAAAAACGTAATCATGAGATTATGAAAGGTTAGAGAGTATTTATGATAGTCATTAAGAAACAAAACGGAATATCATCTCAGCACTGTCTTTAATGCGTAAAGCAGCTACTTTTCTGTGGCGACTTGGCGGTCTGGTCAGCACAGGTAAATCAGGTGATACTGATTGGCATCAATATCGCACACTATTCCTGGCATGTTGAACCCTATGAACACGTTAGTGAGTGGTTGATATTTTATATTTATTTAAACATTGGATAGTTTTATGCCGTTAAGATTCATTCAGTGAACTACGTGAGTTATTAGCAAGCACAAGGGGGAACTATGAATTACCTATTACACTGCACTCCTGATGAAAATGAAGAGAAACAGATACTTGATGGTTTATGGAAACATAATGATCATTTTGCACCCGTCGATATTCAACCATTGCGAATCACGGTTAAAGATGAATCAGACAATATAAAGGGGGAGGATAATGGCCAAAACATGGTGGGGCGGATTAGACATTCAATACCTTTGGGTTGCGGCTGAATATCAAAAAAACGGTGTTGGACGAGAATTGATGCTAATGGCTGAGCGTGAGGCGATAAAGAGAGGTTGTCATTTTTCTTATGTTGATACATTCAGCTTTCATGCCCGTGGGTTCTATATAAAGTTGGGTTATTCGGAATATGGTAGTCTTGATGGCTTTTTTCTGAAATTTTCAAGGCATTACTTGGTAAAGCAACTTGGCTGATCTTAAGGCGGGGGATATGTGCGTTGCAGCAGATTTTTCTAAAGCCATTTCTCTAATAGAAAATCTTGATGAGCCATGGGGGATAAAAGACGCTGAATCGCGGCATGTCTATCTCAACCTTGCTGCAAGACGGTACACTAACACACCAAAAAATTTTTCAGTTGAAGGTCGGCATGATATTGAGTTTCCAACAGCATGGCATTAATTATACCTTGATTTGATTAAACACGATCAAGACAAAATGAGCAGTAAAAAAAGCGTTAGCGTATTCGAAGTACACTGTTGGAATGGTAATGATAAACCGATTGCTTACATTAGCACAAAAATCCCCATTTATGATGATTTTAATAAATGCATAGGTGTTCTTTGGGATGCCAAACCGGCATGCTGTATTCACCCTATTCTAAAATCATTAAATAAAAGCAACTATCAAATAACATCAACAGGAATAAGACTGGTAACAGAAAAAGAACTCGAAGTGATTTGGTTACTTATTCATGGGTATTCACGAAAGGAGATATCACGCATTCTTAATATAACCTCACGCACAGTAAATTATAGAGTGCACTCGGTTTTTGATAAGCTTGACATACATAATATAGCACAACTACGCGCAATCTATGTTGACCAAGAGATGGGCGACTTTATCCCGACAGCAATTTTAAAAATGGGTGTTTATAATTTATGAAAAGAAATGAAAATCATTCATACAGTCGAGTGCAACCTGAATGCCGTTTACCCTTATTAGGCATAATGCTGGTTCATACTGGTATGTTAACTGCGCTTGATCAATTTATGCTAGGGGCGATTTTGGGTCACTCGATGACCCTACAGGAAGCTTTTGTCGTCATTACGATGGCGAGTATTGTATTTGGAGCTATTACCTTCGCACTTGGCTATGCTGGAATGAAGGAAGGATTAACCGGTACTCTACTTGCTCGTTGGTCAGGCTTCGGGCGAGTTGGATCGGTATTGATCAGTGCAATCGTAGCCGTCAGTCTGTTAGGGTGGTTCGGTGTACAAAATGCAGTGTTTGCCAAAGGCATCGACCATGCATTGAATGGAATGCTCGGGTTTGAACTCTCTGCTGCTTTATCAGGCTTATTTCTTACTTTCCTCGTCGCATTTAGTATTAGAGCGATTAAAACTGCCGCCTCAATTGCTGTTCCAATATTCATTGCTGTTATCGCTTTTATTTCTATTCAGATTTTTTCCAATCTTAATCTGACAACTCTTTTTCACACTGCACCACAGGGAGAGCCTTTAACAATAGCTAATGCAATAACCATTATTATTGGCGGTTGTATTGTGGCCGCATTGATGACTCTTGATATAACACGATATGCTAAAAAAACATCTCATGTTTTTTCAATAACGTTGTTTACCATCTTTGCGGGTGAATTTGTTATTAATGGTTTAGCCATCATGCTTGCCAGAGCACTTAACACAGAAGATGTTGTCACCATCATGGCACAAACAACCGCTGGCATTGGATTATTAGCGGTTATTTTTTCAACGTTGAGAGTCAATGATTTGAATCTTTACTCTTCATCGCTAAGCATTGCGAATGCCGTTGAGATCCTCACAGGTAAAAAAGTAAGTTATACCATTATTACGATTGCAATTGGCATCACCGGGACTGTATTTTCGATACTAGGAATACTCGATAGGTTTATCAATTTCCTGACACTGTTAGGTATTATTTTCCCACCAGTCGTTGGCGTGATGATTGTGGGATATTTTTGCGTAAAGGAGAATACTGAAAAACTGAATCAGTCTCGTGATACCAACACTTTGCCTGGGGATGACATCACACCACTAATAGGTTGGGACGCTATTTTTTGCTGTTTGTTAGGGAGCTTTGTGGGGGTTATAGATAGATCGGGCATGCCCGCTATTAACTCATTATTGGTTGCCATGGTTTCTTATTGGGGAATTTATAAATTTAAATTTTTTACCAGCACTGTTTCCAACTAGTACAGCATGGGCCTTTTACTGACGTTGTTGTTTCCCTAACGTTAGTTTTAGTGCAGTGCGTTTACGTTATATCCAACCCCGCACAGAGTGGTGGCTAAGTGATAGTAGCCACCACTGTGCAGGCTTATGCCGCCAAGGTATGCTGAGCCATGTCAGTCAGAAGTCCAGCAATGAAATCGATACGCTGTGGCCTTTCGCTGAGGTCTTTAATAAATTTCAAGCGGGTAGGGCCATCCAAACGATAGACGCGGGGATCGCGCTGTAACAGGCCAATCAGGTGTGCAGGATCGACCCGGTTATGGGCGCTGAACTCGATAAATCCGCCTTTTTCGTTGCCCTCGATACGTTTGATGCCCAGCGATTGCGCGTGCTGGCGCAGCGCAGCAATCTGCAACAGATGGCGCGTGGCATCCGGCAGGGTACCAAAGCGATCGATAAGTTCCACTTTCAGCTCTTCCAATGCGTTATCGTCCTTGGCGCTGGCAATGCGCTTGTAGAACGACAATCGCGTGTTGACGTCAGGGATAAAGGCCTCCGGCAGCAAGGACGGCAGGCGTAATTCCACCTCGGTTTGACTGCTGATCAGATCTTCCAAAGAGGGTTCGCGCCCGGCTTTGAGCGCATCGACCGCGCTTTCCAGCAGCTCCATATAGAGTGAAAAACCGACGGTAGTCATTTGCCCGCTTTGATCTTCACCAAGCAGTTCACCCGCGCCGCGAATCTCCAAATCATGGGTTGCCAGTGCAAAGCCTGCACCCAAATCCTCCAGTGACGCGATGGCTTCCAGCCGTTTGTGCGCATCGGTACTCATTACCTTCGGATTTGGCGTCAGCAGATAGGCATAGGCCTGATGGTGCGAACGTCCGACGCGCCCACGCAACTGGTGCAACTGGGCCAACCCGAAATGGTCGGCGCGTTCAATGATGATAGTGTTGGCGCTGGGAATATCGATGCCGGTTTCGATGATGGTAGTGCACACCAGTACATTAAAGCGCTGATGATGAAAATCGCTCATCACCCGTTCCAGATCCCGTTCGCGCATTTGGCCGTGACCAATGGCGATACGCGCTTCAGGCATCAACTCCGCCAGGCGTTGAGCGGCTTTCTCGATGTTTTCTACATCGTTGTAGAGGTAATAAACCTGTCCGCCGCGCAGAATTTCACGCAGCATCGCTTCACGCACCAACAGGCCATCATATTCGCGAACAAAGGTTTTTACCGCCAGACGGCGCGCGGGGGGGGTGGCAATAATCGAAAGATCGCGCATCCCGCTCATCGCCATGTTCAGAGTACGCGGGATCGGCGTGGCGGTTAACGTCAGGATATCCACGTTGGCACGCATCGCTTTGATACGCTCTTTGTGGCGCACGCCAAAGCGGTGCTCTTCATCCACAATCAGCAGCCCTAGGTCGCGCCAGTGCACGTCACTTTGCAGCAGTTTGTGGGTGCCAATCAGAATGTCTACCTTGCCTTCCTGAGTTTGTTCCAGCACCTGCGTCTGTTCTTTGGCACTGCGGAAACGGGAGAGCATTTCGATACGAATGGGCCAGTTGGCAAAGCGATCGCGGAAATTGTCGTAATGCTGTTGTGCCAGCAGAGTGGTCGGCACCAGCACGGCTACCTGTTTGTGGTTTTCCACCGCGAGGAACGCGGCGCGCATCGCGACTTCGGTTTTACCGAAGCCGACGTCACCGCACACCAGCCGGTCCATTGCCAGCGGCTGACACATATCGCTCAGCACGGCATTGATGGCTTGCGCCTGATCCGGCGTGGTTTCGAACGGGAACCCCTCGCAGAAAAGTTGGTATTGTTCGCGATCGTGCTTAAAGGCAAATCCGCTTTTCGCTGCGCGCTGCGCGTAGATATCCAGCAGTTTGGCTGCCACATCACGCACTTTCTCCGCCGCTTTTTGCCGCGCGCGTGACCAGGCATCGCCGCCCAGTTTGTGTAATGGCGCATTTTCATCGGCTCCACCGGAATAACGGCTGATAAGGTGCAATGACGAAACCGGAACATAGAGTTTATCTTCCCCTGCGTAGGTCAGGATCATGTACTCTGCGGTGATGCCACCGGCTTCCAGCGTCGTGAGGCCGACGTAACGCCCAACGCCATGCTCCAGATGCACCACCGGCTGGCCCGGATGCAGTTCGGCCAGGTTGCCGATCAGTGTATCGGTATTAATGGTGCGACGGCTGTCCTGACGTCGACGTGCAACGCGTTCGCTGAGCAGATCGCTTTCACAGATCAAGGCGCGCTGGCGCAGCGTGTCGATAAAACCGTGCTCGCTGGCACCGATAATCAGATAAGCGCCGGGTTTGTCCGCCTGATCCAACCGGGTAATTGGCGTTGGTGCCAGTTTGATGCGTGCCAGTAATTCCTGAAGGGTTTCACGACGCCCCTCGCTTTCAACGGAAAAGATCACCTGTCCGTTAAAACCTTCCAAAAAACGTCGCAGTGCATCCAGCGGCGCTTTGTGCTGGTGCTGGATGGCTATGTCCGGCAGCGTTTGGTAACCGAGGTTGCGGTGCGCTGCTTTTTCCGTCAGCGTTTCTTTGCTGAGCTGAACGCGCGGCCAGGCTTTCAGTTCGCTGAACAACGCATCGACTCGCAACCACAAGGCGTCCGGCGTTAACAGAGGACGCATCAGGTCTACGCGTCGGCTTTCAAAACGTTGTTGAATATCGGCCCAAAAGCGGGTAGCGCTTGCTTCAAGATCGCCCGTGTTAACCAGCAGCGTATTGCTGGGGAGATAGCTAAACAGCGTGCTGAGCGGCTGTTCAAAAAACAGCGGCTGCCAATATTCAATACCCGCAGGCCAGGTGCCTTTGCTGACCTGTTGATAAATATGCTCGGCATCACGACGCACTTCAAAGGTTTCGCGCCACTGGCTGCGAAAGCGTTCGATGGCATTTTTGTCGGTAGGGAATTCATGCGCAGGCAGCAGGCTGATTTGTGCCACTTCGTGCAACGTGCGCTGGTTATCAATATCAAATACGCGCAGGCTATCTACGTCATCATCGAAAAAATCGATGCGGTAGGGCTCTTCACTGCCCATGGGGAAAAGGTCCAGCAGCGCACCGCGCGTGGCGAACTCCCCGTGTTCCATCACCTGATCGACACTGCGATAGCCTGCCTGCTCCAACTGCGCGCGCAGTTTATCGCGCGACAGGCGTTGTCCTTTTTTCACCATCAACGCATGACCGTGCAGGAAGGTGCGCGGGCACACCAACTGCATTAGCGTATTGACCGGCAACACCAGCACGCCGCGGGTCATTTCAGGGAGGTGATACAGTGTGGAGAGACGCGCCGAGATGATCTCCTGATGCGGAGAGAAACTGTCGTAAGGCAGCGTCTCCCAGTCAGACAACGTGGTGACCGGATGCGCCGTAAACTGCTGAAGTTCATCGCGTAGCCGCAGCGCATTTTGCATATCGGGTGCGATAAGCACAACCGGCCTGGCGTGGAGTTCAATGATGTCGGCACACTCGACGGCGCAGGCAGCGCCGGTTAGTTGGCCTAACAGACGTTGTTCACCCGCTTTTACGGGCAGAGCATAGCGATTTTTTTCAGGCATATTCCGAATATCTGGTGTTGCCCCGTTCCAGCATAAGAAAAAGCAGTGTAGAAAGCGGGGTAGGGTTCCATAAAGTGATATGACCCTTTATTATCCTTGATCACTTTGCTTTAGCAACCTTATCCAGACGGATTTCATGTATCAACCTGTCGCTTTATTTATTGGCCTGCGTTATATGCGTGGGCGAGCATCGGATCGATTTGGGCGATTTGTCTCCTGGTTATCGTCCATTGGCATCACGTTAGGCGTCATGGCGCTACTGACCGTATTGTCTGTGATGAACGGATTTGAACAGGAGCTTGAGGAGAGCATCCTGGGATTGATGCCGCAGGCGGTGGTGACCACAGCGAGCGGTTCACTCGACCCACAGGCATTGCCTGCATCATCCTTGAGCACCTTACAGGGCATAACGCGCATAGTCCCAATCACCACGGGCGAAGTGGTGTTGCAAAGCGCGCGCAGTGTGGCAGTCGGAGTAATACTGGGCATTAATCCCGATGAACCTGAGCCTTTGTCGCGTTTTTTGAAAAATACCTCGCTCACTCAACTTCAAGCGGGTGAATACCAGATGATCCTTGGCGAGCAGTTGGCCTCTCAACTTGGGGTTAAACGCGGTGAACAACTGCGTATTATGGTCACTGGTGCTAGCCAACTCACGCCAATGGGGCGCATTCCCAGCCAGCGCTTGTTTACCGTAGCAGGTACCTTTGCCGCAGGTAGCGAAGTGGATGGTTACCAGATGCTGGTGAATCAGCAGGATGCGTCGCGTCTGATGCGTTACCCGACCGGGCACATAACCGGCTGGCGCCTGTGGCTGGAAAACCCGTTGGATATTGTGGCGTTCAGTGCGCAGCCAGTGCCACAAGGATTGGTGATGAAAGATTGGCGTGAGCGCAAGGGCGAACTGTTTCAGGCCGTTCGCATGGAAAAAAGTATGATGGGGCTGTTGTTGAGCCTGATCGTCGCCGTCGCGGCGTTCAATATCATTACGTCGTTGGGGTTGTTGGTGATGGAAAAGCAGGGTGAGGTGGCCATTTTGCAAACGCAGGGGCTGACTCAACGCCAGATTATGGCGGTGTTTATGGTGCAGGGGGGAAGCGCCGGGGTGGTTGGCGCGCTGTTGGGCGCAGTGCTCGGTACGCTGCTGGCTAGCCAGCTTAATACGCTGATCCCGGCATTGGGGCTGTTGCTGGATGGTGCCGCGCTACCCGTTCATATTGATGCGGTGCAGGTGGTGACCATCGCGCTGGTGGCGATGATCGTTGCTCTGCTGTCTACCCTTTATCCTTCCTGGCGCGCCGCCGCCGTTCACCCTGCAGAGGCTTTACGCTATGAATGATTCCCTGTTGTTGCAATGTAATGACCTGTGCAAAACCTACCAGGAAGGGAAGCTGTCCACCGACGTGCTGCGTCATGTGACATTCAGCATGCAAGCCGGCGAAATGATGGCGATTGTCGGTAGTTCCGGTTCGGGGAAAAGTACCCTGTTGCATTTGCTGGGCGGGCTGGATGCGCCCACAACGGGTGATGTTATCTTCAAAGGCCAGGCGCTCAGTGGACTCTCCGCCGCCGCTAAATCGGCGTTGCGCAACCGTGAACTAGGCTTTATCTACCAGTTTCACCATTTACTGCCGGATTTCACCGCGTTGGAAAACGTGGCGATGCCACTGCTGATTGGCAACACGCCGCCCGCGCAGGCGCAGGATCAGGCGCGTGCTATGCTGGCCGCCGTGGGGCTGGATGCACGGCGCGAGCACCGTTCCAGCGAATTGTCCGGTGGGGAGCGTCAGCGCGTGGCCATCGCCCGTGCGGTGGTGAATAACCCATCGCTGGTGTTGGCGGATGAGCCTACGGGTAACCTCGATCAGCGCACGGCGGATACCATTTTTGAACTGCTGGGAGAATTAAACGTGCGTCAGGGCACCGCGTTTCTGGTGGTGACTCACGATTTGTCGCTAGCTGCGCGTTTGTGTCGCCAGTTGAAAATGCGTGACGGGCAACTTCAGCAAGAGTTAACCCTGATGGGAGCCGCGCAATGAGTTTTCCCCCGCTCTCCCTGCTGATTGGGCTGCGTTTTAGCCGGGGCCGTCGGCGCGGTGGTATGGTTTCCCTGATTTCGGTGATCTCCACCATCGGTATTGCGCTCGGGGTGGCGGTGCTTATCGTCGGCCTCAGCGCCATGAACGGCTTCGAACGTGAATTGAAAAATCGTATTTTGGCAGTGGTGCCTCATGGTGAAATGGAACCGGTCAATCCCCCCTTCACCGGCTGGCAGAACATGTTGCCTAAAATTGAGCAGGTGCCTGGTATTGTTGCCGCTGTGCCCTATGTGCATTTTACCGGGCTGCTGGAGAGCGGTGCCAGACTGCGCGCGATACAGATGAAAGGCGTCGATCCGCAACAGGAACAACGCCTCAGTATTTTGCCCACGTTCGTGGCAGGAAACGCGTGGGCAAATTTCAAAGCGGGTGAGCAGCAGGTTATTCTCGGCAAGGGCGTTGCGCAGGCGCTTGAGGTAAAAACCGGGGATTGGGTGACGGTGATGATCCCCAATAGCGATCCGCAAATGAAGCTGTTGCAGCCGAAGCGCATTCGCCTGCACGTGAGCGGTATTCTGCAACTCAGCGGGCAACTCGATCACAGTCTGGCGTTGATCCCGCTGGCTGACGCGCAGCAGTATCTTGACATGGGGGATGATGTCAGCGGCATAGCCATCAAGGTCGATGACGTGTTTGCCGCCAGCAAACTGGTGCGTGACGCAGGGAAAGTGACCGACACCTATATCTATATTCGTGACTGGATTGGCACCTACGGTTACATGTACCGCGACATCCAAATGATTCGGACTATCATGTATTTAGCGATGGTACTGGTGATTGGCGTTGCCTGTTTTAACATTGTTTCCACGCTGGTGATGGCAGTGAAAGACAAAAGCAGCGATATCGCCGTATTGCGCACCTTGGGGGCGAGCGACGGTCTTATCCACGCCATTTTCATTTGGTACGGGCTGCTGGCAGGCCTGCTCGGCTGCGTGATCGGTGCCGTGATTGGTGTGGTGGCGACGCTGCAACTGAGTGCGATCATGCGCGGGATTGAATCGCTGACCGGACACCACTTTCTGTCGGGCGATATCTATTTTATCGATTTTCTGCCGTCAGAATTGCGCATGATGGATGTGGTTCTGGTACTGCTCACCGCCGTGGCGTTGAGCTTGCTGGCTAGTTGGTATCCGGCACGGCGCGCCAGCCGTATTGAGCCCGCTTGCGTGTTAAGCGGGCAATAGCGCTACGGCCCCTTGCAATCGCATAACCTATTCAGCCACAGAGGAGTGAGCCATGTTTTATGGTTTTGATCTGGACGGCAGTAAGATTGAAGTCGGGGTCTTTGATGCGGATATGAGATCCGTATGGCAAAAACGAGTGCCTACGCCGCGTAATGACTATGATGCGTTGCTGGCGGCCTTTGCTGCACTCACGCAGGAAGCCGATGCGTTGACGGGCAAACAGGGGACCGTCGGCGTCGGCATTCCCGGTATGCGTGGGGGGGATGATGGTGCGCTGTTTACTGCTAACCTGCCTGCAACCATGGGAAAACCACTACAGGCGGATTTGCAACGCCTGTTACAGCGTGATGTGTGCATGACCAACGATGCCAACTGCTTTGCCCTTTCGGAAGCTTGGGAGGGTGAATTCCGTCAGTATCATGTGGTGTTGGGGCTGATCCTTGGCACCGGTGTCGGTGGCGGTCTGGTGATTAACGGCGAAGTGATTGATGGTCGCAACGGCATTACTGGCGAATTCGGCCATTTCCGTCTACCGGTGGATGCGCTGGATATTATGGGGGAGGATATCCCTCGGGTGAAATGCGGCTGTGGTCAATCTGGCTGTATTGAAAACTATATTTCTGGCCGAGGTTTTGAATGGCTTTATGTGCATACCTATGGCGAAAGTCTTAATACTGTCACCATTATTCGCAACTATCGGGCGGGTGAGGCAAACGCGCTGGCGCACGTTGATCGCTATATGAGCGTGCTTGCCGCCTGCGTGGGGAATCTGTTGACGATGTTTGACCCCCACTTGCTGGTGCTGGGCGGCGGTTTGTCTAATTTTGATGAGATCTACCAGTTTCTCCCGGCGCGGTTGCCTGAGTATTTGCTGCCGGTTGCGCGCTTACAGCGCATTGAGAAGGCGCGCTATGGCGATGCAGGTGGCGTTCGGGGCGCGGTTCTGCTGCACTTTTCTTCGCAGTAGTTTTTTAGCGATACACGCTTATTGGCAATCAAGCAGGCAGCGTTACACTCTTTCCACCCAGCTTTCACAGGAGCAGACATGCATACGCGCCAAAGGATGATCCGGTTTCATCAAGGAAAGCGACTGCGTCAGCAGCGTCTGCGTTCACGTATTTTCCATAAGGATTATCTGGCCGTGAATGAATCAAAAAGTTCGCGTGTGGTGGTGCTGACCGGCGCCGGGATTTCAGCGGAATCCGGCATTCGCACTTTTCGTGCGGCGGATGGCCTGTGGGAAGAGCACCCGGTGGGCGATGTCGCTACGCCGGAAGGGTTTCAACGCGATCCGCAACTGGTACAGGCATTTTACAACGCGCGCCGTAAGCAGTTGCAGCAGCCAGAGGTGGTGCCCAACGCAGCGCATTTGGTGTTAGCCAATCTTGAGGCGGCGCTCGGAGATAACTTCCTGTTGGTGAAACAAAATATCGATAATCTGCACGAGCGTGCGGGCAGCCAGCGGGTTGTTCATATGCACGGCGAATTGCTTAAGGTGCGCTGTTGCCAGAGTGGACAGGTTATCGACTGGACCGGTGATATCGCTGCCGATGAACGCTGCCATTGTTGCCAGTTTCCCGCGCGACTGCGCCCGCACGTGGTGTGGTTCGGAGAAATGCCTCTTGGTATGGAACGTATCTATCAGGCGCTGGCGCAAGCCGATTATTTCATCGCTATCGGAACTTCCGGTCATGTTTATCCGGCGGCGGGATTCGTTCATGAAGCGCACACCCATGGTGCTTACACCATAGAACTGAATCTTGAGCCGAGTCAGGTAGAGAGCCAGTTTGATGAAAAAATCTACGGCGCGGCGACGGCAGTGGTGCCAGAGTTTGTCGGCGCTTGGTTGACAGGGCGGCGTAAAGTGGCGTTTTGATCGCTACTCGGCACCTGGAATGCCTTAGCGAGATGAACGGCGTGCAGTGACGCTACACGAAATGACGGTCGAGTTAAGCAGAGTTGAGTTTGCGGGTGTGACTGCAGTGTACAGGATAGCGTTATGCAGTCATTGAACAAGGGATACTCGCTGTTACCTTTACGCCAGCGTTATCACGACCGTCAACGCATTGTGGTGTTGGCGCTACTGGCGGCGGTGACCGTGATCATCGGGTTATGTGCTGGCGATCGTTGGGTGATGCCCTGGGCATGGTGGGGTGATGCAGGCTATTTTCGATAACCCACTGGCAGAGCCGGGCTTGTTGGGCGTTGCTAATGGCGCAGGCGTGGCGCTGGTGCTTGGTGTCCTGCTGGGGCAAGGGTTGCAACCCGTCTGGGTGCTGAGCGTTGGCGCTATTGTGGGGGCGCTAGCCACCACATTCTTGCTATTACATTTTGCCCGACGTCACATTTCTAATGCGCGTTTGCTGCTGATTGGTGTGGCGCTGGGGATTGTGTGCAGCGCAGTGATGACTTGGGTCGTCTATTTCAGTACCAGTCTGGATCTACGCCAACTGATGTATTGGATGCTGGGCGGATTCAGCGGCATTGACTGGCGCTACGGGTGGTTGATGGTGGCATTGCTACCTTGTCTGGCGTGGTTAAGCCGTCAGGGACAGACGCTCAACCGTCTTTCGCTGGGTGAGATTCAGACGCGGCAGTTGGGGATCTCTGTTTATCGCTGGCGTAACCTTTTGGTGCTGGTGGTGGGCATTCTGGTGGGGATTAGCGTTGCGCTGGCCGGTGTTATCGGGTTTGTCGGGCTGATTGTCCCCCACGCGCTGCGCCTGATGGGGTTGACCGATCAACGCTACTTGCTGACGGGTTGCGGGCTGGCGGGTGCCATGACGCTCTCGCTCTCTGACAACATGGCGAGCGTAATGATCCCCTCGGCCGAGTTGCCCATCGGTGTGATCACCGCGACGCTCGGCGCACCGTTGTTTATCTGGTTGCTGCTGCGCCGGAGTAATCCGGTAAATGTAACCTAATGACGTACAACAGGAAGGTGACTATGAGTAACGACATCTATGCAATCCCGTTGACCACCATTAACGGCGAGGCGACCACCTTTGGCACTTATCAGGGACAAGTCGCACTGATTGTTAATGTGGCCTCCAAATGCGGTTTAACCAAACAGTACGATGCATTGGAAAAACTCTATGAAACCTATCGCGAGCGCGGCTTGGTGGTACTGGGGTTTCCTTCCAATGAGTTAGCCGGACAAGAGCCGGGCAGTGACGCTGAGATTCAGGAATTTTGCCGTGCCACCTTTGGCGTGCAGTTCCCGATGTTCAGCAAGATTGAGGTAAATGGCGAGCAACGCCATCCCCTGTACCGTCACCTGATTGCCGCACAGCCCAAAGCCAAGGGAAATCTGCTTAGCGGTTTTTATGAGCGTTTACTTAATAAAGGTCGGGCGCCCAAGCATCCTGAAGATATTCTGTGGAACTTTGAAAAATTCCTGATCGGGCGCAATGGTCAGGTGATCCAACGTTTCTCGCCCGATATCGGCCCGGATGACAAAATGATTCTTAACGCCATTGATGCTGCGGTGGCCGAGTAATTGTTGACGCAAGAGATAAAGCATCACGTTCCCTGCGCACTGCGTCTGAACCACGTTGCCTGCGGGCGCGTTTACAACCCATCAGCGTCAGCGCCTATGCCAGTCGGTTGATTCACGTGGTCGGACCCAATGGTTCAGGGAAAAGCACGTTGCTGGCACGGATTTCCGGGCTGCTGGACGGCGAAGGGCGGGTGGAACTGGACGGCATGCCGATTTGTCTGCGCGAGATCTGGCGTTGCGTCGCGCTTATCTGTCGCAGCAGCAAAACCCCAGTGCCTTGATGCCCGTCTTCCAGTATCTGGCACTGCACCAGCCGAAGCAGGTGAGTGTCATGGCGGTCGATGAAGTGGTTGCCCAACTTGCCACGCGTCTGATGTTAAAGGATAAATTGACGCGTCCGTTGACGGAGCTGTCCGGCGGTGAGTGGCAACGTGTACGCCTTGCCGCCGTATTCTTGCAGGTGTGGCCTTCGCTGAATCCTTATGCTCGCCTGCTGGTGCTGGATGAGCCCGCCACTGGTCTGGAAGTGGCGCAACGCGTAGCGCTTGATGCCATGCTGAAAGTGTTGTGTCAGGCAGGGCTGATTGTGCTAGCCAGCACCCACGACTTAAATCACAGCTTACAGCAGGCTGATGATATCTGGTTGATTTCAAAAGGTAAGCTGATTGATGCTGGCGATGCAGCAGACGTCATGCAGCCTGAACGACTGGCACCGGTTTTCGGCATCGATTTCCAACGCCATCGAGTTGGCGAGAGCGACTGGCTGGTGCCGGTGTCCGAGTAACCGGTCATTTACCGCGTCAGGCTTGCCAAAACAGTGAAATCAACGCTAAATTGGGCAGTAATATCATTCTGATAGCGTGATATTCCCCGCAGGGCGCGGTGAACAACAAAACGAACCGATATTCGCAGGATACCGCAGATGCGCTTGATTCAGGGGTTGCTGATCGCAAGTTTGTTTTTGGTTGGGTGCAGCAGCCATCGTGCTCCACTGCCTAACCCGCGTCTGGGCGACTCCATCATGGTAATAAGCCAACTTAACGAACAGCTCACTCAGTGGCGTGGCACGGCGTATCGCTACGGCGGGCTGGATCACCGTGGTATCGATTGTTCTGGCTTTATCTATTTAACCTTTCGCGATCGTTTTGGTATGCAACTGCCGCGCACCACCGAAGCGCAAACGGAATTGGGTTCCCGCATTGACCGGGACGACCTGTTGCCGGGCGATTTGGTGTTTTTCAAAACCGGCAGCGGCAGTAGCGGATTGCATGTGGGTATTTATGATAAAGACGATCAGTTTATTCACGCCTCGACCAGCCAGGGTGTAATGCGATCGTCATTGGATAACGTCTACTGGAAGCGGGCCTACTGGCAGGCGCGCCGAATCTGATTCCACTCTCAAGTAACGACTGTCGATGTCGGCAGGTCGTTTGCGCATGGAGCCTCAATGTCTTCACTCCGTTTGTTGCTGTCTGACTCTTACGATCCCTGGTTTAATCTGGCTGTCGAAGAGTGCATCTTTCGCCAAATGTCCCCCACGCAGCACGTGCTGTTTCTCTGGCGCAATGCGGAAACCGTGGTGATTGGTCGGGCGCAAAACCCGTGGAAAGAGTGCAATACGCGCAAGATGGAGGAAGATGGCATCAAGCTAGCGCGTCGCAGCAGCGGTGGCGGTGCCGTTTTTCACGATTTGGGCAACAGCTGCTTTACCTTTATGGCCGGAAAACCGGGTTACGATAAAAGCGTTTCAACCGCCATCATTCTTAATGCGCTGACCGCGCTAGGCGTAGCGGCTTTGGCTTCAGGGCGTAACGATCTGGTGGTGGCTACGCCTGACGGTTAACGTAAGGTTTCGGGGTCGGCCTACCGGGAAACCAAGGATCGTGGCTTTCATAACGGTACGCTGTTGCTCAATGCCGATCTTTCACGTTTGGCAAATTACCTCAACCCGGATGTGAAAAAATTACAGGCCAAAGGTATTACCTCAGTTCGCTCCCGGGTTGCCAATCTGGTGAAACTGTTGCCGATGGTCGATCATGCTCAAGTGTGTGAGGCGGTGCGTGACGCGTTTTTTGCCTATTATGCGGACAGTTGCACGGCTGAACATATCTCACCCGAGCAAATGCCCGATCTTCCCGGCTTTCGTGAACAGTTTGCCAAGCAAAGCAGTTGGGAATGGAATTTCGGCCAGGCACCGGATTTTACCCATACGTTGGATACCCGTTTCCCGTGGGGGGGGGTATTGAACTGCACATGGATGTCGATCGCGGTGTCATCACGCGCAGCCAGCTGTTTACGGACAGCCTGAACCCCGCGCCGCTAGAAGCACTGGCGCAGGCCTTGCAAGGCTGTGCATACCGTGTGTCCGACATTATCTCGGCGGGCGAAGCACTGTTTGAACTCTTTCCCGAACAACAGCCTGAGCTGCAACAGGTGAATGCGTGGTTGGCTGAGAATATCCGGTAAAGCAGGATATTCGTTAACAGCGTGACATCACTGTAAGGGGAGCATCAGGATAATGAAAAAGGGATTGTTGAGCGCTCATCGTTGGCGCTAGAGGATAGTGAACGCTTATCTCCGCAGACATCGATCATGAAAATCACGTTAGACGTTGACTACCAAAGTGAATACCTGTTCTGGCCCATCTATAGCCGGGATGAGAGGCTGTTGGCCTTGGAAATGACTGGGTGTTTCAATAGTGCGGATTGCAAACTCACCGTGCCTGGCGATATCCTGACGAGTATGTTGACCACGGCGCAAAAACTGGCGTTGCTGGATGAACAAATCGATATCATCCAACGCAAAGCGGAGTGGCTCAAACTGCACCGGTTTTTGTTGGTGTGGCGCATTGAGAAGCATTGCGCCGAACTGCTAATGGCATCGATTCCACGCCGCAACGCGATCCGCGCGTTACCCTTTGTTCATCTGGAAATTAACGAGGCGTATCCTCACCTTGGTGAAGGCAAAGGAAACCGTGATATCACTGAGCTCAGTAACATGTTTCCTCTGTGGCTGGATAATTTCGGTGCAGGCAAGGTAAACCTCAAGGCGTTCCACGATGGTTTGCTGAGCTATGTGAAAATCGATCCTAAACTGGTATGGGATATTCTTTCGCGTCCGGCACCGAATCTGATCATGGACCCGTTGCTTAACGTGATGAAAAACCACCAGCAGGGCCTCGGGGTGATCGCTAAAGGGATTGATACACTCGAGCATCTGAAAAAAGTGCATCACCTCAAGGTGGATGCGATACAAGGCAAGCTGTGGCCTGCCATCCCGCTGGATGCGTTGGAGCAGGAACTGACTCCGGCCGCGTAAACCAGTACCCCTGCATTTCCTCCGTGTTTATTTCCCTGTTGGCGTTCTACACTCAAGTTTGACAGACGCAGTAGAGTGACAGAACGACGATGACACAGGGATTACGATTTACCCATCACTACCATGACGCCTTGCCCGGATGTTACACGGCGCTTTCGCCCACACCGTTGCAGGGGGCGTGCTTGCTGTATAACAGCGCGGAACTGGCGGAGCAATTAGGGGTGCCTGACCGTTGGTTTCAGCCTGAACATATTGATATCTGGCAAGGAAAGACGCTGCTGCCCGGTATGCTGCCGTTGGCGCAGGTTTATAGTGGCCATCAGTTTGGCGTATGGGCCGGACAATTGGGCGATGGGCGGGGGATTTTGCTGGGTGAGCATCGACTGGCGAACGGCTCTAGTATGGAGTGGCACCTGAAAGGGGCAGGGTTGACTCCCTATTCTCGCATGGGAGACGGTCGCGCGGTGCTGCGATCGGTGATTCGCGAGTTTCTCGCGTCGGAAGCTCTGCATCATCTGGGCATTCCTACCACGCGCGCCTTAGCGATCGTCACCAGCGATGAACCCGTTCAGCGCGAACAGCAGGAGCAGGGTGCGATGCTGATGCGTGTTGCCGAAAGTCATCTAAGTTTTGGGCATTTTGAACATTTTTACTATGCGCGTCAGCCGGAGCAGGTGAAAAAACTGGCCGATTTCGCTATCACGCACCACTGGCCACAGTGGTAGCACGATGAACAACGCTACTCGCTTTGGTTTACCGATATAGTCGAACGCACGGCGCGCATGGTTGCCCATTGGTAGGCGATGGGGTTCGCCCACGGCGTAATGAACACGGACAATATGTCGATCCTTGGCCTGACGTTCGATTATGGCCCCTACGGTTTTATGGATGACTACCAACCTGACTTTGTCTGTAATCACTCCGATTACCACGGTCGTTATGCCTTTGACAACCAGCCCGCAGTAGCACTGTGGAATTTGCATCGCTTGGCGCAGGCACTCTCTGGATTGTTGTCGGTGGAATCACTTGAAACCGCGCTGGGTTGCTATGAACCGGCCCTGATGGCGCATTTTGGTCAACTGATGTGCGCCAAGTTGGGTTTTTTCGATGCGGATGCCAGAGATAACGATCTGCTGGTGGGATTGCTGAACTTGATGGCGCGTGAGCGCAGTGACTATACCCGCACTTTCCGTCTGCTGAGCGATACCAACGTGCAGCAGGCCGAATTGCCGCTGCGTGACCTGTTTATCGACCGAGCCGCATTTGATGCCTGGTTTCGCGACTATCGTGCACGTCTGGCGCAGGAGACGCAGAGTGACGCTGAACGTCAGCACAGCATGAAAGCGGCTAATCCGAAATATATCCTGCGTAACTACCTGGCGCAGCAGGCGATTGAAGCAGCAGAGCAGGATGATGTAGGCCTGTTAACGCAGTTGCATCAGGCGCTTTCTCGTCCATATGATGAACAGCCCGAATGCCAATCGCTGGCGGCAGAACCGCCAGCGTGGGGTAAAGCGTTGGAAGTGTCTTGTTCCAGCTAGGCTAACGGCGCAGAAAAACCTGCGGCGTCGCGTCGTCGGGGTGCGGATGTACCAGCACGTCAGCCTGATACCACTGCGTGAGCGTTTCGCTTTGCAATACCGCCTGCGGCGTGCCTTGTGCCACCAGTTTTCCCTGATGCAGCAGTGCAATGCGATCGGCATACAGCGCGGCAAGATTCAGGTCGTGCAGGATGCAACATACCGCAAGGGGCTGCTGTTGTATGAGCTGTTTAAGTAAGCGCAGCAGGTGTTGCTGATGATAGAGATCGAGTGCAGATGTCGGTTCATCGAGAAACAGCCTGCAGGGCGTCGGTGTCGGGTGCCATAACTGCGCCAGCACGCGTGCCAACTGCACGCGCTGCTGTTCCCCGCCGGAAAGATGGCGATAATCCTGTTGGGCCAGCGCCGTGCATTCGGTTAACGCCATGACATGATCGACCACGCTGTCACCTGCGCGATCGTGGCGATAGGGCGCACGTCCCATGGCGACCACGTCGCGCACGCTGAAGGGAAAATTCAGCGCACCGTGCTGGCGCATCACGGCGCTGGTTTTGGCCAAGGCATCAGGCTGCCAGTCTGCGAGCGTTTTTCCGGCCAACTGACATTCACCGCTGTCGGGTGCCAGATAGCCGGTGAGCAGCCGCAGCAGCGTGGATTTTCCCGCCCCATTCTGGCCAATAATCGCGACGATCTCACCGCCGTTGATATCCAACGAAACATCATCAATCAGGGTGCGTCCGGCAACCTGATAGTGCAGATGCTGGGCCGTCAGGCGGTTAGTCATGGGTTCGTCCCTTGTGCGTGATAATGAGCCATAGGAAGTAGGGACCCCCTATCAGGCTGGTGAGCAAACCCACGGGCATTTCCGCCGGAGCCAGCACCGTGCGAGCCAGCGTATCGGCCGCGATAAGCAAACCCGCACCTGCCGGCTCTGAACCGGGGGAGTAACCAACGGTGGTCGGCACTCAGGTTCATGCGAATCAGATG
Organism: Candidatus Symbiopectobacterium sp. 'North America'; assembly: GCF_015762685.1. Lineage (GTDB taxonomy): Bacteria > Pseudomonadota > Gammaproteobacteria > Enterobacterales > Enterobacteriaceae > Symbiopectobacterium. The sequence continues at coordinate 40,529 of NZ_PEHF01000027.1, read as the reverse complement.
CGGGATAGCCAGTCCGATAAACACAATCACGCCGCTGACCGCTACCGCAGAGCCAACCAGCAGCGCGCTGAGCAGCAGTAATATCAGCTTGGTCTGTTTCACCTTGACGCCCAGATAGTGTGCGTCTTCATCACCCAACTGGAGCAGATTGAGTTTGCGGGCATAACACTGAACACCCACCATGGCGGGAACGATCAGCGAAGCGGCAACCAGCAACACTGGCCACTGCGCTTGCCCCAGGCTGCCCATACCCCAGAGCGAAAACTGACGCAATTGCTGATCGTTACTGATGTAGGTCAGTACGCCAACGGCTGCCCCACATCGGGCATTCAGGGCAATGCCGGTTAACAGCAGGCGCGTCACGCCGCTACGTTCATCGCGTCCCAGCATAAACAGAATGGCTGTCACCGTCAGACTGCCGGCGAAAGCAGCCAACATCGGGCTGTAGAGCGCCAGCAACGGCGGAAGGCCCAAAGGCATCAACAGTGCAAACGCGACAAACAACGCCGCTCCGCTACTGATACGCAGCAAGCCGGGATCAGCCAGCGGGTTGCGGAACAGCTCCTGCATCACTGCACCGGCCGCGGCGAGCGCGCTGCCCACCAACAGTGCCAGCAGGACGCGTGGCAGGCGAATATTGAGCCAGATATGCCACAGCGGGTCGCTGAGCGGAGCATGCCACAGTTGGCGGAAGGAGAGGGTGAGTGCCCCCATATTGGCGGCACCCAGCATTAACAGCAGAGTGAAACACATTAGCCCCGCCAGAATCAGGCGGGGACGTTGCCGTAGTCTCATTTTACCTGCTCGGCGGCGTGATGCAGCGTGGTTAACAGCGCAGGGGTTTCCAGCGTAAAGCCAAGCATCGCCATATCATCGACCACCAGGACACGGCGGTGTTTGCTCGCAGGGGTCAGTGCAACACCGGGCAACTGCCAGATTTTCTCTTCGCCCCCTAAACTCTGCAACCCTTGTGCGGAGATCAACAACAGATCGGGCGCACTGGCGATAACGCCTTCTTGCGATAGCGGCTGGTAACGCACGACATCAGGCATAGCATTTTGTAATCCGGCAGCGCGAATTACCGTATCGGCGGGCGTATTTTTCCCTGCTGCCATGGCCGTCATGCCACCGTGACTGAGAACAAACAGCTCTTTGACGGGCAGCGGTTGCTGTGCCACAGCGGATACCTGCTGCTGATAACGGTCGGTCAGTACTTTGCCTTCGCTCTCTTTGTGCAACGCCTGTGCAATCGTGTTGATTTTCTGCGGAATACTTTCCAGCGTCGGTTGTGCAGGAATCATGATCACTTTGACGCCGCTGTCTGCCACTTGCTTGAGCACCAGAGAGGGTTGTGACAACTCACTGGCAATCACTAACGACGGTTTTAATGACAGAATGCCTTCCGCATTCAATTGGCGCATATAGCCAACATCCGGCAGTGCTTGCGTTGCAGCCGGGTGCATGCTGGTGCTGTCGCGGGCAATGAGCTGCTGCTCAGCGCCAAGCGCATAGATGATTTCGGTTACATCACCGCCAATGGAGACGATACGTTCATTGGCGCTGGCACTCAGTGGCAGCGTCAGGAGCAGTGCGTAAAGCCAGTTTTTCATGCGACCAGTTCCTTATTTGCGGTGAGCGCCTCGATTTGTTTGGGCCATTGTGCTTGTTCTGGCGTGCCTTCAGTACGCTGGCCAAACAGCTGTGCGATTTGCGTGCCATCAGCCGCATAGAGTTCCAGGCTGGTGACGACACCGTCTGCGGTTGGTTTACAGGTGATCCAGCTTTCGGCAATCTCATCTTCAATCAGGTGCAGGGTGAAATCCGGGTTGAAAATGTTGATCCATTCCGCGTGCTGCGCCATTTTCTCCACTCGGGCGATGGGGCCGGTGAAAATCTGTACGCAGCCACGGCTGCCAACGAACACCATGATATCGTTTTGATCCTGCTGCGCAGCGCTAAGAATTTGCGACAGGGCGCTGTTATCGACCCGACAGGCCAGATCGTCTTTAACGGCGCGGAAAGCCTGTTGACGCGTAAGATTGTAGCGTTTAAGTGGAATGAAAAATTGGTGTACGTCCGTCATGGCACGCCATTCGGCTTCAAATGCCGCCTGGTTGATGCTGGGGACCTGAGTGGCCGCCGGGGTTTCCGGACGTAACTGTACCTCAGGGTTAACCTCCGTGACAAATTCGGCCAGGATAGGCATCCCATGCCGTCATATCGGTCTGTTCGGTGGCATACACCTTCAGGATAGCATCACCCTGATGGTCAAAAAATTGAATGCTATGACGCTCGCCACGTGCGGTCTCTTCCCGCAGGTTGAATGCCAGATTCCACTGCTGCAAAAACAAGCGAAGATCCAGCGCGTAAGGATTGAGGATCAGCCCCGCATGGCCGTCCAAATGTTGATTTTGGTAAACGCCAACCTGTTCGTGCACCGCATAGGTGTTGCGCGTGATGGACTTGGTCTGGCCTACCTTCTCCAGCGCCAGCGCAGCAGCCAGCGCTTGGCATCCCCTTGCAAGCGTTGCGCATCATGACCGACGCGTGCGTGCGTCAACACTGCTTCACTGATGCCTAGTGTCGTGGCGATATCACGAGCTTACTGGCGGGGATTGTTGTTTTTGGCTTGCAGGTATTGAGCATAAATCGCGTTCGGTATTGTCTGTTCCTGTGGTCGTTCTGCGATGGATATTATCGTATTAGAAATAATTAACTTAATAAATGAGAATCATTTTCATTTTTCCAAAAGGTGACATCAAGTGAAGATTTCTTAATACGTCGGAAACAGGTAAGGCAGCAGAGGATGATGGAGCGGCAGCGCACGACCAGGAATGACCGTGCGCGGTTGAAAGGCAGTAGGGCGTTAGAAGCTGCTGTCTACCGCATCGGCTAACTGTGCAAGCAGGGTTTCAGTGTCCTGCCAGCCCAGGCAGCCATCGGTAATCGATTTACCGTAAACCAGCGTTTGCAGCGCAGCCAACGGTTGCTGACCTTCAACCAGAAAGCTTTCCACCATAACACCTGCAATGGCGCGCTAACCCGAACGTATTTGTTGACACACATCGGCACACACATCCATTTGTCGCTGGTACTGTTTGTAGCTGTTGCCGTGGCTAAAATCCACCACCAACTGTGATGGTAAAGCGAATTCGCGCAGCAGTTCGCAGGCGGCCTGAATATCGGCAGCGTGATAATTGGGATTTTTCCCGCCGCGCAGAATGATATGGCCATAGGGGTTGCCATGCGTCTGGTAGATGGTCATTTTCCCTTGTTTATCTGGCGAGAGAAACAGATGCGACGCGCGCGCGGCACGGATGGCATCAATAGCGATACGCAGATTGCCGTCGGTGCCATTTTTGAAACCCACCGGGCAGGAGAGGGCGGAGGCCATTTCGCGGTGGATCTGGCTTTCCGTGGTTCGCGCGCCAATGGCTCCCCAACTGATGATATCGGCAATGTATTGCCCGGTGACCATATCCAGAAATTCTGTTGCTGTTGGTAGACCAAGCGCGTTGATATCCAGCAGCAGACGGCGTGCCAATGTCAGACCGTGATTGACCTGATAGCTGCCATCAAGGGCTGGATCGGAAATTAACCCTTTCCAGCCGACAACGGTGCGCGGCTTTTCAAAATAGGTGCGCATCACGATTTCCAGCCGATCCTGATAGCGGGCACGCAGTGTAGCGAGCTGCCGTGCATAATCGAGCGCAGCATCAACATCGTGGATAGAACAGGGGCCAACGATCACCAGCAACCGGGGATCTTTTCCGGTAAGAATATTTTCTATCTTATTTCGTGACGTTGTCACTTTTTCCGCAACCGCAGGTGTAACCGGCAATTGCGCCAGCAAGACCTGCGGCGCGATCAGACGATCGAGCCGCTGGCTGCGTAACTCATCAGTTTTTAACATGCAATATCTGTGCTTACGGGTCGGTCAGGGGACCGTGTCGCAGGGCGGTTCGTCTCGCAAAGAAACCCCGCTGAACCAAGGGGTAACGCGCATAGAAATAAATCATAGCTCACACTGCGTTTATCTTCCTGAAGATAAGGCTATGGTGAGTGAATGACTCGCGCATCGTGTCAGACGGCGGCGGGACGCTTGGGCACTAAGCGAATGTCAGTTTTTCCCCGTCTCCTACCAAATGGGTTGCTTCGCTACGACGACATGTCGGGAAGTCATGACGTCCACGATAACCGAATCAGGGGGCAATTCAACCCGCTTTTGTTAAAAAATGATAATGTACTAGTAAATGCGACGACTCATGCCTAATATGTCGATGATCTTGGCAGAAATCTCCTCCACGGAGTAGTTTGCCGTGTTGAGATAAGGGATCTGGTGACGTCGAAACAGCGCTTCTACTTCGCTCAGTTCTATTCGGCACTGACGTAACGACGCATAACGACTGTTACCGCGCCGCTCTTCACGGATCGCGGCCAAACGTTCGGCATGGATGGTCAGGCCGAACAGTTGTGTTGAAACGGTTTAAGCGCTTCAGGCAGGCGTAAATTGTCCATAATCATCGGCGATGAAAGGGTAGTTGGCCGCGCGAATGCCAAACTGCATGGCGAGGTACAGGCTGGTGGGCGTTTTGCCGCAGCGGGACACGCCGAGTAAAATCACCTGCGCCTGATCGAGATTGCGTAATGAAATGCCATCGTCGTGGGCGAGGGTATAGTCAATGGCGGCGATGCGCGCATCATATTTGCCGAGGTTTTTAACGGTCAGACCGTGGGTGCGATTGGCCTCCGGCGCGGAAGGAATATTGAGCTCTCCTTGTAATGGCGCAACCAGCGCCTGCACGATATCCTGACAAAAACCGTCGCTGCTGTTAATAATATCCCGCACCGTCTGGCTGATGATGGAATAAAACACCAGAGGGCGCACGCCCGTTTGCTGGTAGAGCGTATTGATACGCTCGCGTACCACGTTGGCGCGCTCTTCACTTTCCACAAACGGCAGCGTGTAACTGACCGTGTTGACAGGAAACTGAGAAAGCACCGCATGGCCTAATACTTCAGCGGTGATGGCGGTACCATCGGAGATATAAAAGACGCTTCTTTTCACATCAACCCCTGCATTTTTTTCTGCGAAAAAGCGTTACTAAACTCGTTCAAAAATTGGCTCTGAACGATATTTTTAATGAAACATCACTTTATTATCTTCATGATAAACCAGTTAAACTTTTACAGTATTGTATTTTTACCCCGTTAAGCAAGATTCAGCAGTGAAATCGTTTTTATTTCATAGGTTGAACGATTCACCTTTCCCAGGTTTGTTAAACGCTATGCTACATTCATGGCGTTGAGGCAATTGCCTAACCAACATTTTACATATCCCCAATGGTCTCCATACCCCGTGGTATGCAGGCCGAAATCGTATGCAGAAAGGATTATTTTCAATGTCCAATAACGGCCATGATTTGCGTAATGTCCTTTGGTATAACCAGCTCGGTATGCATGACGTTGAGCGGGTGGGTGGCAAGAATGCCTCTTTGGGTGAGATGATCACTCATTTGTCAGAACTTGGCGTATCGGTTCCCAATGGTTTTGCGACAACGGCGCAGGCGTTTAACGATTTCCTTACGCAGAGCGGTATCGACCAGCGAATCTATGAGTTGCTGGATCGTACCGATATCGATGATGTGAACCAACTCTCCAAAGCGGGCGCGCAAATTCGTCAGTGGATTATCGACACACCGTTCCAGCCTGAACTGGAGCAGGCGATCAGCGCGACTTACGATCAACTGGCCGAAGGGGAAAAAGAGGCCTCTTTTGCGGTGCGCTCTTCCGCGACGGCAGAGGACATGCCTGATGCCTCCTTTGCCGGGCAGCAGGAAACCTTCCTCAATGTGCAGGGTATCGATGCGGTGATGGTGGCGGTGAAGCATGTGTTTGCTTCGTTGTTTAACGATCGCGCCATCTCTTACCGTGTGCATCAGGGCTACGATCATCAAAGTGTGGCGCTCTCCGCTGGGGTGCAGCGCATGGTGCGTTCGGATCTGGCGGCATTGGGGGTGATGTTTACGCTGGATACGGAATCCGGTTTCGATCAGGTGGTGTTTATCACATTCGCCTACGGCCTAGGGGAAATGGTGGTGCAAGGGGCTGTGAATCCGGATGAATTTTACGTGCACAAACCGACGTTGCTTAACCGCAAACCGGCCATTCTGCGCCGTACCATGGGTTCGAAAAAAATCCGCATGGTGTTTGCCGACAGCCAGGCTCACGGCAAACAGGTGCGTATTGAGGATGTGCCAGCAGAACTGAGCGTGCGTTTCAGCCTGACGGATACCGAAGTGGAAGCGTTAGCGCATCAGGCGCTGCTGATTGAAAAACACTACGGTCGCCCGATGGATATTGAATGGGCGAAAGACGGGCACACCGGCAAGCTCTACATCGTACAGGCGCGGCCGGAGACGGTACGCTCCAACGGTCAGGTAATGGAGCGTTACCAACTGATTAAACGTGGCAAGGTGCTGGCGGAAGGCCGTGCTATCGGACACCGTATCGGTGCCGGCCCGGTAAAAGTGATTCAGGATATCAGCGAAATGCACTTGGTGCAGGCGGGGGATGTGCTGGTGACCGACATGACCGACCCGGATTGGGAGCCGATTATGAAGAAAGCCGCGGCTATCGTGACCAATCGTGGCGGTCACACCTGCCACGCAGCGATTATTGCGCGTGAGCTGGGTATTCCTGCGGTAGTGGGCTGTGGTGATGCGACTGAGCGCCTCCATGACGGCGAAAAAGCCACCGTATCCTGTGCGGAAGGGGACACCGGATACGTCTATGCCGATCTGCTGGAATTTAAGGTCAAGAGTTCACAAGTCAACGAGATGCCCTCGGTGCCGTTGAAAATCATGATGAACGTAGGGAATCCCGATCGGGCATTTGATTTCGCCTGCCTGCCCAACGATGGCGTCGGCCTGGCGCGGCTGGAGTTTATCATTAATCGCATGATAGGCGTGCACCCGCGTGCGTTGCTGGAGTTCGATAGTCAAACGCCAGAGCTGCAAAAAGAGATCAAAGGGCTGATGCAGGGCTATGACGATCCGGTTGAGCTTTACGTTGCGCGCCTGACTGAAGGGATTGCTACCCTGGCGGCGGCGTTCTGGCCGAAACGCGTGATTGTGCGTCTGTCCGACTTTAAATCTAACGAATACGCCAACCTGGTGGGCGGTGAGGGCTATGAGCCGCATGAGGAAAACCCGATGCTGGGCTTCCGTGGCGCCGGGCGCTATGTGTCAACGGATTTTAAAGCGTGCTTTGCCTTGGAATGTGCTGCGGTGAAACGCGTGCGTAATGACATGGGGCTGACCAACGTGGAAGTGATGATCCCGTTTGTGCGTACTGTGGCACAGGCGGAAGCCGTGGTTGCTGAGCTGGCGCAGCAAGGGCTCAAGCGCGGTGAGAATGGCCTCAAGGTGATCATGATGTGTGAGATCCCGTCGAACGCGCTGCTGGCGGATCAGTTCCTGGCGCACTTCGATGGTTTTTCCATCGGCTCTAACGACATGACGCCGTTGGCGTTGGGGCTGGATCGCGATTCCGGCGTGGTGTCTGAACTGTTTGATGAGCGCAACGACGCGGTGAAAGCGCTGCTTTCGATGGCGATCAAAGCAGCCAAGGCACAGGGGAAATACGTGGAGATTTGCGGACAAGGCCCTTCCGATCATGAAGACTTTGCCATCTGGCTGATGGAGCAAGGCATCGACAGCCTGTCGCTCAATCCGGATACCGTGGTGCAGACCTGGTTAACGCTGGCAGAAAAGTAATCGTGCAGTAGCAGCAGGCCCCAGCAAAGCCGGGGCCTGCTGCTGCTGACAGAGTCACTTTACCTCTCGTCATTCCCTCCACCGCCGTCATTCCCGCGAAGGCGGGAATCTCATGCAGAAGAAATACATTTATTCTTACAGAGATCCCCGGCTTTCGCCGAGGATAACGAGAGAGGAATGACGGTGGGAGTAGGGCTGTTTATCAGCAACCTCATCCGACGTTAAGGTTTGGCCTCTTGTTGCAAGAAGGCTTTGAACTGGGGAGTCATCACCGTTTCGAATCCGTTGTCGGTTTTGGTAATCATATAAACCGCCAACCCGTGCTGCTCGGCCACTTTCAGCGCTTTTTCCGTTCCCAATACCATTAACCCTGTATCCCAACCGTCCGCTTCGAGAGCGGTTTTGGCAATCACCGTGGCAGACACCAGCGTATGATTGATGGGGTGGCCGGTGCTGGGGTCGATGACGTGGGAATAGCGTTTGCCGTCCTGTTCGAAGTAGTTGCGATAGCTGCCCGAGGTACTGATGGAATACCCTTGCAGATCGACTGCCGCTTGCACCGCGTTTTCCTTATCGGTAGGTTTCTGAATCGCCATCCGCCACGGCATCCCTTGCCCATTGACCCCACGACTTGAAATGGCACCGCCGACTGAAACCAGATAATTGGTAATGCCCTTGCGTGTCATCAACTGCGCCAACAGATCGGCACCGTAACCTTCACCCAAGGTCGAGAGATCCACATACAATGACGGCAGATCTTTTTGCAACCACTCTCCCTTGCTGTTGCTGGTAAGCGTAAGGTGCTGCAAGCCGACGCGCTGACGGGCGTCATCGATTCGCGCTTGAGTGGGAATAGTCACCGGCTGTTTTTGTGGCCCAAATCCCCACAGATTCACCAGCGGCCCCACGGTAATATCCATGGCATTGTCTGTCGCCTGGCCAATGCGCTGGGCCACCAGAATAATGTCTGCCATACCGCCGGGAATGGGCTGCGGATCGCTGCCTTGATAGTGGTTAAAGCGCGACAGAATGGAGTCTTCACGGTAAGTGGAAATATCGTTGTTGGCCTGTTCAAGCAGGGCATCGATATCTTGTTGCAGATGCGCTTTATCTTCAGGCAGATCGCCGCTGATCTTTACGCTGTAAAAGGTCCCCATGGTTTTACCTTCCAGGCTGGTCAATGGCTGGCTGTCGGCCATCACGGTGTTGTTGATCGCCAGACTGACCAGAATCAGGCACACTCTGCGTGCCAGTGGGGAATGTGACATAGAAAATGACTCCTGATAAAAAGAGACGTTAAAAATAATCCATTAATGCGCGCTTGCAAAGTGGAGATTGATAAAAACAGGATGAGGCGCAACTTCTCAGTAACAGCAGCGGGAAAGTACAAGATAAACCACAAAAAAATGCCTACCTTAGGGTATGGGCAAAGACTACACACAGCAATTCGTTACTAGCTCTGACGAGCATGAAACCTCATTGGCAAACTTGTGTTGTCCTTACAAAAAGCGTTTGTTTAGAAAGACAATAGTTTCATAAATAATTATAGAAGCTGTGGGGCATTAAGTCATTAAGAATCATCCTAATGATTAACGTTTTTTTAATGGATTTGTCACGCAGAGATGCAGGTTGTCAAAGTATTTGATGTAATATCGCCGCTTACCGATAGTAAATCAGAATAATCCGTGGGTATTGCACGCTAATCATTAGGATTATTTATATATTGATGGGATTGTTAATGGATTGGCCGCAGCGCTGATATTTTACGCTGCGGCAACTGTTCTTACTGCGAGTGTGTCGGACGATCGTTTGGCGACAGTGATGCATCCGCAATGATTTCTGGCAACGGCGTTTCCTTCATCCAGGCAGAGAGCAAGCGGTATGAAACGGCAAGCACCACTGGGCCGATAAACAGGCCGATCATGCCAAATGCCAACAGGCCGCCAATCACGCCGCACACAATCAGCAGCATGGGCAGATCGGCGCCCATGCGTATCAGCATCGGGCGGATGACGTTATCCAGCGTGCCCACCACACAACTCCACACCAACAGAATGGTGCCCCAGGTGGTATCATCGCTCCAATAGAGCCAGATTATCGCGGGGATCAGCACCAGAAGCGGTCCCAGTTGAGCCAGACAGAACAGGAACATCACGACGGTGAGCAAGGTTGGGTAGGGGATGCCGGAGATGGCGAGACCAATACCGCCAAGCACCGATTGTACGATGGCGGTCACTACCACACCGAGCGCGACGGCACGAATCGATTGTGCTGCCAGGATCACCGCCGCATCACCGCGCTCACGTCCCAGAAGAAGCGCAAAGTGGCGCACGCCCTGTGCAACCGCTTCACCTTTGTAGTAAAGCAGGGCGCTGAAAATCAGCATCAGGCCACAGTGCATCAGGAAACGTCCAATGTGGGCCGCTTGCGATAACAGCCAGGTAGCGGTTTGGCCGATATAGGGCTGCACTTTGGCAAACACGCCGCTGCCGCCACTTTGCAGCAAACTGTGCCAACTTGAAAACAACCTGTCGCCGACAAAAGGCAGGGATGTCAGCCACTCCATACGAGGGGGCGTCAGTTTCTCTTGCCCGGAGGCCCAACTGACGATGGCGGAGGTGTTGTCCATCACCGTGCTGACCAGGATGGAAATCGGCATCACAAACAGCAGGCAAAGCAACAGCGTCATGCCGGTTACCGCCAGCGCGCACTTGCCCCACAGTAACTTCTGCATTTTCAGCATTAGCGGCCAGGTGGCAATCACCACCATGCTGGCCCAGGCAAAGCCCAGAATAAAGGGTTGCACCACCCAGAAACAGGCGATGATCATTATAGTGATAAACATCAGACTAAAGAGGATGCGGGGCAAATCAAAACGCTGCTGGCGTGCGCTTTGCTGCATCGTTGCAGACAGTGGAGAGTGCGCGGCCAGCGGTTTGGGCGATGATGACTTCGTCAATGGACAATACCTCTGTATAGAGACCCGACGTTGAACAAGTTCCCAGCGATCGCTCGGGTCATCCGGCGGGAATAATTTATCATGGGGCATTTCTCGTGTTTTTGACAGCGTGTGAGCTATTTTGTTAACGCATTCACGGACAGGGCTCCAAAAATCATGCTGGGACACTAGGCAAAAAGTTTTTCTTAGGATGGCGGCGCATAACGCCGAAATGTGATAAAACGTAAAACCGCGAATTCGCACAATGATTTTTACAATAAACACACTCACAACACGCTAATTATTTTTAGTCGACAGACAGGGTCAACACATAATGATCCCACAGATCTCTCATGCACCTGGGCTGGCTCAGCCGGTGTTTAATTTTTTGGATGCTTTGAAGCAACGTGGTTTTACCGGCTATACTGCCACCAGCTATGCCGATCGCTTAACCATGTCGACCGACAACAGCATTTATCAGCTGTTGCCCGATGCGGTGGTGTTTCCCCGATCGACGGCAGACGTGGCGCTGCTGGTGCAGTTGTCAGTACAAGAGCCTTACCGTGAACTGACGTTTACCCCGCACGGCGGCGGTACTGGCACCAATGGGCAAGCGCTGAACCAGGGCATTGTGGTGGATATGTCGCGCTACATGAACCGGATTTTGGAAATCAATCCAGAGGAAGGTTGGGTTCGCGTTGAAGCCGGGGTGATCAAAGATCAGCTCAATCAGTATCTCAAGCCTTACGGTTATTTCTTTGCGCCGGAACTGTCTACCAGTAACCGCGCCACCCTTGGCTGCATGATCAACACTGATGCCTCAGGGCAAGGCTCTCTGGTCTACGGCAAAACCTCGGACCATGTCCTTGGCGTGCGTGCCGTGCTGCTGGCGCAGCAATTGGCGCAATAATCTTCACCGATAGGGCGTGTATACCGCACCGTTTTTGAACGTTGCAGCGACCAGCGTGCGCTAATCCTCGATAAATTCCCCAAACTGAACCGATTCCTGACTGGATACGATCTGCGCCACGTGTTCAGCAATGATATGCAAACGTTTGACCTGACTCGTATCCTGACGGCCGCAGAGGGGACGCTGGCCTTTATCACTGAAGCCAAGCTGGATATTACGCGCTTGCCAAAGGTTAGGCGTTTGGTCAACGTCAAGTTTGATTCCTTCGATTCAGCGCTGCGCAGCGCGCCTTTTATGGTTGAAGCCAAGGCGCTTTCGGTGGAAACCGTCGATTCCAGCGTGTTGAATCTGGCGCGCGAAGATATCGTCTGGCACTCTGTCAGCGAACTGATTCAGGATGTGCCGGGCCAGGATATGCAGGGCTTGAACATCGTTGAGTTCGCGGGTGACGATGAAGCGCTGATCGATGGGCAAGTACGCGCGTTATGTGAGCGCATTGATGGCCTGCTCGCGGCCCATGAGGCGGGGGTGATCGGCTATCAGATTTGCCACGATCTTGCTGGGATTGAGCGTATTTACGCCATGCGTAAAAAAGCGGTGGGGCTGCTGGGTAACAGTAAAGGGCAGGCCAAGCCAATCCCTTTTGCGGAAGATACCTGTGTGCCGCCGCAACATCTGGCTGATTACATCGTCGAGTTCCGTGCGCTGCTCGATAGCCATAATCTGACCTACGGCATGTTTGGTCACGTGGATGCGGGCGTGCTGCACGTGCGTCCGGCCCTTGACATGTGCGATCCGCAACAGGAAGTGTTGATGAAACAGTGTTCCGATCAAATTGTTGCGCTGACGGCCAAATATGGCGGCTTGCTGTGGGGGGAACACGGTAAAGGGTTTCGCGTCGAATACAGTCCGGCCTTTTTTGGTGAAGAACTGTATAACGAACTGCGGCGCATCAAAGCCGCCTTCGATCCGAATAACCGCCTTAACCCCGGCAAGATTTGCGCGCCGTTGGCCGTTGATGCGCCGATGATGCGTATTGATGCCGATAAGCGTGGCACCTTCGATCGCCGGATTCCGCTGGCGGTGCGTACCTCGTTTCGTGGCGCGATGGAGTGTAACGGCAATGGACTGTGTTTCAACTTTGATGTGAACAGTCCGATGTGTCCTTCCATGAAGATCAGCGGAAATCGTATCCATTCGCCGAAAGGGCGAGCGACGCTGGTGCGCGAATGGCTGCGCTTGCTAGCAGAGCAGGGGATCGATCCGGTGGCGCTGGAGCAGTCGTTGACCACGCGCTCGCCCAGCCTGCGTGGCTTGATTGAAAAAACGCGTAACAGCTGGCGCGCGCGTAAAGGGGAGTATGACTTCTCTCATGAAGTGAAAGCGTCCATGTCCGGGTGTCTGGCCTGTAAAGTCTGTTCAACCCAATGTCCGATCAAGATAGATATTCCGGGATTCTGTGCACGTTTCCTCCAGCTTTACCACACGCGCTATTTACGTCCTGCGCGTGATTATCTGGTGGCCGGTGTATAACGTTACGCGCCATTGATGGCGCTGAGCCCTAAAACCTTCAACTTATTCCTGAAAATGACGCTGGTTGACGCCTTGAGCCGCCGGACGATCGGCATGACCGATCTGCCGTTACTCTCTTCTCCCTCGCTGCGTCAGCAGTTTGCCGGGCATCCGGCAATGACCACCACGCTGGAGCAGTTGGAAAGTGTTGCCGCAGCATCCCGCGATCGGTATGTGCTGATTGTGCAGGATCCGTTTACCAGCTATTACGATGCGCAAATGGTGGCCGATTTGGTGCATCTGGTGGAAAAACTGGATCTCAAGCCGGTACTGCTGCCCTTTTCACCTAACGGTAAGCCGCAGCATATCAAAGGCTTCTTAACCCGTTTTGCTAAAACCGCAGCTAAAACCTCGGATTTCCTGAATCGGGTTGCCAAGCTGGGGATGCCGATGATTGGCGTCGACCCGGCACTGGTGCTCTGTTATCGCGATGAATACCGTGAAATTTTGGGTGACAAATGCGGCGATTTTCAGGTGCAACTGGTGCATGAGTGGCTGCTGCCGCTGCTGTCGACGAGAACACCGACGGCCGCGCCGCACGATGATGCCTGGTATCTGTTTGGTCACTGTACCGAATCGACCTCGTTACCGACCAGCAGCAAACAGTGGGCCGATATCTTTGCCCGTTTCGGCGTCCGACTGGAAAACGTCAACGTGGGCTGCTGTGGTATGGCCGGCACCTATGGTCATGAAAGCAAGAACCTGGCTGACTCCAAGGGGATCTACGCCTTGTCCTGGCAGCAGGCGTTGCAAAAACTACCTTCCGCGCGCTGCCTGACGACGGGTTACTAATGCCGCAGCCAGGTGAAGCGTATGGAAGGCCAGGGGTTGCGTCATCCGTTGCAGGCGCTACTGGACCTCGTCTGACAGGAGAGGGTTATGCTGTGGAGAAGAACCGTTACGTTGGATCAACTGAATCAACAAAGTCAGGGCTGCATGGTGGAGCACGTCGGTATTCGCTATACCGCGATTAACGACGATTTGCTGGAAGGCACCTTGCCGGTAGATGGCCGAACGCGTCAGCCGTTCGGTCTGCTACACGGCGGGGCATCGGTGGTGCTGGCGGAGTCGCTCGGCTCGGTGGCGGGTTACCTGTGTACCGAGGGGGAGCAGCGCGTGGTGGGGATGGAGATTAATGCCAACCATTTGCGCGCAGTAACATCGGGTGAGGTGCGTGGCGTCTGTCGCGCATTGCACGTGGGACGCCGTAATCAGGTGTGGCAAATTGATATTTACGATGAGCAAGGCCGTATGTGCTGCACCTCTCGGCTTACAACGGCTGTAGTGACGCCCTGATTTTTCTGCAATCACTGAATGCGCGCCAACCGGCGCGCATTTTCATTCTTCGGTTCCTCAAGGCAAAAAGGGGACGCGCCGTACAAAATCGGTCTGAAAAGCGGTGGCCTTATCCCAACTGCCTTCAAGGCTGAGCTGATGGCAAATCAGCTTTAGCGTGTTGCGTGCAAAATAGTAACTCTGTACGCGGAAAAGATGGCAACGCCCTTCATTATTAATCTCTTTCATCAATCGGTTATTTTTTTATTGTCAGTCTATAAACGTGCGGGCAGGCAAAAAAAACGGTTTTTTTCAGGATTCAGTGAAATGTTACAAATACCCCTGCTAAACAAGAGGTTGAAGCAATAATCATTATCACTAACATTAGGCTCAGACAGAACTTTTCTGAAACGAGGTACAGCGGATGCAAACGGGAAACGTAGAAACATTTTCACTGGATGAAAACACCTGGAAAGGGCTCACGCTGACGGACAGCGCCGCTCAACAGATCCTGCACCTTGTCCAGTCTGATGACACGGTGAAAGGGTTACGTTTGAGCGTCAAGCAATCAGGATGTGCAGGGTTTGGTTATGTACTGGATCTGGTCAACGCACCAGATGTGGGTGACCTGGTGTTCGAGCGCGAGGGCGCACACCTGTACGTCCCGTTAAAGGCGATGCCTTTTATCGATGACACCGAACTGGATTATGTGCGTGAAGGCTTGAACCAGATTTTCAAATTTAATAATCCCAAAGCGCAGCACGCCTGCGGGTGTGGCGAAAGCTTTGGCATTGAGTGATGAATGATATGGCGCGTAGCAATGTAGATGTACCTGATGATGTGCAAATCTGGATGGGGGATGGCCACTATAAAGAGGGCTTTTTCACCGAACTGCCGACTGACCAACTGGGACGTGGCGTCAATGAAGAGGTGGTGCGAGCGATCTCCGCCAAACGCAACGAACCCGAGTGAATGCTGGCATTCCTTCTCAACGCCTACCGCGCCTGGCTGGAGATGGAGGAGCCGCACTGGCTAAAAGCGCACTATGACAAGCTGGACTATCAGGAATACAGCTATTATTCGGCGCCGTCTTGTGGTCACTGTGATGATACCTGCGGTTCTGAACCCGGCGCCAAGCAGCAGTCCAGCATTGCCGAGGTGAACAGCTACCTGACCGCTGAAGTCGAAAATGCTTTTAATCAGCTCGGAGTGCCGGTGCGAGAAGGCCAAGCCGTGGCGGTGGATGCG
This sequence comes from Candidatus Symbiopectobacterium sp. 'North America', assembly GCF_015762685.1. Lineage (GTDB taxonomy): Bacteria > Pseudomonadota > Gammaproteobacteria > Enterobacterales > Enterobacteriaceae > Symbiopectobacterium. Next base: position 24,808 of record NZ_PEHF01000027.1, on the reverse strand, counting down.
ATTTTTGACTCCGTATCGGTAGCGACCACCTATCGCGAAGAGCTGGCGCAGCAGGGGATTATTTTCTGCTCGTTTAGCGAGGCGATTCAGGAACACCCCGATCTGGTGCGCCAATATCTTGGTACGGTGGTGCCTGCCAACGATAACTTTTTTGCCGCGCTCAATGCCGCGGTAGCCTCTGACGGTACCTTTGTCTACATACCGAAAGGCGTGCGTTGCCCAATGGAGCTCTCCACCTATTTCCGTATCAATGCGGCGAAGACCGGGCAGTTCGAGCGCACCATCCTGATTGCCGATGACGACAGCTATGTCAGCTATATCGAAGGGTGCTCAGCACCCGTGCGCGACAGCTACCAACTGCACGCCGCCGTAGTCGAAGTGATTGTCAACAAAAACGCCGAAGTTAAATACTCGACGGTTCAGAATTGGTTTTCCGGACAGGATGCCAAAGGCGGTATCCTTAACTTCGTGACCAAGCGTGCGCTTTGTGCCGGCGAGTATGCCAAGATGTCCTGGACCCAGTCTTAAACCGGCTCGGCCATCACCTGGAAATACCCGAGCGTGATTTTGCGCGGAGATAACTCGGTGGGAGAGTTCTTCTCTGTTGTGCTGACCAGCGGGCATCAACAAGCGGATACCGGGACCAAGATGATCCACATCGGCAAAAACACCCGCTCCACGATTATCACCAAAGGGATCTCTGCCGGTCACAGTGAGAACACCTACCCGGTCTGGTGAAAATTATGCCGACTGCCACCAATGCGCGTAATTTCACCCAGTGCGACTCGATGCTGATTGGCAGCGACTGCGGCGCGCACACTTTCCCGTATATGGAAGTGCGCAACAACAGCGCGCAGTTGGAGCACCAAGCGACAACTTCACGCATTGGCGAAGACCAACTGTTTTATTGCCTGCAACGCGGCATCAGCGAAGACGACGCCATTTCAATGATCGTGAACGGGTTCTGTAAGGACGTGTTCTCGGAGCTGCCGCTGGAATTTGCCGTAGAAGCGCAGAAGCTACTGGCAATCAGTCTGGAACACAGCGTCGGCTAAGGGCGCCGCAAAATAAAAATGCAGCGGGGTGCCGAATGTCAATCTGACAGCACCCTACGCGAATTGATGTTATCAGGCGTGCTCGGCACGACGCCGCAAGGATAAACTATGTTAAGCATTAAGAAGTTACATGTAAGCGTTGAAGGTAAGTTCATCCTGAACGGACTGAACCTCGAGGTGAAACCCGGTGAAGTTCACGCCATCATGGGACCTAACGGTTCCGGCAAGAGTACGTTTTCCGCCACGCTAGGCCGTGAAGATTATGAAGTGAACGACGGCACGGTGGCGTTCAAGGGAAAAGACTTGCTGGAATTAGACCCGGAAGATCGCGCCGGTGAGGGCATCTTTATGGCCTTCCAGTACCCGGTCGAAATCCCTGGCGTCAGTAACCAGTTCTTTCTGCAAACCGCCGTCAACGCCGTGCGCAAATATCGCGAGCAGGAGCTGCTGGACCGATTCGATTTAGCCGATTTCATTGAAGATAAAATCAAATTGCTGAAAATGCCGGAAGGTTTATTAACTCGTTCGGTCAATGTGGGTTTTTCCGGCGGCGAGAAAAAACGTAATGACATTCTGCAAATGGCAGCGCTGGAGCCAGAGCTGTGTATCTTGGATGAGTTAGACTCCGGGCTGGATATCAATGCGCTGAAGATTGTGGCCAACGGCGTTAATGCGCTGCCTAACCAACAACGCGCGTTTATTATCTTGACGCACTACCAGCGTATTCTGGATTATATCCAACCCGATTATGTGCACGTGCTCTATCAAGGTCGCATCGTCAAATCGGGCGATTTTTCGCTGGTGAAACAGTTGGAGGAGCAAGGCTATGGCTGGCTTACCGACCAACAGTAACATGCTGGCTGAAAAACAGGCCAAAACGCTCCAGCAGTGGCAAGCGTTGTTTAACGCGTCACGCGCGGCGGATGCACCCAGTGCGTAACACCACTGGCAGGAAGTGATGCGGCTCGGCTTGCCGGGGCGCAAACACGAGCATTGGAAATACACTCTACTGGATGGGTTGCTGGCACAGCAGTTCAGCGCGCCAGATGCCGTCACCCTTGATGACGATACGCTGGCAGCACAAGCACTGGCGCTGGAAAGTTGGCGTCTGGTGCTTGTTGATGGCGTATTCAACGCGGCGTTGAGTGATGCGCAGTGGGGGCCTTACCAGATTGCGGTGAACGCGCCTCATGCGGCACCCACCGACCTGGCGGCGGTTCAACCCGAACTGTTTTTGCACCTGACGGAAAGTCTGGCGGAGCAGCACAGCGCCATTCGTTTACCGACCGGATGTCAGGCGGAGAAACCACTTTATATTCTGCATATCAGCAGCGGACAGTCTGCCAGCCTGAACATGGCTCACCAGCGTCACCATCTGTATGTCGGGGCGGGAGCCAGCGCAGAGATTATCGAGCACTACGTCAGTTTGGATGACAAGGCGCACTTCACCGGTACGCGCTTGACGGTGCATGCCGCTGCCAACAGCCAGGTAAAACACCTCAAGCTGGCGTTTGAGACTGCCGCCAGTTACCACTTCGCCCACAACGATCTGGTATTGGAGCGGAATGCGCGTGTGCGCAGCCACAGCTTCTTGCTGGGTGCCGGATTAACTCGGCACCACACCAGTGCACAGATTAACGGTGAAGGCGTCAACCTTTCTATCAACAGCCTGATTTTGCCGATTGGCAACGACGTGTGCGATACCCGTACCTACCTTGAACATAATCAGGGCCACGGTGAAAGCTGCCAACTGCACAAGGCGATTGTCAGTGACAAAGCTCGGGCGGTGTTCAACGGTATGATCAAGGTCGCGCTGGGGGCATTGAAGACCGACGGACAGATGACCAACAACAACTTGCTGCTGGGGCGTCTGGCGGAAGTGGATACCAAGCCACAGCTCGAGATCTACGCTGATGATGTGAAGTGCAGCCACGGTGCCACGGTTGGACGTATTGATGACGAGCAACTGTTCTACCTGCGTTCGCGCGGTATTTCACAACAGGATGCACAGCAGATGATCATCTACGCGTTTGCCGCCGAATTGACGGAAGCGCTTAACGACAAGCTGCAAGAAGCGGTGTTGCAGCGTATTGCGTTGCGCCTGCCGAACGCGGCAGGAGTGGCCTGATGAATTATCCGATTGAGCGTATTCGCCGCGATTTCCCGGTGCTGGCGCAGCAGGTCAACGGGCAGCCTCTGGCGTATCTCGACAGCGCCGCCAGTGCGCAGAAACCGCAGGCGGTGATTGACCGGGAAGTGGCGTTTTACAGTAATGAATATGCCGCGGTGCACCGCGGTATTCATACACTAAGCGCACAGGCGACCAGCGCGATGGAAGCGGTGCGTGAACAGGTTGCGCGCTATATCAATGCGGCCTCGGCGGAAGAGATCGTCTTCGTGCGTGGTACCACGGAAGCGATTAACCTGGTCGCCAACAGCTACGGCAGTGCTTTTATTCAAGCTGGTGACAATATTCTGATCACCGAAATGGGGCACTATGCCAATATCGTGCCTTGGCAAATGCTGGCGGAACGCCAAGGCGTCTAGCTGCGCGTGCTGCCACTCACGGCGCAAGGCACGCTGGATTTAAGCCAATTGGATACGCTGCTGGATACGCGTACCCGCTTGCTGGCCGTGGCTCAGGTCTCTAACGTGCTGGGCTCGGAAAACTCGCTGGAAACCTTGATTGCGCGGGCGCGGGCGGTTGGCTGCGCGGTGCTGGTGGACGGTGCGCAGGCTGTGATGCATCAGCGTGTGGACGTGCAGGCGCTAGATTGTGATTTTTATGCTTTTTCCGGCCACAAAATATACGGCCCCTCTGGTATTGGCGTGCTGTACGCCAAGCACGCGCTGCTCAATGCTATGCCGCCATGGGAAGGGGGCGGGGCGATGATTCGTGACGTTAGCCTGACGCAGGGCACCCGCTATGCCGATGCGCCGTGGCGCTTTGAAGCAGGATCGCCCAACACGTGCGGGATCATGGGACTGGGCGCGGCGTTGGATTATGTCTCCGCCATCGGACTGGACGCGATTCACGATTACGAAACGGCGCTGATGCATTACGCGCTGGATGCGCTGAGTACGGTACCGGATATCATCCTCTACGGTCCGGCGGAGCAAAAAGGGGTGATTGACTTTAACCTTGGCAAGTATCATGCCTATGACGTCGGCAGTTTCCTAGACCAATACGGTATCGCCATTCGTACCGGTCATCACTGTGCGATGCCATTGATGGCTCATTATGGCGTACCCAGTATGTGCCGCGCCTCGTTAGCGGTTTATACTACCCGAGAAGAAATAGATCGGCTGGTTGCCGGACTACAGCGTATTCACCGTTTGCTGGAAGGCTGATAAGCCTTTATGCGCGCCTGCGTTTCCCCTTGTCTCTTTGTTCTGGCGTTGTCGCCAGGCGGCTATGGGGTGGGCGTGCATGTCAGCCTGTTTGGAGGAATTCATGGCAAGCTTGCCAGAGCCAGAAAAATTGTTGCGAAATTTTTCTCGTTGCAACAATTGGGAAGAGAAGTATCTGTATATCATTGAACTTGGCGGTCGTTTATACCCGCTGCCAGAGCAGTGGCGTCAACCCGAGAACCTGATTGCCGGCTGTCAGAGTCAGGTATGGATAGTGATGACGCGCGATGAGCAGGGCCACCTGGTTTTTAGCGGTGACAGCGATGCCGCTATCGTCAAGGGACTGGTTGCCTTGGTCTTCAGCCTGTATCAAGGATTGACGGCGCAGCAAGTACTGGCGCTTGATGTGCGACCATTCTTTGCAGAACTGGCGCTGAGCCAGCATTTAACGCCATCTCGCTCACTGGGGCTGGAAGCGATGCTGCGCGCCATTCGCGCTAAAGCGTCTACCCTGGCCTGATCCTGCCAACCAGCCCGTTTACTGCGGGCTGGTTCACTCAAGCACGGCGTTTGCGTGCCAACCGCTTGGTTTTTCAGATTACCCCACTGGTTATTACCAGAAACTCCTTTTATTCTGTCGTGGTGCTTTGTCAAGAACTGCATATTAACGCATTGATTAGCAAATAAAACCTGAGGGTATTTTTGGCATGCTACACTTGCAGAATTCGACGGAAGTGGCCGCATTCGGGCCCCGGCTGGTATCAATGACAAACGAATAATAACGTCAACCTGTAGAGATTTTCGTATGAAGCGTATGTTTACACTTTTGGGTATGGTACTGGCGACCTACCTGGTAGGAAGCTCGGCGGCGAGCGCCACCGAATACCCATTGCCCCCTGCGGGCAGCCGACTGATCGGTGAGAACATTGCCTACCTGGTGCCCCATGATGGTCGACCGCTGGAAGCGATTGCGTCTGATTTTAAAATCGGCCTGCTGAATATGCTGGAAGCCAATTCTGACACCGATCCCTATTTGCCAACGCAGGGTTCCACCTTGACCATCCCGACGCAGATGCTGCTGCCGGATACGACGCGCGAGGGCATTGTCGTCAATCTGGCTGAGCTGCGTCTCTACTATTACCCGAAAGGGACGGGCACCGTCATTGTTTTCCCGATCGGTATCGGTCAGCAGGGGCGTAACACCCCGTTGATGGTCACGTTGGTCAGCGAAAAACGTGCCAATCCGACCTGGACGCCGACGGCTAACATCCGTAAGCGCTATTTGGAAGAAGAGGGCATCAAACTTCCGGCGGTTGTCCCGGCGGGGCCGGATAATCCGATGGGGTTGCATGCCCTGCGTCTGGCGGCCCATGGCGGTGTGTATTTGCTGCATGGCACTAACGCTAATTTCGGTATTGGTATGCGTGTCAGTTCCGGCTGTATCCGTCTGCGTGCCGATGACATTGAATGGTTGTTTAATAACGTACCAGTAGACACCCGAGTGCAGATCATCAATGACGCGGTGAAAACCTCGGTGGAGCCTGACGGCAAGCGTTACATTGAAGTGCATCAGCCGCTGTCTAAAACGTACAAGGACGATCCACAAACCATGGCAATCCCGCTGAATAAGCAGATTCAGAGCTTCATCCATGCGGCGGAAACGCATAGCCAAATGGTGGCCGATGCTATTGTGCGCCGTTCTGGGATGCCGATTCTGGTCAGCGCCGGGCAAAGCGTCGAGCATTTTCAGGAACCTGCGCTAACAGCGCCTGAGACGCATCAGGCTGCGCCATCTTACTAATACATCGTTAAAACGCGCTCAGCCACCGTTGAGCGCGTTTTAACGCCACGCCTCGGTGAAAATCGGAAAATGTTGTTCTCAATGCCAGATTATCTGAATCTTGTGACGTGCGTCAGCGGGTTGCAGGAGGTGGTAACGACATGTGCTGAATAGGCAAAAGGGCAGGCAAAAAAAATGGCGCACAGTGTGCGCCATTTTCACTACTTAACCAATTCTTACTTTTTGTAAGTACGAACTTGGTTGTCTAGACGCTGGTTAGCACGAGCTGCGTCATCTTTAGCAGCCTGTACATCAGCGCGGATTGCGTTCACGTCGTTGCTAAGTTGATCAACTTTAGCGTTCAGTGTCTGAACGTCAGAAGATAGTTGGTCAATTTTAGCATTGCTGGAGCAGCCTGCCAGCAGAGTAGAACCCAGGATTACCGCGCCCAGTACCAGTTTAGTACGATTCATTCTTAATACCCTCTAGATTGAGTTAATCTCCATGTAGCGTTACAAGTATTACACAAAGCTTTTTCTAATGAGAATAAATTTTTGATGAGAACATGCTTAATTTTGATCGTTCGCTCAAAGAAGCAGCGAGTTTTACAGAGTAGTTAAAAAAGGAGTGAAAACAGCGGTATTTTATGATGCGAATTGGGGATATATTCTGCGGAAATAGGTGGAGCGGAATAGTGCTTATTTACTGAGTGTAGTCGATTGATGACATAAAAATATAAAAAAGCGCCATTTACGGCGCTTTTTTACTATCGGTCATTTATTCACTCACGATCGCGCGTTGACTGGCTGCCGCACAGTTAACGGCAACAGCCAGTGGAAACGATCAGAGGCCGTGTACGGATGCCGTGTTAGTGGTGCCACTGGAAACCAGCGCGCCAGAAATCATCACAACCACATCGCCTGGCTGTGCGTAACCGCTTTTCAGCGCAGCTTCTTTGCCAATGCGATAGAAGTCGTCGGTAGAGGCGATTTCGCTCACCAGCAGCGTGTCAACGCCTTTGCTCAGCAGCAATTGACGTGCAGTGATGGCATTGGTGGTCAGTGCCAGAATACGCGCGTGCGGGAAGTATTTACGGATGGATTTCGCAGACTTGCCGCCGCTGGTAGCTACCACGATTAACGGCGCATCCAGTTTTTCTGCGGTTTCTACCGCACCGCGACATACCGCTTCAGTGATGCGCATTTTGGCAGAGTCTTGCTGTGCATCCAGACGCGCGTTCATGACCACGTCAGTGCGCTGACAGATGGTCGCCATGATGGTGACGGCTTCCAACGGGTATTTCCCTTTGGCGCTTTCACCAGACAGCATCACTGCATCGGTACCATCGATGATGGCGTTCGCCACGTCGCCGGCTTCTGCGCGGGTTGGACGCGGGTTCTTGATCATGGAATCCAGCATTTGAGTGGCAGTGATAACCACTTTACGTGCTTTGTTGCATTTTTCGATCATCATCTTCTGGGCGAAGATAACTTCTTCAACCGGAATTTCCACGCCGAGGTCGCCACGGGCAACCATGATGCCGTCAGACGCTTCCAGGATATCGTCAAAGTTGTTCAGACCTTCCTGGTTTTCGATTTTGGAGATGATCTGGATGCTTTCGCCGCCGTGGGCGTTCAGGTGGGCACGGATCTCTTCAACGTCAGAACGCTTACGGATGAAAGAGGCAGCGACGAAGTCAACGCCTTGTTCACAACCGAAGATCAGGTCACTTTTGTCTTTTTCAGCCAGTGCAGGCAACTGAATGGACACGCCCGGCAGGTTCACGCCTTTTTTCTCGCCCAGGTCGCCGTTGTTCAGCACTTTACAAACCACTTCACCGTTGTTAATGGCGGTGACTTCCATACCAATCAGGCCATCATCCACCAGTACGGTGTTGCCGACGGACAGGTCAGTGGCGAAACCTTCGTAGGTAACCGCAACACGTTCTTTGTTACCGATAACCGTTTGGTCAGTGGTGAAGGTAAAGGTCTGGCCTGCAACCAGGCTAACGTCCGCAACGTTTTCCAGTTTCATGGTACGGATTTCTGGCCCTTTGGTATCCAGCAGAATGGCGGCTTGTTTACCTGTCTTCTCGATAACCGCGCGCATGTTTTTGATGCGCTGCCCGTGCTCAGCATAATCCCCGTGTGAGAAGTTAAGACGCATCACATTCATGCCTGCATTCAGCATGTTGGTCAGCATTTCCTCTGATTCGGTTTTCGGACCGATAGTACAAACGATTTTAGTCTTTTTCATACGAGTGTTTTCTACAAGTTGTGATGGATAAAAAAATCATGAGTTCCCGGGCACCGGATACTACGAGGCCGACGAAGAGAATGTGTTTGCGAGTCCAGAGCGAATAGTAATTGTAGCGGGTAACGATGAATGAAAGATGATGGACGTGGCCTGTTACCACCGGCGGTAAGCCGAGTGCGGTGATATGCTGCAACCGTGTCGCTCGCCACCGGTAAAACGCGTGTTTCAACCTTAAGCGTGTCTCGGGGAGTTATGTTTGCAGTAACAGTGTCTAATCGTAGTATTTTCGGCACGTCGATTTGCTGAAACCATTCAATGAAACAACGTTTCGTATTATAGTTATAACGCATGGGGAAACAAGATAATTACGCTGCTAAGATAGCGCGTTTTCTTGTGTTTGCGCAAAAAAACTAACGATTTTATCATTTTCCCTCATTTTCTTTCTTTTTATTGCGCAACTGCACAGTAGTGAGTTTGCGCTGCGCCCTGTCGCTGCGCTCACTGAGCGCACGGATAGTTTGCGGTAAACGACTGCTGCGATTATGAGCGATACCCGGGTGTGCGAGTGAAAAAAGGCTGTGTTTCTGTCTGGAAAACACAGCCTGAGTGCATTTTGTGTGGTTTTCTGTTCGTTGAATCTGAAGAGGTCTGTTTACCGGTTTTCTAAACCACGTGCCTGACGTTCCGTACGGATCTGGTTTTCATTATCACGCAGGTAACCATCAAGTTGCATCAGTCCGGCACGCACCTGCTGCCATTGGTCAGCATACCGCGCTTTGGGGGTGGTGGGGTTAGGATGAGCGGCATCCCATGTCAGCGCTTTGCCAATCGCTCCACGCCAGGCCGTGGGGGAACCACCCGCTCATTCATTGATGGCTTGTCCAAGCGTAGCATTAAGGGCATCCATTGTTGCAGGTTCACCATCGGGCGGCAGTTCGGGGTGTGCCAGTAAATGGTAGCGCCAGCGCAATTGGTCGATATAAAACCAGGTCACAGCCTCATCCTTATGGCCGGTTTCAAACAGTTGTTTGGCGTGCAGATAGAGTTCGCTGGGATGTTTCTTGGGCAAACTGGCATCCGTGTCTTGTTGGGATGCTGTTGTCATGGTGACATCTGTGGCAGCAGGCGCTGCGTGTGCATAAGCGGTGAGCGTTGCCAGAAGCAGGGTTGATAACAGGCGTTTCACGCTGACTCCAAAGAGATAGAAAAAAACATGAGCTTATCGCTAATCTTGTTCGAGTGAAACCGTGAACACTCATATATGCGCGCGTTATTAGCCGGATAATGGACTAATATAGCGATCTTCCTGATGTAAAAATGTTGCATATACAATTAACGACATGAAAAACACAGACACGTCTCAAGGCTGTACCAACTTCAAGCTGCGCCAGCTTACGCGGATGGTGACGCGACATTACGATCACTACGTTGCGACATGCGGGTTGAAAAACACCCAGTATGCGCTGTTGTCGTATGCCGTGAGCCTGGAGCCTGTTCGTCTCGTCGATTTGGCCCGACACATGCAAATGGACGCCTCTACGTTAACACGCAATATGCAGCCTCTGGTTGCGCAAGGATGGCTAAAAATTTGTGCCGGGAATGACGCGCGCAGTCGCCGTGTTGAAGTGACGGCGGCAGGGCGGGAGAAACAGGCACAAGCGCAACGGGTGTGGCAGGAGGCGCAGGTGACGATCGTGGCACAACTCGGTGCTGAACGGGTGGCTGCGCTGCATCAACTGCTTGAAGAGTGCATTGATTGCCTTGATGAGAGCGGCGAAGGGGCTACCGAGCCACCTCAGCAATGCCCTTGATGCACCTGTCTTGAGAACTGACTGCGTTTACCTCACTTCGTGAACGTTAATCGTTAAAAAGGAAAGGTCCATGTCCGACAATATCTTGTTCACTCCCTTTACGCTGAAAGGGTTGCAACTGCCTAACCGAATCGTGATGGCACCGATGACGCGCGGTATGGCGAAAGCGGGGATCCCTGGCCCTGAAAACGTGGAATATTATCGTCGTCGCGCGCAAGGCAACGTGGGGCTGATCCTGACGGAAGGTACGGTGGTGAACCGTCCTGCTTCGCGTAATATGGCAGGCATCCCCTTTATTCCACGGTGACGCGGCACTGGCGGGGTGGCAAGGCGTTGCCGATGCCGTTCATGCGGCAGGCGGTAAAATTGGTCCTCAGATTTGGCACACAGGTTCGACACGCACGGGAGAGTGGGAGCCGGAGGCGCCGGTGGAAAGCCCTTCAGGGTTGGTTGGACCGGATACTCCGCGCGGCGTGGTGATGACTGAAGAGGATATCGCTGATACGGTGGCCGCCTTTGCCCAAGCGGCAGCGGATGCCAAACGGTTAGGGTTTGACACGCTGGAGCTGCACGGTGCGCATGGTTATCTGATTGACCAGTTCTTCTGGTCGGGAACCAATAAGCGTACCGATGCTTTTGGCGGAGCAACCATCCGTGAGCGCTCTCGCTTTGCGGCGGACATTGTGCGTGCCGTTCGCACTGCCGTTGGCTCTGATTTCCCGTTAATCCTGCGTGTTAGTCAGTGGAAGCAGCAGGGTTATAAAGCGCGTCTGGCGACATCACCGCAAGAAATGACGGAATGGTTGGCACCGCTGGTTGAGGCGGGCGTTGATATTCTGCACTGTTCACAACGTCGCTTCTGGGAGCCGGAGTTCCCGGACATTGACGGCGAGCATGGGTTGAATTTTGCCGGCTGGGCGAAGAAGTTAACCGGTGCGGCCACCATCAGCGTTGGGTCGGTGGGATTAAGCTCTGACTTCTTTGCTGCCTTTGGCGGTGAAGGATCGGGTGCGGCAGCATTGGATAACCTGTATACGCGTATGGAGCGGGACGAGTTTGATCTGATCGCCGTAGGGCGGGTTCTGCTTTCTGATGCGCACTGTGCAGAAAAAGTCCAGTCGGGTCAGACAGATTCTCTACGCGGATTTAATGCGGCAGATTTGGCCGTACTTGCCTGATATACCTCCATGACAAAGGGAGCTATTGACTCTCTCAAACCGCTGACAACGTCACTTTTTCCTCGTCATTCTCGGCGAAAGCCGGGGATCTCTTCGAGAATGAGCGCGTTTCTTCTGCATGAGATTCCCGCCTTCGCGCTGAAGAATCCCCACAAATATAGGCCAAGTCTGTTTGTTGGTGCAGTGAACATTTTGTGCGCGTTAACCCGCGCGGTTATTTGCACGGTACATCGCACGCACCCGACTCGGGGCGCTCAATCGCCTTCGCCCCGAGACCCCTGCTTTGCGCGGGAAATAACGCCGCTACGCGGCTTCTTCGGAGCCCGAGCTCACTGACGGGCTGCCAGCGACGCGTTCCCGACGCGGCGCTGACTTTCGAGACGTCTTGCCGCTCACCCTGTGGCCCCACTCTCCTCAGCGTTATTTTTTACGCGATATAACGTCAAATAATTCAAAGAATTAAAACTATGTCGCTTTACGCTATTTTTTCTGGGGATCCCTCAACGCCTTCGCGGGAATGACGGAGATGGGGACGTCACTGTTTTTAGGTAGGGTTGCCAGTAATGTCAAAGGGAGCCATTGGCTCCCTTCGCAGACACAGCAATGAGGGGCGGCGCTTAACGTGCCGCTTCGTAGATCTTCTGACTCACTTCCGGCGTAATATCAGCGTGTTCCCCGAGCGCTGTCATGCCGTGTTCTTTCAGTTTGGCAACCAGCGTCGGAATGGTGCTGCCATCCAATTGATAATCCGCCATGTGGGTGGGTACGCCCATTTTCTCGAAGAATGCACGCGTGGCCGCGATAGCATCATCAATGCGTTGATCTTCGCTACCTTCACGCAAATTCCACACGCGTTCTGCATATTGCAGCAGTTTGGCTCGCTTTTGCGCCTTTTTCGCTTGCAGCAAGGAAGGCAGTACGATCGCCAGCGTTTGCGCATGGTCAAGCCCGTGCAATGCGTTCAATTCATGGCCCATCATATGGGTAGCCCAATCCTGCGGCACGCCAGCATTAATCAACCCGTTCAGTGCCATGGTGGCACTCCACATCACGTTGGCTCGGACTTTGTAGTTTTCCGGTTCGGCCAGCACGCGTGGGCCTTCTTCAATCAGCGTTAACAGCAAGCCTTCAGAAAAACGATCCTGCACTTTGGCATCCACCGGATAGGTCAGATACTGTTCAACGGTATGCACAAACGCATCGACAACGCCGTTGGCAACCTGGTGCGGCGGCAAACTCTAGGTTACGACCGGATCGAGTACGGCAAACAGGGGGAAGGTGTAGGGGGACAAGAAGGGCAGCTTATCACCCGTAGTTTTACGACTGATAATGGCACCATTGTTAGATTCAGAACCGGTTGCTGGCAGGGTCAGCACGCAAGTCATTTTCACGGCATTCGTCACCTGTGCGCCTGTGGTTTCCAGAATATGCCAGGGATCTTGCGCGGCTTCATAGTGTGCTGCGGCAGCGATAAATTTGGTGCCATCAGCGACCGAGCCGCCGCCCACCGCGAGCAGAAAGTCAATATTTTCGGCACGGACCAATTCAACGGCTTTCATCAGTGTTTCATAAGACGGGTTTGGTTCGATACCGCCGAACTCACGCACATCACGGCCATCCAGCGCCTGATAAACCTGATCCAGTACGCCGTTACGCTTGATGCTACCGCCACCGTAAGTGATAAGGATGCGCGCATCAGCAGGAATTTCTTTGCCTATTTCGGCAATTTTGCCTTCACCAAACAGAATTTTGGTCGGGGTATGAAGTGTGAAATTTTGCATAGGGTAATTATCCAGTTCAACGCCTTGATAAGAAATCCCGGGTAATGCTTGCGGGAGATGGATACCGATCGTTCAGTATGAATGATGTGGGCTATTATCAGCAGCTGGCCGCAGGCATTCAATGCACATTTCTGTTGGGTTGTTGCCTATTTCTACAATTACCCGGAGAATTGGGTGATAAAAAATGACGTTTGTGTCATGTTGTTTTTCTATTGTAGAGACAGTTGCCACTCCTAGTGAGGCCTTACTGATGACGCGTGCCCAAAACAACCCGGTGTTTGCCAAGATAATCAAGCAGGCGCTCAGCTACACAACCCAACACTGGGTTACGCCCTCGCCGATAGCACAGGTAAAAATCCTTTACGCGGACCAGCCCCATCCACGTGTGCCGGTGATGTATGACCCGACGATAGTTATCCTGTTTCAGGGCAGGAAGATTGGCTATGTGGGTGATACCGTTTTTCAGTATGACGCAGAAAACTATTTGTTGATGACGGTGCTGCTGCCGTTTGAATGCGAGACGGTTGCCAGTGTTGAACAGCCTTTGGTTGGGATCTCCATCCGGATCGATCCGCAGGTACTCCAGGCATTGCTGCTGGATATTGGCGATGATGATAGCGTTATTCGCCCGTGCTCAGGCTCTTGCGGTGTGAACAGTGTGCCGTTTACCGAAGAGATGCTGTGTGCCGTTGAACGATTGTTTGATGCGATGAAAACGCCCCGTGATGCGCGAGTGCTGGGGCCGATGATCGTCAAAGAGATTACCTACCATATCCTGTGTGGGGAGGGGGGAGCGGCGTTGCAGGCGCTGGTCAACCGGCATACCCATTTCAGCCAGATCGCTAAAGCGCTGCGTCGTATCGAAAATCACTATGCGGATAGCCTTAATGTGGAGCAATTGGCGGCGGAAGTGAATATGAGCGTGTCCGCGTTTCACCATAACTTCAAGGCGGTGACCAATACCTCACCGCTGCAATACCTGAAGTCTTACCGGCTGCATAAAGCGCGCCTGATGATGCTCAATGACGGCGTGCGGGCTGGAGCGGCGGCGGTGCGCGTCGGGTATGAGAGCGTGTCACAATTCAGTCGGGAATTTAAACGCTACTTTGGCGCAACGCCAGGTGACGAAGTGGCACGGTTGAAAGTTACCAATATGGTGGTTGAAGAAAGCTGAAATAGCCAGACAGTCGCGTTGGCAGACAGGCAGCAATAAAGGGTGTCAAGCGGGAGAGGGCATTGTGTCAGCACGCTGTATCAGCATAACTGCGCATTCTGCGCAACTTCTTGCTCACTTTCTGGTGTAAATCACTTTTTACGCAATGAATGCCGTTTTTTTGCGAGGTCTACGCAACTTCTTGCTCAGGCTTGGCGTAAGGGAAATGGTCTTCAAGTAATTGTTGTTTAAAAACAATAAGATAAAAATTGGCATGTGAATTGCTGTACGAACGGTGCAATGACTCAACCCGTTCAATAACAAGGAGCAACACTATGCCAACTCCATGCTATCATCAGCATCGAAGGAAAAACACAGGGCAATATCACCGCATGTACCTTCACCTCTGACTCCGTCGGCAACATCTACGTGCAGGGCCACGAAGATGAAATGCTGGTACAGGAATTCAAACACGTTGTCACCGTTCCGACTGATCCGCAATTAGGCCAGCCTTCTGGTCAACGCGTCCACAAACCGTTCAAATTCACCGTCGCGTTGAACAAATCCGTCCCGCTGATGTACAACGCGCTGGCCTCTGGTGAAATGCTGCCGACCGTGACCCTGAAGTGGTATCGCACCTCTGTGGAAGGCAAACAGGAGCACTTCTTCTCCACCGTGCTGACCGACGCCACCATCGTGGACATCAACTGCCAGATGCCACACTGCCAGGACCCGTCAAAACTGGACTATACCCAGCTTATCGAAGTGTCTCTGGCCTACCGCAAAATCGACTGGGAGTACACCGTTGCCGGAACCTCTGGTTCTGACGACTGGCGTGCGCCAGTCGAAGCCTAAGCGCAGATGTATAACCCGGCCATGTGCCGGGTTTTCTGCGTTTGTTACTGCAACCGTTTTGATTCATCAGCACCACAACAAGCACGGGTGCTGTGCACTGGGTTAACCCAACGCACAGCGTCATGACAGAAACGACGACGAACCGGTCAGCCATCGGGGAGTGCGGTAGCCATGGTAGGGCGAAATAATAAGGAGAGAACAGGTGGCAAACAGCACAGGATTACAGTTCACCGTGACACTCGGCACGCTGCCAGCAAGCACGTTTGCGGTGGTGGACTTCAGGCTTGATGAGGGATTGAATCGTCCCTTTAGCTTGTCACTGAATCTGGCCAGTGCTCATCCAGATATTGATTTCAGCGCCGTGTTGGATCAGCCCTGCGAACTGTTGGTATAGTTCGAAGGTGAACTTCAGCGTCGCGTCAGCGGCATCGTCAGTGCCTTTACCCAAGGCGATACCGGTTTTCGTCGCACCCTCTATCAGGCTGAGATGCGTCCGGCTTTGTGGCGCGCGGGCCTGCGCACCAACGCGCGCATTTTCCAATCGCAGAAGCCGGATGCCATTATCAGCACCTTGTTGCAGGAAACGGGTATTACTGATTTCGCTTTTGCGCTGCGCCACGAACATGCTGAGCGCGAATATTGCGTACAGTATCGTGAAAGCGATCTGGCATTTATCAGCCGTCTGGCAGCGGAAGAGGGAATGTATTTCTTCCATGAGTATGAAGCAGGCAAACACCGGGTGGTGTTCGCCAATGATGCGGGTGCGTTGGAGAAAGGCCCTAAGCTGTTTTTGAATCTGGCGACACAGGGATTGTCTGAAGGCGCTTACGTCAGGCGTTTTCACTATGCGGAACGCGTCAGTACGGCGGAAGTTGCGCTGAAAGACTACAGCTTTAAAACCCCCTCTTATGGATTGATGCACAACAATCTGAGCTGGGATTTGGCTCATCAGCGCGAAACATACCAGCACTATGATTATCCGGGCCGTTTTAAACAGGACCCGAGCGGTAAGGCATTTAGCGCTTTCCGTCTGGATGCGCTGCGTGCCGACGCCGTTACCGCCACCGGAGAATCCAACTGTGCGGCATTGATGCCCGGCAACACGTTTACGCTGACGGAGCATCCACAACAGGCGCTCAACATCGTGTGGCAAACGGTGTCAGTAACGCATGTTGGTCAGCAGCCTCAGGCTTTGGAAGATGAGAGTGGGGGCGAGCCCACGACGATAAGCAACGCATTCTCTGTGGCGAAAGCCAGTACGACCTGGCGTTCGAACCTCTCGTTTAAGCCGATGGTGGACGGCCCACAGATTGCGACAGTGGTCGGTCCGGCAGGCGAGGAGATCTACTGCGATAATTTTGACCGCGTCAAACTGCAATTCCCCTGGGATCGTTAAGGTGTCAGTGATGATCAAAGTTCCTGCTGGGTGCGTGTCAGTCAGGACTGGGCGGGCGGTCAGTATGGTTTGATTGCTATCCCGCGCATTGGGCATGAAGTGATCGTCAGCTTTTTGGAAGGGGATCCCGATCAGCCCATCATCACCGGGCGCACCTTCCATGCCACCAACCCGACGCTGTATTTGTTGCCGGAGCACAAGACGCGTACCACGTTGCGCACCGACACGCACAAGGGCAGCGGTTTTAACGAATTGCGTTTTGAAGATGAAGCCACGTGTGAGCAGATCTATCTGCATGCGCAGAAGGATCGCGACACGGTGGTGAACAATATTCACCGGAAAAGCATCGGACGTGACCAACACCTGAGCGTGGCGCAGGACCAGTTTCAGCGCGTTGACCGCCATCGTCACCGCACTGTTGGTCAGGATGATTTCGAGCAAATCGGCCAGGACCATCACCAAACCATTGGTCGCAACGTTATCCAGCGTATCGGCCAGTCGCTGAAACGCTTTATCGGCGGTGGGGAGGTGAGTCATATCGAAGGGAGTCGACAGTCGACCATCACTGGCTCCGAAGAGACGCTGATCGGCGCGCATCAACGGGTTTTAGTTAACACCGACAGCTACCTGAAAGCGGCGGATATTGTGCTGGAAGCCGGCCAGGCATTAACCATCAAAGCGCCCGGCGGGTTTATCAAAATTGACAGTGCGGGTGTCACCATTTCCGGCACCCTGGTCAAAATTAACGATGGTGGTTCAGCGGGGGCGGGCACCGTGCCAGTCTCCATTGCGCCCGAGACACCGAGCGCCCCCACGTTGCCCGACGCACCGGACAGACGCTAAGGAGAGAGCATGCCCAGTGCAGCACGACTGGGGGACAGCTGTGCCGGTCACGGTTGTTTTCCCGCCACGCCGATTATCGCCGGAAGCGGCGATGTCATCATTAATGGAAAGCCCGCAGCCCGTAAAGGCGATGCGGTGCTGCTCCACGCGTGTCCGTGCCCGAATATGCCGCACGGTATTCACGATCGTGCCATTTCAGCCGGATCGGGGAATGTCATCATCAATGGCAAACTGGCGGCACGGGTTGGTGACGCTATCGGCTGCGGTGGTTCCGTCGCCGCAGGCAGCGGCGATGTGATTATTGGTAGTACGCCTTATCAGTCTCCGGTCAAAGCGTGCGCGGAACAGTCCGCAAAAAATCGTGCACCACTGCTGGCCTTGACGCCGATGCTATTGCCTACGCTGATGGAGTGGGCACAATCGGCGGAGTTGCCGATGTTGGATGAGCTGTTGACGTTGGCGCAACGCAAAGATCGCTATCTGGCGCGCGCCAAACTGGCAACCGAGGCGACATCCCTGCAGGGATTGGTGGATCCAGCGAAACGTCAGGCGTTCAACAACGACAATATTCTGCGAGCGGAAGCTGCACAGTATGTTTATTCGGTGGACGAATTCCGGCGTGGTGTAATGGATAAATTACCGAAAGCACCCGTCGGGCTGGAACTGTTGGATACCAGCAAGCTGCCCGGCTTGGCAGCGAGCGACTTTACCGATAGCAAAACCGGCTTTGGTGCAGCACTGCTTAAATCAGCGGTGAATGGAGAAACCATGCTGACTTACCGGGGCAACAACAATGCGGTGACCGGCGTGCAAGATTGGGTGACGAATGCCAGCCAGGGGATGGGGATGAAATCCGATCAATACAACCAGGCGATGTATTTGGCAACCAAGGTAAAGGATGTGATCTCTCCAGCTCCGGTAATTGTTGGTCATTCGCTGGGCGGCGGGCTGGCTTCCGCTGCCGTCAGCGTCACCAAACTGCCGGGGTTTACCTTTAACGCAGCGGGATTGCATGAAAACACGGTGGCGCGTGCTGGAGGGACATCGCTGGTAGATACCGCTACGCTGATTAAAACGCAGGCGGTGGATGGTGAGATCCTCACCCTGGTGCAAAACTACGCTACCCCATTGTTGCAGGGCTTGCTTTCCGGGGCGGGAGCATTAATTGGCGGCAATGCCGGCGCTGCAATCGGCGGTGTGATGGGTGTGGTCAAGTTACTGGACGGCGCGTTGCCGAAAGCGAGCGGAGAGATGTTATCTCTACCGGATTCCGGCGGATCGCCATTGGCCCGTCACGGTATGGATCAGGTGATTGCCGATATTGAAAACCAGAAAAAAGAAGACATCGGACAAATCACCAGCACCTTCGGGGGGATGTAATGCAATGGTTAGTCAGAAACAAAGCGCTACCGCGCCGTGGATTATGGCCTGCTGTTGGGCTAACCGGCCATACGCGGGCGGCATGGTTGGGAGCAGTGCTGATCGGGCTGCTTACGGCTTGTCAGGCAGTAGGGCACAGTATGGATGCCAGTGAACTGTTTTCCCCCTCAGTGGTGGCGGTGTTGCACAGCATTCAAAACGGTGACGCGGCAGGAGCCCGTTATTCGCTGAGTCACGGAGCCGATCTCAATGTGCAGGGCAAAGAGGGGGTGACGCCGCTGCAATGGCTCATCTATCAAACCCAGGATAAACGTGCAGTGCAACGGGCGCTGACGCTGGGGGCCGATCCCAATTTCAAAGATGGCGCCGGTGATAGCGCGGTCAATACCCTTGCGAGAGCGAAAGATCCCGAATGGCTGCGCCTCATACTGGATGCAGGTGGTAACCCGAATGCCATCGGCCGGCGTGGACAACCCGCGCTGTTTGCTGCCATCAGTGAAGATCGCTGGGACAATGTGCGACTGCTGGTGGCGCGCGGTGCTGATATCGAGCTGGCCGATGAGGCGAAAACCACCAGTGTGCATTACGCCGCTTATTTGAACAAATATCAGATGGTGCACTGGCTGATTGAGCAGGGCGCGCAGGTAGAAACCTATTCCGCGACGGGAAGCAGTCTGGCATGGCGCGTGTACGAAAGAGTATCCATTATGGCGCAGCAATCACCGGAATATCCCTGGCTGAGGTGCAGCAGCAATTGCGGGATAAAGGTGTGTTCTTCCCGCCGCGCTCTCCGGCGCAGATGCGCGCACAGTGGGAAAAAGGCCACACGCCGTAACCTCACAACCCATTTGAATCTTTTTGTCACCTTGCTATTACGTTTTGTCCTGCGTTTTTTCGGCGCAGGACACTTCCCGGCACCTCACATTCACGCGTTAGCGACGAATGTATTCCACAAAACATGACGAATTCAGAAAACATAATAACGATGACAAACGGCTTTACCCTGTTTGACATCAGCCAGCGTGCAGCACCCTTGTACGCCGTGATATCCCTGCTGGATTATCCGGAACTGCCCGAATATTGGCAGGCATTTTAGCCCGCTGCGGCGGGACTCTGGCGGCAGTTGCATTTTACGCCGCAAGCAGAAGCGTGGCAGCGCTGGGCTCCTCTGGTGGTTCAGGTAGATGAGGGCAAAGCGGGAGAAACGCTGGAGCACTGGCTGGAGGAAACCGCTGCGGCGGGGCACGGCGGGGTGACGCTGTTCAGTGGCCCATTGACGCTGCAACAGGCCGCAGAACTTTGGCAGCAGCGTATTTCCTGCCTGTGGCCGGAGGGAACATTAGCGATTTTTCGCAGCGATGCACCCGCAGTGCTCTCCGGTTGGTGGCACACTCTGGATGCGCTGGCGCAGCGGGCGTTTCTTGGCCCGATGACACAGATCTATCTCCCCATGATTGATGATGATAAGCGGTGCTATCGCCTGTTGGCGCAGCAAGATACACCGGCAACCATACACGCCGATACGTTCTATCAGATTCAACTTACGCCAGAGCAGTATGCGCTGCTGGCGCATGACAACCGCCTGCACCGTTTGGCCAATGAACTCTTTCTCTATGCGAGCACACTCACGGCGTTTCCGCTTGATATCGCGGTGGTCAAACAGCGCTTTCCCAGTGGTATTGCGCTGGCAAAACAGTATTACCCCTTCGCTGGCGAAGCAGAGTGCGAGGCCTGGTCCGCACACCGTTGGGTATTGGGCAGCGAGTTTTATCACCATACGGCTTTTATCCATCTCACCGAACGCTACTCGCTGGCAGACAGCTTGCGGATTTTTAAGTCCGTGCCTGAACACCTTGACAGTATGCGTCTTCATTATCATCGCCCAGGTTGGATGCGGGCGATTTACCCGACATTTCGGAGGTTACGCTGTGAGTGTTTCCCCACCGTTTTTAGCGTTAGTTGAGGAAGATGACGCCGCCTGGCAAGCACGTCTGGCTCAGGGCGGCTGCTTTGTGATTGCGGAGGCCGCACTTAACGATCCCGTGCCCTGGCTGGCTGAACGCTGGGGAGGCAACTTGGATCAAACTCGTGTGTATTGGGGCGAGGCTGGTCGCGAGCACGCGAGCATCTCGCCTTATTGCATTCCGGTGCACAGCGCCAACTGGACAAAGGTGCGAGAGCATCTGTTGATACAGGACGGCTGGGGCATGGGAATGCAACTGGCGTGGTTTATGCTGGCCTATGCACCGCACGATCAACTGATGGCGCTGGTGAAGCACTTGCGTCATTGGAGTCTGATTTCGCTGCCTTCTGGCGAGAACGCCATTCTGCGTATCGGTGACTGGCAGGTGGTGAATGCATTGCTCGCTGTCAGCACGGCACAAGAGGCCAATGCCCTCTATGGCCCGGTCGCCAGCTAATGCGATATTGCGCCATCAGGCCGCGTTCAGGCCCTGACTCTGACGGCGCGTGAACCGCATTCGGTGCCGGATAACCTGCCGCGTCAACTGAGCACAGCGCAGTGGCAAGCGCTGCTGGAACCCGCACAGCAGCAGGAACTGGCGCGCTATACGGCGCATCTGCGCACGTATCACACGCGTTGGAAGGATGCGCCAGAGGAAGCGTTGCTGGACTTTACCCGCCAGCATATGGCACAGGCGCAGCAAAGCGGGTTCAACAACGATCGCGACATTGTGCGCTGGCTGGCACTGGCCACCGAACTGGGGCCGGATTTTCCCCAACAGCCTTGGGCGCAACCTCTTCTGTAGCAGCCAGAAAACATCGGCATTAAAAGTCGCATGGATCGCCTGTATCAAGCCGCGATTGATCGCCTGACCGAGCGCCACATCGCTCATGAAACAGGCGTACAAATCCGTCGCTGGGAATATGAAGGCACGCGCGATACGCCCGCCAAAGTGGTGTACGAAGACGGCAGTGAAACACGCTTTGATTATGATGTTGAGGGTAATCTGACGGCAGTGACCGATGCGCTGGGACAACGCTATCAGTTCCGTTATGGCGCGTTCGACAACCTGCTGGAAGCGACCGACCCGCTGGGTGCCACGGTGCGCTATCACTACAATGCGCAGGCGGAGTTTGCCGGTGTCACCAACAGTTTGGGCCGGGAGTGGACTTACGGTTTTGACCACTGTGGGCGCCTGAATGAAGAGCGCCATTATGACGGTCGGGTCTACCGCTATCACTACGATGTGGCAGGCCGGTTAACGCAGCGCCTAGCCCCGGATGGCAGCCACATTTTGTACGCCTATGATGCCGCAGGGCGCAATAACCGGGCAGGGCAGGTGATTGCCGAAACGGTTAACGGTGAAGTGCTCACCAGTGACTATGATGCCAGCGGGCAGCGCTCCCGGGTGGAAGGAATTCTGGCCCCGTTACAACTGGCGTGGGCATCAGGCCGTGTGACGGCGCTGGGCATTGGCACACACCAGCCGTTGCAGTTCAGCCACACCGCATCCGGTGAAGAACAGCGGCGCAGCAACGGCAGCGGTTTTGCGCTGCGCCAGGAGTGGAGCCCGACTGGGCTGCTGCAACGCCAGGCGCTGGAAGGGGCGGATGGCCGGATCAACGACGTGCTGGAGCGGTACTACCAGTATGATGTGCTGGACAGGCTGACAGGCATCAGTGGCAGTCACTGGGGGGAACAGGCCTTCCGGTTAAAAGGTACCGGGCAGGTGACGGCCGAGCGGCGGGAGGAAGGGCGCCGTCGTCAGGCACGGCTGTTCGGTTACGACAGCGAACAGAACCTGTGCGAAATTGCTCAGATAGCGCCCGGTATGGGCGAAGCGCTGACGCAGAAAGATGCGGTGGTGCAGTCACTGGCGCGTTATGATGCAGCCGGTCGCGTTATTGAGTGCGGTTACACGCACTATCGCTATGACGACTGCGGTCGGCTGGCGATAAAACGTGAAACGCGCCCCGGTTTTCGGCCAAAGGAAACGCACTACGAATGGGATGTGCAGGACCGTTTGGTGCGAGTCAGTTTGCCGGAGGGTGCGCGTTGGCTTTATGGTTATGATGCCTTTGGCCGCCGGGTCAGCAAGGTGCGCGAAGGGCAAGCCTCCTCAGTGCAGGCGGTAGCTCGGGTAGCCTACCGCTGGGACGGAGACCAACTGGTAGGGCAGCAGCAGTATCTGGCGGATGGCACATCGGCGCGGGCAGTGCAGTGGGTGTATGAACCGGGGAGTTTCCGGCCGCTGGCGCAGGTGGAAGGAAAAGGCGATGTTACCCGGTTGCACTATATCGTCACGGATTTGACGGGTACGGCGCGCGAGCTGTGCAGCGAGGAGGGAGAAGTTCACTGGCGGGGTGAACAGGCGCTGTGGGGCAATCATCGGGAGGAGCGCCGGCCCATCGCATTGCGACGCTATCTGGGTGATGCTTCGAACGAAGAAGTGTACTGCGAATTGCGCTATCAGGGGCAGTTGTACGATGCGGAGACAGGGCTTTACTACAACCGGCATCGTTAGTATGATGCGGATAGCGGGCAGTATCTCTCGCCGGACCCGATAGGCCTGGGTGGTGGGATTAGGCCACAGGGTTACGTAACGAATCCATTCATGTGGTGTGATCCCTTTGGGTTGGAGAAAAAAGGTCCTGCGATGGGGCCACATGGGCAACTGAAAAACGATCCAAGCCCCGGACAGTCTCACCACTTAAATCAGGATGCCGCGTTTAGGGATGTTATCCCACGAGATCAAGGCGCAGCAATCAAAGTAGAAGGAAATGCGTTTACCGAGCGGGGATCACAGCATTATGAAGCTCATAGATCGATGGAGAAGTTTTGGGATCAATATAGAAAAGGTGGGGAATTATATAGAGAAGCACCAACCAATACTCAGTATACTCAAGCCCTAAAACGATCTCTCGAATCGGCAGGCTTGCAGCCTAATCAGGTGAATCAGGCGGTAAGATATAGTATTCAAAATAGGGTGCAGCATGGTGCTCTTGGTTGTATGGAAGTGCCGAGAATTCCAGGAAGAATAAATCAGGTGAAGCCATTAAAATATCGCGTTTAGCAGTCGATAGGTTGATGAATATCCAATGGTTTGATCATGTTGGAAAACCAGCATTGTTATCTTCTATCAGGCAAGTTAAGAATGATAGTGATTTTATTGAACACATTGATAGCGTCAAATGGGAAAATACCACATTAGAAGCTGGTAACGAAATTACAGGCTTGTTAGCTATAAAATACTCAGATTTATATCATAATTGGAATCCTTTGGTAAAAGAAGCAAAAAAAATATTGGATGGAGAGATCATTCCATCTATTAAATCAGATTTAATTTCGCATGAAATCATACTGAACAACGTTAAGTGGGACTTGGTAAATTATTTAATGGAAGATGTATATAAAGATAAATTAAAGTTTGACTTGTTTTTCTATGGACTCATTACTGTTTACGAGTCAGGGCATATACCCTGCGGCTGGGATGGTGAATGGCCTAAAGGCAATTTAGTTATTTATTAATTTATCTATATAAAAAAGCCGGAAGTGATCCTTATATCCTTCCGGCCATTTTTACCTACAGCAGTCCCGCACTCCATCCGCCTCGCTTACCATCCGCTTAACCGCCCGCTGCGTCTGCTGAAGCTGTAAGTATCCCGGTAAACCGAACCATTCACTTTTAGAGATCTTCTGACATACTGATTATGTCCCGTTGAGGAGATCGCCATGCGTAAAGCCCGGTTCACCGAACACCAGATCATCGCCGTTTTGAAGTCTGTTGAAGCGTCAAAGACGTTTGCCGCGAAGCGGGAATATCTGAAGCCTCGTACTACAACTGGAAAGCAAAGTTTGGGGGTATGGAAGCGTCTGATATCAAAAAGATGAAAGATCTTGAAGACAAAAACCGACGATTGAAACAGATGTTTGCCGATCTGAGTCTGGAATGCCGGGCACTCAAAGACGTTATCGAAAAAAAACTTTAAAACCAGCGATAAAGACG
>NZ_PEHF01000053.1 GCF_015762685.1 Candidatus Symbiopectobacterium sp. 'North America' | reverse complement strand
ATTGATCAGATCGCGCAAGTCGGACTGAGTTCCCTTCAAGTGATCTACTATTACGCAAAGTTATATTTAGCACAGTGAGTTACCACGCACGGGCACTGACTCTGCGGAACAGGGCAGAGCTAACAGGGATACGATGATTAACATTGTAAAAACCAAGGACGATCTGTAATCAATAGTGACAAAGGGAGATGATCATTCGCTGCGGAAATTGAATTATGGAGGCATGGCAATTACATCACACTACGGACAGAATCTGACATGTGCATCGGCACTGTCTGAGTGTGCAAGTATTACTTTCCATGCCTATCTAAAGCATGGGCTCATTGGTAATGCATTTAAACAATCAATAAGCTCTTATTAAAGGAAAAAAAAGGAACCAGTCGTGGTATCTTAGGGTTTAAGACGCTTTCAGACATAATCATAAAAAGTGCATTCAAATCACCATATATCGCTGTGCTGTGATGAAGTAAGTGGGTGCTCAGAATTTTCTTAAACTGATCTATAGTCTGAATGAAAGTCATGTAGGGACTTTCAACGCTTGGATGCTTAGATTGATAGAATGACGGTTTGTCTGCCAGTTGGTTCACTTCGCAAATGATTTCATAGAGGTTGACTAGACTTTTAATGTAGTGGTCGCGATCATGGATTGTGCAATGTTCCGCCAAAGTACCATAAACATCCTTGGTATATTCATTATGTATGACGAAGGTATTATTTCTTTCGTGATTTATATTCTCAATCATTCCTTCCACAACTACTTTAGCATTTCCTTTTAACGAACACCACTCTTCATCGTTTTTCGCAAGCTTCATTTTAGAGACTATTTCAGAAATGTATTTTCGTTGGCTATCACCCGGATCTGGCTTATGGTAGGCGTTTAATTCAGTTACGTAAGAATTAATGATTCCTTTGTTGTATGTTGCTGCTCCTGGGTTGGTTGCTACGTCGTCACGTAATGCACGCCTCATTGAGTGTTCATAAGGTTCGGAACCGATTCTGCTCATCGATATCTCCTTAACTATTGATGAGTATCATCGCTTATTGTCCCTCTAATAACAGAAGTCCGCCTCGAATATAATCATGAAAAAGGGAATAAGTAATATAAAAAAACATTATCGAGACACGCAAGCAGGTGCCTGCGTGTGAAGAACGAAAAGCGGAGATGGAGCATTTATCGCATGCGTCATTGACTAATCGATTGATGTGTATTTATTCTTTTCGGTTGCTCTATCGAAGGGCATACCATTCCTTATGTTTAAGTGAGTTTGCCATTGCGCCCCAAATATCGGACAGCACATTGACCGTAATTACCATCGCTCCGACGACCATGACCCCGGCGGATATCGCGGAGTAATCCTGCTGGCGAATCGCATCCACCAGCCAGCGTCCTAAACCGGGCCAACTGAACACCACTTCAGTAATGATCGCCAGCGCCAACATGGTGGAAAACTGAAGCCCCAATTGCGGTGCGATCGGTGGCAGTGCATTACGCAGCACATGGCGGCGAATGATGGCCAGGCGCGACAGGCCTAGGGTGGCGGCAGCTTTGACATAATTTTTACTGAACACGTCCGTCGTGCTGATGCGCATCAGTCGGATAACTTCCATCGTGGGGCCGACGGCTAGCACAATGATGGGCAAAATCAGATGGCGCACGGCGCTGATCAGCATTTCATCGCGATAAGGGGTGTCGGATAACCAGGCGTCAATGAGTGCAAATCCGGTCACAGATTCAACCTGATAGAGCAGATCGAAACGGCCTGAAACTGGCAACCAGCCGAGTTGCAGCGAAAACAGCAGCGTGAGCAATAGAGCCAGCCAAAATACCGGAATAGAAAAGCCCACCAACGCGATGGCGCTGATGATGATGTCAGGCGTTTTATTGCGCATCACGCCCGCGGTTACGCCGAGCGGGATACCCACCAACAAAGAGAGTGAGAATGCCAATACGCACAGTTCAATGGTGGCGGGAAGCACCTCCTTCAATTGCACACTGATCGATTCGCAGTTAATCGACGAAATGCCCAGATCGCCGCGCATCAGGCTGCGCATAAAGAAACCGTAGGCGTCAAACAACGTCGCGCCGCCCAGCGGAGCGTTGGGGGTGTAATAGCAGAGGCTGAAGCCGACCAGCGTCAGCAGCAGCAGGGTTATCAGCAACAACAACAGGCGACGCAGCGTAAAAATGATCATGGCTGTTCTCCCTCTTTACCCACCTGTGGTGGCGCTTCTGGCGTCGGGGTGTCACCAAACTCGCGATATACCCCGGCGAAAGAGGCATTGCCAAACGGACTTAATATCAGCCCTTTCATGTCATAGCGATAAGCCAGCATACGCAGCGAAGAGGCCAACGGTAGCACCGGTAACTGCTGTGCCAGTATCTGCTGGGCTTGCTGGTAGTACTCAATGCGTTTGGCCAACTGCTGTGAGGTGAGGGCGCTTTGCAGCACGCTGTCGAACGTAGGATCGCACCAATGCGTATAATTGGTTTGCGAGTGAATCGCGGCGCAACTGAGCAGCGGGTGGAAAAAACTATCAGGATCGTTACTGTCGGTGGTCCAGCCGGAGAGCGTCAGGTCATGGCTCATCTCCATCAGGCGCGCCTCCTGAAAACGGCCTTCGACGGGGACAATGGTCACTTTCACGCCTACCTGTGCCAAATCCGCCTGAATCAACTCCGCGGTCTTTAGCGGGCTGGGATTATAGGATTGCGACGCAACCGGCACCCACAGCTTGAGGTTAAGGTCAGTTGCACCCAGGGTTGTCAGCAAGTGGCGGGCTTCTTCCGGATTGTATTCGGTAATGCGCGATTCGCTGTCATAAGCCCAGGACGCGCGTGGCAGCAGAGACGCCGCCGTTTCTGCCGTGCCGTAATAGATGGACTGCATCAAACGGTCATTGTTGATTGCCAGCGCAATGGCTCGGCGAATGCGCATGTCGTCCAACGGCGGTTTACGCACATTGAAGGCTAGATACGCGATGTTCATCCCCGGACGCAGCGAGAGTCGTAACCGCGGATCGTTGCGC
Organism: Candidatus Symbiopectobacterium sp. 'North America'; assembly: GCF_015762685.1. GTDB lineage: Bacteria > Pseudomonadota > Gammaproteobacteria > Enterobacterales > Enterobacteriaceae > Symbiopectobacterium. The sequence continues at coordinate 84,757 of NZ_PEHF01000053.1, read as the reverse complement.
AAAATAGGCAACTGGTTGGCGGCAGGATAAGCCAACACGTCACACTCGCCGTTAAGCAATTTAGAGAGGCGACCGGTGCCTCCGACGCCCAAATCGACGACCACCTGCTGCATTCTCGGTTTTCCACGCCAGTAGCGGTCGTTGCGCATCAAGCGCAGATACTGACCGCTGCGATACGCTTCCAGGCGATAAGGACCGGTACCGACCGGCTCACGATCTAACAGTTCCTTTCTGTCCTGTTTGATCAACTGCTTACCATACTCGGCAGAAAGTACCGGTGCATAGTGGGTCGCCAGATGCCACAAAAAAGAGGCATCCGGACTTTTAAGGCGGATTTCCAGCACATAGTCGCCCAGCTTGTGGATGCTTTGCACCACATCGGCAAACTGCAAACTGGTGAAATAGCGGTATTCACCGCCGTTCACGTCATGATACGGGTGGGTTTTATCCAGCATCCGTTGCAGGCTGAAAATCACGTCATCGGCGTTTAACGGGCGCGTAGGCGTAAACCAATCGGTAGTTTGAAACGGCACATCGTGGCGCAGGTATAAACGGTAGGTAGCACCGTTATCCAGAACTTCCCAACGTTGCGCCAGTTCCGGCATCAAACGGTAGGTGTAAGGGTCCACATCCAGCAGTCGGTCGTAAAGCTGTGCTGCCAGCGTATCGATGATCACGCCGCTGCGCGCCATTTGCGGGTTGAAGGTATTGACCACGTCGTTAACGCAGTACACGAAACCGCTGTGGCGGATATCTTCCCGCTGCACCTGTGCGGGGTCTGCGGCGAACGCAGACCCTATCAGGCAGGCGGAGAACAGCGCGCCTATTTTTATCAGGCAGGAGGTGTATCCAGACATACGATGCGCTTTAGTTGGCTGAAAATCAGAGTTGTCATTATAAGAGTGTACCGCACTCTGCTAAAGCTCCCCACTCCGTAGATGCTCACCTGCTGTATTTTCCGTAAAATTTGGAAAAATGCAGCGCTGAACGGGGTATCAGACGTCTACATCGCTGAGGATAGAGTGCTACCTCACGAAATGATAACTTTTGTTATTTTTTCACTAAGGAATGAACGCCAATTGCCGTTATACAAAAGATAACTCTGAATGGGCCACGAGAATGCAAGATAACAGGGAGAAATGCGTGTGAGTGTAATTTCAGCCTATCCGTCAGCCTTACCATTAACGGCAACCTACAATGCTACGAATAAGGTGTCTGAATCTGATGCCGTCTTAGTCGGACGACAAAAGTCGATCGAAGCGTTAGCCTCGGTAGACTTGACCCTATCGCCTGAAGCATTAGCGCGTCTTAAGGAGGATTTTGCAAATGCGACGCCTCCGAGCCAAGAAGAGCAGGAAGCGGCAAAGAAACAGATGTTGGAGATGAGGAATACTTATCTTGATGAATTGGAGCGCACAGCACCCGGGGTGACGCATCCGCTATACAGTACTGTGGGCTCTGACGTGTCATTGACGGATTTTCGCGCTTTTTTTGCTCTGGCACCCAATGCTACGCGTGAATCGACTCGAGTATTAGCGGATGCCCTTTATGATGCCGTGACCACTCCACTCGAGAGTTCGACAGACAGCACTCAGGCCGCAGGTATTGCATTGATGCGGGAGACGTTGGATTTCATCAACAGCAACTACATACCCGAAGAGTATCAGGCGCAGGTCCGTGCCGATATTGATAACTATATGGAACGGCAACTGACAGCGCGTGATAAAAGCATGAAGCGAATGCTGGATAATGAATTAGATTATGCCAACTTCTTGAAAGATGAGCCTCGTATAGAAGAAGCGCAGGAGAACGTCAGCGCCTATGCTCAGGGTAATTACTGTGCTCAGAGAGAGCTCGGGCAAATGATGGCAATAAGTGAAAGCACAGAGGATACGCAGGTCATGGCGGATAAGCTGACACAGTGGTATTCGCAGATATACAGAGCAAGACGAACAGTTTGATACGCTGATTTCCAGTTGGCAGCAATTCATCGAAAAGTATCAAAAATAGAGAAGAACCCTACCGTTACTACGGAAATGAGAAAAATTCTTAACAAAGTGCTTTTCAAATGATAATGATAACTATTATCACTCATCACGCACTCCAGAAGGCTTCTCGTAAGCGCGGAAGGGGAGCACGACATTGCTCACATTGCTTCCAGTATTATTTTAGCCAGCGTTTGCTGGCTTTTTTATCTGCAATTTATGCCTCATTGCTGGTGATATCGTATTTTTTTAACAGCCCACGCAACTGGTGGTAGGTCAATCCCAACAGCGTTGCTGCCTTACATTGGTTAAAACGCGCTTGAGACAATGCTTTCTCAATGAGGGCTTTTTCTTGTGTCTGCTGCCATTCACGCAGCGCCAGTGGTAAACGCAGTAGGGTAGAAACAACGCAAACTGGAGTAACCGGTGTTTCAGCGGTGCGTTGAAATGGGTTAATAATAATAGCATCCAAGGGTTCTCCCGTCGCGCCATGGCGATAAACCGAGCGTTCAACCACGTTTTTAAGTTCCCGCACATTGCCAGGCCAGGCATAATTTAACAAGGTATCACGGGCGCGCGCAGAAAATCCGGTAAACAGGGGGAGTTGCAATTCCCGGCACATCTGAATGGCGAGGTGCTCCGCCAATAACATGATGTCCTGCTGGCGTTCGCGTAACGGGGGCAGTTGCACCACATCGAAAGCAAGTCTGTCGAGCAGATCGGCGCGAAACTTACCAGCCATAGCGAGTGCGGGCAGATCTTCATTGGTGGCACACACCAGACGTACATCAACCTGAATCGGCTGGCTGCCTCCCACGCGCTCCAAAACGCCGTATTCGATGACGCGCAGCAATTTCTCCTGTACCAGCATTGGCGCTGTTGCTAACTCATCGAGGAACAGCGTGCCGCCGTCGGCACGTTCAAAACGCCCCAGATGACGGCGTTGCGCGCCGGTGAACGCCCCGGCTTCATGGCCGAACAGTTCTGAATCCAGCAGATTCTCATTAAGCGCCGCACAGTTCAGGGAAATAAACGGGCCTTGCCAACGTGGCGACAGGTAGTGCAAGCGGCTGGCAATCAACTCCTTGCCGGTGCCGCGTTCGCCTAACACCAGCACGGGCTTGGTAAGATGTGCCAATTGTGAAACCTGCTCCAGCATTTCAACAAAGCTGTTGGCTTCACCCAGGAGATTCTCCTGACCTTTTTCCATCAGATATCACCTTTTGTTGCGGTTAATTTTGCTAACTATTGGTGTATTTAACTAATCTATCCGATGGTGGCCATTTGTCAAAAATAATAATCAATAATTTCAGTTGGATAAATTTATCGCCATGTTGGCATGCATCTTGTAATAGCAAGGGTGAACGCTAAGGTTGGTCGACATCAAGCATGACGAATCAACATCACCGCCCAGTGCATGCGCACTGTGATATGACCAAGAGGACACTGTAATGGGTATTTTTTCTCGTTTTGCCGATATCGTGAACGCGAACATCAATTCGTTACTGGACAAAGCGGAAGATCCGCAAAAGCTGGTGCGCTTGATGATCCAGGAAATGGAAGACACACTGGTAGAAGTACGCTCCACCTCTGCGCGGGCGCTGGCGGAGAAAAAACAGATTGCGCGTCGTGTCGAGCAGGCTGAATCCCAACAGAGACAATGGCAGGAGAAAGCTGAACTGGCGTTGCGTAAAGACAAAGACGATCTGGCGAGTGCGGCACTGCTTGAAAAACAGAAACTGGCCGACGCGATTGCGGTGCTGACCCGTGAAGCGGAAAATGTGGACGAAACGCTGACGCGCATGAAACGTGAAATTGGTGAGTTGGAAAACAAACTCACAGAAACCCGTGCCCGCCAGCAGGCGCTGTCCCTGCGTCATCAGGCAGCTTCTTCTTCTCGCGATGTGCGCCGTCAACTCGATAGCGGTAAACTGGATGAAGCGATTGCCCGCATCGAACAGTTCGAACGCCGCATCGATTCGATGGAGGCGGAAGCAGAGAGCGTCGGTTTCGGTAAGCAGAAATCGCTGGATCAGCAATTTACCGAGTTGCAGGCTGATGATGAAATCAGCGCCCAGTTGGCCGCGTTAAAAGCAAAAATCAAACCGGAAGCCTGATGGCGACTTGTCTGTTGGGCCGCTCGCACCACATTAACACGCCTATCAAGGAGATATAATGAGCGCTTTGTTTCTTGCCATCCCATTGACCATTTTCATGTTGTTCGTGGCCCCGGTATGGCTTTGGCTGCACTACAGTCAGCGCAAGCAACGTGATGCGGCGCAAGGGGAGGCATCTTGGGGGCAAAGCGATCTCCAGCGTTTGACCACGCTGTCTCAAGAAGCGAAACAGATGCGCTAGCGGATCCAGGCATTGGAAGAGATTCTGGATGCAGAACATCCCCACTGGAAGCAATCATGATAAAAGGAAAATTGAACGCGATGATGAATTCGCACGGTCGCAAGCTGTACCGTTTACCGCAAGAGGGTATGATCAAAGGCGTGTGCGCCGGGCTGGCGCGCTATCGTCCTCGATCCGGCGCCGGCGGGCGCTTATGAGCACGATGATGATGCCGTGCGCCCAAGTCAAACACTGAGCGAGGCCGATGCGGTATTGCGTGACAGTGAAGCGCGTTTGCGTGACATGGAGCGCTATGTCACCTCGGAGACCTTTGCGGTACAAAGCCGTTTTCGTCAACTGTGATGTCATCTACTGGCGTATGAATCATGAGGTATAGAACAAGGAGTGACGGATTGCCCCTAAAGCAACCTTTGCATCATTTACAGCATGAATTTGAAGCCCTGGTTAATCGCAGTGCCGATCGCCAACTGCGATTGGCCGTTACCGGGCTGAGCCGCAGCGGTAAGACCGCATTTATCACCGGGTTTGTCAATCAAGTGCTCAACGTGCATAACGGTGCGCAGTTGCCGCTTTTTTCCGCGGTGCGGGAAGGGAGATTGCTCGGCGCAAAACGGGTTCCTCAGCGAAATCTGGCAGTGCCGCGCTTCGCTTATGACGAAGGCATGATGTCGCTGTTTGGCGATCCGCCTCAGTGGCCGACGCCGACACGCGGCGTCAGTGAAATCTGTCTGGCGCTGCGTTACCGCTCCAACGATTCGCTGCTGCGCCACTTTAAGGATACCTCCACTCTTTATCTGGAGATAGTCGATTATCCCGGTGAATGGCTGCTGGATCTGCCGTTGCTGGAGCAAAATTACCTCGCCTGGTCGCGGCAAATGCTCGGGTTGTTGCAAGGTGAGCGCGCCTTGTGTGCCAAGCCGTGGTTAGATTTGTGCGACAAGCTCGACCCGCTGGTCCCCGCTGATGAAAATCTTCTGGCCGAAATTGCGCAGCGCTACACTGATTACCTGCTGCGCTGCAAGCAGGAGGGGCTGCATTTTATTCAACCGGGGCGCTTTGTGCTGCCGGGTGAATTGGCCGGTGCGCCGGTTCTGCAATTTTTCCCGTGGCCGCAGGCGCAACAACTGGAAGACGTCGCGCTGGCGCAGGCGGATGAAAAAAGCACGCTCGGCATGCTGCGCCGTCGCTATGACTATTACTGTCAAACCGTAGTCAAAGGTTTTTACAAGCACTACTTTTCACGTTTCGACCGCCAGATTGTGCTGGTGGATTGCCTGCAACCGCTCAATCGCGGGCTACACGCTTTTACTGATATGCGTCTGGCGCTGACGCAACTGATGCAAAGTTTCCATTATGGCAAACGCACCTTATTGCGCCGTTTATTTTCGCCGTGCATCGATAAACTGATGTTTGCAGCCAGTAAAGCGGACCATATCACGGCGGATCAGCATGCGAATCTGGTGTCGCTATTGCAGCAACTGGTGCAGGAAGCCTGGCAGAATGCGGCGTTTGAGGGTATCACCATGGATTGCGCGGGCATTGCGTCCGTGCAGTCAACCCAAAGTGGTATCGTGGAATATCACGGGCAGAACCTGCCCGCGTTGCGCGGACATCGTCTTAGCGACGGTGAACCGCTGACGCTCTATCCCGGTGAAGTGCCCGCGCGTTTGCCCGGTGCCGCCTTTTGGCAGCAACAGGGCTTCCATTTTGAAGATTTTCGACCTCAAGCGATGAACTTTGATACGCCGCTACCGCACATTCGGCTGGACAGCGTCATGGAATTTTTATTGGGGGATAAATTGCGATGAGTGAACCGCTAAAGCCGCGCATCACCTTTGATGATGAGACTTTCTCGGCAACCGCACCCACGTTACGCAGTACCGTCGCCTTTGATGATGATGCGTCGCGTCACTTCTCCCCGACGGTGCCCGAAGCAGAATTGAGCAGCGAGGGTGAGGCGGAGGCCGCCGTTGAAGCGGTGTTGCGACCACGCCGCAGCCTGTGGCGCAAACTGGTGATAGCAGGTATCACCTTATTCGGTGCCAGCGCGGTTGCGCAGGGCATCCAATCGGTACATACCGCCTGGCTGGAACAGCAGTGGATCGCTCTGGGTGGGTTGGCGGCGGGCGGTATGATAGTGGCCGCCGGGGCAGGCTCCCTGATTGCCGAGTGGCGGCGTTTGTACCGTTTGCGGGCCCGTGCCGAAGCGCGCGATAAAGCCCGAGAGTTGCTCGGCAGTCACGGTGTTGGGCTGGGGCGCGATTTCTGTGAAAAGCTGGCGCAGCAGGCCGGATTGGATGATGGGCATCCCGCACTCCAGCGTTGGCGTGCCTCGCTGCATGAAACACACAACGATAAAGAAGTGCTGGTGCTTTACGCCAATCTTGTGCAACCGGTGCTGGATAACCGCGCCCGCCGTGAGATCAGCTGTTCTGCGGCCGAATCGACGCTGATGATTGCGGTCAGCCCACTGGCACTGGTGGACATGGCTTTCATTGCCTGGCGCAATTTGCGCCTGATCAATCGTATCGCCGCGCTTTACGGTATTAAACTGGGCTATTTTAGTCGCATTCGCCTGTTTAAATTGGTGTTGCTGAATATCGCTTTCGCCGGTGCCTCAGAGATGATCCGTGAAATCGGTATGGACTGGATCTCGCAGGATCTCGCAGCGCGCCTCTCGGCCCGCGCTGCACAGGGAATTGGTGCTGGTTTGCTGACCGCGCGACTCGGCATCAAAGCGATGGAACTCTGTCGTCCATTGCCCTGGCTCGACGACAAGCCGCAGCTTGGGGATTTCCGGCGTGAATTGGTCGGGCAGATCAAGGCTGTGGTACAGAAAAAAACCACACCAACGCCGCCGTAACGCCCACGAACGCTCGAAATAGCGCCAACGGGAAAAAAGATGTTGCCACCTGTCAACTTTTGCTGACAGGTGGCTTCATCCGTGGGATGGGACGCGTTATGATGCCGGTGATATCCATTCCCCTGGAAGAAGGTAGCTGTTAATGCGTTTGGAAGTCTTTTGTGAAGATCGAATTGGCCTGACGCGCGAGTTGTTAGATTTGCTGGCCTCGCGCGCTATTGATTTGCGGGGCATTAAAATTGACCCCGCCGGACGGATTTACCTGAATTTTGCCACGCTCGGATTTGATGATTTTCGCGTACTGATGGCGGAGATCCGACGTATCGAAAGCGTGCGCGATGTGCGCACCGTGGCGTTCATGCCTTCCGAGCGAGAGCAGCGCGCGATGAATGCCGTTTTGGAATCGATGCCCGAGCCGGTTTTCTCCCTCGATCTGAAAGGCAATATTGAATTGTTCAATCCGGCGATGTTGGCGCTGTTCGAACAATCGGCTGACAGCATCGGCGCTGTCACCATTAACCATTTGATCCCCAATTACAACTTCACACGCTGGCTGGAGCGCGACGATCGCCGGCTGGAGGCGGAGCGTGTGGTGATTCGCGGGCAAGATTTCCTGTTGGAAATCACCCCTGTGTATTTGGATAATGACGCGGGCGAAAGCGTGATTGCTGGCGCGCTGGTCATGCTGAAATCGGCGGTGCGTATGGGCCGCCAGTTACAAGATCTGGCGGTTAACGATGAGAATGAATTTAATCATATCGTCGCCGTCAGCCCCAAAATGCGTCAGGTGGTTGAGCAAGGTAAAAAGCTGGCCATGCTCGATGTACCGCTGCTGATCGTGGGCGATACCGGAACCGGTAAAGATATGCTGGCCCGTGCGTGTCATCTGCGCAGTTCTCGCGGCAAAAAGCCTTTCCTGGCGCTCAATTGCGCTTCACTGCCTGACGATGTGATGGAAAGTGAACTGTACGGTCATGCTCCGGGAGCTTATCCCAATGCGCTGGAAGGCAAAAAAGGCTTCTTTGAGCAGGCCAATGGCGGTTCTGTACTGCTGGATCAGGTGGGCGAAATGTCGCCGCAGATGCAGACCAAGCTGCTGCGTTTTCTTAATGATGGTACCTTCCGTCGGGTAGGGGAAGAGAACGAGGTGCACGTTGATGTCCGGGTGATTTGCGCCACGCAAAAAAATCTGCTGGAACTGGTGCAGCGCGGTGAGTTTCGTGAAGATCTCTATTACCGGCTTAACGTGTTGATACTTGCCTTGCCGCCGTTGCGCGAACGTCCGGCGGATATCATGGCGCTCACCGAACAGTTCGTGGCGCGTTTTGCCGATGAGCAAGGCATTGCCAGACCCCGCATTGCGCCGGAGCTGTATCATCTGCTACCGCAGTACGGATGGCCGGGTAATGTACGCCAGTTGAAAAACACCGTTTATCGTGCGTTGACCCAGTTGGAAGGGCGCGAACTGCGCGTGCAGGATATCGATCTGCCTTCGTTCACCCTTGATACTGTACAGAACGATGACTTGCTTGAGGGGTCACTGGACGATATCAGCAAGCGCTTTGAACGTTCGGTGCTGACCCGCCTTTATCTGGCTTATCCCAGCACTCGTAAACTGGCAAAACGTCTGGGCGTTTCCCATACTGCCATCGCCAACAAATTGCGTGAATACGGATTGAGCCAGCGTAAAGCCGCCGATGAGGCGGAGGAATAATCCAACAAAAACGGCTGCCGAGGCAGCCGTTTTTTTATCCGCTGAAACTTATTTCAGTGCAGCCAGCGCGGCATCATAATCGGGTTCGGTGGTGATTTCGTCCACCAACTCGCTGTGCAGCACGTTGTCTTGCTCATCCAACACCACCACAGCGCGCGCGGTCAGCCCGTGCAGCGGGCCAGCGGCGATAGCAACACCGTAGTTATTCTTGAATTCCGCACCGCGCAGCAGAGAGAGCACTACCACGTTGTTCAGACCTTCTGCACCACAGAAACGCGATTGTGCAAACGGCAGATCGGCGGAGATACAGAGCACCACGGTGTTATCCAGCTCAGAAGCCAATTGGTTAAATTTGCGCACGGAAGCGGCGCAGACACCCGTATCAATACTTGGGAAGATATTCAGGATCTTACGCTTACCGGCGAACTGGGTCAGCGCGACATCGGAAAGGTCCTTGGCAACCAGTGTGAAGGCGGGAGCCTTAGCGCCTTTCTCAGGAAAGTTTCCGGCTACAGCGACAGGATTGCCTTGAAAATGCACATTTTTTGACATTTCTTTGTCCTTCAATTACAGGTGGTTAACACGGACATTAGTGTAGGGCAACATTAGCAAAATTGATATAAAAACTTTTGTTGCAACAAGGTGACACACGGGGACAGATAGCGTTCGCTAGCATCATCGGCGGAAACCGCAGGCAGCTCCAACGTGATGCAGGGCAACTGACGTTCCGCGCACCAACTGCCAAAAGAGCCCGGCGTGGGGTAACCAATATGTTCGACCTGCGGCAATGAGAAAGCCTATGAAAGCCATCCTGCCAGCGAAAAACGGTCCGGATCGTCGACGCAGGCAAGCGGCTCGAGGAAGGTGACAACCCAGGCTGGTTCGAGACGTTCAATCAGCGTGCACAATGCCTGGGTTTCAGGCTCTGAGCCGGGATATTCACCGGTGGAAAGCTGCACGTCGCGTTCAGGCGTGGCGCTGTTCCAGCAGTAGACCGTATTGGCTTCCTGCCAGTTGGCGGTGGGAAAATTACGTTTCAGATCAACTCCATTGGCGTTGGCTCGCATACCAAGCTGGCAGCCATCCGGATTGACGCATAGCACCAGATGCTGATGGCGTTGTTCCGGGAGTAACGTTCGTAGGGCGCAGGAGAGAACGGCGATTGACGCGGCTTCATCACCGTGCGTGCCTGCGAGAATCAGACCGGTGTTGCTACTGGTGTTCTTGGCAGGAAAGTAGAGTAACGGGGCGCCCAACGAGGATGAACCATAGCGTTCACCGGATACCTTAAGAGGTCCACGCTGGTGGCGTGGTGTCAGCAAACACGTGCTCGTCATGATGGTGCCAAAGCCTCATTGTGGTCATTCATCCAGGTACTTCATCATAAAAAGTGCGATGAAAAAAGCCTTATTCGTGCCCCGTTTCGCATTGATACACACAGAGCGCCAATGCAATAAGGCGACATAGCCCATTTCCCGCTATCATGGAGCCTGCTGGCGGTTATTTTGGGCACGATAACGGGTAGTGCCGTGGCGGCCAACGTGCCTGCCGATGCGGTATTGGCGGATAAACAGGAAATCGTCCGCCATATCAAGGATGAACCCGCATCTCTGGACCCGATTAAAGCAGTTGGTTTGCCCGAGGCGCAGGTGTCGCGCGATCTGTTCGAAGGTCTGCTGAATCAGGACGCACAAGGACGGGCGATACCTGGCGTTGCATTGCGCTGGCATACCAATGACAAACGAACCTTTCTGTTTACGCTGCGCGATGATGCGCGCTGGTCGAATGGCGATCAGGTGACCGCACAGGATTTTGTCTACAGTTGGCGGCGTCTGGTTGATCCCGCCAACTCCTCGCCGTTCGCCTGGTTTGCTCGTCTGGCGGGGATCGTGAATGCTGAGCAGATCATTGCCGGGACTCAGACGCCAGACCAACTGGGCGTGACGGCGGTGGATGCGCATACGCTACGCGTGCAGTTTAATAAGCCGGTGCCTTATTTTATCAATCTTGTCGGCCATTTCAGCCTGTTTCCGGTGCACCAGAAAACCGTTGAGCAATTTGGCAACGACTGGACTAAACCGGGGAATCTGGTGGGTAACGGCGCTTTCGCGTTAAGAGAGCGCGTGGTCAATGAAAAGCTGGTGCTGACACCTAACCCTTACTACTGGGATCGTGCCAACACCCGTTTGACCAAAGTGACCTTTGTGCCAATCAATCAGGAATCCAACGCCACCAAGCGCTATCTGGAGGGGGATATCGATATCACCGAATCTTTCCCCAAGCAGATGTACCAGAAGCTGCTCAAGGATGTGCCGGGACAGGTGTACACGCCGGAGCAGTTGGGAACCTACTACTACGCGTTCAACACCCAGCGTGCCCCGACCAATGATGCACGCGTACGCCGGGCGCTCTCCTATGCGATAGACCGCAAAATCATTGCCAAAAAGGTGCTGGGCACCGGAGAAAAACTGGCCTACCGCTTCACGCCTGATGTGACCGCCGGGTTTACGCCGGAGCCTAACCAGCTACAGCACTACTCGCAGGAAGAGTTGGATATGCAGGCCAAAGCGCTGATGGCAGCGGCGGGGTATGGGCCCGATCGTCCGCTGACGCTCTCGCTGTTGTATAACACGGCGGAAAACCATCAGAAAATTGCTATCGCCATCGCCTCAATGTGGAAGCAAAAACTGGGCGTCAACGTGAAGTTGACTAATCAGGAGTGGCAAACCTATATCAATAGCCGTAACAGCGGTGATTTTGATGTAATCCGCGCGTCCTGGGTTGGCGATTACAATGAAGCCTCTACGTTTCTGTCATTGCTGACCTCAACGCACAGTGGAAATATTGCGCGTTTTCACAGTGCGGATTACGATCGCGTGGTCAATGATGCCAGCATGAAAACCGATGCGGCGGCGCGCAACGCGCTGTATAACCAGGCCGAAAATCTGCTGCTGGATGCCGCGCCTATCGCCCCTATCTATCAATACACCAATGGACGCTTGATCAAACCATGGGTAAAAGGTTACCCGATCACCAATCCCGAAGATGTGGCTTACAGCCATACCCTCTATATCTTGAAACATTGATTGTTACTGTCAGCGATTAGGCAGCCCGTTTTGCGCGGGCTGCCTACGGATAGCGAACGACAAGCACCGAACAGGTGGTGTGTCGCACCACGGCGGCCGCGTTTGAGCCCAGTAAAAAGGTGGTGGCGCTGGGGCGGTGGGAGCCTATGATGATGAGGTCAGCATCAAGTGAGTCAGCAAGCTTCAGGATTTGCTCTTTGGGCGTGCCGGTCATGATGTGAGGCATAATCCTGTCTTCCGGCAGGTTAAAACGCTTGATGACCTCGATAAATGCCGCGCTGGTGTTGCGTTTCATCTCCTCGATATCGGGCAGCCCGGGAGGATAGGTAACACCAAGGGTGGTGTAATAGGGGTATGAAGGGATCACGGTAAGAAAGTGCACGTAGGTGTCATGTAGTTTCGCCAACGCTTCTACGTGCGCAACAACGCGTTGCGTTAATTCATTTTCAGATATGTCGATGGGAACGAGCACGGTCTTATACATATCACCTCCTGTTCATCATCTGATGTGGAAACAAGAGCTCATTTACACTGTAGCGGGTTTTGGCAAATCGGCAGTGATATGTGTCAAAAATGTGCTATTCAACGATGACGCAGACGCGCAACGATCGGAAGCGATTTTGTTACTGATTGAATTTGCGAAAAATCTAATTATCGCTAGGCTTTAGCTGTTGTAAAACCGTTACGGTATGACCGTCATTGTGATGGGGTAGCGTAATAGCCGTGGGAGAGAAAACATGAAACCGTTTGAAGGAAAAGTATTGCAGGATTCAGAGGCGGTTCATGCCTGCCAGTTGGATGGGAAGGGGGGAATCAAACCGATTTCGGCCGAGGGCATGGTCGATAGCGCCAATCCTTGCTGGCTGCATTTGGATTACAGCCTACCTGGCAGTGCGCGCTGGTTGAATGAAACGCTGCTGCTGCCTGACGGTATTCGTAACTTGTTGGCGGGAGAAAGTGCGCGTCCACGGGTTACGCGCCTGGGGGAAGGGACGCTCATCAACCTGCGCAGCATCAATCTCAATGCTGATTCACGCCCTGATCAGTTGGTGGCCGTGCGGGTCTTTATTACGGATACGCTGATTATCTCAACGCGCCGTCGTAAAATTGCCGCCATCAATGATGTGCTGACTGATTTGCAAGAGGGCAACGGCCCAACTGACAGCGGTAGCTGGCTGGTTTTCGTGGCGGAAGCACTGACGTACCAAACCAGTGAATTTATCGACGATCTGCTGGAACAGAAGATTCCGGCGCGCGGTACGCTGGCATTGATTCGCAAGCAGCTGATTGTGCTACGGCGTTACATGACACCTCAGCGCGATGTTTTTTCCCGCCTTTCGGGTGAACGTCTGGCCTGGATGGGCGATGACGATCGCCGCAGGATGCAGGAGATTGCCGAACGCCTTGGGCGCGGATTGGACGATCTGGATGCCAGCGTAGCCCGCACCACCGTTCTGGCTGATGAAATTACCTCGCAGATGACAGAAGCGCTGAATCGACGCACCTACAGCATGTCTGTGTTGGCCATGATATTTTTATCTACCGCTTTCTTGACCGGGCTGTTTGGCGTCAATCTGGGCGGGATCCCGGGCGGTGGTTCATCTATGGGATTTATCAACTTCTGCGTTATGTTGCTCGTCTTGGTGGGGGGCGTTGACCTGTGGTTAAAGCGCAGTAAATGGCTATGAAATTTTCCTACGGGTTACTGCGCTTGCTATCACAATATGTTGAGTGTCTTCAAAAAAATTGAATATATTGAGAAATATCAACATTTCATGCACTCAGGTACGGCACTATCACTCTCGCAGGTGAATGCAACGTCAAGCTATGGGCGTTGCGCTCCATATTGTCTTACTTCCTTTTTTGAATTACTGCATAGCACAATTGATTCACACCATGCCAACCTTTATGTCGGCATTTTTTTTGCCTGAATATCAGGTGGGCACCGTAGTGCCCTGGCATTATTGATTTCGATAACGTTAAGGCGCTCAGGTTTGGCAACGGCGTCGTCCTCGGGGTGCCAACCGACTGGCTGGAGCGGAAGTGTTTCACGATCGAACGCTAAATCGCCACCGTCAATCACTTCACTGCCGTGCTGGATTCCCTTAGAAATCGAAGAGGTGATGATAGGCCAAATGAGAGGGCACGAAGTTTTGCATGGCCGTAAACATGGTTTCAATACGGCCGGGATGGCGTTTATCCCAATCGCGAAGCATGTCTTTGATTACCTGACGTTGCAGATTAGGCTGCGATCCGCACAGGTTGCAGGGGATAATTGGGAGCGCGCGCGTCGGCAAAACGTTCGATATCTTTTTCACGACAGTAGGCCAGCGGGCGGATCACTACGTGTTTACCGTCGTCACTCATCAGCTTCGGCGGCAAGCCTTTTAGCTTGCCACCGTAAAACATTTTGAGAAACAGCGTTTGCAGCATATCGTCACGGTGGTGACCGAGCGCAATTTTGGTGGCTCCCAGCTCGGTAGCCGTGCGGTAGAGAATACCGCGACGCAGTCGCGAACAGAGTGAGCAGGTGGTTTTCCCCTCAGGGATTTTTTCCTTCACAATGCCGTAGGTGTTCTCTTCGACAATCTTGTATTCAATGCCCAGGCTGTCCAGATACTGTGGCAAAACATGCTCAGGAAAACCCGGCTGTTTTTGGTCGAGATTGACGGCCACCAGTGAAAAATTCACGGGGGCGCTATGTTGCAGATTACGCAGTATTTCCAGCAGCGTGTAACTGTCTTTACCGCCGGAGAGACACACCATAATGCGGTCACCCTCTTCAATCATATTGAAGTCAGCGATCGCTTCACCCACGTTGCGGCGTAAACGCTTTTGCAATTTGTTGATATTGTATTGCTGTTTTTGGTTAATTTATTGATTTTATTCCATTTAATTTCATTTCCATACCCTTGATGGGCACCACAGGGCAAATTGATTCACGGGGAAGGCCGTTTACTCGGCAGTCTAACCCGATCTGCATTGAGGCCTTCTATCCATTTGCCGTAGAGTTCATACACCTATTGTGCATTTTCATGCCTCATCTGAGTAGTGATAAACGGGGGGTTTGGCTCTTGCAGAAAGTAACCTGCATAGATCAGTATGGCGCGTATGGTACGGATTACAGCGACGAATGCCAGATCGTTTTATTGATAAGTTCCATAATCGTGCAATCGATGTGAGGGCGTCACTGGGTTTCTGTTTGCTGTGCTTCAATTGCTTCCCGAAAGCGAAGGTCGAATCGCAGAAAACACCCGATCAGCTCACCTTATATCCCAACTCGCATTGGGCGGGGATATAAGGGCATTTGCTAAAATATTACTCTGTCTCGTAGTCTTTCAATTTTATCAAACAACTGGACTTGATTTCATAGTTATAACATTTCTGAATGTAAGTGTCAGGATTCTCCTTCAGGGGATAGGGTATACATAAACTATTCTTTTGTGTGCAGCTATCAAATTGTGTACTTTTCACCTTTTGCTTAATGTTAAGCTTCCCTGTGTCTATGTTTCTTTGGTGTTCAACGACGCGCACAACCGGCTTATTAACGTCTTCTGGTCTTTCACAGGGATTTTCTTTTGAGTAAAGGAAGCAGTACCTCTGATAATTATCAGCATTAATATGTCTGACATGACAATCTTTATAATGTGTTGTTGAATTATCACACACTTTTGTTTGTTTAAAGAAATCGCCTCTTGGGTTCTTTCTCATTGATTATATAGGTTTTATTGTGCTCATGGTTGATGTTAACGGTTCTGCTTTTTTCGAAGATTGAGCCGTGTCGGGAGTAAATGGCAAACTTTCGGTTGTTGACTGTGGTACAGGTGGTAGTGGCATTGAAAATAGGCTTAACGGTGAATTGTTACTGGGGGGACAACTATTACCAGGTATCAGGCCGTTTTGTTGTCGTGCCCACAAAAAAGCGCCGCAACTTACACTGGCACCTGTTAGTAACCCTAATCCAAATATCGTTTTCCATCCACATGAGGGTGTACTGGAAAACGAAAAATTACTGGATTGCTGATTTTGTTGCATTAACCTATCTCTTTTTAGTACCAATGATTTCCCTTCCTCTATGAACGTCAACTCCTCGGGTGTTGCTTTGTCTTTTGATGCTGATGATGACGGAGAAAAAAATTCACTTATAGAACGAAGCAATGAGCGTTGCGTATCGAATGAACTTGAACAAGGTGTGTTTATACTATGTTCTTCTTGGGTGTTAGAGACGTTGGATATTTGATTGAGCGTCTCATTTGATTTTGTTTTTGGATTGTAATTTTGTATTTCTGCATTTCCGTGAAGGGGGCATATGATAGCACTAGTCTGCATTGAAACTCCATTTTAAATATCGATTTTTAAGTTTTAATACTAAGGGTTATATCGTCATGATAAAATTTATGGTTTTAACGTGATAGGACTACAATTATGAATTAAACCGAATATGTACAATTGTTAACTTAGTTTAAATGATTCTAAATTTGTTACAAATAACGATACTGTATTTAATTTAAAGGATTTATGATATTCTTTATGGATTATTATTTGTTAGCAGAGTTTTAGGTAATTATTTGATATAATGAATTTTATTGCTATTGCTATTGCTATTGCTATTGCTATTGCTATTGCTATTGCTATTGCTATTGAGTATGTGGTAAAAAATTTTTAAAGCAAGCAACCAAAGGTTTCCATCGTCAATCATGTGAGTTTAAATGATTAAAGTGAGGGATTGTAATTTATCTGATATTTTATTTTGAAATGTTTCACCTCAATCATTTTCATGTAAACATTCATTCATTTAGCAATGTGTTTCAATCATTCTGGCGGCTTTTTCACTTGGTCGTTATTAATGGCTAAGGGGTATGATGCGTTGAGTAATGTATCAAATCAGTAATCAAAATAAATTAATTCAGCGTCCAACACTCCGGCCTTTTGTCAGTGAGAGAAAGAAATATAATTGTTCTTCCTGTCCCTCGTAAAAATAAACAGAAAATTGGCTATTGTCGTGATTCAGAGCGTTATGGCAATTAGCAAGGGTGCGGGAAAGTGCGGTTCGCTGATGGGGGAATGCCGTGGGGGGCAACGTGTAACTTCAATGCGAAGACTCTGTTGATCGGAAGGTGGCGCTAAGGCACAAAAAAAGCTGCTACGGCAGCTTTTTTTCGTATAAGCATGTGCTTAGAAAAAGCCACCTTTCGGGGCATTTTCGAATAATTTGATATAGAAATCGAGGATGTCTTTAAAGAAAGCGCGAATTTTCATTTTTGACTCCGTATAACGTTAATAAGTTGGCGATATCTGTTGTTGCCTTGTTGCTCTCTATAATATGACTTTCGTCACACAATGCAAGTTTTTTGTGATGTATTTCGCAAATTTATCACGTCACCATTCCGCCTGTGGGGCTGAAAAATGATAGTGCGGATGGCGTGACGTACCGTGGAATACAGACGGTATCAGCGTGAAAACCATAACGTGATGATAATAAAATAAGTAATGGAGCCAATGAATGAAAGGGTATCAATGGCTATTGGTCGGTATTGGCGCAGTGCTGGTAACCGCATGCAGCAGTGACACATCAGGCCGCACAGAGCGAGGCCAATGCGTTAAACCGGAATGAGACAGCATTGTTGCTGAAAAGCAGCTCTCCGGCAGAGGTTAATTGTACGTTGGCGGGCCGCAGTCTCGGCAATTGAACGGCAGTAATATCGGCACCTGCCAGCTAGCCAACGGTAAACGTTGCGATGAATCATCGTTACTGAATGGGATGTGTCCGGCGGGCTGAGTTGCTATTGCCCGCCGATCAGGGATATACGCTCAACTGATTAGGGCAGGGTTCACCGTGGGCAAGTTGCTTGATGTTGCTCAGGGTGGTTTGAGAAATGCTGAGCAATGCCTCTTCGGTCAAAAAGGCCTGATGACCGGTAAACAGTACGTTGTGACAAGAGGATAAACGACGGAACACGTCGTCCTGAATCACGTCGTTGGATTTATCAACAAAGAACAGGTCGCGTTCGTTTTCATACACATCCATCCCGAGCGCGCCAATCTTTTGCTGTTTCAAGGCGTCAATGGCTGCCTGTGAGTCAATCAACCCCCCACGGCTGGTATTGACGATCATTACACCATCTTTCATTTGAGAAAAGGCGTTAGCATTCAACAGATGGTGATTCTATGGGGTCAGCGGGCAGTGCAGAGAGATGACATCAGACTGCGCATACAGCGTGTGCAAATCAACGTACTGCGCACCCAACTCCAATTTGGATAGGGATCGAAGGCCAGTAGCTTCATACCGAATCCTTTCAGGATACGCATGGTCGCGATGCCTATTTTCCCTGTACCGATGATCCCTGCCGTGCGCTGATGCATATTGAATCCAATCAGGCCTTCAAGAGAGAAATTGGCATCGCGGGTACGCTGGTAGGCGCGATGAATGCGGCGGTTGAGGCTGAGCATCAGCCCAATGGCGTGCTCGGCAACGGCTTATGGTGAATAGGCGGGTAAACGCACCACATTGATGCCTAGCGCTTTTGCCGCATCCAGATCCACGTTGTTAAACCCTGCGCAGCGCGAGGGTTTTTACGCCTAACTGTGCCAGTTCGGTAAGCACCTCGCGGCCGCCGTCATCGTTGACAAAAATGCATACTGCCTGACTGCCCACCGCCGTTTTGGCCGTTTGCGCGCTTAACATAAAATCAAAAAATTCAAGCTCGTAACCAAACTGCTGGTTCGCTTTTTCCAAAAATTTACGGTCGTACTGCTTGGTGCTGTAAATAGCGATTTTCATCACGCGTCTCTCCGCAAGAATACTTCCGCTACGTTAGCAAGAAAACCAGGGTGAGACAAACCACCGACAGTCATGTCGTGGTGGTTTGCTGAAAAAGAAAGTACATAAAAATCAGGTTATTATCTGCGCACCGTGCTGAACACAGAAACAGCGTCTGCCATGATAGAAATCTGCTTTTCCAGACAGTCGATCGCGGAACTGGAGTGGGTGGCCAGCAGCGTATTTTGGCGTGTTAGCTCGTCAATGTTATTAACTGCATCAGTAATCTGATTGAGTCCAATGGACTGCTCTTGGGTTGCCAGACTGATCTGACCCACCAACTGTGTGACCTGCTGCACCTGAGTAAGAATATTACCCATCGAATCACTGGTGTGGTACACCAGTTTGTCACTACGGCTGATGTTATCGATGGTGGTGTAAATAATGCTCGCGATATCTTTGGCAGGGGTCGCACTGCGTTGCGCCAGCGTGCGCACTTCGCCTGCTACCACGGCAAAACTTCGCCCCTGATCGCCTGCATGTGCGGCTTCCACGGCGGCGTTGAGCGCCAGAATATTGGTTTGAAAGGCCAGATTGTCCAGCACGTTAATAATATCGTTAATCGCTTGGCTGGATTGCGTCATGGTGTCCATCGTGCTGGCAACTTGCTGCACCGCTTTTCCACCCACGTCAACGGCGCTGTTGGCATCCATGGCACACTGCGAAGCCATGTGGGAGGCGGTCGCGTTATTCTTCACTGTAGCGGTCAACTGTTCCATCGATGCTGCCGTATTTTGCAGGCTTTGCGCCGTATCCTCACAACGCTGGCTTAATGTCAGGTTGTCATGGGCGATAGCACCGCAGACGCTGCGGACTTCTCTCAGTTGTCCGTTCACGTCATCCACAAAGGTGCGAAAATTCACGCCTGATTGATTGACGGCACGCAGCAGCATGCCAACCTCATCGACACGATTTAATTGAAAATGGTTATTTGCCTGACCCGAGGCGGAGTTAATAGCCTGAGAGAGAATCTTTTCTAACGGGGCGGCAATGTGTCGTACCAGAAACTCACTGGCAAGTAAGGTGGCAAAAAAGAATGAATACACATAACCCCGCTCAGACTGATCAGCAAATGCTGAAAACCATGAGGAGGCTAATTACTTTTTTGTGATAATGGTGATGCGAGATAAATAACAAAAAACGACCCTGTTCATTATAGGTGACGTCCAAAATTTTGAAGGGTGCTACAGCGCTTTTCGTGTGAGAAAAAAAGGCCGGATAGTGATCCTATCCGGCTGCGAAACGAGGCCTTAACGCGGGGCGTTGAAAACGGAAATGGCGCGGGCCATATCGGCAATTTGCCGCTCCAATTGATAGGTCGCTCTGTGCGACTGGCTGGCTAATACGGTATTTTGATGGGTCAACTCATCAATCTTGGTGACCGCGCTATTGATCTGGTTTAGTCCGTGTGATTGCTCCTGCGTGGCCAGGCTGATCTCCTGCATCAAATTGGTGACACGTTGCACCTGTTGCAGGATGTTCCCCATGGACGTATGAGTATGAGAAACCTGATGTTCTCCGGCGCGGATGGTGTTGAACGTCTCATCAATGATGGCAGCGATGTCACGCGCTGATGCGGCGCTCTTTTGCGCCAACGAACGTACTTTGCCGGCTACCACGGCAAAACTTCGCCCCTGTTCTCTGGCATGTGCCGCTTCCACGGCAGCGTTCAATGCCAGAATATTGGTCTGGAAGGCAAGGTCATCGAGTACGCTAATAATATCGGTAATACGCGCGCTGGACTGGGTGATCGCTGCCATGGTGGCAGACACCTGACCTACGGCCTCCTCGCCACTGTTGACCGCTCGATTGACATCCTGTGTGAAATGAGACGCTTGCAATGTGGCATCCGCATTGCTTTTAATGGTAGGGTAAGTTGTTCTACGGACGCCGCAGTCTGTTGCAAATTGTCTTCGGTGTCTTCGCAGCACTGCGACAGCGTATGATTACCCTGCGCGATATCGCGGCAGGCGGTATTCAGCGCTTGCAGGTTGCTGTTGACGTCGTCAACGAAGGTACGAAAGTTCAGGCCGGATTGGTTGACTGCACGCATCAGCATGCCGATCTCATCGATGCGATCCAGTTGTTCCATGGAGTCTGCCTGGCCAGCGGCGGCGCGCATTGCCTGTTGCAAAATGTGCGCGAGTGGTGCTGCTACCTGACGAACCAGTAATTCACAGCCCTCGATGGAGCTGGCGGCAAGTAGCCCCAGCCATAAGGGCGCAGAGGGGGTGCGTGCAGGGCTGCGCCCGCCAGCGATAAGGGCAACAGACTGCACAGCAGAAAGCAGATACTAATACGCCAGCGCAAGGGTAAGGTTTTTGTCAGGTTTAACCATCCCCACAGGCCGCGATAGACTAACAGACCTTGAAAAAAGGTTTGGCGTGTAAGTTTACCGCTGTTGACCCGGTCATAAAGGGCTTAAGCCTGGGCGATTTCCTCGTGGGTGGCGGCGATCCGTACAGACATGTACCCCGTAAGCCGATCGCCCTTTTTTAGCGGTGTTGTACTGGATTTTACCCAGTAGAATTCGCCATTTTTGCGGCGGTTTTTAACGATGCCCGTCCAGATGTTGCCCTTCTTTAGGGTGTTCCACATATCCGCGAACGCGGATGGCGGCATATCCGGGTGTCGGATAATATTATGAGGCTCCCCCATCAATTCCTCTGCGTGGTAGCCGCTTACCTGAATAAAGTCTTTGTTGGCGTAGGTAATAAAGCTACCGGGTGTGGTCACAGACATAAGCCGTGTCTCTGCGTCCAATGAATAGCACTGCGAGAGGATGGGAAGATTTTTGCGCATGACGTAGTCCTTTAAATACAAATTCCGGGTACAGCGTGGTTAACACAAGAAACTCATTAACTAACCTGAATGCCGTAACCCGTGGCCGTGGCACTTTTATGCTTATCAATGTGCCTTAAGCCTGCGATGATTTTGGTGCTAAAGCATTGCAGCTTTTACGCGTAAGTAAACATTTTATCACTAATCTGTAAGTAATATGTGCGCTGAATGGTGCAAAGCGTGACTGAATAGGTTAACGAAGTTAATAATGACGTGTACACACTTCTGGACAGGTGAAAAAAACTGCTGTCGATCGGATCCCCAATGAGAAAGTGTCTGTTTGCCGCAGGGAGCGCAATGCTGCTTGTACTGGTTATCTGGTACACCTCACCCCAGTGGCTGGCCTCTGTGGCGAGAAGCGTATTGCCTGAAGGCGCATCCTTTACCTTGAAATCCCGCCCTGTCTGGCACCAGGGCGTGAACACGGCGGGCGTGCGGATTGCGGTGGGCGACTGTGTGCTACTTGATGTCGATAATATCCAGCGCGCGCAGCAGCGCTGGCGCGTGGACATTGATCGCTTAACGCTGGACACTGCCTGCCAGCGTCTTCCGCAGACGCCGAGCCGGAGTTACTGGCAAAGTGGCAGGCGCGGCTGTTCGCTGCCGACATCAATATCGGCCCGGCCGTCTGGCGGTTTTGCCATGGGACAGTTATGCCGGGAAGGTACAGCTAGTGATTGATCGCCAGCAGCAATCCCTGCGTTACCAAAGTGAACTGCTATCGCTGACGGCAAAAGTCGAAGATACGCATTTTACGTTGGAGAGCGCGGAGTTCTCTGCACCGGATGTCGCTTCTCGTTTGGTGCTACGCGGTGAGGCCGATCTGGCGGAGAGCGTGTCGCAGCCTCCATTGCGTGGCGCGTTGCAAGGGCGCATGGAAAGCGGCAGTATCCCCGATCCGCTCACGCTGGCGCTGAACTGGCAGGGACCTCAAGGGGTTCTGCGTTTGGAGGCGCAACATGACAGCACGCCGTTGGTATCGCTGCCGTGGAAAATGAGCCCAGACCGTATCGATATCGAAAACGGCGTTTGGCGTTGGCCATACGCCACACAACCCTTATCCGGTAATGTCTCAATGACGCTGCATGACTGGCTCGATGGCTGGCAGCAAACGCGCATTGATGCGCGTTTGAATATGCTGACGCAAGGGCATAACGGCAGGGCCAACTCCGTGCTGGTGCTGGGACCCGGTCGAGTGGGGTTGATTGACAGCGCCTTACGCTTTCAGCTTACAGGGTAGGCCAATCTGTCTGACATTTCGTTGAGTGCCACCATTCCCGGTGAGATCCGCGGTTCTGTTATCAATCCAACGCTGGCGCTGCTGCCGGGATCGCTACTGCGTGCCTGGGGGTGACCTTCGGCGCAGACGGTGCTGGAGGAGGCGCGCTGGCCGTTGGCCGGTGTGCGCTTGAATGCCAACGGCGTGAATGGTCGGTTACAGGCAATCGTCCGCGCTCAGGATCGCTACTGGGGACGTATCGCGCTGCACCTGGATGGGCAGGCGCAAGATTTCTGGCCGGACAAGGGCCGCTGGCAGTGGCGTTATTGAGGCGAAGGGCGGTTGCCGCCGCTCGGGAGCCAGTGGGATGTCGCCGGGCATGGACGTTGGGAAGATGCGCTTATCACGGTTGAGCAACTCTCCAGCGGGTTGACCTGGGGGAAGGCGGATACCTTCCCCCCTCACAGTTGCTGTTTAGCGTCGAAGGACGTAGCCTATCCCATTTTCAATGGCAGGGCGATCTCAATGCGGAAGCGATTGGACCGGTAGCGCTGCGTGGCCGCTGGGATGGTGAACGTCTGCGCGGTATTGGATGGTGGGCGGCGCAGCCGTTAACCGTGTTTCAACCACTGCTATCGCCGAAACTGAACATTAACGTCCGTTCAGGGGAATTTTATGCGCAGGTGGCCTTTTCAGCCGCTCGCAAGCAGAACTTCAGTGCAGGTGGGCTCTGGGTGGTTAAAAATGGCAGCGCCTGGCTGCCGGATGGGGGAAGTGCGCGGCGTCAATTTTGTTTTACCGTATCGTTTTGCACAGCACCGCTGGGAATTCGGTGTCAAACAGCCCGTCACGCTGCATATCGACAAACTGGTCAGCGTCTTCACCATGCAGGATATCCATTTGGCATTGCAGGGCGCATATCCCTTCAGTGAGCGCAATCCTCTGATTTTGTCGCAGGCGGAGATGGGGGGCTCGGGGGGAGAGTCAGTCTCTCTGCACTGCGTTGGCCGCTGCGCGATCCGGTGTTGTTTACCGTCGAGGGCGTTGATCTGAGTGAACTGGTGACCGCGCTCAAGATAAAGCAGTTTGCTCTTTCAGGAAAAATGAGCGGTGTACTGCCGCTCGATTTCACTGACCCGAACAAGATGATCACACGCGGACAGCTTCGTAACGACAAATCACTTACGCTGCGTCTTGACCAACAGCTGGCCGATGAGCTGGCGCAACGTAACATGGCGCAAGGTTCCGTGGTGAACTGGCTACGTTATCTGGAAATCAGCCGTGCCTATGCTTCTGTGGACATGACGCCGCAAGGTGAAATGGCGCTGCTGGCGCATATTGAAGGCAAGAACTCGACGCGTAGCAGGCAAAAACCGGTCATACTTAACTACCGCCACTGGCAGGATTTGAGCCAGCTTTGGCAAAGCCTGCGTTTTGGCGGCACCGTGCAGGACACACTAGAGCAACGAGCCAATGAACGAGAATAAATTCAGGAAATTAGGCAGTGCGCGCACGCGACATCGTTCTGTCCGCGCACCATACGTGGCTGCAAGCCTGCTGGCGGTGCTGCTGGCAGGCTGTGTGCCGCGCATTGAGGTGGCTGCACCTACCACACCGATCACCATCAATATGAACGTCCGGGTTGAGCACGATATCACTATTCGTGCTGATAAGGATGCCACTCGATTGTTGGAATCCGGTAATAACGCGGCGGAGGCAGTGAGTGAAAGCGAAAGCCGAGTGGAAACCACAACCCGAGAACAGACGCGTGCGCAAACGGTAGTCACACCTGCGGCGGCGGTTCAGGGGCGCTGAAGCAAAAAAAGCGCGTCGAAAGACGCGCAGTGGCTAACCAAACACACAATACTGAGACAGGGTAGTAATGATGAATCTGGGGCCTGATGGCGCATGCGCCATCAGGTAACGGCAAGCTGGGATTACGCTGCTGCCAGTGAAGAGAGCTGTGCTTTTGCCGTTTCGGTCGCCTTCTGAGCAACATCCGGGCCGTAGCCGTATCCTTCTGCAAACACAAATTCCACGTTGGTAATGCCGATAAAGCACAGGAACAGACGCAGGTACGGTTCCAGTAGATCAGACGGAGTACCTTTGTGGATGCCGCCACGGCTGGTCAGTACGATAGCACGTTTGCCTTTCACCAGATCTTCCGGACCTTGTTCGGTGTAGCGGAACGTCACACCGCCGTGGGCAACCAGGCCAAAGTAGTTCTTCAACTGGGTCGGGATATTGAAGTTGTACATCGGTGCGGCCAGTAACACCACGTCATGCGCCTGCAATTCTGCAATCAGGGTATCAGACAGTGCCAGTGCTTCTTGTTGACGCGGTGTCAGCGGCGCATCGGAAGGACGCTGTACTCCCACCAGTTCACCATCCAGCACCGGAATCGGGTTGGCTGCAAGGTCACGCACGGTCAGAGTATCGTTCGGGTGCGCGGCTTGCCATTCGGCGACGAAGTGATCCGCCAGTTGGTTTGACTGGGAATACCCTGCCAGAATGATGGATTTCAGAACTAGTACTTTGCTCATTGTGTCATTCCTTTTCTCGTTTGGATGGGGTATGTCTTGTCATTGCCCCCGGATGACTAGCATCTTATGCAGTGTACCAACAGGTTGAAAGTGCAATATTTCGAAGGCATTGTTCGATTTTATTGAACAAGAGAAAAAGGGCTCGGTGATAACAGCCGCGCCGGCATGTGATAACATTCCCACCGAATGATAAAACGCAGGCGCAGAGGCAGCCTGCGTAGCGCTTGCGCGATATACGTTTGAGGAACAGAATTGTGACATCACCCCTTACAGAATTGTCATCTCAGTTGGATGAGCTCATGTTGCGCGACAGGTTGCGCCTGCAACGCCGTTTACAGGGGGCGGCGAGAGTGCGTAACCCACAGGCGCAAGCCGCTATTGCGCAGGAACTCGGTGTAGAGATCGCTGCAGCGCAAACGCGCGTTGTGCAGCGCCGGGCCAGTTGTCCGGCCATCAGCTACCCGCCCGCGCTGCCGGTAAGTCAGAAGCGTGACGAGATTTTGCGTGCGGTGCGCGATAACCAGGTGGTGATCGTTGCCGGTGAAACCGGCTCAGGCAAAACCACCCAGTTGCCGAAGATCTGCCTGGAACTGGGGCGCGGTGTCAGAGGCATGATTGGTCATACCCAGCCGCGTCGTCTGGCTGCACGTGCCGTGGCCGATCGCATCGCGGCGGAATTGGATACGCCGCTGGGCGGCTGTGTCGGTTATAAAGTGCGTTTTAACGATCAGGTGGGGGAAACTTCACTGGTGAAGCTGATGACCGACGGTATCTTGCTGGCGGAGATTCAGCAAGATCGGTTATTGATGCAGTATGACACCATCATTATCGATGAGGCACATGAACGTAGCCTGAATATCGATTTCATATTGGGCTACTTTCGCCAACTGTTGCCAAAATGCCCCGACCTCAAGGTCATTATCACGTCGGCAACCATTGACCCTGAGCGCTTTTCGCGCCATTTCGGCAATGCCCCGATCGTGGAATTGTCAGGGCGTACCTACCCGGTGGAAGTACGCTATCGTCCGGTGGTTGAGGAGGCGGATGACAGCGATCGCGATCAGCTACAGGCGATTTTCGATGCCGTCGATGAGCTGAGCCGCGAAGGGCTGGGGGATATTCTGGTGTTTATGAGCGGCGAGCGGGAGATTCGTGATACCGCCGATGCGCTCAACAAGCTGGACTTACCGCACACTGAGGTGGTGCCGCTTTATGCGCGCTTATCCAATCAGGAACAGAACCGTGTTTTCCAATCCCACGCCGGGCGGCGTATTGTGCTGGCCACCAACGTGGCGGAAACTTCACTCACGGTGCCGGGTATTCGTTATGTGATTGACCCTGGCACGGCGCGCATCAGTCGCTACAGCTACCGCACCAAGGTTCAGCGCTTGCCGATCGAAGCCATTTCGCAGGCGTCCGCCAATCAGCGTAAAGGGCGCTGTGGCCGCGTGGCCGCCGGGGTTTGTATTCGGCTCTATTCTGAACCCGATTTCTTGTCGCGTCCTGAATTTACCGACCCGGAAATCTTGCGCTCCAATCTGGCTTCGGTCATTTTGCAGATGACATCTCTCGGGTTGGGTGATATCGCTGCGTTTCCGTTTGTTGAAGCGCCGGATAACCGCAACATTCAGGACTGTGTGCGTCTGCTGGAAGAGTTGGGAGCGATCACTACCGCTGAGAACGGTCACTACCGCTTGACGACGTCAGGACGGCAGTTGGCCCAGTTGCCTATCGATCCGCGCCTGGCGCGCATGGTGCTGGAGGCCAGTAAAATCCGCTGTGTGCGTGAAGTGATGGTGATAACCGCTGCGCTGTCGATTCAGGATCCGCGTGAACGCCCACTGGACAAAAAGCAGGCGTCCGATGAAAAACACCGGCGCTTTGTCGATAAATCCTCCGATTTCCTCACGCTGGTCAACCTGTGGAACTACCTGCGTGAGCAGCAGCAGGCACTCTCCTCCAGCCAGTTCCGTAAACAGTGCCGCAGTGACTACTTGAGCTACCTGCGCGTGCGCGAGTGGCAGGATATTTACACCCAACTGCGTCAGGTTGTGAAGACCCTGGGCATCCCGGTTAACAGCGAACCGGCTGACTATCTTAGCGTTCACTGCGCTCTGTTGACCGGTATGCTTTCTCATATCGGTCAGAAAGATGTAGAAAAGCAGGAGTTTACCGGCGCGCGCAATGCACGCTTCGCGCTGTTCCCCGGTTCTGCGTTGTTTAAAAAGCCTCCTAAATGGGTAATGGTAGCGGAATTGGTGGAAACCAGTCGCTTGTGGGGACGCATGGCGGCCCGCCTGGAACCGGAATGGATTGAACCGGTTGCACAGCACCTGATTAAGCGCAGCTACAGCGAACCGTACTGGGAAAAAGGGCAGGGCGTGGTAATGGCGCAGGAAAAAGTCACGCTGTATGGCTTGCCGATTGTGGCGGCGCGAAAGGTTAACTACAGCCAGATTTATCCGGTGCTGGCGCGTGAACTGTTTATCCGCCATGCGCTGGTGGAAGGGGATTGGCAAACGGGGCACGCCTTCTTTCGTACGAACCTCAAACTGCTGGCGGAAGTGAAAGATCTTGAGCACAAATCACGCCGTCGCGACATTCTGGTCGATGACGAGACATTGTTTGCGTTTTACGATCAGCGCATCCCGCACGAGGTTATCTCAGCCCGTCACTTTGATAACTGGTGGAAAGCCGCCAGTCGTGCAGACGCAGACCTGCTCAACTTCGAAAAGAGCATATTAATTAAAGATGGCGCGGAAAAGGTCAGTGCCTTGGATTACCCCAATTTCTGGCATCAGGGGGCGATTAAACTACGTTTATCCTACCAGTTTGAGCCCGGTGCCGATGCGGATGGGGTCACGGTGCATATTCCGCTGCAGATTCTCAATCAGGTGCGTGAGGACGGGTTTGAATGGCAAATTTCCGGTCTGCGTGAAGACCTGATCATTGCCTTGATCAAGTCCTTGCCCAAACCGTTACGACGCAATTTTGTGCCGGCACCTAACTATGCTCAAGCCTTTCTCGGGCGTGCCACGCCGTTGGAACGGGGACTACTTGAATCGCTGGAGCGCGAACTGCGCTTGATGACCGGTGTAACCGTGCCGCGTGAAGAGTGGCAATGGGAACAGGTGCCCGATCATCTGAAAATAACGTTTCGCGTGATTGATGAAAAAAATCATACGTTACGCGAAGGCAAAGATCTGGCGGCGCTGAAAACCCAGCTTAAAGAGAAAGTGCTGCAGACCTTATCTGCCGTTGCTGATGATGGGCTGGAGCAACAGGGACTGCATATTTGGAGCTTTGGCACCCTGCCGGAACGCTATGAGCAGAAGCGCGGCGGTTACTCGGTGAAGGCTTACCCGGCACTGGTGGATGAGAAAGAAAGCGTCGCAATCCGGGTATTTGATACGCCGGAACAGCAGCAGCACGCGATGCGTCACGGCCTGCATCGCCTACTTTTGCTCAATATCCCATCCCCCATCAAATATCTGCATGAAAAGCTGCCGAATAAAGCCAAGTTGGGGCTCTATTTCAACCCCTATGGCAAAGTGCTGGATCTGATCGATGATTGCATCGCCTGCGGCGTTGATAAACTGGTGGCACAAGCAGGGGGCGTGGTATGGGAGGAAGCCGCGTTCCAGCAGTTGCATGAAAAGGTGCGCGCGGATCTGAACGAAACCGTGGTTGATATCGCCAGGCAGGTGGAGCAGATCCTGACCACTGTTTTCGCTATTAATAAACGTCTGAAAGGTCGGGTCGATATGGCGCTGGCGTTGGCCTTAAGCGATATCAAAGCACAACTGAGTGGCTTGGTTTATCGCGGCTTTGTTACCGATGTCGTCTGGCAGCGACTGCCCGATGTGTTGCGCTATTTGCAGGCGATTGAGCGTCGGCTGGAAAAATTGGCACAGGATGTTCACCGCGACAGGGCGCAAATGCTGAAGGTGGAGCAGGTGCAGCAAGCCTGGCAGCAGTGGTGGCATAAGGTGCCTGAAGCGCAGCGCGATGATGACAATGTGAAAAATATTCGCTGGATGATTGAAGAGCTACGCGTCAGCTATTTTGCCCAGCAATTGGGCACACCCTATCCCATTTCAGATAAACGGGTACTGCAAGCCATGGAGCAGATTGTGCTATAAGAGTTAGCGGCGTATTGTGAAGCAAAATGCGGGCGGAGCGGAAACGGTACGTCTGCTTTTTTATGTCCGCTGCTTTAGCAAAGAGGGGCGTTGTGTGAGTGATACGCAGTGGTAAGCACGACGGGGTACTGGGAGAAGGATAGGCGTCGGTCGGTGATAAAACGACGGAGGATTACGATTTTATGCTGGCACCATGTAACTCTAACCACTGTGCAAAATTGTCGGCCACCAACGGGCGCGAGAAATAATAGCCCTGGCCCTGATCGCAATTGTACTGCCCTAAATAATCGAGCGTTTCCTCATCTTCAATCCCTTCTGCCAGCACCAGATAATTCAATTTATGCAGCATCTCAATGGTGTGCTGCACGATAATGCGGCTGCTCTTATCCGTCTTCATATCCTTTGATCAGCGACTTATCGAGTTTGATCACTTGGGCTGGAGTGTTTTTCAGGTAGTTAAGGTTGCTGTAATCGGTTCCAAAGTCATCCAGGGAGATCATGAAACCCTGGTCTTTCAGTTTTTTAATGGTGGAGAGCGCGGCGGAGTTTTCGACTATTTTTGCGTTTCAAGGCATTCAAATTCAATATCGTGGATGCTGAGTTCATTGGTTCGTAGGATGCGTTGTAAACGTTCAATCAAATCTTCTTCGGCGAAATTGGTAACGGTGACGTTGACCGAGACGGAAATATTAATGCCAGATTGTCGCCATTTTCTGACTTGCCGTGCCGCCTGCTGAATAACCCACTCCGTTAGTGGACGCATCAGGGTGGTATCTTCGGCCAGTGGAATAAATTGGTCCGGGTAGATTTCACCGAATTCGGGGTGTCGCCAGCGAATCAACGCTTCGGCACCGATCACGCGCCGCGTTTTGATATGCAATTTCGGCTGGTACACCAGATACAGCCCTGGATGGTCGTGCTGCAAGGTATCCGATAAATCGTTAAGCAGCGTGAAAGCGCGCTTTTGGTACTCATCACTCTCTTTGTGATAGGCCATCAGGCGCGTATTTTTCTTAAGTGCATCGTGTAGCGCACTCAATGCCTCACGCAGAATACGTTGCGGGTCATCAATCGGGATCTGAAATTCGGTATAGCCGATAAAAATTTCCAGTTTCAACGGGATATGGCTGGTGAGGCTTCGCTGAATTCGGTCAGCGCACGACATCAGTGTACTCAGTACCTGCTCTTGCTGCTCTTTTTTGACCAGCAGTGCAAAACGGCCCGCAGAAATACTGTAGATGCTGGCTTGCCGGCTGATATTCAGTCGTAGGAACAGACCGATATCTTTGA
Organism: Candidatus Symbiopectobacterium sp. 'North America'; assembly: GCF_015762685.1. Classification (GTDB taxonomy): domain Bacteria; phylum Pseudomonadota; class Gammaproteobacteria; order Enterobacterales; family Enterobacteriaceae; genus Symbiopectobacterium. Next base: position 53,896 of record NZ_PEHF01000053.1, on the reverse strand, counting down.
GTACGCTTTCTACCGTTGGCATCCCGAGAGAGCGCGCCATTTCATAGATATAGGTAAGATCGATACTATCGGGCAGGATAAGAACGAAATCTTCGAAAATATCCGTGGACTGGCTGATATCTTCGATAAGACTCTGGCGATTGGGTAATAGGGTCACGGCATCGATCAGGCCAATGGCGTTGCGGTATTCGATCAGTGCCATGGTAATGGATGCCAGCGTTTTTAAATCACGGCGCTGCATTTTTGAAAACGAACGTGCAACATAGTCGACAACGCTTAGGGTGCCGATTGCATAACCGGCTTTGGTAATCAGCGGGATACCTGCATAAAACCGGATGTGAGGCTCACCGCTGACATACGGGCTGTTCTTAAAGCGCTCATCCTGCGATGTGTCATTGCAGACCAGCAGTTCGTTGGTTTGCATGGTGTACTGATCGAGTGCGCCGACTTTGCGCATCTCGCTGAGCACGAAATTGTGTTTGGCTTTGATATGCAATGAATGGGTATCACTGACGGTGATCAGCGCGCTGGGCATATTCAATATCTTGCTGGTCAACGAAGTGATTTGGCTAAGCACATTATCTTGAGAGGTATCCAAGAGGTATCCAGGTGAAACAATAACCTATCGAGCGCATGCATCCGCTGCTCCTCATCATGATTCAACTGTCTTAGCATTGATGACTCCATTTATGCGCTATAAGAACACCTCATCTTAGCCTATTCAATAGGGGACAAACCTGTCATTAGGCACCGCTATTCATGATATTTCACAGGATAAAAAACCGGAGAAGTACCGCGTTTGCATTATCTGATGAAAACGAGAAGGGCGTAGTAAGGCGATTTTACATGAAACCGATCGCCTGGCTAGCGCTTGTATGTACAGCGTTTAGCTTTACGCCGCGTTTGGCGATAAATTATTCTGAAACAGCAGCGTTTTTCATCGCATGACGTGCCAGCGCCTTCAATTGCCGTTGAATGGCGGTGATGGCAACCGCATGATTGTCAGCGCGATCGCGTTCGCTGGCATCTGGCGCAGAGCTTTGAATACCAATCAATTGCCAGCCTTGTAGTGTTTTCAGCATCAGTGGAGAACCGCTGTCGCCGGGTAAGGTGTCACACTGGTGAGATAAAATCGCGGACGCGGCCCAACCGGTAATCACACAATCCTGATGGCGATAGAGCGCTTCCAGGTGGTCTTCGGGATAGCCTGCCTGCGTGACCTTTGCTTGTTGTTGCGCCAGTGCGGCATTCAGTTCTGACTGCGTGCCATTCCAGGTGGTTAATGGCGTGATGCCCGCAGGCGTATCGCGCAGCCAAATCAGAGCATAATCCAGCGGTGCGGCGGCAGGAGAGACAATCCACCCTTCGCCGTCGGGCTGCAATTTTTTGCGTAGCGCGCTATTGGTCACTGCTTCGATGGCGTGTGTTTCATACTTCCATTCGCCATCGACTGCAATAAAACGTAGTGCAATCGGCTTGTCGGGTTTTCCTGACGGCGGCGTCAAGACGCAGTGACCTGTGGTTAATGCCAGATGCGGAGCAATTAGCGTGGCGGTACACAGGCTGCCGCTTGCGGTTTCCAGTTGACCAATGGCCTGCCAGGGCCAAGCGTTGGGTGTCGGCACCGGATCGCGGTCGTCATGATTGAAGAAAAGGATTTTCTGACGTTCCGCTTCCTAGGGGGATTGTTCAGCCCAGCTCTGGGCTGCGGTTAACGCTATCAAACAGAAAAACCAAGCCAGTTTATGCATCAATAGGATTACCTTGCGGAAAAAGCGATATCTTTTTACGTTGCCCACTAACTATAGTCAGGTTTGCCAGGATGGTGGGTTCAGGTGCTATCTGGAATCGATTTTGTGTTCGTCATAAAAAGAACAACAGCGTGATAAACCTGCACACCAGCACCAACGTAAACGCAATTTCAAATGAGTAGCGATGGAACATCATCAGGCACCCCATTAAATATACCGTGTGCGTCCGGGCATAGGGCGGCTACCGGGAGGGGAGCGGCTGGAATGCCTGTTATAAAAAAACACCCGATTCACCGGGTGTCATACTCGCTAACTCTGCGTGAAACCCGCTGGTGTTGGCGGCATTTTATGGCTAACAAGTCCCTGCCGGAGCAGGGATCTTGAGACAAGAAACGGTGATGCGGTTAGGCTACGGTAGGAGCCGGTTTTTTAGCGGCTTTCTTCACGTGTTTTTTGGCAGCCTGAGCTTTCTGTGCGGCAGGCTTAGTGGCTTTCTTCACGTGTTTTTTGGCGGCCTGGGCTTTTTGTGCGGCAGGTTTAGCGGCTTTCTTCACGTGTTTTTTGGCAGCCTGGGCTTTTTGTGCGGCAGGTTTAGTCGCTTTCTTCACGTGTTTCTTAGCAGCTTGCGCTTTTTGCGCAGCAGCCGGTTTAGCTTTTTTCACGTGCTTTTTAGCCGCTTGAGCCTTTTGTTCAGCCGGTTTGGCGGCTTTTTTAACGGTCTTTTTCGCATGTTCCTGAGCATGTGCAGCAGGTGTGGTTGCTGGCGCAGCCGTGGTGTTCGCTGCAAACGCGACAGAGGAGAGACCCAGAGCGGCACCTGCGATCAACACTAATACTTTTTTCATCATCAATTCCTCATTATTCCGTTCACATGTGGGCTCTGAAGCGGCCCGGTGAAAGAAGCATAAGAAAAAGCCCGTTGAGGGTCTGTGAGTCATTGGTATCGGTGTGTAACGCAATGTACACCCTAAGGATGGGAGTGCAGGGCGAACGGGGATATCGGTTTTGATCGGCCAGCAGAAACGGAAACGTGCGCCGCCCCATTCATTGCTCTCCACCACAATGGTGCCGTCATACGCCTGCACGATGGCATAAACAATCGCAAGGCCCAGCCCACAACCGCCACTGCTGTTTTCCAACCCTGCCTCCAGTCGGATAAACGGCTCAAATACCGTTTCCCGGTCTTCCTGAGCAATGCCGGGGCCATCGTCATCCACCTGAAGACAGGCCATTGGCCCATCTCGGGATACGCTGACGGTGATGTGTGAGTAGCAGAAACGCAGTGCGTTATTGACCAGATTATCTAGCACCCGCTCCATCAGGCGCATATCTAGATAGCCAATATCTGTACCGGGCAGCATCGACAGCGCGAATACCTTATCTGCGTGCAGCATGAGCCACTCATCGATTTTATTTTGCAGCCAGACCGTCACATCAATTTGCGTCAGGTGGAGTGAGACTTGTAGGCGATCGAGGCGTGCATAGGTCAGCAACTCGTCAATCAGCGCTTCCAATTGCCCAATGTCGCGGTTGAGCGCAGTTTGTTCATCCTCACTCAAATTGTCGCTCATGGCGAGGCGATAGCGCAGGCGTACCAGCGGGGTGCGTAATTCATGGGCAATGTTGTCGATCAGCCGCTTTTTACTGACAATCAGTTGATTGAGATTATCGGCCATTTGGTTAAATGCGATACCCAGTCGCACCATGCTTGATGTGTTGTCATAGTGCAGTCGCTCTTCAAGATGGACTTCACCCAATCGCTGCGCGGCATTTTCCAGCTTCAACATGGCCTGCGAATGCGGTCGCATCCACAAGAACACTGGCAGTGCCAGAGAAAGACCAATCAGCATCACAAACAGCAAATCCCACAGCCGCATTTCATGCAGGAAAAACAGATAAGGGATTGTCCCGACCGAGAGCACATAGTGAGAGCGCGGGATGCGCTGGATAAAGGTGTATTGATCTTCGATCGCGATAATTTCGCCCTGATTCAGCCGCTGTTGCGCTTTCGGCGATAAACGGTATTTACTCAGCGGCTCAATGTTCAGCGTGAACGACAGGTTCAGATCCATCTCATTGATAGTTTTATGCCATTCGTGCGGCGGGATGTTACGCAGTTCATTGCGGATCAGATAGAGCGAGCTTTTCATCAGATCGTCCATCGACTGACGGCCTGCGCGCTCTGCGGTCATTTTGTAGACCAACCCTACCAGCAGTGTCATTACCACGAAGCTGGCAAACAGTAACAGAAAAAACTGCACAAACAGTTTTCTCATGGTATGGCGCTCTCCCAGGCGTTCGGCGCGAAAAGGTGACCGTTGTTACGCACGATCTTGATACGGAAGGGCTCCAGTGCATTGTCGTGCAATTTTTTACGCAGACGGGAAATGGCCACGTCGATACTGCGATCCATACCGTCATAACTGACACCTCGCAGATTTTTGAGCAACAAATCCCTGTACATGGTGTGTCCGGCATGGGTCGCCAACTGCCACAGTAAATCGAAATCGGTGGTGGATAACACAATATTCTCTTCCGCCAGCGTCACTTCACGGTTGACCGGATCGATACACAGCAACCCGAAGTGCAGCGTTTTGTGCACCTGAACCTGCGCCTGTACCGCGGGCGTTTCAGGCGCAACCTGAGTGGCGGGTTGCGCTGAGTATTGACGCAGATGGAGTCGCAAGCGGGCAAGCAGTACGGCTGGCGGCGTCGTTTTCAAAATATAATCATCTGCGCTCATTTCCAGCGCCAATATGTGGTTCATGTCGCTGTCAAGCGAGGTCAGCAGCACGATCAGGCCGCTGTACAACGGGCGCAACTCGCGGCAGATGGTCATGCCATCTTTGCCCGGCAACATCACATCCAACAGCACCAGATCGGGGTTTTGCTGCGTGATGAAGTCGAGCGCTTTATCGCCGCGCGGCTCCAGATGAACATCTATGTCATGTTTTCCCAGATAAGCCGCAATCAGTTTGCCCACTTCAGGGTCATCTTCCACAAAGGCAATCTTATGCATAGTCACCGTAGCTATTGTTCTCTATCGTCAGCCTGCCGTGTGGCAAACCGTTTTCGTCTTGCGTTAGCATAGCGCCCACACATTAGCGGTGCCAGCAATGAAGCGTAAAAGGGTATATCGTGCAGATACCTGATTTCATTGAAATATCGTGAGCTTGATAACGTGCTCGCGCTGTCAAATCACTCACGCTCGTGACAATATAGAGGGGTAACCCGTGAGCCTGGTAAAACAGGGCAGATGTATTATTGACGCTTGATGAAAGGTGATTGACGTACAAGTGACGCGATGAACCCACTGGCGAACAGGAGAGAAGAACATGGGATATAACCCAGAGTCTGTGTGTTCCAATGAGGCGTTAGGTATTGATTACGCTGAGTATTTGGCAGCGCTGTGTAATAAACGCTGGCGTTTTATTGATGCCATGTATGGCGTGTTGCCGATTATCGGCATGGTGACGAAATCTGCGTCGGCCCGTCAGGTCGCCCCGCAAGAGCAAATGAAAATGCTGGCAATGCAGGTGCTTTCCACGCAGGTCAACGATGAAACCAACCTGACGCGACTGATCGCGCTGGCACAGCAGCAGAAACTGACAGCACTGAATATTGTGCTGCCGTATCCGTTGACGTCGCAACAGTTGGTGACGATCCCGCGAAGCCTGCGCGGCGTCAACAACGGTGTCGCAGCGTAATGAATGCCTGAACGTCCAGATTACACCGGTCTAGGCCGCTTGCGCGGCCCGATGGGTGATCAGATTAATCGATAGACTGCGTTGCTTCCAACGCTTGCTCCAGCGTGGGATAAAACGTGCGGCGTCCCGCGATAGGATGCACATTGGCGCGCGCCAACGTTTTCAGCGGTTGGAACGGAATATCGGTTATCAATAACTGCTTGTCAGCGGGTAATGCATCGCTGAAACTCAAGAACGCATTCAGTCCTCCGGCATCCAGAATCGGCACAGCGTCCCATTGCAGAATGATGGTCTGATAATTCTCGCTACGTTGCAGAATGTCGTTAAAAATGCGTTCCGCAGCAGCGAAAAACAGTGGGCCGTTCACCCGCAGTACCAGTCGCGTCGGCGATGAGGTTTCAGGGCGTTCGCTAAGCCGGGTCATTTGGGCGATGCAGCGCATAAACAGCAGAGAGGCCAACACAATCCCCACCGTAATCGCAATCACCATATCACAAACAGCACGGTCATTGACATGCAAAGCAGCATGACAATGATGTCATCTTTGGGGCCGTGACGCAGCAAATCCACCACTTTATGGGCTTCGCTCATGTTCCAGGCGACGATCAGCAGCAGCAGCGCCATGGCGGTCAATGGCAGATAAGAAAGCCAGGGGGCCAGCACCAAAAGCGCCAGCAGCACCAACAGCGCGTGCACCACCGCCGAAATGGGGGAGGTTGCCCCGGCGCGCACGTTGGCGGCGGAGCGCGCGATAGCCGCGGTGGCGGTGATGCCGCCAAAGAACGGCGCGATCAGATTACCCAAGCCTTGTCCCATCAATTCGGCATTGGAGTTGTGTTTTTTACCGGTCATACCGTTCAGCACCACCGCGCACAGCAGTGATTCGATAGCGCCAAGCATCGCCATGGAAAATGCCGCAGGGAGCAGGGCAGAAATGCTCTGCCAGTTGAGCGTCATGGCCGGTTCACCGGCTGCGGACACATTCCACGGTAGCTCCCACTGCGGCAGAATAGGCGGAATTCCCTGACCCTGCGAGCCATCAGCCAGCATATAGCTAAAGCGGGAGCCGATGGTGGCGACATCATGGCCCATCAGCGACATGATACCCATGACAGCAACGCCTGCCAGCAGCGCAGGCAAATGGCCCGGCAAGCGGATGCCCAGTTTGGGCCAAAAAACCAGCACTGCCAGCGTAGTCAGGCCAATAAGTGTGTCAGCCATCGTCAGCGTTGGGAGCGCTTGTGCCAGCGCCATCACTTTTTCGATATAGTGCTCCGGCACGGTGGTCAGGTGCAGACCAAACAGATCCTTAATCTGCATAGTGACAATGGTGATACCGATGCCTGAGGTAAACCCTAGAGTCACTGACAGCGGGATATATTCAATCAGGCGTCCAAAACGGCAGACGCGCATCAACACCAAAAACACCCCGGAAAGCAGTGTGGCCATCAGCAAGCCTGAGAGGCCAAACTGCTGGGAAACCGGATAAAGAATCACCACGAAGGCTGCCGTTGGGCCGGAAACGCTATAGCGTGACCCTCCGGTTACCGCAATGACAATCCCGGCAATTGCCGAGGTGTAAAGCCCGTACTGCGGTGGAACACCGCTGGCAATCGCCAACGCCATTGCCAGTGGAATGGCAATAATCCCTACGGTGATTCCCGCGATAATGTCGTGAACCAAACGTTGTGCGGTATATTTTTCGCGCCAACAGGCGGCGATCAGCGCACTAAAAAGCGTAACCCCGCTTACTCCATGCGTTTTCATCTTATGTCAGACCAAAAAAGGACAAAAAAATGGCGGGCAGTTGGCCCGTCGTCGATAAGTGAAGTGTAGGATACGCCTGTTAAGCGCGGAGTGTTAAGACTTACATCAAAATACAGGGTGCCCTGACGTAAAATCAGGGCCTTCCTGTAGGATCACAGCATGATTGTCATCAAATACGCAGCAAACAGCACTAAATGTGCGCTGCCGTTCAACACGTTGGTCCTGCCCGTTGAGAACGAAATATGACATAACATCAACACCGAGACCATGACGACGATGCTTGGCATTTCCAGACCGAAATTCAGCGTATTGCCCGTTAAGCTGGCAATGACGGTTACTGCTGGCACGGTCAGTGAAATCGTGGCGAGCACCGATCCGAAAAACAGGTTCATTGCACGCTGCACCTGATTACGCAGCACCGCTTTGATAGCGCCCAGCCCCTCAGGAGAGAGAATAAGCAGCGCCACCAGAAAGCCAGCGAACTGCTCTGGGGCATTCATGCGTGTCAGCAGCGCATTAAGCTGCGCAGAGTCCATTTTGGTGATACTGATCACCGCCACAAGATGAATTAGAAGCCAGGCGGTGTGCCACAACGAACTGTGTGAAGAGGGTTTGCCATGGTGCGGGTCGCCGTCATCACTTTCATCCTCATGTTCGTAGATAAACAGGCTCTGGTGCGTGCGCGTTTGGATCAGAAGAAACACGCCGTACATGGCGGCGGAGATGAGGGCGATAATCAGCGCTTGCCCGGTGGTAAAATTACTGCCCGGCAGTGAGGTGGGGAAGACCAGCACGATAATTGCCAGTGGGAAAATGGCCATCAGGTACTGCTTGATACCGATCAAATTAACGTGCTGAGTGGCAAATTTCCGACCGCCTAACAGTAAGGCAAATCCGACCAGGCCGCCGCTGACGATCATAATGATGGAATAAAGCGTATCACGCATCAGGTCTGGACCGGCATCGCCCGTGGCCATCAGCGCAGAGATCAGACTCACTTCAAGAATAACGACGAAGAGACTGAGGATCAGTGAGCCGTAGGGTTCGCCCAGTCGGTGGGCCAACACGTCAGCATGGCGCACTACGCTAAAGGCGCTGGCGAGAATGCCCACCAGTGCAATAAAGTTGATGCCAAGGATAGCCATCAGGTTTTGTGCATCGCTCCATTGCAGCAATACAAACAGCGCGATGATGGGGAAGATCAGGGAATATTCGTGGTGACGCGTTTTGATCACCTCGGTGTGCGACTTCATGGCGGGCGGCTCCTTATCATAAAGTATTGAGTCTTACTAACAGTGCCGCACACCTTATTGTTCTCTTTACATGCGCCACGCGGATAGCGACGGCAATGCATGGTTAAGGGTGTGACGTTGCGGAAAAAAGTGGCTTAGAGATAGTTATAGCCTAAAAAACAAATGCAAATTAGCAGAATGCGCGCAGCAGGTGGGAGATTTTAAGTAATTTTACATTTTTGAGGGCTAAAATAGGATTAGTGGGGAGAATTTGGCAGTTTTCTCCCCACTGTATTGATGTGGCTAGTGAATTTTAGCCCACTCAATCATCCGGGTTATCCATGACATCGTGACGTTTCTGGTGATAATCCTCTTCGTTTAACCCTTCACACCAATATGGCATGGCGTAGAGCTGATTTCTCTCAACCTTGAGTTCTCTGCGTACGTAACGGCGTAGTTGCACCACGATGCGGTCTTCGCCCGCCAGCCAGAAAAATGCACTGCTGGCGTCAATATCGCGCGTCACGGCGTGGAACTGTTGCAACAACGTATCTGTGCTGACGGTCGAGCCGACCACCCAATGCACGCTGAGGCCGGTGGGAGCGGCCAGTAGCAGACGATCGGCCTCGCTGTCGATGCGGATAACGGCATGGGGGGCAGCGCGCCGAGCAGCGCCGCAATAGCGGGCAACGAAGAGGGATCGCCTGCCAGATAATAGGCGCTGGACGCAGGCAGCATTGGGTGCGGACCACCCGGTTGAGTAATGCCTACTCTGTCTCCGGGCTGTGCGTTGCGGGCAAACGTGACGGCGGGTCCGCCGTGGTCGTGCAGCGCAAAGGCAACATCCACTTCGCCCAATTTGGGCCGGAATGCATAAATAGTATAAGTGCGCACGACGGGGCGCGCCTCACCTTCTGGCCATTGTGGGCGTCGTTCTCCCAAAGTGGGTAACGTAGGCTCTTTCTGGCCGGGGCGCGCTAAAAACAGTTTGATATGCGCGGCATGTCGCCCGACTGCTGGATAGTTGTGCAGTGTGTCGCTGTGAAAAGTGATGCAGCGCAAGTGCGGTGAGAGATCGGTGATGCGTTTAACCTGGATTAATCGGGGTTGGGCTGGGTGAAAACCTGTCGGATGAGCCATTAAATTTCTCCATCATTCAGCCGATATCGTTATTGATGTGATGGATAACATCGTAGCATGTTGATGATAGTGATTATTATTTTAGTGACAGGCAAAAAGCACGCGTGGCTAAAAAGGCGTTGTTCACCCTTTTTTGTTACGATTTCAGCGTTACATTAACCCTTTGTGATTAAGATCAAGCTTGATTGCCACACAAAAAATGGCATATTCTGGAATCAGTTGCAGAAATTTTAAGCAGTTACGCTGTTTTTGTCAGAAAGAACGCGGCGGTTATTGTTCGGTTATTGGCTGTTAAGGGGTAAGGTATTGTTAACAAGCGATTTTTTACAAAAAGCTGATTGTGGTACGTCTTTTGGTTGTATCGAAGAAAACTTGCTGCTCACGCCTCAGCAGCGAGCGGACTCCCTGAACCAGACGCTATCACGTCGCCCTGATAGCCCGGTGTGGGTCTTTGGCTACGGCTCACTGATGTGGAATCCGGTATTTACACCGGAGGAAGCCCGTTTGGCCACACTTCCAGGCTGGCAGCGCGCATTTTGCCTGCGCCTTACGGCAGGACGCGGTACGGCAACGCAACCTGGACGCATGCTGGCATTAACGCCAGGTGGGAAAACGACCGGAATGGCATTTCGTTTGCCGGAGGACTCACTGCGTGAGGATCTGAAACTGCTGTGGAAGCGCGAGATGATTACCGGTTGCTACCGTCCGGAATGGTGCGATCTGCACTGCCAAAACGGCGAAACACTCACGGCGTTGGTGTTTGTTTCGCAAGAGCAACATCCGCTGATTGAAGCGGATACCTGCATACACCGCGTTGCTCCCCTGATTGCCAGAGCCAGTGGTCCGCTGGGAACCAACGCACAGTATCTGTTTGCACTGGAAGAGGAGCTTAAAAAACACGGTATGGCCGATGAGTGCTTAACGGCGCTGGCGCAGCGGGTGAGAGAGCTTCAGGAACAGGCGAAGCAGATACATCCACAGCAGGGCGACTGGTGGGGCGTTTAGCATCGTTAACCAACATCGCGTTAATTAACACATCATCGAACAACACCTTAGCGCGTCGCCATTGACCGCAATAAATCAGTCAATGGCGACGCAACGGGTTACCAACCTACGCCAAGGCCTAGCGTATACATGGTATCGTCCACATCCCCTTGATTACTTTCGATGCGGGTGCGCACCACGCGCATACTCAATGAAGACCAGTCGGTCAATTTGAAGCGCAAGCCGCCTTCCGCTTTCAAATAGATGGGGGCAGTACCATCTAGAGAACGCCCAACTTCACCGTTGGTGAAGGCTTCAATGGTTTTGCTGTACAGATAACGGTTGTAGGCCCATTTCAGACCGGCGGAGTAGAAGTTGTCCTCTTTGCCTTCCGCTTCATTCTGATAGGTAAAGGTTTGGCTGTTGACCAGAGACGTCAGAGAGAACGCGCCTAAATCATTGTCCCAGAACTGGTAACCGGGACCAAGACCGAACGAGCGGTTGACCTTGATTTTCTCGATCCAGTCGCGTTTGTAATAGTAACGCGATTGGACGAACCATTGCTCATCGAGAAATTTATCCAGTGCGTATTCGCCGGAGGCATTCTTGGTGCTGCGAACATCATTCTCGGTGGCTTCGTGGTATGTACCATCCACGTTATGACGCCAGGTGCCGTGGCGCATCCGGGTATCAAGGGTGACGTCGTAGTTTTCTGTCTCGGTAGAGCTCTTCTTGTGCGACATCCCGGCGTCGATATTGCCTTTCCAGGAGAAGTCAGTGACCAACGGTTTTGCAGTAACGATAGATTTGATATTGGTCAGAGCCAGCGTTTGTTCACCTTGACCTGCACCGGCAGGCGCGCCGACGACGGAACGGTTTTCACCCGCTTTCAGGCTCGGATACAGCACGCCGTTTTCATAGCGTTCTCCCTGAATTACCAACCCGTGGTCGGATTCGAAGGTTTTGACCTGATCCCAGGCAACAGAAACGGAGCCTGCATAATCCGTGGTGATAAACAGTTTTCCGCCGTCAAGCAGCGTAATTTTCCCGGTAATTTTGTCCCCGTTGTTGAGCCAGACCGTATCGGCGTAGCTTGCAGACGTGCCAGTCATTGCTAGAGCAAAGGCCAACCCCAGGGAAGATAGTGCGCGTTTAGTATGTGTCATTTTTTGGGAGATAATACAGTGGAAGTCGTTGATGAATAATGCTGCCAATGGCGCTGGCTAAAGCAGTTGGGCCGTTAATTTCGGCACTGCAAACAGTAACAGGAAATGTGATCTGACTCTACAATAAAACATCGATTCGTTAGAATCTAAATTGTTATAAAACATATCAATGATGATTAAGCGCTATAACCAGATCAAAATCACCTTTCAATAAGGTGCTATCCCCTTTGCGCCGTCCGGTGGCGCGAAGAGAGGGGAGGGACATCACGCCGTTTGTTGTGGCTTGCGTAGGTTTCTCTCAGGACGCGCCTTACGTGGCAGAAAACGCGTTGTGAGAAATTGGCGCACCCGCGTCACAATTTGCTCCTGGAACAGTAAGCAGATAACCACGGTTGCCAGCAAAAATATACCGTAGCCGGGCAGTGAAAGCTGCACGTTCCCGGCGGCCACTGCGCACTGCTCCCAATCGTTAAAGAAGGTCTTAGGATCGCCGCACAACAACTGCTCCAGCGTTCGGAACAGATTAAACAGCGGGACATGAAACGCAAAAATAGAGAGTGATGCTGCACCCAACCGCGGTGACCAATGGCGCAGCCAGTGGCTATCCGGATCGCGTGCCAGCGTGCTCAGACACACTAATCCCACCTGAGCGGGCAGCAGCAGACCGTTGTGCAACAAGAAATACCAGTAGGCCTCGCCATTGTTGAACAACCAAGCACCTGCGATGAAATTCAGCAGAATGAACGCGGCAATCCCCGAACGTTGGCCGCTGGTCAGCGGCATTCTGGCGCGATCGCGATAATAGCGGAATAGAGCATAGCCTAAAATCCCTGCTAAAAATTCTGGCAAACGGAAAATAGGTCCGCGTTGCAGTAAACCGGTGTAGGGCATACCAAGCTGCTGCTTCCAAATAATCCAGGCAGGTGGTATCAAATAGAGCAGACAAACAATACCAAGCCACAGCCAGGGGTGACGACTATTAAGTAAGCGTGGCCCCAGTGCAGGGAACAGCAAATAGAAGAAAAACAGCGTTGAGAGCGACCACTGCGGGGCATTGAACGTCAGAAAGTGGGGATTCCACGCTTGCAGCATAAACACTTGCAGCAGGCCATTGAAGAGCAATTGTGCATTGGTCATGTAATGGCGCAGGCTTTCCGGATCGACATTCGGCTCATTGGTGTCATAAATGACAAAGCGTGCGCTGGCGACCTGACCTTCCGGCGGAACTGCTAGCCATTGCATCAGGGTGACCACGGCGATAGAGGCGAGCAGTGCCATGATATGGATGGGATAAAGGGTGAACAGCCGTTTGGCCCAAAAATGGCGGGCGGGTTCGCGCAATTGCCCACCGTGAATATAAACGTGGGCCAGCAAAAAACCGGAAAGCACGAAAAAGGTGCTGGTGGCGAAAAAAACCATGCTTGTCAGTTCACTTAAAAAAGGCATACGTTTTACCTGGGGATAAACATGGGCTGTGTGATAGATCATCACATAGCAGCTGAGCAGAAAACGCAGCCATTCCAGTCCGATAAAGCGTTCTGTACGCTGTTTAATCATGATTGTCCCTCTGCGCCGAGCAGCAATGCGCATTACGCCAAACGGCGTCGAAAATCATTACTGTGGCGAATAGCAAAAAACGACTCTTAATGTGAGTTTAGCGAAGTAAATAGAGGGAATAAGTAGGATTATGACAATAATCCCCACTCATAGTTTATGAATGGTTTAATATTCATGGTGTTATTTAACCAAATGAAAAGAAATGTAAAGTTTTTTAAAGAAGGAAGACTCTCTTTTTTCACCTGTATTCAGGTTTACCCGTGAATAAAATCCGATCGAACGCATGAATGACAGTAATGTTTATAGGGCGATTAAATCTCACAGAACAGCGCTAAGCAGCCTGGCAATCAAGGAGTAACAATGTTAATCGTGGATTTTTATTTGGTCGATGCGTTTACACAGCACACGTTTGGCGGCAATGCGGCAGCGGTATGCCCATTGACGGCATGGTTGCCGAATGAACGCTTGTTGCAGATGGCACGCCAGCACAACCAGAAACGGCCTTTTTTGTACCCTCAGAGCAGGGCTTTGCGTTACGTTGGTTTACCACGCAGGGTGAAATCAACCTGTGTGGACACGCCACGCTGGCGGAAGCGCATGTGATTTTCACCGCCATGGGGCACGCGGGAGATACGATCCGTTTCTCGACCCGTTTCGTCGGGGAACTGACAGTCACGCGCAGTGATGCGGGTTTGACGCTTGATTTCCCTGCCTGGCAGGCGGAGCCGGTCACGCCGCCCGCGCTGTTGTTGCGCTGTTTGGGGATCGACGACGCGGTTGAGGTACGTGCGGCACGCGATTATCTGGTGGTACTGGAAAACCAACAATAGGTCGAAGCGTTAACGCCAGATATTCACGCCATGAAACACTTGGGCAAATTGGTGTGCGTGACGGCACCGGGAGACGACTATGATTTTGTCAGCCGCTTTTTCTGCCCGGGAGAAGCCGTTGCCGAAGATCCGGTCACTGGCTCGGCGCACAGCATGTTGATTCCCTATTGGCACGATCGATTAGGAAAAACCACGATGCGTGCACGCCAGGTTTCAGCCCGTGGCGGCGATTTGCATTGCCAATGGCAAGGCGATCGGGTGCTGATTAGCGGCCAGGCTGTCACCTATCTGGAAGGTAAAGTCTTCTTGCGTTAACCGTCAACGTGGTGCTGCCCGGATGGCGCTTATGGCGGCTCCCGGCGATTAAAAGATTTTCTCTTGCAGCACCCACACTGCCGCTTTCACACGCGATTTCAGCTTCATTTTTTTCAGCAGATGCTTAACGTGCACCTTCACTGTACTTTCCGTGATGGAAAGCTTGCGTGCAATCACTTTATTGGCAAGCCCTTGTGCCAGCAGTTTCAGAATATCGCGCTCACGGGGCGTCAACTGCTGAATACTGCGATCGCTCCCCTGACGGTTTTCCCGCAGGCTGGCGGCGAGGATCGGCATCAGGGTTTCGCTAAGCACAATCTTACCCGATGCCGCCTGATGCAACGACACCAACAAATCTTCCGGTTCCATGTCTTTAAGCAGGTAGCCATTCGCCCCGTTTTTCAAGGCGCTCACCACGTCATCTTCATGATCGGAAACGCTAAAGACGACAACGCTGCCAGAGAGCGCCTTTTCTCGCAAACGCACCAGCGTCTCCAATCCGTTCATACCGGGCATGTTCAGGTCCAGCAAAATCAGGTCTGGATCTAACTCTGCCGCCAATATCACGCCTTGTTCCCCGTCGCTGGCTTCACCCACCACACGCAAACCGGGCACCATGCTGAGCAACTGTTTTACGCCATTGCGCAACATTGGATGGTCGTCAATCAATAAAAGGGTCGCGCTATCGTCGTTTGGCATTTCATTCGTCATGGTCTTCTCCTGTTAATTCCGGGCGGTAGCGGTTTTCTGCGTCAAAAGTCACTTTCACCTGCGTTCCGCCATCCTGATGGCGCGCAATAACACACTCTCCATGCAGGCTGTGTGCGCGGTCTCGCATGATAATCAAACCGTAATGATTGGCGCGCTGGCTATCTTGAACGATGCCGATGCCGTTATCACGTACGGTCAATTCGATACGTTTTTCGCGCCGCACCAGCGTAATGTCCACCTCGCTTGCCTGCGCATGTTTGTAGATATTGCTGAGCGCCTCACGCACGATTTGCAGGACATGAATTCCCTGATGGGCCGATACCGCTTGTGGTGGCAACTGATAATGCAACTGCAAAGGAAATCACAAGCGTTTTTCATATTTTTCGACGGTGGCGCGCAGTGCGGGCAACAGGCCAGATTCGTTGAGTTGCAGTCGAAATGTGGTCAATAGCTCACGCAGTTGACGCTAGGCGGTGTTCAGTTCTTCACGCATTTCGGTCAACTGACTGCGTATCTCATCTGACAGATTTCCGCCTTGCACCTGAATGCAACTGACATGAATTTTCAGGCAAGAGAGCGATTGGGCCAGTGAATCATGCAATTCACGCGCAATTGCCGCACGTTCTTCCATCAGTATCAGTTGCTGCTGGTGTTCAGATTGTCGTTCCAGTGTCAATGTACTGGTGAGTTGTCTCAGCAGGGTATTCAGCAACTGCTGTTGATCCGGGCTCAGTTCGCATTCACCGGCTCGAGTGGCCAGCACCATGCCATATTGATGGTGTTGATCGTGCAGCGTCCAAAATAGCGGCTCTCCGCTGGCAGTATTCGCGTTTCTGTATACACCGCAGCTTTGGCAATTGGCGTCAGGACAGCTCGCCGCATCGTAAGGTGCTTCGTGACTGAACTGATGAAACTGCTCCTGGTTATTGCTCTCATACAGTCGCAGTTGGATATTGTTCAGCGGCATTAGCGCGGGCAATTCGTTGAGAATAGGCATCACCCGACTGCACAGCGGCGCGTTGGTATGCAAACGACGGCTGGCGCGATACAGAAAGGAAAGGGTATCGTTTTTCTGGCGCAGACGGGTGGTCTGTTCCGCAACGCTTTGTTCCAACTGGTGGTAGATAGCGGAAAGTTCATCCGACATACTGTTCAACGCTTGCGCCAGCGTGCTCATTTCATCTTTGCCGGAGAGGCTGACGCGTTCACTGAAATCACCGTGGCCGATGGCTTGCGCCATGGCGACCAGCTTACGCAGCGGTGTCAGCAAACGGTGACGTAAATAGAGAATGGTTGCCAGCAGCACCATGCCCATCAGAGCGATAAACAGGCGTTGGATTTTGGTGACCAACGCAATGCGTTCTTCGGTGCTGTGGTTGATGGCGAACACCAGATCATCCAACTGCGCGACAAAGGCAGCAACATCTCTGGCGGCTTCATCCGGGCGAGACGCCTGCTGCAACTGGGGACGCAATTGGGTTTGCCAGAACGCGCGCAGTTGAGAAAACGGTTCGCTCAACCCTTCGCGCAGCACCGCCTGCTGTAAATCTCTGTTGGTCTCATCACGTTCGAGATCGTCCTGGTAAATGTGGCTGCTGTTGGATAACGGCATCATGGAGAGCAGGCGATAGCTCTGCATACGCAAGGAGCCCGCTTTATTGATGGCGTGCGCATTTCCTTGAATATTCTGCGACATTCAACTGGATATGCCCATACCCACAATGCCAAGCAGTCCGAGTAACAACATCAGCATCGCTACCTGGTGTGTCAGCGACAGCGGCAGTAAAAGACGTTTAACCATGGGAACTCCACGTCGCCATCCTTCGCTCAAAGCGTTGTTCAACAAATGTCCTGTTTTTGCACGTGTGCTGTATCGCTGAATCAGACGACAAAGCGAAAGGTATCTGATAGGTCTGCATTCTTCACCATCCTTCGCTATAACCCCATACCCCTTAATAAGTACCCACAAATATCCGTCTCGGGTCATAGCTGGGAGTAGTTGAGGGTGAAGTTGCGTTAACGGGCTGAATTCGCGGTTTTTATTTTTTAACGCAGGGTTACTCACAAGGTGGTGGATGGAGTAGAAAGGGCGTTTTTTACCTGACAGGGCGTTAATTCATATCAATTTTATTTACACTAGCATCCCTCATGTTGCGCCCTGAATGCCCTGTTATTTCCCTCAAAGTTATATACCGAGTTTTACTCACTGAGGTTTTTATGACGCAACCTTCAACAACAAATGATCCTACGTGCAAGCCGCTTAACGCGACCATTGGCGAGTGGTACCCGGAAGATCCCGATTTCTGGCAACGGCAGGGGCAGCGCATTGCCACCTGTAACCTGTGGATTTCCATCCCGTGCTTATTGCTCTCTTTCTGCGTCTGGATGCTGTTTAGCACCGTGGCCGTTAACCTGAATAAAGTGGGATTTCACTTCTCGACTGATCAGCTGTTTTTATTAACCGCGCTGCCCTCGGTGTCCGGCGCGTTGCTGCGCGTACCGTACTCCTTTGTCATCCCCCTCTTTGGTGGACGACGCTGGACCACCCTGAGTACCATGATTTTGGTGATCCCGTGCCTGTGGCTGGGGTTTGTGGTGCGGGATACGCAAACGCCGTATCACACCTTTGTCATCATCTCGTTGCTGTGCGGCTTTGCTGGGGCGAACTTTGCGTCCAGCATGGCGAACATCAGTTTCTTTTTCCCTAAAGCCAGGCAGGGGGGTGCGCTAGGGCTGAATGGCGGATTGGATAATCTGGGTGTTAGCGTGATGCAGATTCTGGTGCCGCTGGTCATTTTCTTGCCGTTGCTTGGCGCGGCTGGCGGTGTAGCACAGACGGATGGCAGCACGGTGTGGTTGTATCGCTCCGCCTGGATTTGGGTGCTTTTCCTGCTGGTGGCCTCGCTGGCGGCCTGGTTTGGCATGAACGATCTGAGCACCACCAAAGCCTCCATCAGTCAGCAAATGCCGGTGCTCAAACGCTTGCATTTGTGGGTACTCAGTTTTCTTTACCTCTCCACGTTTGGCTCGTTTATCGGATTTTCTGCGGGCTTTGCCATGCTCGCCAAAACGCAATTTCCCGATATTGTTATCCTGCACTACGCGTTTTTTGGCCCTCTGCTTGGCGCATTGGCGCGACCGGTGTGCGGCATGCTGTCCGACCGTTTTGCTGGCGTACGTGTCACGCTGATCAACTTTATCTTGATGGCGCTATTCTCGGTATTGCTCTATCTATCGTTGGCTACGGATGGTCATGCGGGCAGCTTCGCCGTGTTCTTTGGGTTGTTTATGCTGCTGTTCCTCACCGCCGGATTGGGCAGTGGATCGACCTTCCAGATGATTGCCGTGATTTTCCATCGTTTGACCGCAGAACGCGTTAAAGCGCGTGGTGGCAGCTATGACGATGCGCTGCGTGAAGCGGCGACAGACTCTGCTGCCGCGCTTGGTTTTATCTCTGCCATTGGCGCCATCGGCGGGTTCTTTATCCCCAAAGCGTTCGGTACGTCACTCGAGCTGACCGGTTCACCGGCGGGGGCAATAAAAGTGTTTATCCTGTGTTATGGGGTGTGCGTGTTGATCACCTGGCTGTTCTATGGGCATAAAACAGCGCGATAGCCGATAACCTGATGGTGAGCTACCCGTCACCTCTGGCATTCCGGCCCACCGCCGTCACTCCCATCCACTTCCATCATTCCGCCCACTTCCGTCATTCACGCGAAAGCGGGAATCGCTTGCAGAAGAAACGCGTTCATTCTCATCGAGATCCCCAGCTTTCGCTGAGGATGACGAAGCGTAAAATGACGGGTTCAGCAACCTCGCGCGGCGCATCATTGCGTCGCGTTTTGCTTTCTATCTTCCTCTCGCCACGCTACCTACCTCCAAATAGTCACGAGATGAAATCATTGTTATCCCTTTGGGTACAAAGATTATTAATATCTATATTTTTCATATTGATATGTTTTTTTGTTTTCATAATCCCTTGGTGGTATTTCATTCGATTTCGCCGTTTGACACACCGTATCGGCTACGCGCATTCATAACGACAGAAGCCAGCAGGCTTCGCAGTAGGAGAGTCCGGATGAGCAAATTTCTTGACCGGTTACGTTACTTTAAACAATTGGCCGAGCCCTTTGCAGATGGGCACGGTCAGACGCTCAATACCAACCGGGATTGGGAAGATAGTTACCGCAGCCGCTGGCAACACGATAAAGTGGTACGCTCCACGCACGGCGTCAACTGTACCGGATCGTGCAGTTGGAAAATCTATGTGAAAAATGGTCTGGTCACCTGGGAAACGCAGCAGACCGACTATCCTCGCACCCGCCCGGACCTGCCAAATCATGAACCGCGCGGCTGCCCGTGTGGTACCAGTTACTCCTGGTATCTTTACAGCGCCAATCGCCTGAAATACCCGATGATGCGTAAGCGTCTGCTCAAGCTATGGCGTGAAGCCAAACTGGCGTACTCCGATCCGGTCGATGCCTGGGCTTCTATCGTGACCGACCCGGCAAAAACCGCTTATTACAAGAAAATACGCGGTCGCGGTGGCTTTGTGCGCTCTGACTGGAACGAGGTCAACGAACTGATCGCGGCCTCCAACGTATACACGGCCAAAACCTTTGGACCCGACCGCATTATCGGCTTCTCGCCAATCCCGGTGACGTGGATGGTGTCTTATGCGGCGGGGGCGCGCTACCTGTCTCTGCTCGGCGGTGTCTGCCTGAGCTTCTACGACTGGTATTGTGATTTGCCGCCGGCGTCGCCGCAGACCTGGGGCGAACAGACCGATGTGCCGGAATCAGCCGACTGGTATAACTCGTCGTACATTATCGCCTGGGGTTCCAACGTGCCGCAAACGCGTACCCCGGATGCGCACTTCTTTGCCGAGGTGCGTTACAAGGGCACCAAAACCGTGGAGGTGACGCCGGATTATGCGGAAATCGCCAAGCTGTGTGACCAGTGGCTGAATCGGAAACAGGGCACCGACAGCGCTATGGCGCTGGCGATGGGCCATGTGATTCTCAAAGAGTTTCATCTGGACAACCCGAGCCGCTATTTCACCGACTACGTGCGCTGCTATACCGACATGCCGATGCTGGTGTTGCTGGAACCGCGTGAAGAGGGTTACTACGCGGCGGGCCGCATGCTGCGAGCTTCCGATTTGCTGGATAACCTCGGTCAGGAAAACCATCCGCAGTGGAAAACGGTGGCTATTGATGAGCAGAGTGGCACTCTCACTGCGCCACAAGGTTCCATTGGCTACCGTTGGGGCGATCAGGGCAAATGGAATCTGGAGCAGCGCGACGGAGTCAGTGGCGAAGAGGTACAACTGCGCCTGAGCCTGTTGGGTGTGCACGATGAGGTGGCAGAGGTTGGTTTCCCGTACTTTGGCGGATTACCGAGCGAGCATTTCAGCAGCGTTGCCCTTGACGAAGTGTTGTCCCATAAACTGCCAGTAAAACGCCTGACGCTGGCCGATGGCAGCGAAGCGTTGGTAGCCAGCGTTTACGACCTGACGCTGGCGAATTACGGGCTGGATCGCGGACTGAACGATGAAAACTGCGCTTGTGACTATGATGAGGTGAAAGCCTACAGCCCGGCGTGGGCCGAGCAGATCACTGGTGTTTCGCATTATAACATAGTACGTATCGCACGCGAATTTGCGGATAATGCCGATAAAACCCACGGCCGTTCAATGATTATCGTCGGTGCCGGTATCAACCACTGGTACCACATGGACATGAACTACCGTGGCCTGATCAACATGCTGGTGTTCTGCGGCTGCGTTGGTCAAAGCGGTGGCGGTTGGGCGCACTATGTCGGTCAGGAAAAACTGCGTCCGCAAACCGGTTGGACACCGCTGGCGTTCGGTCTTGATTGGCAGCGTCCGCCGCGCCACATGAACAGCACCTCCTTTTTCTACAACCACTCCAGCCAGTGGCGCTACGAAACGGTAGCACCGCAGGAATTCCTGTCGCCGCTGGCGGATAAATCCCGTTTTACTGGCAGCATAATCGATTTTAACGTGCGTGCCGAACGCATGGGCTGGCTGCCCTCTCCGCCGCAGTTGAACGTCAATCCGCTCAGTATCGCCGCCAACGCGTAGCAAGCGGGAATGACGCCGCAAGAGTATGCCGTGCAGGCGCTGAAAGCAGGCACTATCGCGTTTGCCGCTGAACAGCCGGACAACCCGCAAAACTTCCCGCGCAACCTGTTTATCTGGCGTTCTAACCTGTTGGGTTCGTCCGGTAAAGGGCACGAATACATGCTCAAATACCTGCTCGGTACTGAACACGGGCTGCAAGGCCAGGATCTCGGTAATCAGGGCGGCGTTATGCCGGAAGAGGTGGAGTGGCAGGTACAGGGCGGTGAAGGCAAGCTGGATCTGGTGGTGACGCTGGATTTCCGCATGTCCAGCACCTGTCTCTATTTCGATATCGTATTGCCGACGGCCACCTGGTACGAAAAAGACGACATGAATACCTCAGATATGCATCCGTTTATTCACCCGCTGTCAGCGGCGGTTGATCCTGCCTGGGATGCCAAGAGTGATTGGGAAATCTACAAAGGCATTGCCAAAACCTTCTCGTGCGTGTGCCAGGGGCATCTTGGCGTCGAAACCGATCTGGTGACGTTGCCGATTCAACACGATTTTGCGGCAGAATTGGTGCAGCCGTTCGGCGTGGATGATTGGAAAAAAGGCGAGTGCGATCTGATCCCCGGAAAAACCGCACCGCACCTGATGGTGGTCGAACGCGATTACCCGAATCTCTATGAACGCTACACCTCGGTGGGATCGTTGCTGGATAAACTGGGTAACGGTGGTAAAGGCATTGGTTGGAACACGCAAACTGAAGTCGATTTTCTGAGAAAACTCAACTACACCAAGGCTGAAGGCGCAGCGGCGGGGCGGCCAAAAATTGACACTGCCATCGACGCAGCGGAAATGATCCTGACGCTGGCACCGGAAACCAACGGTCAGGTGACGGTAAAAGCCTGTGAGGCGTTGAGCAAATTTACCGGTCGCGACCACACGCACCTGGCGCTGAATAAAGAAGATGAAAAAATCCGCTTCCGCGATATTCAGGCCCAGCCGCGCAAAATCATCTCTAGCCCGACCTGGTCAGGTTTGTAAGATGAACACGTCTCCTACAATGCCTGCTACACCAACGTGCATGAGTTGATTCCGTGGCGCACGCTGTCAGGCTGTCAGCAGTTGTATCAGGATCACGAATGGATGCGCGCCTTTGGAGAAAGCCTGCTGGTGTACCGCCCGCAAGTAGATACCCGCGCGGTGGCACCGGTGATTAATCAGAAACCAAACGGCAACCCGGAGAAGCCGCTCAACTTCCTGACGCCGCACCAGAAGTGGGGCATTCACTCCACCTACAGCGACAACCTGCTGATGCTGACGTTGGGGCGCGGTGGGCCGGTTATCTGGCTGAGTGAGGATGATGCACGGGATTTGGGCATTATGGACAACGACTGGATAGAGGCGTTCAACACCAACGGAGCACTGACGGCGCGTGCGGTGGTGAGCCAGCGCGTACCGGTAGGCATGACCATGATGTACCACGCGCAGGAGCGCATCGTGAACTTGTCCGGATCAGAGATCACCGCCCAGCGCGGCGGTATTCACAACTCGGTGACGCGTATTACGCCGAAACCCATGCACATGATCGGTGGTTATGCGCAGTTAGCCTACGGCTTTAACTACTACGGCACGGTCGGGTGTAACCGCGACGAATTCGTAGTGGTGCGCAAAATGAAACGTATCGATTGGTTGGATGATGAAGGCCAGGATTACGAACAGCCCGCAGCCCGTTCACTGACCGCGCAGGAGAAAGCCTGATGAAAATTCGTTCCCAAGTGGACATGGTGCTGAATCTGGACAAATGCATCGGCTGCCATACCTTCTCCGTTACCTGTAAAAACGTCTGGACCAGCCGCGAGGGGATGGGATACGCCTGGTTCAACAACGTCGAAATCAAACCGGGTGTGGGCTATCCCCACGCCTGGGAAGATCAGGACAAATGGAAAGGCGGCTGGATTCGTAAAATCAGCGGCAAACTGGAACCGTGCATGGGCAACCGCGTCAGCGTACTGTCCAAGATTTTTGCCAACCTGGATGTGCCGCAACTCGATGACTATTATGAGCCGTTTGACTACGACTATGAAAACTTGCGTAAAGCGCCGGAAGGGAAACATCAGCCGATAGCGCGTCCGCGCTCGCTGATTACCGGTCAGCGCATGAAGAAAATCGAAATGGGGCCGAACTGGGAAGATGATCTGGGCGGTGAGTTCAACGGGCGTGCCAAAGATAAAAACTTTGAGCATATGCAAAAGGAGATGTACGGCCAGTTCGAAAACACCTTCATGATGTATTGCCGCTCCTGTGCGAGCATTGCCTGAACCCGGCTTGCGTCGCGACCTGCCCGAGCGGTGCGATTTACAAACGTGGGGAAGACGGCATTGTGCTGATCGATCAGTATAAATGTCGCGGCTGGCGCATGTGCCTGACCGGCTGCCCGTACAAAAAAAATCTACTTTAACTGGAAGAGCGGAAAATCCGAAAAATGCATCTTCTGCTACCCGCGTATCGAAAGTGGGCAACCGACCCTCTGTGCTGAAACCTGTGTTGGTCGCATCCGCTATCTCGGTGTGCTGCTGTATGACGCCGATCGTATCGCTGAAGTGGCAGCCACGAAGAGCGAGCAGGATCTCTACCAGCGTCAGCTTGAGGTATTCCTCGACCCGAACGTGATTGCTCAGGCGCTGAAAGACGGCGTGCCGCGCGGGGTTATCGAAGCGGCACAGCAATCGCCGGTCTACAAAATGGCGATGGAGTGGAAATTGGCGCTGCCGCTGCACCCGGAGTATCGCACGCTGCCCATGGTGTGGTATGTGCCGCCGTTGTCACCCATCCAATCAGCCGCTGATGCGGGCGCGCTGGCACACAGCGGGGTGCTACCGGACGTGGAAAGTCTGCGCATTCCGGTGCAGTACCTGGCAAATCTACTGACGGCAGGTGATACCGCACCGGTACTGCTGGCGCTGAAACGCATGTTGGCGATGCGCCACTTTAAACGTGCAGAAACTGTAGAAGGGGTGATCGATACCCGCGCACTGGAGCAGGTGGGCTTGACCGACGCTCAGGCACAGGAAATGTATCGCTACCTGGCGATTGCCAACTATGAAGATCGCTTTGTCGTGCCGTCCAGCCACCGTGAGTTGGCGCGTGACGCCTTTCCGGAAAGCAAAGGATGCGGTTTCAGCTTCGGCGAAGGTTGTCACGGCAGCGACAGCAAATTCAACCTGTTTAACAGCAAACGCATTGATGCCATTGATGTCACCAGCAAAACGCGTGACATGAACAGTAAAGTGATGCAGGAGGATTGATGATGATGACGTTACGCATTATCGCCCGCCTGCTCGATTATCCCGATGGGGAGCTGTGGGCGCATCATCAGGAACTGATTGAGGCGCTGGCACAAGATGACGCGCTGTCACCGTCACTGCGCGAGCAATTGGCGCAGTTTATCCGACAACAGTGTGCGCAGGATCTGCTGGATAAGCAGGCCGAATAATGCGCGCTGTTCGACCGGGGCCGCGCGACGTCGCTGCTGTTGTTCGAACATGTGCACGGTGAGTCGCGCGATCGCGGTCAGGCGATGGTGGACCTGATGCAGCATTACCATGCGGCGGGTCTTGAGCTTGACTGTCGCGAATTGCCGGATTTTCTGCCGCTCTATCTCGAACACCTCTCGCGATTGGGATCAGCAGAAAGTCGTGCGGGGCTGTTGGATATCGCGCCCATTCTGGCGTTGCTCGGTGCACGTTTACAGCAGCGCGACAGCGATTATGCCCTGTTGTTTGATGTGTTGCTGACACTTTCTGGTAGTACATTAAAAAGTGACAATGTCACTCATAAAGTGGCGGAAGAAGCCCGTGACGACACGCCGCAGGCGTTGGATGCGGTATGGGAAGAAGAGCAGGTGAAGTTCTTTGCGGATAAAGGGTGCGATAGCGCGCAGCAGACCGCACACCAGCGTCGTTTTGCGGGCGCGGTAGTGCCCCAGTATCTGGATCTTGACGCACAACCTGCCGGAGGAAAAAACCATGCACTACGTTAATATGCTGTTGTTTGATATCTATCCTTATCTGGCTGCGCTATGACTATGGGCAATATTCGTGGCGTGCCGGTTCCAGCCAGATGCTGGATAAAAAGGGCATGCGCTTGGCCTCGAACCTGTTTCATCTGGGGATTTTTGCCGGTCACTTTTTGGGCATGCTGACACCACACTGGATGTACGAAGCCTTTTTTCCCATTGAAGTGAAGCAAAAAATGGCGATTCTCGGCGGCGGATCGGCCGGTGTACTGACGTTCGTGGGCGGTATTTCGCCGGCTCACTCATCCGCGCATTCGTGCTACATCCAGCGTTGGCGATATTCTCATCCTGTCGCTGTTGGTGATTTAGTCCGGATTGGGGTTGTTGACTATCCCGTTTTCCGCGCAGCACATGGACGGCAGCGAAATGATGAAACTAGTCGGCTGGGCACAGTCGATTGTAACCTTCCACGGCGGCGCATCGGCGCACCTGGACGACGTTTCCTGGGTGTTTAAACTGCATATTGTGCTTGGGTTAACCCTGTTTGTGCTGTTTCCGTTCTGCCGCCTGGTGCACATCTGGAGTGCGCTAGTAGAATATCTCACGCGTCGTTATCAGTTGGTGCGCAACCGCCGCTAAGTGATATCGGTACAGAAAATCCCGCCGTTATTCGGCGGGATTTTTTTGTTTCTGTATTGCCGTTATTTAAACAGTCCCAGCACAAAGTTCAGGATCAGCGATGGGATAGTGAAATCAGGGTCAGCAAAGGTCACCCCTTTCGCGCCCAGATCGGCAAACAGCGGCAGCGTGAGGGCGGGTAACACACAAAGCAACAGCCCATTGATAAAGCTGGCAATGATGGGACCTCTGAATCCGCCAGTCGCATTGCCGAAAATGGCTGCTGCGCCGCCAGTGATAAAGCTCGCCATAATACCGGGGACAATAATCGGCAGGCCGATAAATGGAAAGATCAAAATACAAATCAACTCAACCAGGAAGCTCACCAAAAAGCCGATCAGCGTCGCGTTAGGCGCTTTATCGAACAGCACCATAACGTCAACCGCAGGAACCGTTCCGGGGGCGAAGACTTTGGCAAACCCCTTAAATGCCGGAGCGATTTCAGCCGTAAACAGGCCGACGCCCGCTTTTGCCAAATAGAGATCACAGGCGAAGGTAGCGGATTGCTCCAAGATGAAAATCAGCACGTTTTTATCAGCCGCGCCGCTACCATACACCATCACCATGGCGTCTTTAATTTGCGGTTGGGTGGCAAAAATGCAGGAGATAACCAGCAAGATCAGCATGGTCAACAACGTGGCGACATTCGGCTCGCGCAAAAAGTCGAAGCGATTGCTGATTTTCAAATGCTCGGTGTCATGCTTGGTGTTGCCAAACCATTTCCCCATGTAAGAGCCGAGAATATAGGAAGAAATTGCCGCATTAGAGATAGAGTATTCATCAGAGCCGATGATTTTACGGCTGAATCGCCCCAAGACATGGGGAGCAAATGCCATGTAAAATCCGATGAATGCCGATGCGATGATAACGATAGACATCACGCTGTAGCCTAACTGCGCCAATACGGCGGTCAGAGCGAAGGCCATAAACAGCACCAGATGTAGCGATAAATAGATATTTTTCATACGGGTAAAACGGACTAACAGGATATTGATGATCATAGAGAACAGCAATATCAATGCTGCGGTGGTGCCTATTTTGTCAATAGTCGCTGCCATAATGGCTTCATTGCTGGGCACGACGCCAACAATGTTAAAGGCATGAGAAAATAAACTGCTAAAAGCGGTAAGCACTTTCATTAAAATGCCGCCACCCACTTTTATCATGGTAAAATCAATAAAAGACAGAAATGTCCCGGTTATTAATCGTGATAGCGTAGCTTTTTGGAATAATAATCCTAAAAAAGCGACGATGGCGATGATGAGAGACGGCGTTTTAACCAGACTTAATAATATGTCCATGTTGACCCTGTAGATATAGTGATGGCTAACGTACTTGCATAACAACGGCTCTTGGCATAACGGCACCTGGAGACTGGACGTGGCTGTTCCCGCCACTGTTATGCAACATGCGTTGACGTTATTAAGAGCCTATCCCAATAGGCTACCTTTCCTGCCTTTGGTGGTGTTCCACATCAGCAGATACTCTGCTTGTGCTGTAATTTCGGCGCGCTCTCGGTGGCGCAAACGGGCTGCGTCAATGACGCCTACTGGGATAGGCTCTACATCTTTAAAATTTAGCGTTACGATAATTATTGCCGTATTACTACAGCACGAATAACACATTTCTCTCAGCGCAATCTTTTTAATATGAGATCCGAATCTAAAAAATAAAATAATGTTCCTAAATTGTAAAGCATTGTTTCTTTGTTTTTTTAAATAGGAATTTTACTAATTAATACTGTGCGTTTTTAATAGTTAACTTTTCTAGGTAATCACTGGTTAATTTTTTGTTGTTATTCTTTTATAAGATATGAATCATAAAGGGTTTTATCTATCGAATAGGTTTTATTTTTTGTTTTAAGAATAAAACCGCACTCTATAAAACGTGATGAATTTTCTTAGGTTGTTGGGATTGAATTAATAGTAAACCTTTAATCTTCAATTACATTGTCTATAAAGCTCCGCATCGTAAGAGAACTTGCTCATTGCCATTTTTGCCTATACTTGATGAAGAATGGGTCGTTCGCGTATGTCTTGGATACGCGTTTTCATGGGTAAAACACTAGGTGGTTATGGGAATCTTGTCCTGGATTATCTTTGAGTTGATCGCGGGTATTTTGGCAAAATGGATCATGCCGGGCAAAGACGGTGGTGGATTTATTATTACGGTGTTGCTTGGCATCGTTGGCGCGGTGGTGGGCGGTTATATCAGCACCTTCTTTGGGTTTGGCCGTGTGGATGGCTTCAATCTCGGCAGTTTCTGCGTTGCGGTGATTGGCGCCCTGGTGGTGCTGTTGGTGTACCGTAAGATTCGCGCGTAATCGTATGAGGCGGGATAACTTTCCCGCCCTTACCCCTTTAGATAAGACCACAGGGTGAGCCCCAGTAGCATCAGTCCACCACCGAGGTTGATAG
This sequence comes from Candidatus Symbiopectobacterium sp. 'North America', assembly GCF_015762685.1. Classification (GTDB taxonomy): domain Bacteria; phylum Pseudomonadota; class Gammaproteobacteria; order Enterobacterales; family Enterobacteriaceae; genus Symbiopectobacterium. The sequence continues at coordinate 25,532 of NZ_PEHF01000053.1, read as the reverse complement.
CAGTTTCCATCCTCTGCATAGTGATTGTGTGCGCCGAACGCAGCAGCACCTGCGTTGTTAGCAGTAAGCACCCACCCATGATGGCGACATGCATCGTTGCCAGCGTCATAAAGCTTATCACGCTCTGTGCCAGTGGCTGGTTATCACGCGCGGCGCCGGCAAACAGAGGCACTACCGTCACATACAGTAAAATGGCTTTGATATTGAGCACATTGGCAACGTAGGCGACGCGAATCCCCAATGAACGGCCGGAAGTGGGAGAGCGTGCAGACCCTTGCCAGCCACGTTGTATCAGGCGTGATGCCAGATAGACCAAGTACCCGGTGCCGAGCAGTGTGAGAGCGCGCATCAGTGCGGGATAGCGTAGCAACAGCGCAGAGATCCCAATGCTTGTCAGTATCGCGTGCGTATAAATGCCCAATGCGGTGCCGACAATAACACGCAGTACGCCACGAGCACCCTGTGTCACCGCATTATTGAGCGCCAGCGTGAAGCTGGCACCGGGCGACAGGGCGATGGGCATTATGGTAGCGATAAATCCGATTACATCCATGCAGTTAGCCGAAAAGGTATCTGTCTGCTGATGGTAGCGAATCACGACCTGAAAGGCTGTGACAAGAAGAGGATATTTGGCGTTGACGATTACACCTAGCTGAGCCTGGGTCAGACTGATGACGAAGCCACTTTACGCTTCGTCATCCTCTGCTTCCTTTGTACCATCCTTGGCTTCCCTCGCGTCATTCTCGGCGAAAGCCGGGGATCTCTCTGAGGATAAACGCGTTTCTTCTGCAAGAGATTCCCGGCTTTCGCCGGGAATGACAGGGGCGGTGGGAATTACTGTGTTAGATCGATTTGTCAATAATCTCGCCTAGGCGAGGTAGTCAGTGGGTAACAATCACATCCAACGCACGCAAGTGCTCCGGTTGCCAGGAGAGCAGCAATTCTGTGCCGGGCTTCCAGTGTGGTTGGATTTCGCTGGCAGGCAGTTTCACCATAAAAGGCGATTGGCCTGCCACTTCCGTCATCATGCGCACGTGATCGCCCAGATAGATAACTTGCTGAATACGCGCGCGAACCTGTTCTGAACCGGCAGTTAATGGATTGGCGTTGACGCGAATACGTTCCGGGCGGATACACAGACTGATTTTTTTGCCGGGCGAACTCGGGCGAACCTTGAGGGCGCGTAATACGGTGCCGTCGTCCAATGTTGCCAGATAGTAATCGCCATCAGTGCCGCTTTGCGTGGTAACCAGCGTATTATTTTCACCAATGAACTGCGCGACAAAGGTGTTCTGCGGGCGTTCATAAATATCGCTCGGGCTGTCCATTTGCTGGATGATGCCATCGTTGAACACAGCAACGCGGTTCGACATGGTCATGGCTTCGCTTTGATCGTGCGTCACATACACTACGGTTAAATCCAGTGATTCATGCAGGGCTTTAATCTTTAACTGCATGTGCTCGCGCAACTGCTTATCCAATGCGCCCAGCGGTTCATCCATCAGCACCAACTTCGGTTCAAACACCAAGGCGCGCGTCAGTGCCACGCGCTGTTGCTGCCCACCGGACATCTGCGCCGGGTAGCGATCCGCCAGGGCGGTGAGCTTAACGCGATCCAGAACGCGATCCACTTTCTCCTTGATATCACTCTTGTTCATGCGACGAATGGAGAGTGGAAACGCCAGATTCTCGGCAACGGTCATATGTGGGAACAGCGCATAGTTCTGAAACACCATGCCAATGCCGCGCTGGTGCGGCGGCAGGCTGTGCAGTGGGGCGTCTTTCAGCAAGATTTCGCCTTGAGCGGGGGTTTCAAACCCGGCCAACATCATCAAACTGGTGGTTTTACCGGAGCCGGAAGGGCCCAACAGGGTTAAAAATTCCCCTTCCTGGATGTCCAGATTCAGGTTCTTGACCACCAGACGATCGCCGTCGTAGGTTTTCTGAATATTCTTGAAGCTGACGTAGGTTCTCATGCGTCCAATCTCTCGCGTAACGGTATTATCACAGCCGTTATGCATAAAGCATGCCCACTCAATGAAATCGTTGTGTAACAACGTGGTTAAAAGTCAAAACAGGGGGTGAACGGTTATTGCTATGCGCCATCGTGGGGCGTCATTGCAGTGGTTTGCTTACGTGTGGTGCAGTGCGCCGCAGAAGCAGCGCACGATAACAGGGCACTAACGCGCAAGGCCGGGCAGGGTGCGCAGGCAGGCAACCACTACATCAAAAGCACGCACAATTTCACCCTCTTCAACGCTGGCATATCCCAGCAACAGGCCGCGTTCAGCGGTGGGGCGCAGGTAGTAGCTGGAGAGCGGTTTCACCATGACGCCGTGGCGGAGAATCTGCGTACTGAGCAACACGTCGTCCACCTGTGCAGGCAGTTTTAATAGCATATGCAGTCCGGCATTGCTGCGATCGCCGACATACTCGCTACCAAGGTGGGTTTCAATCAGTTGCGTCAACAGCGCGCGTCACCGGGCATAAAGTAGTCGCATGCGGCGAATATGTGCCGCATAGTGTCCTTCACGAATAAACTCACTCAGCGTTGATTGCGTTAGCCAGTGCCCGCCAAGGTATAGCTCGGCGTGGGCGACCTTGAGTTCCTGCGCTAATTGCGGCGGCAGTACCATATAACTGACGCGCAAACCGGGATAGAGCGTCTTGCTGAAGGTGCCGATGTAGATCACCGGTGCATTTCTATTCAGCCCTTGCAGCGCGGGCACCGGGTTGCCGGAGAAGCGGAATTCGCTGTCGTAATCATCTTCCACGATCCAGCTATTGTGCTCCTGCGCCAGTGCCAACAGCCGTTGGCGGCGCGCCAGACTCATCACGGCACCCAGCGGATACTGGTGCGACGGGGTTACGCAAATCAGACGCGGCGCGCGCCGGGGGGCGGTGTTTCCGGCGGAGCCATCCCCTGATCGTCCACGGCAATGGGCGTCACGCGCAATCAATTAATCGTTAGCACGTTGCGCATTCCCCAGTAGCAGGGGTCTTCAATCCATGCGCTATCACCGGGATTACATAGCATCTTGGCCAGAAGATCCATGCCCTGGTGGGTGCCTTCGGTGATCAGCACCTGCTCCGGCGTGCACTCCACTGAGCGGGCCACGGGCAGATACTCCGTCTGCGCCAACTGCAACTCCGGGCTGCCACCCATCGGTGAAGTAAGAGAGCTGTTCCGGCTTGATGCGTCGCATCAAGCGTGTTTGCGTGCGACGCCAGAGATCGTGCGGAAAGCTGGCAATATCGGAAATGCCCGGCATAAAAGCCCCCCACTGACGTGCTGAAGCACCGGCGTAGCCCAGCAGGTTCATCCCGCGCCGAGACCGTGCCGGTGCGGCGGCGTGTGAAGAGCCTTCCTGCGCATCAGGTACGCGCTCCATATTGCCATCCGGCAGTTGCTCTGTGACAAAGGTGCCGCAGCCGGGCCGGGTTTCGATATATCCCTCAGCCAGCAGTTGTTCATAGGTGGCCAGCACGGTGTTGCGTGACAGGCTGAGCTGTTGTGGCAGATCGCGAGATGAGGGCAGACGACTGCCCGTCGTGATAGCGCGCGCCAGTATGGCCTGACACAGCGTATCGTATAGCCGCTTGTTCAGTGTGCCTGACAGCTGTTTGGCTAACCGTTGCATCAATAAGTCGGTAAGCAGCGAGCGCAAAGTTGATCCCTCAAATTGTATAAACTGGCTTTGGATTATAGGACCAGAGAGCGCATAAATAGAATCAAATTTGATAACGGGTCTGTCGCCATCTCATTCACCGGCCTGTCAATACTACCTTGTGCTTTGGGTGCGAACGTAATCGGGAGCTGAAAAATGAGTAATAGCGAATTGAATCAACGCTGTTTAGCCGCTACACACGCGTGGTGTGGCTGTCATGTGTGATTTTTATGCGGCGCGTGCCGAGAACGCCACGCTGTGGGATGTGGAAGGCAACGAGTACATCGATTTCGCTGTCGGTATCGCCGTATTGAACACCGGTCACCGTCACCCGAAAATTGTGGACGCGGTGCGCAAGCAACTGGATTGCTTCACGCATACCGCCTATCATGTGATTCCCTACGGCAGCTACGTGGAACTGGCTGAGCGCATCAATGAGCGAGCCCCCATCGAAGAAACCGCTAAAACCGCCTTTTTCACCACCGGTGCCGAAGCCGTTGAAAATACCGTGAAAATTGCCCGTGCCTACACCAAACGCCCCGGCATCATCGCCTTTAACGCCGCGTTTCATGGTCGCACGCTGCTGACGTTGACGTTAACCGGCAAAGTGGCACCGTATTCTACCGGCGTCGGTCCGTTCCCCAGTTCGATCTTCCATGCGCTGTACCCAAATGAAGCGCGTGGCATCTCGGTTGAACGTGCGCTGGAGAGCCTGGATATTTTGCTGCATACCGATATCGGTGCCGATCAGGTGGCTGCCATTATTCTTGAGCCGGTTCAAGGGGAAGGGGGTTTTGTCCCGGCACCGCCGGCATTCATCACCACCATTCTCAAAGTGTGCGATGAGCACGGCATCCTGCTGATTGCAGACGAAGTACAAACCGGCTTTGCCCGCACCGGCAAACTGTTTGCTATGGAATACTACGCAGAGAAAGCGGATCTGATCACCATGGCGAAAAGCTTAGGGGGTGGCTTCCCGATTTCTGGCGTAGTCGGTCGCGCTAACGTGATGGATGCACCTGGCCCTGGCGGATTGGGCGGCACCTATGTGGGCAACCCGCTGGCCGTTGCTTCTGCGCTGACCGTGCTCGATATTATCGATGAAGAACAGCTGTGCCAACGAGCGCAACGCCTCGGGGCGCAGTTGGTGGAAACGTTGCAAGGTGCCAAGGCATCTTGTCCGGGGATTGTGGCGATTCGCGCCCAAGGGTCAATGGTGGCCGTCGAGTTTAACGATCCGGCGACTGGCAAACCTTCCTCTGAACTGACGCGCCGTTACCAACAGGCGGCGTTGGAACAAGGTCTGCTACTGTTAACCTGTGGAGTACACGGCAACGTGATTCGTTTCCTGTATCCGCTGACGCATCCCCGATGCGCAGTTCAGTCAGGCGCTGAAGATTTTGACCAGCGTGTTGGCGAAGTAACCAGAGGAATATTATGCAATTGAAAAACAAGGTGCTTTTCCGTCAGCAATGTTTGATCGACGGTGAATGGTAGAATAGCGAACGTGGTGACACCCTAAAGGTGACAAACCCGGCGACCGGGGCTGTGCTGGGTTCTGTACCATTAGTGACAGCGTCACAAACATCGACAGCGATTGCGGCAGCGGAAAAGGCGCTGGTAAGTTGGCGGGCATTGACGGGGAAAGCCCGTGCGAGCCTGCTGCAAAACTGGGCTCTCCTGATAGTTGAACATCAGGATGATCTGGCAGCGATCCTGACGTCTGAGCAGGGCAAACCGCTGGCGGAAGCGAAAGGTGAAATCACCTATGCCGCCTCGTTTATCGAGTGGTTTGCCGAAGAAGCAAAACGCATCGAAGGCAGCGTGTTGCAGACACCGCAAGGGCATCAGCGCCTGTTGGTGATCAAACAGCCGATTGGCGTGTGTGCGGCCATCACCCTTGGAATTTCCCGGCGGCGATGATCACGCGCAAAGTGGGTTCAGCACTGGCGGCAGGCTGCACCATGATTGTCAAACCGGCCGAGCAAACGCCCTTTACCGCGTTAGCATTGGCGGAGTTGGTTAATCAGGCGGGCATTCCACGCGGTGTGTTGCAGGTGATTACCAGTGAAGCGGCTGAGGTGGGTAAAGTGCTGTGCGACAGCTCGGTGATCCACAAGCTGAGTTTTACCGGGTAGACGGAAGTGGGCCGTATCCTGATGGCACAAAGTGCGCCGACGGTGAAAAAATTGTCGCTGGAGCTCGGCGGCAACGCCCCGTTTATCGTGTTTGATGATGCTGATTTGGAATCTGCCATCAAAGGTATTTTGGCCTCGAAGTTTCGTAACAGCGGGCAAACCTGCGTCTGCGCTAACTGTATCTACGTACAACAGGGTATCTACCCGGCGCTGAAACAGCGTTTGGTCGAAGAGGTTGAGAAGCTGAAGGTGGGCGAAGGTACGCAGCCGGGCGTTACGCAAGGGCCGCTGATTGATGCCGATGCTGTCGATAAAGTTGAGCAACACATTGCCGATGCGTTGGGTAAAGGCACAACGTTACTGACCGGTGGCAAGCTGCATACGCTGGGTGGCACCTTCTTTACGCCGACCGTGATTTCCGATGTTACGCCGCAAATGCGCTTTGCGCGCGAAGAAACCTTTGGCCCGGTGGCGCCGTTGTTCCCGTTCAAGGATGACGCCGAGGTTATCGCCATGGCGAACAACACCGAGTTCGGTTTGGCTGCCTACGTGTATACCCGCGATGCAGTACGCCAGTGGAAGGTGCCGGAAGCGTTGGATTACGGCATGGTCGGTATCAATACCGGTCTTATCTCCAACGAAGTGGCACCGTTTGGTGGGGTGAAACAGTCCGGTTTAGGACGTGAAGGCTCGCATTTCGGCATTGAAGATTATCTGGAGATGAAATATCTCTGCGTAGATTTGTCGTAATGCCAGGTGGCACGGTTCAGAAACCCACTTCTGACCGTGCCGCATTCTGGCGTAATGTTGCTGGCAGCCTCCGCCTTTTGCTGGTGCAGTGTGTGATCTGATGCACCACAACAAAGCAAAAAACGCGGCGTCAGGACAGAGCAGCCAGACATAAAAATTCCCTATGCCTTTTTCAGGCTCCAATCGCGGTAATTCAGCTAATCAGCTAGGGGTAATCCGAATTCATTGCACAGATTATGCTTTTTATTTGATGCATGATGCATCAAATAAATTGTGATGGGTACAGCCCACATTTTACGTTGACGAACTCTCCAGGAGCCGCACTATGTTGACCAAGAAGTTACCGTCCAATATGTCCGCAGTGAAAAAAATGGCGCTCTGTGCGCTGGTTACTGCCATGGCTTCGCAGGCCTATGCTGAAACCGTAACCGTTGTCTCGTTTGGCGGCTTGAACAAGGACGCTCAGGATAAAGCTTTCTACAAACCTTTCGCTGTGGCGGGTAAAGGAACGATAGAAGCGGGTGAATACAACGGGGAAATTGCCCGTATTCGCGCGATGGTGGAAACCGGCAAGGTTGGCTGGGATGTGGTTGAAGTGGAAGGGCCGGAGCTGGTACGCGGCTGTAACGAAGGGATGTTTGAGCCGCTGGATTGGAAAAAACTGGGTAACCCTTCTGACTTCGTGCAGGGCGCGGTTTCTGAGTGCGGCGCAGGGATTTTCCTTTGGTCTACGGTACTGACCTATAACGCGGCCAAACTGCCGCAGGCACCGAAAAGCTGGGCCGATTTCTGGGATGTGAAAACCTTTCCCGGCAAACGTGCGCTGCGTAAAAGCGCCAAGTTTACGCTGGAGTTTGCGCTGCTGGCGGATGACGTAAAACGTGAAGACCTCTACAAAGTGCTGGCAACCCCTGCCGGTGTCGATCGCACGTTCAAGAAGCTGGACCAAATCAAACCGAATATCCAATGGTGGGAATCCGGCGCGCAGCCGCTGCAATGGCTGGTGTCTGGCGATGTGGTAATGACCTCCGCCTACAACGGCCGCGTTACTGCGGCGCATAAAGAAGGACATGATTTCCGCATCGTATGGAATGACAGTATTTACGATCTGGACAGCTGGGCCATCGTGAAAGGCACTAAACATAAGGCGTTGGCAGAACAGTTTATTGCCTTTGCCAACCAGCCGGAAAACCAGAAAGTGTTTGCTGAAACCATCCCCTATGGTCCAACGCACGTTAAAACGACCAGCCTGATCTCACCTGACGTAGTGAAAAACCTGCCGACCGCGCCGGATAACCTGGCACAGGCCTTGCAAGTTGACACTGAATTCTGGATTGACCACGGCGAAGAACTGGAACAGCGCTTTAACGCTTGGGCTGCGCAGTAAGTTGGTTTTGCCGTATCTGTGATTGGAGGTAAATGTATGTCCCAGAATAACCTGGCTGCGGCGTTGCCGCCCGCCAACGAAAGAGAAGGGAGCCTGTTGCTGAAACAGCAGCTCAAAACGGCCGAAGCGCTGTATAAAAAGCGTTCTTTGCTGTTGATTGCGCCGCTGTTCCTTTTTTTGATGGTGAGCTTTCTCTTTCCGATATTTTCGATTCTGGGAAAAAGCATCTCGAATCCAGAACTGCGGGAAGCCATGCCGATGACCATTGCCGCATTGCGGCAATGGTCTGGCAACGAATTACCCAATGACGCGGCGTTTAATGCTGTGGCCGCCGATTTGCGTCAGGCGCGTAGCGCAGGACAGGTTGCCATGATCACCAAACGTCTCGGCTATGAAGGATCTGATTACCGTACCCTGATTAACCGCACCTTGCGCCAGTTGCCTGCACCTGACAGCAGTAACGTGCGTGAACAACTGATTCAAACGCAACCGATGTGGGGAGAACTCTCCACCTGGCGCACGCTGGATCGCGCTTCGCGCCCTTTCACCAGCTATTACCTGCTGGCGGTGTTCGATCATCGCGTTGACCCGGCATCGGGAAACATTGTTGCCCAACCGCCGGAACAATTGCTGTATGTCGATGTGCTGCTGCGTACTCTGTTGATGGCCGGTGTCGTGACGCTGCTGTGCGTTGGATTGGGCTATCCGCTGGCCTACTGGCTGGCAAAACAGCCGACTAACCGCGCCAACTTGCTGATGATTCTGGTGTTGCTGCCATTCTGGACCTCGCTGATAGTGCGCACTGCAAGTTGGATTGTGCTGTTGCAATCGGGCGGTTTGATCAACCGCGCCTTACTCGGTATTGGCATTATCAATGAGCCGCTGGTCATGGTGTTTAATCGCGTCGGTGTCTATATCTCAATGACGCACATTTTGTTGCCGTTTTTAATCCTGCCGCTGTATGCAGTGATGAAGGGGATTTCTCCCAGCTACATGCGTGCGGCTATTTCGCTGGGTGCGCATCCGTTTGAGGCTTTCTGGCGCGTGTATGTGCCGCAAACCTATGCCGGGATCACCGCCGGTGCGCTGCTGGTGTTCATGATGGCTATAGGCTACTACATCACACCGGCGTTGCTGGGCGGGCCGAGTGACCAGATGCTGAGCTACTTCGTGGCGTTCTTCACCAACACCACCATGAACTTGGGGATGGCAGCCGCGCTGGGTACACAACTGCTGATTATCGTAACGCTGCTCTACATTAGGAGAACCCTGATGAGACAACAAGGTGCCGTGGTCCTGCGTTTATGGAAAGGCTTCTTTAATTTTTACGGTGCAGCGATGCTGCTGTTCCTGGTGGTGCCAGTGCTGGTGATCGTGCCGCTGTCGTTTAACGCCGGTTCTTTTCTCAGCTATCCGCTGACCGGATTTTCGCTGCGCTGGTATCAGGAGTTTTTCAGTTCCAGCGCCTGGTTAGGGGCGCAGGGCAACAGCCTGATGATTGCCCCGCTATCAACGCTGTTAGCCACGGTGCTTGGTGTGCTGGCCTCCATCGGTCTGGTACGCGGTGAGTTTCGCGGCAAAGCGTTGGTGATGGCCGTGCTGATCTCCCCGATGATCGCGTCGGTGGTGATTGTGGCGGTCGGGATGTTCTTCTTCTTCGCCAAACTTTCGTTGCTCAATAGCTATCTCGGCTTGGTGCTGGCCAATGCCATGCTCGGTGTACCCTTTGTGGTGATTACCGTAACGGCCATGCTGAAAAATTACGATCACAACCTGACCCGTGCCGCCGCCAGCCTGGGTGCGCCGCCACTCTATGCGTTTCGCAAAGTGACGTTGCCGCTTATTGCGCCGGGCGTGTTCTCCGGTGCACTGTTTGCTTTCGCCACTTCGTTCGATCAAGTGATTGTCACGCTGTTTCTCGCCAGTCCGCGCTAGCGCACGCTGCCGCTGCAAATGTTTGCCGGTATCAGGGAAAACCTCGATCCAACTATTGCCGCCGCCGCTTCTATGATGGTGGGGGCTGCACTGGTTCTGCTGATTGTGATGGAAGTGCTGCGCAGGCGTGCGGAGAAACTCAGAGGTGGTCGCTAGCAGTCAGTCGAGTACTGTTTTTTGATTGTTAGTCTCCCGCATTGGGTGCGAACCTCGCGGGAGACTGAGAAGTCCGGTTGCCTAAGTGCCGAAAATTTTACACCGTCACCTGCATGACGTATGCCGTGCTTGTCGGGTCAGATTTTGCTGAACAGCGTGCTGTTTCGGTTTTTTTTAACGCTAAATTTTATGATGCATCAAATATCTAATGAGGTGTCTATGTCCGAGCAAAAGACCTTGTTGTTGACCGGCGCGAGTCGCGGGATCGGTCACGCCACGGTGAAGCATTTCCATGCGGCTGGATGGCGTATTTTCACCGCCTCACGGCAGAACTGGGTGGAGGATTGCCCGTGGGTTGAAGGGGTACTGAACCATACCCACCTCGATCTGGAAGATATCGATAGCGTGCAGGAGACGCTGCCGCTAATCAAAGAAAAACTCGGCGGCAGGCTGGATGCGTTGGTCGATAACGCCGGCATTTCACCAAAGGGTGTGGATGGCAGTCGCCTTGGCGTACGCCAGACTGACTACGCCACCTGGCTCAAGGTGTTTAACATCAACCTGTTTTCCTGCGCACTGCTGGCCAACGGACTGTTTGATGAACTGCGTGCCAGCCAGGGTAGTATTATCAATATCACCTCAATTGCTGGTGCGCGCGTGCATCCGTTTGCCGGCAGCGCCTATGCCAGCTCCAAAGCGGCACTCTCTGCGCTGACGCGGGAAATGGCAAACGAGTTTGGACGCTACGGCATTCGTGTCAATGCGATTGCTCCGGGGGAAATTGAAACCAGTATCCTGTCGCCGGGCACCGATGAGATCGTGGCGCGTCAGGTCCCGATGCAGCGTCTGGGAAAACCCGAAGAGGTGGCAAGCCTGATCTATTTCCTGTGCAACAGCGGTGCTTCCTATGTCAATGGGGCGGAAATTCAGGTTAACGGAGGCCAGCATGTGTGACGTTCAGAATGCAGGCACGCTGATGACGCAGGCCGTACCGGAGGTTTCTTGTCAGCAGGCGCAGGCGCTGGTCTGGCAATACTATGGTCTGCAAGGGGATGTAACCTTGCTAACCGGCGAACGTGATAAAAATTTTTGCCTGACAGTGCCCTCCGGGCGTCGCTATATGCTGAAGGTGATCAATGCCGCCGAATCCGTGGCCGAAAGTCACTATCAGACCGCGCTGTTGCTGCATGTTGCTCAGCAGGCAGCGGCGCTGCCAGTGCCGCGCGTGGTGCTGACGCGCTATCAGCAGGCGGAACCGGTGGTGTATATTGACGGCAACGCGTTGCGCATTCGTCTGGTGAGTTTTCTGGAAGGCACGCCACTGCACGCAGTAACACCGTCTATTGCGCTGATGGAAAGTTTAGGCAGCACGCTGGCACAGTTGGATGTGGCATTGAGCCGTTTTTTTCATCCGGCGGAACAACGGCAACTGTTGTGGGACATCAGCCGCGCCGAGCAAATTCGGCCTTATCTTGCATTTGTACATGACGCTGAACAGCAAGCGGCTATCACGCAGATCCTGCAACGCTACGATAGTCATGTGACACCACAGCTAAAAACGCTGCGCTAGCAGACCATCCATAACGATATGAATCCACACAACGTGCTGGCAGAAGTAGGGGACGCCACGCGGGTGAGTGGCATTATTGATTTTGGTGATGCCCTGTATGCGCCGTTGATCAATGACCTAGCGACAGCGTTGGCGTATCAGGTCCATGACGGGGACGATCCCTTCGCTTTTATTGTGCCGTTTACCACGTCTTACCATACGCATCTGCCGTTAACCGAACAGGAGATCGCGCTGTTGCCCGATCTCATCATGACGCATCTGGCGCTGATCGTGACCATCGCACAGTGGCGCGCTGCACGTTATCCGGAAAATCGTGACTATTTGCTGCGCAATTTGCCGAGTAGTTGGCGCAGCCTGCAACAAATGACCCGTTATTCGCACGACCAGTTCTGTCAGCGGATATGGCAGGGGATAAAGGAGATAAATAATGACTGAAGTGACAACGTCATCAGTAAATGGCAGCGCCGAACTGTTGGCGCGTCGTCAGCGCGTATTGGGTCAGGGTTATCGACTCTTCTACCAGGAGCCATTGCATCCGGTGCGCGGCGAGGACGTGTGGCTGTTCGATGCGCAGGGCAAACGCTATCTGGACGTGTACAACAACGTGGCATCGGTAGGACATTGCCATCCGGTGGTGGTGGAAGCTATTGCCCGGCAGAGCGCGCAGCTTAATACGCATACCCGTTATCTGCATCATGCCATCGTTGATTTTGCTGAAGATTTGCTGAGTGAATTTCCGGCTGAACTAGATAACCTGATGCTGACCTGCACCGGCAGTGAAGCTAACGATTTGGCCCTGCGCATTGCGCGGCATGTGACGGGCGGCACCGGGGTTATCGTGACACGCTGGGCTTATCATGGTGTTACCAGTGCGCTGGCGGAGCTTTCACCGTTACTCGGCGACGGTGTGGTGCGCGGCAATTATGTGAAACTGATTGATGCGCCAGATAGCTATCGTCGGCCCGGTGCGTTTTTGGCGTCGGTGCAGGCAGCATTGGCGGAGATGCATGCAAAAGGCATCCGTCTTGCGGTGCTGCTGTTCGATACCATTTTTTCCAGTGATGGCGTCTTCTCCCCCTTGGCTGGAGAAGTGGCGCAAGCAGTACAGTGGGTGCGCGACGCGGGGGGACTGTTTATTGCCGATGAAGTGCAGCCGGGTTTTGGTCGCACCGGTGAAGCCATGTGGGGATTCGCCTGCCATCAGGTGGTGCCAGATCTGGTCAGCTTAGGCAAGCCGATGGGCAACGGGTATCCGATCGCCGGACTGGTGGGTAAATCGGCGCTGTTCGCAGCGTTTGGCCGCGATGTGCGCTATTTTAATACCTTTGGTGGTAACCCGGTATCGTGTCAGGCGGCACACGCGGTGTTGCGAGTGATCCGCGAAGAGCAACTGCAACAAAACGCGTTGCGGGTCGGGCATTGCCTGCGTGAAGGGTTGCAAGCGTTAGCACAACGTCATGAACTGCTGGGCGATGTGCGCGGCAGCGGGATGTTTGTCGGTGCGGAACTGGTGAGTGACCGTGAAAACAAAACGCCAGCCAGCGCTGAGGCCGTGGCGGTGGTGAACACCATGCGCCAACGCGGCGTATTGATCAGCGCTACGGGGCCGACGGGCAATATTCTGAAGATTCGACCACCGCTGGTATTCAGGGAAGAGCATGCCACGCTGTTTCTCGATACGCTGGATGCCGTGCTGACAGAAGTGGCGCAGCGCTAAAGGCTGCGCCTGTCGGGGGCTTTGCGATTAGCTAACGCGTGCCCGTGATGCGTTGACACCTTCTTGCAACGACCGGGTAAACTCAGTGAAAGAGAGGGTATCCAGCTTCAGGGAAGGCAACACATCATTTTGCTCCCGCAGATCGCATTGCCACACGGCGCTGGCAAGGGTAATCGATGCACTGTGTAGCGGCAGCGCGATTCCCGCTTTGCGTGCGATCGCTTCCGCGAACACCAACCCATAGGGAGTATCTTCCAGAATAAAACGGGTATTTATGTCGACCGGGCCGGATGGTCCACCGCGTCGGCGGTGCAACTCGGCGGCGATCTCGCTCAGCGTACGGCAGGATACATCGAATGATTGCTGAAAATGTGCTTCAATGCTGTGCAGTCTCAGGCCAAAGGCGTGTGCCAAGGCCTGCCACTTCTGCTCCAGTGCCAGAATCAAATTCGCCACCCCATCTGTCATATAGTGATATTGCGGCCAGCGTTCCTGATGCTCAATGCGTGTGACATTACAGAGCGCCAACCCCAGATGCGTAATGGGATTGATATTGATTAATGACGTTGCCATGATATTGGATTACGGCTGGAATCGTTTGCCAACCAGCTGATCACACAGAGCGATGGCCGCCGCATTCTGTTCGGCAGGGAGCGTGGCGACATGTACACAGCGGCGTGTGGTCATCAGGGTGACGCCGTTTTCCTCTTTGCGCCGGGCGGTGAACGCGGTGGTTCCCCAAGTAATAATTGGTATGCTGACGGCGCGCTGTGACAGCAATTGTGACAAAAACAAGGCGTTTAATGAGCACGCGGAATTAATGATAACCGGTTGTCCCGTCGTCAGATGGGGTGCCAGCGTTTCCAACACCGTACGATGACCATAGCCCGGAATGCACAGCAGTACGGCATCTGCGCCGCGTACCGCAGTGGCGATGTCGGTGGTAACGGTTGGGCGACATTCCCCTTCGATGATGCCAGTATAGTGTAGCCCGGAATGGGCGGTAGAAATGCCTGCCAGCGTATGTGTCTCCCTTGCCCAGAGCACCGTCTGGTGACCGTGATGGCACAGCCAGGCTGCGCTGGCGAACCCGATATTCCCTGCAACTAAGAGTGCTACTTTCATCTGTGATTATCCTTTCAATCACGCAAATGTCGGTATCAGGCAAAGTGAATATCTCACCTTGCGTAATACACGAGGTAGTCGTGTATTCAAACCCAGGTTATTTCAGGCTGGACGTATCTTGCGGCGAAAACGCCAATAAGGGGTAACAAAAATAAATAATGTGAGCAGCACCAGAATGATATTGTTCATCGCTGACGCGCCAGGTACGCAGTAGTGGTTTTCTTTGCGCAGTCGCGATATCCACGCTAACCCAGCCCTATTGGCCTGATTCGACCCACGTCGCCTGCACATGATGACGTACCGGCAGGTTCAACGCCGTACGATTGAGGGGAATTACGCTTGTGACTGATTCTCCTCAGTGTGCTCAATGAACGCCAGCATGGTATCACTGCCATCGAGAATATCCTGTTGGATGGCATGCTGTGCGGCGGTTCCGTCCTGTTGACGTAGGGCTGCCACGACGTCTTGATGGTGCTCAATCGCCATCTGATGGGAGAAATGGGCATAGGCCTGGGCAATCAGCGGGCCGGTGCGCATCCACAGGCTGCCGATAAACTGGCTGAGCAGCGGCATGTCAGCCATCTGCGACAGCATCAGATGAAATTCGCTGTTAAGACGCAGTGCCGCGCTTAAATCGTTATCATCAATCGCCTGAAGATTTTGCGTGATATTGGCGTCCAACTCGGCAAGTTTACTCGGTGTCATCAGCGCGGCGGCGTGCAGCGCACCACTGCCTTCCAACGACACGCGCAAGGTGCGAATCTCAATAAACTGCGCGCTGGTGAGTTGTGGTACGCGGATATCGCGCGGTGTTTTCAGTATCAGCGCCTGTTCTTTGGCGAGTTGCAGGATGGCATCGCGCACCGGGGTGACGCTGGTCCCGACCTGAGTGGCCAACTCGCGAATACGCAGCCGATCGTCAGGTTTTAGCCGCCCCATAATCAGCGCTTCGCGCAGCATGGTGTACACACTGGAACCCAGATAATTGTGGTTGATTTGCCCAATTGGATAATTCACGCATTCACCCCGAGTAACAGCGCATTCCTGTCGCTTGAATCGGCGTATTATACAATACGATGCATCATCGTGCATCGACTTGCCGAAAAAGAAAACCGTTTTCCACGGCGAACGTGAAGATAAAATGCGCGGCTGCGCAATTTTGTTCTAAACCCAGCGAGAATGCGGAGTGACAATAGTGTGAATATCCGGATACTGCTAACAGAAGTGGTAACAGCAGGGAGCACTCTATGAGCAAAGCAACGCCACGTGAACAGGCGCAGTACCATCGATTGGAAGCCTTTGGCGGCTTGGAAATGTTGCAGGCGCGCTATTATCGCCAACGGTTTTCTCGCCATCTGCATGATACTTTTTGTGTTGGTGTGATTGAAGAAGGCGCTCAGCGTTTTTATCGCACTGGCGGTGAGCACGTTGCGCCACAGGGAGACATCATTTTGGTCAATGCGGATGATGTGCATACCGGGTGCTCGGCCCGTGAAAACGGCTGGGCCTATCGCGCCATTTACCCACATCCGGATCTGTTTCGCGCTATTTCCCACGATCTCCACCACTCCGAAGGGACGGTGCCGTGGTTTCCTGACGCGGTGCTACACGATCATGGGTTGGCGCAGCAGTTACAGATGGCATTTCGCTTATTGGCTCAGCCGGGCAACACGCTGTTAAAAGAGACATAGCTGTTTTCATCACTGAGTTGGTTGATGTTGCGTTACAGCAAAACCCGCCGTACGCCGCGCCCGTTGCCCTTTTCCGAACAGCGCGTGTTACAGATAAAAATGCTGCTGGATGATACGCCAGAGCAAGAGTGGTCCCTGAGCACGTTGGCGGCGATGGCGGAACTGAGCCCGTGGCACTATTTACGCCAATTTAAGGCGCTGGTGGGCATTCCGCCACACGCGTATCAGGTGCAGGCGCGGTTGCGCAAAGCCAAAACACTGATGCTGCACGGGCATACGCTCGCAGCGCTATCGTCGCAGTGCGGTTTCTCCGATCAGAGCCACTTTACCCGTCATTTTAAAAATGCCTTTGGCGCAACGCCCGGCAGTTTTATTCAAAGCATCGTCTGGGATCATACGGCGCGAGAGCCGCTGCTAGGTTAATTAATCACCTTAAAACGGCCGGGTTGGGCAGCAATCTTGTTCAATACGCTGTCCCCGAGGTTTGGCTAGCCTGAATGACCGCATCTATTACAAAGGTCTCAGATCGCTATGGAAAAGCATGTTTTATCACAACCGGGCGCTGCGCCAAACGCCAGTTTACCCGACACGCGGTGGCGCGATATTCGCGCCGGTGTTCTTGATATGTTCCCGTTTTGTCTGGCGGTGTTGCCCTGGGGCATTCTGGCGGGCTCGATGGCGGTGCAGGCTGGGTTGCCGTTCTGGCAATCCATTGGGTTGTCGGCGTTGGTGTTTGCCGGTGCAGCACAGTTGGTCACGCTGGGATTAGTGATGAGCGGCGCCAATGTCGTTACGATTCTGATCACCGTTTTCTTCATCACCACCCAACATATTATCTACGCGCTGACCTTGCATGATTACGTTTCCCGCCTGGCGCTGCGCTATCGTCTGCCGATTGGCTTCTTGCTCACGGATGAACTGTTTGCGCTGAGCGGAGGCAAGTCGGCACAGCAGTCGCGCTCTGTCAGCTATTTGATTGCTGCGGGCGGGTTTTTTTATGTCTGCTGGGTGATCTTCAGCCTTGCCGGTATCGTCATGGCTACACGGATACCTGATTTGGCCCGCTATCATTTAGATTTCTCGATTATCGCCACCTTTATTACCATCTTGGTACCGATGGTGCGCAGCATCAGTTCGTTACTGGGTGTGTTGCTGTCGCTGGTGCTCTCCATGGCGCTAGCCTATTTCCACGTGGAAGGTGCGGTGGTGATCGCCGGTCTGAGCGGCATGTTCTTTTCAGCATTGCTGTCACGACGTGGGGAGGAGGAGCTATGAGTGGTGCATTGTTGTTTGCGTTGGCGGGCATTGTGTTTTTCAATCGCTATCTGTTTCTTGAACCGCGTCTGCCAATTCGCTTGCCAGCACTGGTACAGCAAGCGCTGAAATATTCAGCCCCTTGCCTGCTGACAGCAATATGCGGTCCGATCATCTTGATGGATCACGGTATTGTGCGACCGATCGGCGATAATCCCTATTTGTGGGGCGCGCTGTTTAGCGTGATTATCGCTTTCTTTATCCGCAATATGCTGCTGGCAGTGGTACTGAGTTTGATCTTTTTTGCGCTTCTGCTTTCGCTGTAATCGGCGATCGTAAAGGCGGTTTATTATACTGGGCGCAGTATATCCCGTCGCTGCCCAGGTGTACTGCGCTTTTTGTCTCATCGTATCTCACGTTTAATATGCGCTATGGTTAAACCGCCTGCGACTCGGATTGCGCATTGAGCCAATAGATAAAACGAGAGGTTGATGGGCTATCCGGATCGCAAAAATCAATGTGGGTTCCCCGAGTGATTTTTATCAGTTCGACGGGAGTGCCTTTTTGCCGGGCTTGCCGCGCATAGTCGTCTATTTCGCCAATCGGGAGCACTTCATCATGCTCACCGTGAAAAATAACCTGTTTACCCTGGGCAGGTAGCAGGGCAATAGGAGAGGTATGGTGGTAAATATCTCTGTTTTCATCGGGCGTACAGCCGAGGAATGCCGTGATAAATTCCTGCCGTTGTATATCGCGATAGCTTTCTACTAAATCAATCACCGGGGTCAGACCGATGAAAACGTAGGGAATAATGGCCAATGCATGCTCACCCAAGCGGGCTTTATGATTGCCTAGCCACAGGCTCAAATGCCCTCCCACGGAATGACCGGCGATATATAACGGACGCAGAGCAAGCTGGGGATGCTTTTTACTTAACGGGGCTAATTGATTGATGGCGTCGATCGCATCGATAAACGTCTCGGGGTACCCCTGCGGGAGATAACCGACTTGACGATATTCGATATTCCAGACAGCAAAGTCATTTTCAACCAGTTTTACTGCCACCGCATCAAGTTGGCTTTTATCGTAAGGCATTTTCCAGAAACCGCCATGGAACAGGCAGACGGTCCCCTTGTTTTTCTGGGCGGGAATGTATTAATCCCCGGTCTGGTGCGAGTCGGTGCCATATTGTTCCGTAAAAACCTGATATTGCAGGTTGTTGTGCATAACCCTGTTTCCTTAAATCCTCTCTTCTAAAAATGATAAAGCTGGTTTGCTTTTTTATTCATTGACGCAACGTTCATTTCTCACTACTTTAACATAACGACATGATAATGTTTATATTATTGTTTTATATGTGTTATTTATCTTGATGTTCCCCTCGTGACATAAATAAGTAGCCAAACAGACAGGCAGCGCGCAGCCGGATTCCGTCAGTAGCGATGTTCCTGCAACGTATCCATTATCCGCATTCACGAGAGGAGTTAACCCGGTCATGATTCGGTTAGAAGGCGTGTGCATAGACTTTCCCGGTGGTAAAACCGGTCAGGTCAGAGCCGTCAACGATGTTAATTTAACGATCCGCTCCGGCGAAGTATTCGGCATTGTCGGCACTAGCGGTGCAGGGAAAAGCACGCTGCTACGCACCATTAATATGTTGCAACGTCCTACGCAGGGCCGCATCAGTATCGGTGAGACACTCATCAGCCAGGCCTCGGGACGCGAACTGCGTCAGCATTGTCAGCGTATTGGTATGATCTTCCAGCATTTTAACCTGATGCATACCCGCACCGTGTTTGAAAACGTGGCGTTTAGTTTGCGCTCCGTCGGGAAATCCCGCGCGGAGATCGCGCAACGGGTGCCGGAAATACTTGAACTGGTAGGGCTGTCCGAACGCGGTAATGCTTATCCGGCGCAGTTGAGCGGCGGCCAGAAACAACGAGTGGGTATTGCTCGCGCCATTGCCAACCATCCCGATGTGTTGTTGTGTGATGAACCGATCTCGGCGCTCGATCTGGAAACCTCGGCGTCGATTCTGGAACTACTGAAAAATATCAATCGTCAGTTGGGCATTACCATGGTGCTTATCTCCCACGAAATGAACGTCATCAAAAGCATCTGTCACCGTATGGCGGTGATGACGGGCGGCAATATCGTGGAGGAAGGCGATGTGTTTGATGTGTTCTGCGTGCCAAAACATCCTTTTACCCGAAATGAGCGCGCGCTCGGGCATATCATTGCCCAGATTTCGCATCAGGATGGCGCACAGGCGGATAACGTCGGTGCCGCACTGGCCTATATTGGCCAACACACATTTGGCGTGGAGGTTGTCAATGAATGAGTTAATGGGTGAATTGAGCGTTGCGTTTGGTGAAACCTTTACCATGGTGTCGATTTCGACCCTGGGCGCGCTGTTGCTCGGGTTGCCGCTCGGTATCGCTATCTATGTGACCGATCGTCATCTTTTCTGGCAGAACCGCGTGGTCTACATGCTCTCCACCGTGCTGGTGAATATTATCCGCTCGGTGCCGTTTGTGATTCTGCTGGTGTTGCTGTTGCCGCTTACGCAGTGGTTGTTGGGCAGCACCATCGGCCCGGTGGCCGCGGCGGTGCCGATGTCGGTGGCAGCCATCGCGTTTTATGCCCGACTGGTGGACTCCGCGCTGCGTGAGGTCGATCCCGGTATTGTGGAAGCGGCTGAAGCGTTTGGTGCCAGTCCTATGCGGATCATTGCTACCGTCTTGTTGCCGGAAGCGCTGGCGGGGCTGCTGCGTGGATTGACCATCACGTTGGTCAGTCTGATTGGTTATTCGGAGATGGCCGGTATTGTTGGCGGTGGTGTTGGGGATCTGGCGATCCGTTTTGGCTATTACCGTTATGAAACCGAAGTGATGGTGATCACCGTGATTGCGCTGGTGGTACTGGTACAACTGGTGCAAACCGCCGGGGATTGGGTATCACGCTGGGCCAACAAGCGTGAGAAACGCTGAGGCCAGATACTGAGAATACAGGGTTATAGACGCATGAAAATTGACAAGATTGTACTGCGCAAAATGAAGATGGCTCTTAAGACGCCGTTTACCACCAGTTTTGCCACCCAAACGGAAAAACACTTCACCATTGCGGAAGTCCATGCCGGGAGCGTTATCGGTTACGGTGACTGCTCCGCGATTTCGTTGCCGTTCTACAACGAAGAGACTAACGTTACTGCCTGGCACATCATGCGGGATTTTCTGATCCCGATGGTGAAGCAGGCCGGAACGATTACCCATCCCTCTGAAGTGCGTGAAATCTTTATGCCGGTAAAACGCAATAACTGCGCCAAAGCGGCGATTGAGGGCGGTATCTGGGATGCCTTTGCCAAACAGCAAGGTATTCCACTGCATCAGGCGATTGGTGGCACGCGCGATCGGGTGGAAGCGGGCGTCAGCATCGGCATTCAATCTTCCCCGCAAAAGCTGGTCGAGGTGGTCGCTGGCTATCTGGACGAAGGTTATCGCCGTATCAAGATAAAAATCAAACCGGGCAAGGACATTGATTACATCGAGGCGCTGCGCAGCACCTTTGGCGATATCACGCTGATGGCCGATGCCAACTCGGCCTATTCGTTGGACGATATCGATTTCTTCAAGCGCCTCGATCGTTTCAATCTGCTGATGATTGAAGAGCCACTGGCGCACGATGACATTGTCAATCACCGTAAACTTCAGGCAGCGATTGCCACACCTATTTGTCTGGATGAAAGTATCGCCTCCGTTGAGGATGCGCGTAAAGCCATCGAGTTGGGCAGCGCCCGCATCATCAATATCAAGGTGGCGCGGGTGGGCGGTATCACCGAAACCAAACTGATCCATGGCTACTGCCAGGCGCATCAGATCCCTGAGTGGTGCGGCGGCATGCTGGACACGGCGGTGGGCAAAGCGCACAACATTGCGGTGGCGATGTTGCCCAACTTCGTTTACGCCCACGATATTCCGCCTTCCAGCCGCTACTGGCATGAAGATTTTATGCTACCGCTGGTGGAAATGGACGCGGATAGCTGCGTCGCGGTGCCAAACGCGCCCAGGATCGGCTTTGATATCAACCCCACGTTGTATCAGCGCTATTGCTACGACGAGGAAACGTTTCAATTTTAATGCTGGGTTCAGCATTGGGGCGTCAACACCAGGGAAACGCCCACTCTACTAAAACAGGAAACGCAACATGACATTCAAAAAATGGTTACCGCTGCTGCTAGTTCCCTTGCTGGGGTTCGGACAAGCCTATGCCGCTGATACGGCGAAAGAGATCACGATCGGCGTTTCACCCGGCCCCTATGGCGATATGGTAAAACAGGCCATCAAACCGGAACTGGCAAAGAAAGGCTATACCGTTACTGTACGTGAATTCAGTGACTATATTTAGCCTAATCTGGCTCTGTCAAACAATAGCATTGATGCCAACTTGTTCCAAAACCGCCGCTATCTGGATCGTTTTAGCGCCGATAAAGGGTTGAAACTGTCTGAAGTGATCACCGTACCGACGGCGAGCATGGGCTTCTATTCCAACAAGGTGAAACACCTTGATGAACTGAAGGCCGGTGATGTGGTGACGTTGCCGAACGATCCGTCCAATCTGGCGCGTTCGTTAGATTTTTTGCAAAAATATGGACTGATCAAGATTAACCCGGATATCACCCCCACCAAGGCATCGCTGCGTGACATCACCGAAAACCCGAAAGGATTGGTGTTTAAACCGTTGGAAGCCGCACAATTGCCGCGCGCGTTAGGCGGCGTAATTGGATCACTGATCAACGCCAATTTTGCCATCTCTGCTGGGCTGAAACTGGCTGATGCCATTCAGTTGGATATTCTGCCGGAAGACCTGAAAAACATGATTGTGGTACGAGCGGAAGATGCCGATAAGCCGTTTGCACAGGATCTGAAAGCGGCTGTTGAATCGCCGGAGTTTGAGGTCTTTTTCGATCGCAAAGACACCATGTTCTCTGCGTTCCAGAAACCAGAATGGATGACGGCGCGTCACAAGCCGTAAGCGTGTCCTCTCCACAGCGCAAAGGCCGCATCAGCGGACTTTTAGGCGGATGACACGTCTTCCTGACACAATCATTCCCGCGCAGGTGGGAATCTCTTGCCGGTGACACACGTTTCTTCTGGCAGAGATCCCCGGCTTTCGCCGAGGATGAGGACAAGGATGCCGAGGATGACGAGGGGGAAAGTAGCTTTGTCTGACTACTCTTGGCTATACATCGCGATGTTTTGCCAGCAGAGCGCTACCTTGTTCTCCCAGTTCCCAGAACAATCCTGTCATGATCGCCACCCCTTCCTCCACCACCGGTCGCAGCAGGTGCTCATTGACCGCATGCTGGCCGCAAGTGGGATAAGAGTGGGGGATCCAAAGCGTCGGTAATCCCAAAATGTCCGCAAACACGTCATTGGGCAGTGAGCCACCCAGATTGGGCAGCAGCGTTGGTGGCTTACCGCTGATTTCGCGCATCAGGTCCAGTGTCCGATCTACCAGCGGATTTTGTGGATCAAAACGCGTGGCGGGGGAGCTATTGAGCAGTTCCACCTCAATATGCCCATAGCCGTGCTGAGCCAAATGACGACGTACATGGTCAACCAGCCGGTCACTGTCAGTACCGACCACAAAGCGCAGTTGGCACACTACCGTCGCCGACGCCGGAATGGCGTTGACCGGACGTGACGGATTGCCCGTAACAAACGAAAGCACCTCAAGCGCGTTCCATCCCAGCAATTTCTCGGCGGCGCTCAGGCCCGGTTCACCCCAATGTGGGTCGATATCCGGGTCACCCGGATTACCAGCCGGTACCACATCTTGTAGTATCGTGCGCAGCGCGGGCGTTAGCGGTGGGGGCAGCAAATCGTCGATCAGAATCTTGCCGTTGCCGTCAACCAGCGTGGCGATGGCGTTGGCAAGCTGTGTGCCGGGGTTGCTGAGTAGTCCCCCCCAGTTGCCAGAGTGATAGGCGCGATCGCGCCCCTGCACATGCAGTTTGAAATTGATGCAGCCGCGTGAACCTAAAAACAGCGTTGGGCTATCGGCATGCAGGCGGGGACCATCGGAGGCGATAAAAATATCCGCTGCCAGCAGCGCCGCGTGTTGGCGACACACGTCGGCCAGCCCTGGAGAACCAATCTCTTCGCCCATTTCAAACAGCAGCTTGCAGTTGAATCCCAGCCGCGCACCGCGTGCCAGATAGACTTGTTCCAGCGCCAGTAAATTGATGGTGTGCTGACCTTTATTATCCGCGCTTCCGCGCCCGTACCAGCGGTCTTGCTCTTCGATCAACTGCCACGGATCCAATCCCGCGCGCCAGTTGGACGTATCACCGAACACCACATCCCCGTGCCCATAAGAAAGGAGCGTGGGTAGTGCAGGATCTTCAATGCGTTCCGCCAACATAAAGGGCATCTCCGGTGCTGCCTCTGTGGTAATAAAATGGCAGACAAAGCCCATGGTTTCCAATACCGGACGCAGCTCGTCGCTCAGGTAAGCGCGCAGGGCGGCATGATTATCGAGTTTCTGGCTCTCGGTGGCTAGCGCCAGGAGGCGTGCCAGCGTGCGAGCAAAATCGCCACGCGGCGCGGCGAATGACATCGGAACGAGTCATAGATTCCTTTATGATTGTTTTGGAAAAGCAAAGGCTATTTAAGGGAAAAACTAGCTTTGCCACCATAATAAAATTTGCAATCAAGCTTTGCTTTTCATATAAACCTCAAACGGCCTATTGGGAATTTCTCAGATTATGTTGAGCAGTGAACTCCATTATTTTCTGGCTGTAGCAACGACGGGCTCACTGAGTGCCGCCAGCCAGCAGCTTTTCGTGGCGGTGTCCGCCATCAGTCGACAGGTTCAGCGTTTGGAAGAGCGCATGGGCGTGTCGCTGTTTGAGCGCCACGCGCGCGGCATGATTTTGACTGACGCAGGTCGTATTCTGGAAAATCATGTGCGCAAAAGCATGATGGATTTGGACGCTGCGGTGGCTGAAATTCAGGGGCTGAGCGCGCAGCGTAAAACGCTGATCAGCGTCGGGTGCACCGAAGGAATGGCCTTCGATGCGTTGCCCAATGTGTTTGCCCACTTTCAACAATCATACCCGGAGACGGCGTTTCACTTAAAAGTGGGATCGGCACAGCAGGTCTCGCAGATGGTTCGTTATGGTGAAGTGGACGTGGCGTTGCAATTTGCGTTTGCACTAGAGCGCGGTGTTGAGGTGCTGCTTTCGCTACCCGCGCCGTTACTGTTGTTGATGGCGGAGGATCACCCGCTGGCAGGTAATACTATCCTGTTAGCCGATCTAGCCGCTTACCCGCTGGCGTTGCCTGAACCGACCACCACGCTGCGTCAACTGTCCGATCTCTCCTGCCGCATGCAGGGCACCTACCTGGAACCCACGCTCTGTTGCAGCAACTTCACCACCCTCTATCACTATGTACTCTCCACGCCGCAAGCCGTAACGGCATGCAGCTTTTACTTGGTAATGTATAAGTGCCGACAAGCACCGCTCCAGCTGGCGAGGTTGGCGATGCGCCAACTGGAACAGCGCTCCTTGCAGGTGCAAATTCAGTCTGGGCATACACTCACCGGTGTGCAACAGGCGTTTATCGCCATGATGCAAAATGAATTTCACGATGCGGAGCCTTACTGTAATTCGCTGTTTGAGATCGATGAGTAGCTGATAGTGATCGGGAGCCTTTCACTGACTTCAGGTAAAAATCGGATTTAGTGTTCAGAACAACCTCGATAACATTCGTGTAGCATAGACGATGTATCAGCAAAACAGCCGATGTTGTTCGACCCGCTTTGTTGGGGGGACGGTTTTTTGCTGATGAAACACATGGAGATTCGTTATGTTACGCAAGCGGCCGATGGCATGTTATGCCAACAGGAAAGGCGCTCTTTGTTTAGATGGCCCCGTCATCCACCGATTACACGCTGCTTATCCCATAAAAGCGCTTTCGCCTAAACAAACGCCTTCAATGGCTCTGCTGCGGCGGTCGTTACGCCGCCAGGGCGGTGAGGGGCGGGGTGTACTGTATTGCCATGGGTCTTCCCCGATCATGGTGGTACACACCCTCAATCAAGTATAATTATCTATACTTGTACCTTCCCAAAGGAGG
>NZ_PEHF01000125.1 GCF_015762685.1 Candidatus Symbiopectobacterium sp. 'North America' | reverse complement strand
CGCCAAATCAAAACAAACCACCAACCGGACTGATCATAGCAGCAATCCCTGATGAAGAACGACAACGGATGCGTAAAGAAGCCCAACAGACCCGCGATAAAAACCACGCCAGACGTCTTATTGCCATACTGATGCTGCATCGGGGAATGACCGTTACTGAGGTCGCAGACGTGCTCTGTGCTGCTCGCTCATCTGTCGGAAGGTGGATAATTTGGTTTACTTTACATGGCGTTGAAGGACTAAAGAGCCTCAATCCCGGACGAACGCCACGTTG
>NZ_PEHF01000073.1 GCF_015762685.1 Candidatus Symbiopectobacterium sp. 'North America' | reverse complement strand
CCCATAAAGACGCCGGATAGATTTAAGCAAGCCCAACATCAATCGAAAATCAGTGTTGCAAAAATGGGGGTGACCATAGATTTTATCGTGCCGCTTAATGCGCTGCTGCAAGAGCGAGGACGTATCAGCGTGGGGGCGGGTAACGCCATTGCAGTACAAAACCTGGGTGAGAACACCGCGATGCTGCTGATGCTTGGCCTCTACTCGTTGATGGTGAAACTGAGGGTTCCGGTTCTCGGCATTGGCGTCGGGTTTGGCGTATTATTTGCATTAAGTATTGTGGTGCTGTGGGTGACGACGGCGCGTGCGCGACGTTCAACCGGTGGGGCGAAGGGATAGACGAAATGGCGGTTATGGCACAGGAAATGAAAATGAACCTGATTTGGCACGACTGGAGTGCCAAGGATCTGAACCTGTATGCGCTGTATGACATTCTGGCGTTACGCAATCAGGTCTTTGTGGTGGAGCAGAACTGCCCGTATCAGGATATTGACGGACAGGATTTGGTGGATAGCCATCGCCATGTGGCCGCGTATCATCAAGGAAAAATGGTGGCCTACGCCCGCTTGCTCGCGATAAAAGACAGTGTGAAAATTGGGCGCGTTATCGTTGAGCCCAGCGCGCGTGGGCAGCATGTGGGACATCTGCTGATGGAGCATGTGTTGGTGATTTGCGCACGTCACTGGGCTGAAAAGCCGCTCTTCCTCTCAGAGCAGGCCCACTTACAGCACTTCTACGGCAGCTTCGGCTTTACGCCTTGCAGTGAGGTGTACGATGAGGACGGCATCCCACACATTGATATGCGATCATCGCATTGAAGCTTGTTTCGGCATGCAAAATATCAATGAGTGTCTACGGGCTTTGCTGTTTCTGAGCGAATTTTCCATAAGTCCGTAAATTGATTAATCATGATAGGATCAATCTCATTAGACTTGCTGCTATGACCAATATTGAGAGCTAGCGCATAATGCGTCACATCAATAGGCGATTGGTAAGTTAAAAAACCAGAAATAAATGCTTTTCCCCGATTGTTGATGGCATTATCTTCGCCTATATCAACGGCTTTTCCCCTTGGCGCATTGTCGAATATCTCGTTAACGGTTTTTTCTGTTTGCGCATCTACCTTAATATTTTGATGAGGATATGCATTGTTAATCATGTCAATGTTGGCAACGGTGGTTACAGCCATGCCGAGAGAGTGTAACCGATCATCTTGTAGGATACTCTCTTTGACCGAAGGCATTTCTTTCAGGTTAGAGTTTTTTATTGCCGACTAATATAAAAGCGTTTCTTTTTCTCTGATTTTAAGTTCCAACGATTCATTTGTTATGGTGCGGAAAGAATTAAAAAGTAGATTATGTGAAGGAGCACTTTTTTCTGTATGAATAACCTGACTTTCTTTTGCTGAAGATGATGGCTGTATTGAACCGAACATAAGCTTTATCTCCGTGTTAATTTAAGTTTTCTTTAAGTTAACATCATCGAAATATTGAATCTATAAAGAATAGCCTACCATGGATTTTTTTAAATTTGATTGAGTATCGGTTGAACAACGCAATAAGTTTTTGACCTACTGCGAAGATTAGTAAACGACAACCGTTTTATGCCCTGAGATTAAAATTGATTCACCGTGTGCTGTTATCATTTTTGAAGCTAAATAAAACATTGTTTTTAAAAATCTACCTGCGTTTTTTGTGACACTGGTAAGCTGAGGTAAAGAAGATAATAGCTACTACTGTTTAGCTAACGTGGTACGAAGATCCCAAATGGTTGAAAATTTATTTATTGCCATTTGATCAACAGAAGCAGGATTAGCCCTATTTTTTCTCATTTTCTCCCCAATACGCAACAGTTGCGCATAACTTATCTTATCGACAGCTGTTCCCTTTGATGAAAGAAATTCAAAAATAAAATTATTCCCACGCAACAGATAAGCGTTATCGTGTATGAAGTTTTCTTTTTTATTGACAGGGAGAGCATCACATATGTTTTTTTATCCTTTCGGTAATAGCGATATTCAGCGTTGGTTTTTTCTCCGCATTTGGTGAGTATGTTTTTGCACGCTGTTCTAATGCTGTGACGGCAAGCCCGATAGTACGGAGGCGTTCCCATTGATTTTTCAGGATGCCGGGGGTGTCACATAAAATATCGTCAACAAGAAGATCATATTTTAATGATATTTCTTTTGCTTTTGTTTTAATGTCATTGCTTGAGTTTTCGGTAAAGCTAATGGATCGGAAAAGGCTATTTTTGTGTGCGGCTTTCCCTGCCGCTTGATCGGTAATACTTGCGTTGATTGTTGGTGAGGAATAGATTTTTATTATCATTGATAATGTCCTTCAGCTCCGTGCAGGGGCATGAAATTATCACCTAGCAGATTTGCCAACAATCAAAAAACAAGCGTTATCCATTTTTAGAGGGCAAGTGACGGCCAGCACTGTCTAACCGTTCACCCGTTTTTTTCTTTCTCTGTCTGCGATTATTCCGCCAGAAATCCTTCCAGCAAGGAATTCAGAAACAGCTTGCCGTGTTCGGTAACCTGCCAGTGGGTAGCGATTTCCGTCAGGTAGCCTTGCGCTAACGCCCAGTCTATTTGTGGGCGTACCACGCTCTCGGCCAAACCGGTGTAGGCACTGAATTCGCTACGCGGCGCGGGTTCCAGCAGTCGAAAACGGTTCATGAAGAATTCAAACGGCAGATCTTCCGCTTGCACTTCATTGCGCTGGTCCAGGTAAGTGCCGCGCATATAACCGCGCGGATGGCGGGTTTTGACGGTTCTCAGGATACTCCCGTCAGCGCGCGTGATCTTGCCATGTGCACCACACCCAATTCCCAGATAATCGCCAAAACGCCAATAGTTGAGGTTGTGCTGACACTGATAGCCTGGTTTGGCGTAGGCAGAGGTTTCATACTGCTGATAGCCTGCGGCAGTGAGCAGCACATGGCCCTGCGCGAAGATATCCCACAGCGCATCGTCATCGGGCAGCACCGGCGGGCGTGAACCGAACAGGGTATTCGGCTCAATCGTCAATTGATACCACGACAGATGCGGTGGATTGAGCGCAATCGCCTGACGAAAATCGTCCAGCGCTTCTTCCAGCGTCTGATCCGGCAAGCCGTGCATCAGGTCCAGATTGAAACTGCGCAGCCCAAGCCCGGCCGCCAGACGCGCGGCACGCTTGGCTTCTTTCGGGCCGTGAATGCGTCCGAGACGCGTCAGTTTTTCCGGGCTGAAACTTTGCACCCCAATGGAGATTCGATTAATTCCCGCGCGCTGGTAGCCACTAAAGCGATCGGCATCTACCGTGCCGGGGTTGGCTTCCATGGTGATTTCGGCATCCGCGCTAAGCGGTAAGCGGGCACGCACGCCATCGAGCAGCGCCTGCATGCCTTCCGCGCTCAGCAGGCTGGGCGTGCCGCCGCCGATAAAGATTGAACTGAGAGCCCGGTCGCCGCTCAGCGGAAGATCCGCATCCAGATCCGCCAATAAGTGCTCCACATATTCCTGATGCGGCACCTCACCTTTGAGGGCGTGGGAGTTAAAATCGCAATACGGGCATTTTTGCACACACCAGGGAATGTGAATGTACAGGCTGAGCGGTGGCAGTTTATGCATGACGCAGCGCATCCAGCAGTAAACGCAGCGCCTGACCACGGTGCGACAGCGCGTTTTTCTCATCGCGCGTCATTTCTGCGGCGGTTTTGCCTACGCTCGGCACGTAAAAGATAGGGTCATAGCCGAAGCCGCCTTCGCCCACAGCCTTACGCGTCAGCACACCCTGCAAGCGGCCGTGGCAGACCAGTGGCGTCGGGTCATCGGCGTGGCGCAGGTAGACCAGCACGCAATGGAAGCTGGCTCTGCGTTGTTCGTCAGGGACATCCTTGATGGCATCGAGCAGTTTGTCCAGATTGGCTTGATCGCTGGCATCCACTCCGGCGTAGCGCGCGGAGTAGATACCCGGCGCACCGCCCAATGCATCAACCGCCAGACCCGAGTCATCGGCCACCGCAGGCAATCCGGTGATGTGCGCCGCGTGGCGCGCTTTAAGCAGTGCATTCTCGATAAAGGTCAACCCGGTCTCTTCGGCAGAATCAACGCCCAGTTCGGTTTGTGCGACGATATTCATGCCAAAATCCGCCAGCAGATCGGCGAGTTCGCGAACTTTTCCGGGGTTGCCGGTGGCTAAAACGACGTTTTGGCTCGTGGTATCCATGCGTGTGTCCTGCATTCTGTTAATGCCATCGCCGGGAATGGCGGGGAGTTATCTGTTGCGATGCGCAGTTCCCTGTGGTGGGTTACTGCCAGATCAATGCGGCGATTTCCGTAGGAATGTGCTGCGGATTAACAATTCTAATCTGTTTATGGCGGCCGAGCTCACCTTTTTCAATGCTCACCGCGCCTTTTACCACCCGAAACTGCTTGGCAAGGTATTTGACCAAATGCGCGTTAGCTTGACCATCAACCGGCGGCGCGGTGATGGCGATTTTCAACTCATCACCGTACAGGCCGACTATCTGGTCACGGCTGGCCTTCGGCTGAATATAGAGCCTAATGACCAACCCGTCGGGCAGCAGTGCTATTGCACTCACAGCAGGAACCAAAATTCCGGAAACAGATCCATGCCGAGGTAGTTCAGGAGATACAGGATCAAAATCACCGCCATGGCGGAGAAATCGATGCCGCCCATGGCCGGAATGATACGGCGAATCGGGGCCATAAACGGTTCGGTAAGTTGGAACAGCAGGTAGTCTACCGGGCTGCGTCCCTGACTCACCCAGCTCATCAGCGCACGGATAATCACTACCCAGAACACCAGATAGCCCGCGGATTTTAACAGTGCCAACAAACCCACCAGCAAGTTGACCGGGCTTATCGCGAAGGCTCCAACCTGTATCAGCATCAGCAGGGGGTATTTCAACGTGGTCAGCAGAAACGCCAACAGCAGCGATGCGCTATCGATGGGGCCGAGTGCAGGCAGAATACGGCGCAGCGGCCTGACGATAGGTTGCGTGATTTTCACCACGAATTGCGACAACGGGTTATAAAAATCACTGCGTGACCATTGCATCCAAATGCGTAACAGCAGCACCATTACATACAGGTCGATCAGTGTCTTGACCAGAAACGTCAGGGTTAGCATAGAAACATCGATTCCTTATCAGCTATATAGAGAATAACGGTGCGTTAAAACAGTTTTTCCATTTCCTGCGCGCGATGCACGGCAGCCTGCATGGCATCGGCGACGGTTTGTGTCAGTTGGCGTTCGTTAAACACTCGCAGTGCCTCTGCGGTGGTGCCGCCTTTGGACGTCACATTCTCACGCAGCGTCGCAAGCGGTGTATCCGGACTGGCTTCTACCAGTGCGGCTGCACCCAGTGCGGCCTGCTGCACCAACTGACGTGCACTTTCCGGTGTGAATCCTTGGCGCATGGCCTCTTGCTGCATCGCTTCCATAAACAGGAAAAAATAGGCCGGTGCGCTGCCTGCGGCGGCAATAACGCCGTTTATGCCGCTCTCTTGCTCAACCCAGCATACTTTACCCACGCTTTGCATCAGCTCGGCGCTAAAGGCACGATCTTCCGCCGATACGTTAGCGGGCGCGTAAAGGCCGCTCATGCCTTTGCCCACCAGTGACGGTGTGTTTGGCATAATGCGCACCAGCGTTAGCGGCTCCCCTAACAGCGCTTGAAAGCGCGCCACACTCACTCCAGCCGCGATAGACACTACCAACTTGCCCGGCGCGTTCAGCACGCCGCGCAGGGGCTCGCATACGCTTGCCATCAACTGCGGTTTCACCGCCAGCACCACGACGTCAGCATCCTGGGCGCCCGCGAGGTTGTCGTCGCTGCTGATAACGCCATAGCGCTGTGCCAGCGCATCCCGTCGTGTGGCGCTCGGTGCGCAGACGCGGATACGATCGGCAGGATAACCGCCGTTAACCAGCCCTGCAATGATGGCCTGCGTCATGTTTCCGGCACCAATAAAGGTAAGCTTGCGGTGTTGCATCTTTATGTTCTCTCGTGTTCGTCAACCGGCCAGTGGCAGCGTTCAGCCCCGAAGGGGATTATCCATGGTGAGGCCTATACATGCTGAGGATAGTCACGTGCGCCGAAAATGGCGGTGCCGATGCGTACCAGCGTACTGCCTGCCGCAATCGCGGCGCTCATATCATCCGTCATCCCCATGGAGAGGTTATCCACCTGAGGATAATGCAATTTTAACTGCGCAAACAGGTCATTCATCGATTGAAATACCGCTAATTGCTGTGCGTAGTCATTTTCCGGTGCCGGAATTGCCATCAGGCCCCGCAGCGTCAGGTGCGGCAGGGCAGCGACGGTAGCGGCCAGGGCGGAAAGATCTGCTGGTTCGATCCCCGATTTGCTGGCTTCACCGCTGATGTTCACTTGCAGCAACACGTTCAACGGCGCTAATGTCACCGGGCGTTGTTCGCTCAGACGTTGGGCGATTTTAGGGCGATCGACGGTGTGACACCAGTCAAAATGTTCAGCAACCAGACGGCTCTTGTTGGATTGCAGCGGTCCGATAAAGTGCCATTGTAATGCCACCTGAGGGGTGGCCTCACGGAAATAAAGCACCTTGTCCACGCCTTCCTGTACATAATTTTCCCCAAAGCCTCGCTGCCCACAGGCAATCGCTTCTTCGATCGCCGCCACAGGTTTGGTTTTACTGACGGCAAGCAAGGTCACCGCGTGCGGGTCGCGTCCACATGCAGTGGCTGTGGTGGCGATCTTCTCTCTGACGTTCTGTAGATTCTGCTCAATCGGGTTCATGGTCATGCTAAGGATGGGATCTATGAATATCAATGAGTGGATAACCTGTAGTGTAAAACAGAATGCCTCCGATCTGCACCTGTGTAGCGGATATCCGCCGATGTGGCGTATTGATGGCGAGTTACAATCTCTACAGACCAGCTCCTGTTGCACCGCTGCAAAGCTGGAACGTTGGTGAGACAGTTGGATGACGGCCCTTCAGCGCCAGCAATTGCACACTGAGGGGCAGGCCGATGGCGCGTTGACCACACCTGACGGCATTCGGCTGCGCACACATCTGTTTCGTCAGCATGCCGGACTTTCCGTTGCGTTACGCACCATTGCTACCACGGCGTACGCGTTGGAAACACTGCATGCGCCACCGATCCTTGCTTCGTTAATAACACGCCCCGCTGGGCTGATTCTGGTGACCGGCGCAACCGGCAGTGGGAAATCCACCACATTGGTGGCGATGGTGAATGCGCTCAGACAGCAGCAGGCTTGCCATGTTATTACGTTGGAAGACCCTATTGAATTTGTCTACTCATCTGCGCCTTCCGCAGATCGCGGCCTGATCCAACAGCGTGAGATCGGCGTACACTGCCCGTCGTTTTCCCACGGCTTACGCAGCGCGCTGCGTGAAGACCCGGATGTCATCCTGCTGGGGGAATTACGCGACGGTGAAACCATTCGGTTGGCGTTAACGGCGGCAGAAACCGGGCACCTGGTGCTGGCGACGCTGCATACGCGGGGCGCTGCCCAGGCGCTAGAACGTCTGCTGGATGTGTTTCCCGCACAGGAGAAAAATTTCGTGCGCAGCCAACTGGCGCTGTGTCTGCAAGGCGTGGTGGCGCAGCAACTGGTGCCACTCCGTGGTGGCGGGCGCATCGCGCTGTATGAAGTGTTGCTGGCCAATACGGCGGTGGCTAACTTGATTCGTGAGGGCAAAAGCCATCAGTTGCCGGGTCTGTTGCAGATGAGCGGTCAAAGCGGGATGCAAACTTTTGCGCACAGCTGGCAGCAACGCTGGAAAGCCGGATTGTTGCCACCGGATGCGGAGCAGACTTTTACCCCATAAATGGCGCGGTAAGCAGCGGTGAAAAAAGCCCCGCGGCGGCCCTATACGCCACGGGGCTGCAAGAGTTACTTCAGCCCGGCTAATGCCTCTGTCAACGCCAGCATGGTAAGCCACTGACCATACGCGCGCTGTTTGATGGCAATCTTGCGATCGAGATCGTGCCCGACTGACGTTCCTGCGGAGACATCCGCCACTTCTCCCTGCGGGCTGATACGGCTCAGCAGATCATCGACGCCTTTCCAGGCGGTATCGTGATAGCGTTCGTCGAGCAGACCAAGGCGTATGCCTTTTAGCAGCGCGTAGGTGAAACCGGCGGTGCCTGAGGCCTCCAGGTAGCTGTCCGGCTGGTTAAGCAGGGTACGCCACATACCGCTGGCATCCTGATAGCGCACGGCGGCATCGGCTTGACGGCGGAAGGTGTTGAGGATCATCTGGTAGCTGGCATCTTGGTGGTCCAGCATCTCGAGGAAATCGACGGTGCTGATGGCGGCCCAACCGTTACCACGTCCCCACAGTGCCTTGCCGTAGTTGCCGTTGCCGGTGAAGTTCCAGCAGTGCATCCACAGTCCGGTATCTCTGTCGATCAGGTATTTGATGTGCAACAGGAACTGATAGCTGACTTTATCCAGATAGCTTGGGCGATTGAGGTAGGTGCTGGCGCGAGCGTAGAACAAGCCGCCCATAAACAGCGTATCGACCCAGAGCTGCTCTTTATTAAGGTGATCGCTGGTGCAGTGGGTGAACCCATTCTCTTGGGTGCGCAACAGTTCGTGCTCAATCCAGTGTGCGTATTCCTCGATCAGCGCCTGATGCTCGCGTGTCTCCTGGACGATCCCTATGGTGGTGAGCGTCAGCATTGGTGCCATGCGATTGATGTTTTTCTCCGGTAATCCTTCCGCCAGGCGGCGTTGATACCATGCCAGCACATAGTCCAGATAACGCTGTTCGCCCGTGACCTGATAAAGACGCCAGATACCGTAGATCCCCACGCTTTGCGACCAGTCCCAGTTTTCGATCGAGAGATCGGAGGCGATCACCTTCAGCTTCTTCAATGCGGCATCGTCCGTGCGAACGGTAATGATCTCATTGAACAACAGTTCAAGTTTTTGATAAATCGCGTCGTAGCGGCGTGCGTCTGCCGCGGTGTTCGCGTGCGCAGTGTCAAAGGCGTTCATAGTTTTCTCGCATGTTTACAAATAACGTAGTGACAGAATAAAACGGTTTACCCATTGCTAATAGCGCCTACGCCACACGGATGCGTAGCGTAGGTGTAGGTATTACATGATTTTTTTCAGGATGCGCTGCCCCGATTTGGGGAACAACTGCGCCATCTCTTCCAACGTCATTTGGCCGTAGTCGTATTTTTGCAGGTGTTCCAGGAACGAGGCCAACAGTTGCGGGTTCTCCATATAGGGAGACGGTGCAATATTGCCATACAGCGATTCCACCTGTTTCAGTCCCTGCACGAGCAACTGCGTGGCATTGAGCGTACCCGCATCCATTAACTGTTTGCTGGCAACCTGACTCAACGGCACACCGCGTTGCAGCCCCATGGCGCTGACCCCTTCCGGCGTATTCAGCAAGAAGTTGATCAACTGGGCAGACTCCTGTGGATATCGGGTGTTTTTGCCGATGGATAACATCATGGCAGGTTTGTAGAACATGCCACTGTCTTTGGCGCCCGGCAGCGTCGGATAGGGCCCCACTTCCAGCGTGGCCGGCGCTTTCAAGCTGCCGGAAAAGGTGTTGTCGGTACTCCAGGTGTGTACTCCGCCAATCTTGCCTTCCAGCCAATTGGGAATTTCCCAGGCGTTGGTTTTACCGTAGGCGGCGAAAAACTTCATGTTAGGGATGACGTGTCCGTCGACCAGTTTTTTATACATCCCGAAGTAGTCCAGCCACTCCTGCGGGGTAAAGGTGAAGGACTGGGTTTTATCATCGATCATGGTTTTGTTGTATTTCTGAATCATGTACGAGTTCAGAAACGTCATGATGGTGGTGTCGTGATTAGCCAGCACGAACGGGTAGTGATCGTCGCCCAGTTTCTGTTTAAAAACCGGACCAGCCGCCAGCATGTCATCCCAGGTCTGCGGATAGCTCAATCCCGCTTTTTGCCACAACTCCGGGTTGTAATACATGGAACGCCCCGTCATAGCGACAGGAATAGCGTTAAGCTTGTTGTCCACGCTGGTCATTTTGAGCGCTTGTGGGGAGAACTGTGTCAGGTCTATCCCTTTGGCATTGTTGAGGTTATAGAAACCGTTGCCGTCCTTGGAAAACAGCACCAGCCAGTTCCAGTTGGTTTGCATCACGTCTGGCTCGGTGTTGCCCGCCAACTGGGTGGTTAATTTGGAGAGGTAGCCATCCCACCCTGCGGGTTCTGCTTTCACCTTGATGTCCGGGTGCGCTTTTTCAAACGCGGCAATGGCGGCGAGCGTTGCCTGGTGGCGCTGGTTGCCTCCCCACCAGGAAAAACGCAGTTCTTTGGTTTGAGCCTGTGCACCAGCGATTCCTGTTACGGCAAAACTCACAGCAAAGCATAAGGGCAGTAATTTTATTTTCATAGCAACCTCATTATTTTTTTAGGGTAAGGCATTCGTCCAATGATTTCGCGGAGTGAGATTAAAACTTCACGACAGCCTTCAACAGATTTTTATTATTGACTATTTCAGTTTCATAAATCGCCGCGAAGGATGAAAAGTCAAATCGATGGCTTAACATCATTTCCGCACTGATTTTTCCTTCACTCATCAATCTTGCCACTTTCGCAAAATCCTCATGGGTGGCATTTCGGCTTCCTTTCATGGTTGTCTCCTTTTTATGAAAATCAGGATCGGAAAAGGAAAGGTTTCCTTTAAATAAACCAACAAAAATAATTTGTCCACCATGGCGAATAAGATTAACGCTGTTATTCATCGCGATTTCATTTCCGGTGGCATCAATCACTTTATTGGGCAGTTCTCCCTGGAAATTGGCACGAAGTTGTTGCTCAAACTGGGGGGATGCCGGGTCCAGTACCGGTATGCCCAGCAGGTTATGGGTATGCACCTGCCGTTCTGCTTGGGTATCGGCCAGTGCGATATCCAGGCCGTCCGCCAGGCCGATGGCCGCGACGCCCAGCCCAATCGGGCCGCCGCCGACGACCAGCACGCTGTCGCCCGGCGTACATTCAGCGCGACGGATTGCGTGAGCGCTGATGGCAAAAGGTTCAATCAGCGCAGCCGCAGCCGGGTCAATGCCTTCTGCCAGCAGTACGTTACTTTCTGGCACGGCGATATATTCCACCATACCGCCATCCTGATGTGCGCCGATAACCGAGATATTTTCACAGCAATTCGGACGATGATTTAAACAAGCACTGCACGCGTTACAAGAGAGATAAGGAATAACGGCCGCCTGTTGTCCAATATGAAAACGGGTGACATTATTCCCGATGGCAACAACGTCACCACAAATTTCATGATCGAGCACGCGAGGATAATTAAAGAAAGGCTGTTTCCCCGCCCAGGCATGAATGTCGGTGCCACATATGCCGACCGTTTTGACTTTTAATAATACGTCGTTTTCCGCTGGTGTTGGCACGGGTCGTTCTTTATATTCGAATTGTGTGGGTTGTCGGCATATAAGACTTTTCATTTTTTATTCTCTACATCAATTTCCCCTGGTGCATTTATCTTTTCCTAAAACCAAGGACCATGTTGCAGAGTGTTTTCAGTAATGTGATAAATCACACTGACTTCGGCTCTTAATCGGTTTTTAATGAATAAAAAACCATAAAAGGTACTTTATGAGCCGCACACCAACCTTACGCCAGCATGTAATTAATCAGTTTCTTGATGCGATAAATCAGGCTTCGCTGGTTTCCCCGTTGCCTTCGCAGGCGGTGCTGGCCGAAATGTTCAACACCAGTCGGACTACCGTGATGCACACGCTGGATTACCTGACAGAACGCGGCATCGTGGTGCGCGAAGGCGGCAAATATCACATCGCGCGCGTGCCGGAGAACAATGATGGTTTTGATGTGATTGCGGAAACGCTGGAGGAACAGACGGCACTGTTCGAAAAGCGCTTTTATCAAATGATCAACCAGCGCCAGATAGTGCCGGGCGATGGCTTTACCGAACTGCAATTGGCGCGCTGGTGCCATGTCCGACCGGTAGTCGTGCGCGAATTTTTGCTGCGCTTCTCACGTTACGATCTTATAGAGAGTCTGCGCCGGGGCTATTGGCGTATAAAGCAGTTCGATCAAGCCTATGCCGAAAAACTGTTCGAACTGCGGGAAATGTTGGAAACGCACGCGCTAAACGCCTTTATGAACTTGCCCGACAGTGACCCACGTTGGATCACGGTGAAAGAACTGCTGGAGAGCCACCGCGAACTGCGCAATCGCATTCAGGAATACTATCGCCTATTTTCGCCGTTGGATCAGCGACTGCACCAACTGATTATTTCTGCTGCGGATAATCCGTTTTTCGATCAGATGAGCGAGCTAATCTCGGTGGTGTTCCACTTTCACTACCAGTGGGACGAGCGTTCGCTCAAGCAACGCAATACGCTGGCGGTGGAGGAGCATCTGGCATTGCTGAGTGCAATGCTGTGTCGCAACGATCTGCTCGCGATGAGTGAGTTGCACCGCCATTTGGATACCGCGAAACAGTCGATGATCGATTCGATGGAGCGACAAATGCCCGCCAACGCGGCGCCTTGAGCGCCGCGCTGGCGGAGGGCGGTAATGCTGGGTAGCTCAGTTGTTCCGGTATGCGCTGCATGATGACCTTGCCGTGACGAATGGAAACGCGCGCTTTGGCCTGCTTGCGCACGGCTTTGTAGTCGTTTTCTGCATCCAGAATCACCAGATTTGCCGGGCGGCCCACAGCAATGCCGTAGCGGTTACCGAGGTTGAGTGCCTTGGTGCTGTTATCAGTGACGAAATCCAGACAGCGTTGCAGGTCGTCATATCCCATCATGTGGCAAATGTGCAATCCGGCATCAAGTACGCGCAAGATATTGCCATTCCCCAGCGGATACCACGGGTCTTTGATGGAGTATTGTCCAAAACAGACGTTCATACCCGCGCGATCCAGTTCCGCCACGCGGGTAACGCCACGGCGTTTCGGGAAGGTGTCAAAGCGCCCTTGCAGGTGGATACTCTCGGTGGGGCAAGAGACAAAACTGATCCCTGAGCGCTTCAGCAGACGGAACAGTTTGGAGCAGTAGGCATTATCGTAAGAGCCCATCGCCACGGTGTGGCTGGCGGTCACTAATTCACCCACTTGACGCGCGCGCCTCTTCCGCCAGCACTTCGAGAAAACGCGACTGTGCGTCGTCGGTTTCATCGCAGTGCACATCCACCAGACAACCGGTGCGTTCAGCCAAATTCATCAGAAATTTGATGGAACTGACGCCTTGTTCACGGGTGTATTCGAAATGGGGAATGCCGCCAACCACGTCGGCCTCCATATCGATCGCGGCCTCCATCAGGCGGCGGCCATTATCTAAAGATTCAATGCCCTCCTGCGGGAATGCGACAATCTGAAGATCGATCAGATCGCGCGCTTCTTCTTTCACTTCCAGCATCGCTTGCAGCGCGGCCAGCGTCGGGTCGGTTACGTCGATGTGGGTGCGCACATGCTGAATGCCGTGATCGCGCAACATACTGATGGTGGTGTGGGCGCGACGTTTGGTGTCTTCGTGGTCGATGGTGGCTTTGCGCTGGCCCCAGCGCTCAATGCCTTCAAACAGTGTGCCGCTCATGTTCCATTCTGGCTCTCCTGCCGTCAGGCTAGCATCCAGATGGATATGGGGCTCCACCAGCGGAGGGATCACCAGATTGCCTGCGGCATCAAGCACATCGGAGGCAGTAACTGGCGCGATTAAGGTCGGTTGCGCATCGATGGCGGCGATCGCGCCATCCTCCAGGGTGAGGGTGAACAGGCCGGATTGATGACGCAGTGCGGCATTGATGATTTTCATAGAAACTCCTGCTGTTGCGCATGAGACATGCGCCAGATTAAGAGGGCAACGGAGACGTTGAGTCGCCACTGCGGATCGTTCACGCGGTGGTCGGATTGACGTTCGATCCGTTGCAAGCGTTGATTGAGGGTGTTGCGGTGAATACCGAGACGCTCGGCGGCTTTGATAACGTTGCCGTTTTCTTGCAGTATTGCCTCCAGCGTGTCGATCAACAGCGCC
Source organism: Candidatus Symbiopectobacterium sp. 'North America' (assembly GCF_015762685.1). GTDB lineage: Bacteria > Pseudomonadota > Gammaproteobacteria > Enterobacterales > Enterobacteriaceae > Symbiopectobacterium. The sequence continues at coordinate 84,302 of NZ_PEHF01000073.1, read as the reverse complement.
GGATGTTTACGGTTGGCGGCAAACAGTGGTCCTAGTGTTTCTTTCATAAAACGGTTGATCAGCTCTTGATCGGGAATTGCTGTCAGTAATTGCAGCACGCCCAAGGCGCTAAAGTCACAGATCCCTTTGTCGGGACGCATGCTTTCAGCCACTTCCAACGCGCGTCGCGCCTCACCTAATCCGCGTCGATAATGGTGTGCCTGGGTGACTGTGCAAGAGAGGCCACAAAATAGCGACAGCGGTTGGAGCGACGGGCTTAATGACTGGCGCATTTCTCCCAGCCAGGCTTTGCCATCAAGAAACGCTGCATCCTCTTCGGGCCAGAACAGAATAAACAGTTCACCCAGCGTGACCAGCGGCAGCGAAGCGGGCTGGGCGGCAAGCCGCTCTTCCAGCGCCTGTTGCAGCGTCTGACGCGCGGCTTGTAGCTGCGCTTCTGCACTGTCCGGCGGATGGTTATCAAACAATGCGGGGATACCTGACAGGCGCAGAGTAATCACCCGGTGCGGGCGGTTCAGCGTCAACTGCAAATGCGAAGCACGTTGACGCGTCAGTTCGATGCTGGGGTAATCGCCGGTAAGCAGTTGGGTCAGAATTTCCCGCTGTGAACGTAGCAGGCTGTCGCGTTGTACCAGCGCCGTACCCACAAGCTGAGTGACGATGACCATCTTCAGCATGTAGGGCTGTTCAATCAGGGGTATACCCAGCAGATCCGCCAGTGCAACGACAGAATCAGGGATTGCATGAATAAACGCCTCACCGGTGAGAATAACCATCCCGGCGATGCCGCTCTGATGGCCTTCCTGCAACAAACGCAGCAGATTTGCTTCATCACGGGCGTGGTTGATGCCGGTAACGAATACCAGTTCACCGCCCATGATCCAATCCGCGATCCCTTCGTTTTCTGCCACGTAGTACCAGCGTATCGGTCGATGGCAGTGGCGTTGGCCTGCGCGTAGCCGCAGGGCTTCAAGCTCTGGCAATGCCAGAATGTCATCCACCGTGAGGTTCATGACTTATTCTCCTGACAGCGCCATCGTGGGCGCAAAACGTTTTGCCAGCACGCTCAGCAGCACATAGCTGCCTGCCGAAGCGGCAATCCCCACCAGTGGTGCAATCCACGGTGACAAATAAGCCAGAACTGCACCGATAGCATAGGCACTGAGGCCGATGTAGTTGAAACGGGGCAAAGTAGTGGATTGAATGGATGGATACTGGCAGCGATAGCGGAAAACATAGTCCGCCATGATAACCCTGACAATCGGAGGGATGATCGATCCCAGCAGGATCAGAAACGGAATCAGCATTTCATACATGCCACCAATCGCGAGCACAATGCCAATGGCGGCACCTATCAGCGTCAAGGTACGACGTCGCTCGCTGTGCAGCAGGTGGCAGGCGGCGGAAACGTTGTTGTTGTAGATGGTCGGCCCTTGAATGGTCCACAGGTTCAAACACAGCATGATCACCGCAGCGATTGAGAGCCCCTGCAACATCATCACGGCAACAATATCGGCCTCTTTATAGACGATGGCGCAGTAAGCGCCGGAAATGATCATCAGCCCATTACCGCCGAGGAAACTGATAAAGCTTGCGCTGACGGCGATGCGGCCGCTGCGTGCCAGGCGTGTCCAGTTGGTGGCCTGCGTTGCACCACTGGCGAAGGTGCCGAACACCATGGTGATAGCGGCGGAAAAGCTCATGGTTTGGTCTGGTACAATTTTCGCCAGCCCTTGCCAGCCGCCGACGTCATGCGTGGCAATCCACATGGAGACAATCAGCATCACAAACATCAGCGGTACCGAGATGCGTGACAGCGCATCCAGCCCTTTGTAGCCGACGATGGCGGTCAGGCAGAAGCCGAGGCCAAACAGCACCATCAATAGCGATGTTACGTTCTCTGGCAGCGCCAGCAGCTTGACCAGCGCAATCGCTACCGTGGCGGTTCCCCAGGCATACCAACCCAGTTCGGCAAAACCGAGCAGAAAATCAGAGAGTTTGCTGCCATGTTCTCCGAAACAAAAACGGCCCATCAGAACCGAGTTCAGGCCGCTGCGCGCGGCGATCAGTGCCAGTGCGGCAGCATAAGTGGCCAGCAAGACATTACCGATAATCGCCACCCATAGCATATCGACGATATTGAATGCGACGCCAATTTTTCCGCCAGCAAACATGGTGCCGGTAAAAAAGTAAAGCTGAACAACACTATGGAGATGGAGAGTAATCCCTTGCGCCCCTCTTTGGGGGCTTCGCTAAGGGGAAATTCGTTTTGAGCCGACATCGTTGCGTTCCTCTGAATATGCCCTCGCGAGAGCTGATAAAAACGCCGGAAATACAGCAATATCCGTGCCCGTTTTACGGCAGAAAAAGATGGATAAACAGAATAACGTTATCAGTGCATGGTGCACACTTATAGCTGTTTTTCACTGTTTATTCGCCCCGTCTTTGTGTATGGTGGTGTGCGTTGCACAAAAATGGGGGATGTCTTTTAGCAGGGAAAAAGACAGAACCGATGTTCAAATCCAGGGAATATGCTAAATAATTCGCCGGATCATTTGCGACTGATTTATTATTGCTAGTAAATCTGGCTCTTATGTTATTTTCCGTTCATGTTAGTGGCGTATTTTCTTTCTGCGGCCTTGCGGTTCAGGCTGTAAAAACGCAGTAGTGTGCTGCTGGCATGAGCTTTGATGATTTGACGAACGTTGTTGTGATGGACATTGTTGCGATGAACATTGATACCACGTTCCTACCGATACCCGAGGGTATCCGAGGTTTCTGTGCAGTTAACCAGTTTTACGGATTACGGATTACGCGCGCTGATCTACATGGCATCACTGCCTGAAGGGAAGATGACGAACATTACTGAAGTAACGCAAGTGTATGGCGTCTCTCGTAATCATATGGTCAAAATTATCAATCAACTTAGTCGGGCTGGCTTTGTGATGGCAGTGCGCGGTAAAAATGGCGGCATCCGTTTGGGCAAGCCTGCGCAAACCATTCGCATTGGCGATGTGGTACGCGCGCTGGAGCCGCTGTCTCTGGTCAACTGCAACCATGATTTTTGCCACATCACGCCGGCATGCCGCTTAAAAGGGTTGCTGCAAGAGGGCGTTCAGCGCTTTCTCTGCGAACTGGACCAACATACGTTGGCCGATATGGTGAAAGAGAACCCGCCGCTTTATAAATTATTGTTGGTTGAATGAAGTCCGTTCAGCCTTCTGCTGAAGACAACGGAGGAACCGCAATGTCCCAAGATCCATTCCAGGAACGAGAAGCAGAAAAATACGAATCACCCATCCCCAGCCGCGAATACATTCTGGCCCACATCGAAAAACGCAATACGCCCATTAGCCGCGATGAACTGGCTGCCGATTTGGAACTCACTACGGAAGAGCAGCAAGAAGCGCTACGCCGTCGTTTGCGCGCGATGGAGCGTGACGGTCAACTGGTGTTTACCCGCCGCCAATGCTATGCGTTGCCGGAAAAACTGGATTTGCTGCGTGGCACGGTGATCGGCCACCGCGACGGTTTTGGTTTCCTGCGTGTAGAAGGGCGCAAGGACGATCTGTACCTGTCGGCTGAAGAGATGAAACGCACTATGCACGGCGATGTGGTGCTGGCGCAACCGCTGGGTGCCGATCGCAAAGGGCGGCGTGAGGGCCGTATCGTGCGGGTACCGGAACCGCGTACCGGGCAGATTGTCGGTCGCTACTTCCTTGATGCCGGTATGGGGTTTGTGGTGCCGGATGACAGCCGCCTGAGCTTCGATATTCTTATCCCGCAAGAGAACATCAACGGCGCCCGTATGGGCTACATGGTGGTGGTTGAGTTAACGCAACGTCCCACGCGCCGTACCAAAGCCATCGGGAAGATTGTTGAGATCCTGGGCGATAAAATGGGTACCGGCATGGCGGTGGATATCGCACTGCGCACCCACGATATCCCGCACACCTGGTCGAAACAGGTCGAAGAACAGATCAAAGATTTCAACGAGCAGGTCCCGGAAAGTGCGAAAAAAGGGCGCGTCGATCTGCGTTCGCTGCCGCTGGTGACGATTGACGGTGAAGATGCGCGTGATTTTGACGATGCGGTCTACTGCGAGAAAAAACGCGGTGGCGGCTGGCGTCTGTGGGTTGTCATTGCTGATGTAAGCTATTACGTGCGTCCCAACACACCGCTGGATCATGAAGCGCGGGCGCGCGGCACCTCGGTCTATTTCCCTTCGCAAGTGGTGCCGATGCTACCGGAAGTGCTGTCGAACGGCCTGTGTTCGTTGAACCCGGACGTGGATCGGCTGTGTATGGTGTGCGAGATGACCATTTCTGCGACCGGCAAGCTGACGACATACAAATTCTACGAAGCCGTGATGCGTTCCCATGCACGCCTGACCTACACCAAGGTGTGGCATATGTTGCAAGGCGATGCGGAACTGCGTGCGCATTACCAGCCGCTGGTAGGCGGATTGGAAGAGCTGCACAAGATGTATCAGGTGCTGGAAAAAGCGCGTGAAGAGCGCGGCGGTATCGCCTTTGAAACCGAAGAAGCGAAGTTTATCTTCAACGCGGAACGTCGGATCGAACGCGTGGAATCGATAGTACGTAACGATGCGCACAAACTGATTGAAGAGTGCATGATTCTGGCCAATATCTCGGCGGCCAGGTTCGTTGAGAAAAATCAGGAGCCTGCGCTGTTCCGGGTGCACACTCGCCCGAGTGAAGACCATGTGCTGGCACTGCGCAGCGTGCTAGGTGAGCTTGGTTTGACGCTGAAAGGCGGTATGAAGCCGGAACCCAAAGATTATGCAGAACTGATGACGCTGGTGGCGGATCGCCCCGACCATGAAATGCTGCAAACCATGATGCTGCGCTCTATGAAACAGGCAATTTACGATCCGGAAAATCGCGGTCACTTTGGTCTGGCGCTGACATCATACGGTCACTTCACGTCGCCGATTCGCCGCTATCCCGATCTGTCACTGCACCGTGGCATCAAATATTTACTGAGCGATCGTCGCGAGCGTTGGACGCCGACTGGCGGTTGGCACAGCGATCTTAATGAAATGTTGCAACTGGGCATGCACTGTTCACTGACTGAGCGGCGGGCAGATGAAGCCACGCGCGATGTCGCCGACTGGTTGAAATGTGACTTTATGCAGGATCACGTCGGTGAATCTTTTACCGGGATTATTTCCAGCGTTACCGGCTTTGGCTTCTTTGTGCGCCTCAACGATCTGTTTATCGATGGTCTGGTGCATGTCTCGACGCTGGATAACGACTACTATCGTTATGACAATGTGGGCCAACGCTTGATCGGTGAATCGAGCGGGCAGGTCTATCGTCTGGGTGATGAAGTCGAAATTCGCGTGGAAGCGGTCAATATGGATGAACGCAATATCGATTTCTCTCTGCTCTCCAGCACACGCAAAGTGCGCGGTGAAGGCAAGACTGCACGCGACAAGGCGAAAAAACCGGAGCGCCGTGAGGCGCGGCCAGCACGGCGCGGTGTTAAGAAACCGGCTAATTTTGAACCTGACAGTGCGTTTCGCTAGGACGATAGAGCAAGGAAAAAGGCTGCGCCCGATAAGGTGAAAGCAAAGGCCAAGGCGAAGAAAAAGACCGACAAGGCGCAGAAAAACGCCGAGAAAACGCGTAAAATCGCCGCCGCCACCAAGGCGAAACGCGCCAGTAAAAAGAACGCGGCACAGTAATGCCCGCAGCGAACGGCGGAGCTTCCGCCGTTCGTTAACACACCACGTTTGAAGAGTATCAATGAGCGAAATTATTTACGGTATCCACGCGGTCAACGCCCTGTTAGAACGCGATCCACAGCGTTTTCTGGAAGTATTGATCCTCAAAGGGCGTGAAGATCGCCGCTTGCAACCGGTGATCGCGGCCTTGGAAGCTAATGGCATTGTGATTCAGGTAGCGAATCGTCAGTGGTTGGATAGCAAGGTCGAAGGGGCCGTGCATCAGGGGATTGTGGCGCGCGTCAAAGAGAGGCGTCAGTATCAGGAAAACGATTTGCCGGATCTGCTGGCAAGTGTAGCACAGCCGTTTTTGTTGGTACTGGATGGCGTTACCGATCCTCATAACCTCGGTGCGTGCTTGCGTAACGCGGATGCCGCCGGGGTGCATGCGATCATTGTGCCGCGCGATCGTTCTGCGCAACTCAATGCCACCGCGAAAAAAGTGGCCTGCGGGGCGGCGGAAAATGTGCCTTTGATCCGCGTGACCAATCTGGCGCGCACGCTGCGCCTGTTGCAGGAAAATCAAGTGTGGATCGTCGGGACCACGGGTGAAGCCGACCACACGCTCTATCAAAGCAAGCTGACTGGACCGCTGGCGCTGGTTATGGGTGCGGAAGGGGAAGGGATGCGTCGCTTGACGCGTGAACACTGCGATGAGTTGATCAGTATCCCGATGGCCGTTAGCGTTTCGTCGCTTAACGTTTCGGTTGCGACCGGCGTTTGTCTGTTTGAAGCGGTCAGACAGCGTCTGACGTAACCACCCCTGTTTTGTGCATCAACGCGTCTGCTTAGCGATACAGCACGGCGCGTGATGTCCACACGTTGGTCAATGCGTGCTCTTGCTTCAACGTGATGGTGTAATAGCGTGCGCCGTAAGCGTCTGCTTTTTGTTGAATGGCACGATCGGCGCCGTCGCTACTGCCTCGCACGTTGACCGATATCGAGCCCATTTTCTCTAAGGTGCCGGTTTGCGCATAGACGATAAGCTGCGCCTACTGCGTTGGCGGCGGCAGCGGCATTGGCTTGCTTTGAAAAGCACTACAGGCGCACAGCAGCGTCATGAGAAAAAAGGTGATGAAACGCGTAAGCGCAGTCATAAGTTCCTTGCAACTGTAAAAAAGGGCGGGGGAGTTTCGCAGCTTGCCCTGAGTGAACAGGGGCGTCAAGCCCCTCGGTGGTGGCGCGTTATTTCACCAAATGTACTGATTTAACGTCGATCTTTACGCTATTCCAGTCTTTATCTACTTCGCCTTCGATACGTATTTTGTCATTGGGCATGACTGTTTGCCCTGTCCAGCGTTTGTCATCGATATCAACATTGACGGTGCCAGAGCTGTCACGAAACTCGTACAGTTCATGTCCTAACTGCCGCACCAGATGACCTTCCAATACCACCCATGCATCGTCCCTGAGCGTTTTAGCCTGTTCTACGGTGGTCAAACCGGGCGCCGGGCCTTTAAATCCGCCCGACGTAGTGCCTGCGTTGTTCGGTGCGACAAATCCCCCTTGTTGCGCAATCGCACCAACAGAAACGGCACCCAATAAAAGGGCGATAAGCGTTCTCTTCATCATGATGTCCTTGAGGTTATGGCCTGAGATAAGTGTGGATGGTTATGCTATTATTCTCAAGAAATGAAACGCTTTATCCTGTCTTTTAGCGATTTTATTGTGTCTTATAACAAGGGTGTTTTCTATAACATGCTGTTTATTATTTGATTTATCATCCCACCTTTTTTCACTCATCTTTTTTGACCCTTTTAGAAAGGTATCTTTCCATGACGCTGTTACCTCCAGTTTGGGGCGCATCTGGCGGCTCAATGTATTCTGTGATGCCACCGTCCCGGTGTAAAACGCCATCAAACCTGGTTAACGATGAACGTAAACCGCTACGAGATACGTTGCGCGCGGTATCCGTTTCCCCTCTGACGTTGGAATCCGGTGTGGAGACCGCTAACAAGGCATTCAAGCCTGGTAACACGCGGGGAAACACAGGAGCATCGCGCGTTAAAAAAACAGTGCTATTGGGGGGACTTCTGCTATTGGGCGAAATGGCGTGGCGGGCAGGGGCTACCGGGATCGCCGCTCTTCGCTCGCGATATCAGGATGAACCTGAGAGGCTGCTTATCGATTTGTATCCTGGCACTGCCCACGTTGGGACATTTTCACCCTATTTACCTCCCGCCGGATATCGCGATAGCGTATCGGCGATTTTGCCGCTAGCGTCCGAGTCGGTGAAACACGCCAGAGCGCTTGCTGACGTGAACCCGGAGGTGTATCCACAGGTTGAGGTGTTTTCAGACGCTGAGCATATGGCGCTGGCGGATTATTTGCGTCAGTTTCAGACCTCAGAGGAAAGGCACTCGGATCACGCCATAAGAGCGCGGCGCAATACTAAGAATTCTTCCTCACCGATCTCTCGTTTTAACCTGATGTATGACCGCGCTAAATTACCGGCGACAGATAAGTCTCATGTCATTGCCATATTGAGTAATGAATTTTTGCGTTTTCCCTTGCAAGACATTAAAACACGAGGACCCGCTTACACCTGAATGGTTCTCGATATGCTATTGTTGGGGCTGGGGGAAAAAGAGACACCATTTCGCCTTAGCTATCAAAAGCAGGGACGTGCAGCCCGCCGACGGCTGGGGAAATTCAGCCACATCAGCTACGTCAAACAGTATCTGAATGAAACGCCTCCGCATTTTGCGCCCAGGCGCAAGACGGCCGCAGCGCAATCGTTGATGAAAAAATATGCGCTGGAATCCCGTCAGCATGCTATTCACCACTCCGCATACTGGCAGGGAAATGCGGCAGGTCTGAACCGTGTAATAACAGACGTGTACAAGAAATACTATGCGCAACTGGCGGAACATTTTCCGCCTCCGGCGCTCGATCAATCTCATCAAATCATGTTTGTCCATCGGATGCTCAATGAGGATCGGATCTACCTGCCTGAGCATTTCACCACTAAGGCGCTTTATCTGGGTGTTCACAAGCGAGAGGCGCTCGTACAAAGGGACACTTCCTTCTATTTCCCTCCCGATGCCAATCCCTTTTTGCGTCTGGCGTGTATGAGAACGCAGAGCATTGCGGACCATATCGCTACGGAGCTTGGCGCGTTGCTCAGCGAACTGAAGGCCAATACCACGTTTCAGCCCCTGTTTGAGGCGACGCTCGACTTTCGTGCCATTGGTATTGTGATTCATGCGCTTGAAACGCTCCATTCATCTGATATTCCCCCTGCCATTCGCCATTTTCTTGAAGGCAAACTTAATCCGCAGTTGGTGACCATGAAGGATCGCGTTGTTCCGCATCTTCTTGCCCTGTCCACCGTGCTTGATTCGCGCGTGGTGTATATTTCTCTGGCCCATTCAGAGATGAAAATTGCCGATCGTTATGCATTTGACCCTGCGTTTGAAGACATTATTCGTAAGCATCTCTCTATGTTTGATGAGCAGCGCTTGGCTGAGGGGGATTGAAACCTACGCTGATGTGTAATCCGAATATTTATCGTGGAGTGGATCTTCCCGCATTTTGCCTACAGTCGGAACTGCGGTTGGAATATCGACAGCATTATCAACGTCGGCTGTATCAGGCTCTGCTGGATCAGATGGAGAAGAACATCGATGCAGTGGTGTATACCCGTGATGAGTTTACCCGCGACAGGAATTTGATGTTTTATAAAAGGGCACTGGCCGCCACTGATACCATTGCTGGCATGCTGTTGCTGACAGTGACTGGCCCCACAGGCGCTGCGGTACTGGCAACCATCGGGCTTGCCTCTGGTTTGGGCGAAATAGCGGTCAATTTGCAACAGGCTGCCAGCACTGATAATGGTGCGGTGTATGAGCAGGCACTCTCCGAAGCACAAATCGGGGCGTGGTTTCTTGCATTTGGCACCTTGGGTGATGTCATTGGTGCAGGTCATTTGAGTGTCAAACAGATACAGGCACGACAAATGAGGGTATCTGCGGGCAAGAGTCAATCATTTGTGCCAAAGTCGGTTCGGTTAAAAGGCAAAAAAATCAGAGGTGAGCGACGCTATAGCGGCAATCTACTCTATAAAAGCAGCCCTGATTTTACGCCCATCAAAGTACGTAATGCGCGTGAGGTTGGCGCCGTCGGCTATCGTACCCTGGCAGATGACCATTATGTGCAGTTTTTTACCAAAAGCCCCAAGGGTGCCCGACAGCACGGCAGCAAAACCCTGGTGATTTCTGCCCATGGCGGCTATTTCGATAGCGATCTGGCTCAACCCAGCGTCATTCTCCCTTCGGATATCACGTTAAAAATGCTCTCTCCACATGGTACTTTTCTTGAGGATCCGGGGCTGGATACCGTGATGAACGATGACGTGGGTTTTCGGGCATTTTTAACGATAAGAGGGAAAAAGCAGGAGACGTATTTTATTCCCCAGCACCACGATGAGTGGCGATATAACGATGATTATCAGCCGCACAAAGTAAAAAACAGCATGGGACGCGCGGAGGGGTTGCAGAATTATTGCCATTTCCATTATGAAGGTGACACAAAATGGAAGATCGGTCAGGCACTGGTGAAAAATCGGCGATTGGCTGTGGAACACAAAGCCGCGTTAAGCGATGTGTTGATCGTTAACACTCAGCTTAAATATGAGATTGATTCCGATCCGCTGTTGGCGAGCGTTCAGCGCGTGATTGATCTCGACAAGAAAAGGAAACTGCTGAACGTCAACGGTGAGCGCTACAACACGCTAGTGTTCTCCCATTGCCGCTGTAATTTTGCACTGCCTGAAGATCAGATATCGACTTACCGATTGGTGTATCCCGCACCGGATAACCTGTCTGAGGGGCAGAGTCTGGTCAGAGTAACGCGCACCACGTTGACGCGCGAACACGATGGCTTGCCCTTTCAGCGTTACGATGAAGATCTGGGCGACACTGCGTTATCCTCTGGCGCATTGCCTGTCGTGTAAACACCGCCGGCCTCACGTTGCCTGAGCGCAGCGGAGGCCGGGAGTAAAACCCGTGCTTAACGTTGCAACTGCGTCAGCGTAGGGGTTGATTCGTTTATCTGAAACACGCTGACCAGTTCGGTAAGATGATGCCCCTTCTGGCGCAGTCCTTGTGCCGTGTACTCCGAATTACTCACCAGTTCAGTGCTTTTCTGCATTGCCTGACCAATCTGCACCACGGCGATATTGACCTGTTCGATGCCTGTCGATTGTTCACGTGAGGCGGTGTCAATTTCATTGATGATGGTGCTGAGCTGATGAATACGTTGCAGTAAATCGTCCATTGCCGACTGGGTTTTGGCGGAAATACGATAACCCGCTTCAATTTTTTCCAGAGATTCGTTAATCAGCGTTTCAATCTCCTTCACCGCGGTTGCGCTGCGCTGTGCCAGCGCACGCACTTCGGCAGCGACCGGCGAAGCCTTTACCGTGCTCTCCGGCGCGAGCCGCTTCTACTGCCGCGTTCAGTGCCAGAATGTTGGTCTGGAACGCGATGGATTCGATCACTGAGGTGATATCGGAAATACGCTGCGATGAATCCTTGATGTCGCTCATGGTAGAGATGCTGTCGCTCACGCGCTCGCTGCCGTGCTGAGCGGCGTTGGCGCTCTCTTTTGCCAACTGGCGCACGCTGGAAACGTTGTCCGCGTTTTTCCTCACCGTCGCTGAAATCTGCTCCATGCTGGCAGAGGTTTCTTCCACGCTGCTGGCTTGACGGCTGATTTGCTCGCTGATGTTTTCGCTATCTTGTGCCAGCGCATCGGTACTAACGCTGATCTCTTCTGCGGAGGCGCGCACCTGGGCGACGATGCGCGTCAACCCTTGCCCGATGCCGTTGATGGCACCGATCAGGCGGCCCACTTCATCATTGCGTTGCGTGGTCAGCGTGGCTTGCAGGTTCCCAGCAGAGAACTGTTCCGCCACTTTCACCACGTCTTCCAGCGGTCGGCTTAGCCACTGGCGCGTCAGTAACATAAAGAACACGGCGAAAATCAGCGTCAATAAGGCACCGCCAGCCAAGAACAGATTGCGTGTGTGAGTGATGTTAGCCAGCAGGCTGCTTTTGCTCAGCGTACCAACGATCACCCATCCCCACTGCGGCACCGCCTGAAAAACTATCACCTGTTCCTGTTCGTTCGGCGACAGGCTGTTGTCACGGAACTCCAGCGTGCCGTCATGGGCACCCAGAATCTGGCTCAGTGCACCTTCGGACCAGTCAGGACGATGGTTAGCGCGCGTTGGGTGGTAGAGGTAATTACCGAGCTCGTTGCCTTTTTTCGCATTAATCACGAAGAAATGCCCATCTTCGCCAATGCGCTTTTCCAAAATGCGTTGCTGCATCAGGGTGAATTCACGCGTGATATCGATGCCGACAAACTGGATGCCGATAATCTGGCCTGATGTATCCTTGATGGGCGTGTATTGGGTGATGTACTGCTTGCCGAACAGCGGAGCCAGTCCGCTATAGGTGCCGCCCTTCATAATGCTGGTGTAGGCCGCGCTTTCCCTGTCGAGCCGGGTACCGATGGCGCGGGTGCCATCCTCTTGTTTCAATGAGGTCGTGGTGCACACAAAGTCATCGCGGTCGCGCACAAACAGTGTTGAAATTGCGCCAGTACGGCTGAGAAAATCATCCACGATGGCAGTGTTCACATTCAATTGCGTATCGCCCGCTTTCAGCGTGGGCTGTGAGCCATCGCCGTAAGGCACTCGCTGGGTGGTATCAATGCTGTATTGGGTAGGGAGGAAACTGGCGAACAGCGTGCTGTAGTTACCCACTTCCGCTTGTAACCCGGCATCGTACATAGTGATCATGTCTGTCACACCGGTCACCTGGCTCTGCATATCGTGCAGCGTCAGCGCTTTTAACTGATCGCCCGCAGAACGCGTCAGTGACAGTGTGAAAACCAAAAACAGCACGGCCAAACTCAGCGAGGCGATCGCCGAGAGCTTGATGCCTAAACCCCAGTGTCGAAAAGAAGAAAATTGCAGCATGCTATGTCTCTTTTATTAGTACAATCCGTGCTGGAAAATGACCCATGATGTTGTCAACCGCCGTACAGCCAAGCGCCAGCAGTTAACGCCAGTAACGGCAGAGTAAGTAAATAATTCATCTGATTTGTGTAACTTTACATTGCAGTCTTTGTTATAAATCATTGCGAATTTGTATTTAAAAAAATTTATTTTTGGTGATAGGGTGTTAGGCAACCCGAGTTTATGTTTAACGATGTGCGGAAAGAAAAAAGAGAGAGAACCCACATGGTAGAAATTTCGCCAGATACCCTGAACGGAATTGATGTCCTGCATGCGACCCCCAGCGGTCAGCAGGAGTATCCATTACCGACGATATTCTTTTTTCATGGCTATACCTTGTCCAAGGAAGTATACGCCTATTTTGGCTATGCGTTAGCACAAGTGGGTTTCGTGTTATTTTGCCTGACGCGGCGATGCACAGCGCGCGTTATGACGGTGATGAGGCCCGCCGTTTACGCCATTTCTGGGATATTCTGCAATTTAACGTGCAGGAACTGCCGGGGCAGGTGGATTGCGGATGAGAAAATTGGCGTTGCGGGCGCATCGCTCGGGGGCATGACCGCGTTGGCCAGCATGACGCGCTATCCGTGGATTTCAGCCGTCGCTTCGTTTATGGGGTCCGGATATTTTTCTGCGCTGTCGCGCTCGTTTTTCCCTCCGGTCCCCACAGGAAGCCCGGGGTCTGACGATTTGTTGCGTCAGTTGGCGCAAACGCTGGCCAATTATGATGTCACCGACCGGCTGTCTGCGTTAGCAAATCGCCCGCTATTGCTGTGGCATGGACGTGGTGCCCGCAGCCGATAGCGCGCGCTTGTATGCGGCACTGAAAGCGGATAATCAGCATCATAACGTCACCTACCTGACGGAACGTGACGTGGAGCATCGCATCACCCCGTTAGCGCTAACGGCGGGCAGTCGCTTCTTTACCCGGCATTTTGCCTCTGTGCCATTGACCGAGACGCCGATAGCCGCTACAGCCTGACGTATCCCGTTCACGCGTTGTGGTTACTGCTCAGGATAGATGGATGCCATCTGCCAGTGGGTAAAGGTCTGGCAGTACGCCACCCCATTTTCGGCATAAAGCGCGATGCCGCGTCCTTCTGTTGGTGGGTAAATACGGCTGGTGATACAGGTTTCCCCTTGATTGACAAAGACTTCCACTGAGAAACGATCGATAAAAATCCGCAGATCAAGCGTGTCGCCATCGGGCAGTGCCACACTGCGATAGCCGCCGACGCCCAGTTCGGATTGACTGTGATCCAACACCAAACGACGAGACTGCGTATCGACATAAAATCGGGTGACGTAGCGCCGATCGTCGCTGACGGCAATCTCGATGCCGAAGCGTTCCGCCTGGCTTTTTTGAATATCCCACATCATGTGAATTTCTGCCTGAAGCGCGCTGATCCCCAGCCTGCGTCGTTGGTTGTTCAGCGAAAAAGCGGGTAGGGTATGCGCTTCCCGACGTAGTGCTTGCAGTTCCCGCACCGGCATCATTCTGACGCGCCCTTGCGCATCCAGCGACAGTTCGCGCGGCAGCGTGAGGCATCCGGCCCAGCCGTCGGGCGGGGTGACTATCACCCCGTGTTTGGTGAAATGGAGGCCATCCTCGCTGGTGGCAATGCATTGTACCTGGCGGATCGCGCCGTCATTCCCGACACCCTGTAACCACACGTGACCGGTATAGATAAGCGTAAGAAGGCCATTGTCATTCACGGCGCAACCGGAAAAACAACCGTCCCTATCGAAGGCGTCGCCGGATGCCAGCACAATGGGTTGATGCTGCCAGTGCACCAGATCGTGGCTTGTCATGTGTCCCCAATGCATGGGTCCCCAGTGTTCATCGTAAGGATGGTGTTGATAAAACACATGATAGCGGCCATCACAGTACGCCAACCCGTTCGGATCGTTCATCCAGCCTGTGAGAGGAGCGAGATGGAAAGCCGGGTAAAAACGCGCTTTTCGCTGCTTTTCCAGCAGGTGCTGGGCCTGACTGGCATCGTGAAGCGTTTGGTTTTTTATCATGGCATGCACTTGTCATCGTTGCTGAACAACGGTTCCGCTGGAGAGAGCCGCCCGAATTGGATGATAAAAATTGTCGACGTGAACACTGAGGCTGGCAAACGGTCGTGTCGGGTCACTGAGAGATATATCACGATTATTGGCGCTAACTCGTTAATAATAAGTGAGTTGTATTGATTTTTGTAAGTTTGGTTTCCAAAAAGTGACACAGGGGCCATGACAAAACGGCGAGAGAACGCCTTGCGCTTATTAACGGGGGTAAGTATACTGATGCGTCATTTTTTTCAGCCGCATACACACGTTCCTTGCTTCCATGGGCCGCGGCTGGCCCTGACAGGAGGCTGAAAAATCCGTAAGGAGCTATTCGATGCGTCATTACGAAATCGTATTTATGGTCCATCCTGACCAAAGCGAACAGGTTCCGGGCATGATCGAGCGCTACACTGGTGCTATCACTGGTGCAGAAGGCAAGATCCACCGTCTGGAAGACTGGGGCCGCCGTCAGCTGGCTTACCCGATCAACAAACTGCACAAGGCACACTACGTTCTGCTGAACGTTGAAGCTCCGCAGGAAGTGATCGATGAGCTGGAAACTAACTTCCGCTTCAACGATGCCGTTATCCGCAGCATGGTTATGCGTACCAAACTCGCTGTAACTGAAGCGTCTCCGATGGTGAAAGCGAAAGACGAACGCCGTGAGCGTCGTGATGAATACGCTGAAGCCGGTGATGATGCTGAAGCTGGGGATTCTGAAGAGTAATTGCCGTGGCGACCGCTAATCGTCTGGAACTCTCTGGCATGATATGCAAGGCGCCGGTACGAAAGGTCAGCCCGTCGGGCATTCCTCACTGCCAGTTTGTGCTTGAGCACCGCTCGGTACAGGAGGAAGCCGGACTTCGTCGGCAAGCATGGTGTCGTATGCCCGTGATTGTCAGCGGACGTAAGTCGCAAGCAATTACCCACAGTATAACGGTCGGTATGCTCATCAGGGTTCAGGGCTTTATTTGCAGCCATCAAGGGCGCAATGGGCTGAACAAACTGGTGTTACATGCCGAGCAGATTGAATTGATAGATTCTGGAGACTAGCCAAATGGCACGTTATTTCCGTCGTCGCAAGTTCTGCCGTTTCACCGCGGAAGGCGTTCAAGAGATCGACTATAAAGATATCGCAACGCTGAAAAACTACATCACTGAAAGTGGTAAAATTGTCCCGAGCCGTATCACCGGTACTCGTGCTAAGTATCAGCGTCAACTGGCCCGTGCTATCAAGCGCGCGCGCTACCTGTCTTTGTTGCCGTACACTGATCGTCATCAGTAATCGGCCACAGTCCACTAACGAGACTTTGAGAGGATAAGGTAATGCAAGTTATTCTGCTTGATAAAGTAGCAAACCTGGGCAGCCTGGGTGATCAGGTAAACGTTAAAGCGGGCTACGCTCGTAACTTCCTGGTTCCGCAGGGCAAAGCTGTGCCGGCAACCAAGAAAAACGTTGAGTTCTTCGAAGCGCGTCGCGCAGAACTGGAAGCCAAATTGGCTGACGTTCTGGCTGCTGCTCAAGCGCGTGCTGCGCAACTGACTGAACTGGGTACCGTTACACTCGCGTCCAAAGCGGGCGACGAAGGCAAACTGTTCGGTTCTATCGGTACGCGTGACATCGCTGATGCTGTCACCGCTGCTGGCGTTGCTATCGCTAAAAGCGAAGTTCGCCTGCCGAACGGTGTACTGCGTACACTGGGCGACCACGAAGTGAGCTTCCAGGTTCACAGCGATGTGTTCGCTACGCTGAACGTGCTGGTTGTTGCTGAATAAGCAATGGCATGGTGCCTTCGGGCGCTGAGCGTTATGCGTGAAACGCCGACCTTCGGGTCGGCGTTTTGCGTTTTATGGGCTATCAGTAAGCACAGCAAAGATAATTGGGCGTATGCTAACCCGGTTTATGACTGGAGGTTATCGCTATGTCCGCCGCCACTGATGTATCGCACATTCATTTACAGCGGGTTTATGATGCGCAATTGTCTTTTGCGCACCTCACCTTTCTGGTGGATCGGCTCTGGCCACGCGGTGTTCGAAAAGAGCGACTGGGCGGCGCGCAGTGGCTTAAAGAGGTTGCGCCCAGCACAGCACTGCGTCAGGCATTCCACGCAGCGCCAGACGCATGGGACGCTTTTGTTGCGCAGTATCGCGCCGAACTGGCACGACAGCGCCATTGGCAGATCATTACGTCGGCACTAGCGTGCTCGGGTGAAGTCACATTGCTCTATGGCAGCAAAGATCCGCAGCGCAATCATGCGCAGGTACTACGGGATTTTCTGCTCGCACAGTGTAACGCCTGAACGGACCTTAACGCGTGCGAAGAAATACGCCATCGGATTGGCGTGTGAAGTGCACCCGCTGGCCATCCGCTGTTTCAATCTCCAACTCAGACACCATTCCCTGCGTATTAAGCCGCAGTTTGACCTGTTGCCCGGCACGCAGGTTGCTCAGTGGCTTATCTCTTCCTTCCACCTGAGCCACTGCAAAAACATCGTTGACGGGCAGATTATTATCCCTGAACAGCTGCGCCAGCGTTTGTCCCGCAGCAATCGGGTAAGTCTGCCAGGCTGGCGCGGCTGGCTCTACCGGGGCTGGCGTGCTGTCTGCGAGGTTAGCGTGCATTGGCGCTGATTCATTGAGTGTGATGGGTGTGGCAGATGACGGAGCCCGTGACGTTGGCGGCGAATAGGACCACAGTAGTGCGATCAGCAGCAGTGCGAAGGCAATCAGAATCGCACGGCGGTGGAAGGCAGGCAACGGATCCATCCAGTGGTAGCTGTCAGGGTGATGCCACAGTCCTCTCAATATATCACGCACACGCTCAAGCAGTGCTGACAGAGGGAGAGAGGGAGCATTACGCTGTTTTTCGGCCCGAGCCAAAGGCAAACGCGGAAGAACGCGTAGAACGCTGCGAATCAGCGCTTGATAATCCCTTGCGGGGGCTACTCGTTTCCTGGGCGCGATTCTGCCCATGCTGACCTCTCTTGCAACGATAGCAACCTGTAAAGCTGCCCAGTATATAGGTAACGCGCCAACGAAAGTAATACAAGAGTCATAATCGCTAACGTGTTGATGCTTAAGGTAACAAATTTGAGAGAAAGTGGAACCCTTAGTATAGAATAGGGCATGGTATTCGCTCGCCTTTCATACTGGCAGAGCCGATTTTCTCGACTGTGCGCCGATCTTCGCGGTATCTGCGCGCTGCCAACGTCTCTGCAACGTGAAGTATGACGGGTATAACGATCACACAGAAGATTTTACCCTGCCGTCCAGCGCTGTTATGCTGCGTTTTCATTTTTTTACACAATGAGGAACATCCATGAGCACCCCTTCTTACGAGAGCGTTGAGGCGCAGGCCAGTTACGGTATTGGTTTGCAGGTTGGTCAACAGTTGCAAGAATCTGGCCTGGAAGGGTTGATCCCTGAAGCCCTGGTAGCAGGTCTGCGTGATGCACTGGCAGGCAATGCGCCCGCCGTGCCTGTGGATGTTGTACATCGCGCGCTGCGTGAAATTCATGAACGTGCTGATGCGGTGCGCCGTGAGCGCCAGCAAGCGTTGGCTGTTGAAGGTCAAAATTTCCTGGCAGACAATGCTGGTAAAGACGGCGTCAACCAGACTGAGTCCGGTTTGCAATTCCGCGTGCTGACCCAGGGTGAAGGGGCGATCTCTGCACGTCAAGATCGCGTGCGTGTGCACTATACGGGCCGCCTGATCGATGGCAGCGTGTTTGACAGCTCCGTGCAGCGCGGGCAGCCGGCAGAGTTTCCGGTGAGCGGCGTTATTCCTGGCTGGATTGAAGCGCTGACGCTGATGCCGGTCGGTTCCAAATGGGAACTCTATATTCCGCATAACCTGGCCTATGGCGAATGTGGTGCAGGTGCATTCATTCCGCCGTTCAGCTCACTGATTTTTGAAGTCGAACTACTGGAAATCCTCTAATGCAGGTGCGGGGGGCGTTGAATGATGCTCCCTGCAAATCCTGATAAAGACGGTTCAAACGGGCGGGTTCAACGCCCACTGTGACACTATATCGTTTACGGCTTCGTCAACGGTGCTTTCATTCATGATGTGGATGACAGGGCAGGGGATCTTCTCCAACCACTTTTTGTGCCGAAGTGCGTTTCGGCTGACATCCACCGTGGTTTCATAACCCGCCTCCCATTCAATAAACGCCTGATATCGTCCATGCTGCTTGCCTCCGGGCAAAATGTCGTCCCCAAATCGCATTTGTTCTCTTTGCTTGAGCCGCTCAAGGCGTTTTTCATTCTTAACATAGACGTATATAACGAGTCCAAAGCTCGGGATAAAGATATCTCCCCAGCCACACAGCGAGCCGCTGAGAATCCATTTTTCTTGTGTTTTCAGTGCGTCAGCGAGTTGTAACTGCTTTTCTTGCGGTTCGTTTGCCACCGTATAGGGAGGGGATGTGTCGCGCCAATAAAAATCATCGGTATCTAGATGTTGATAACCCACCCGCTCGGCGAGGCATTTGGCAATGGACGTTGTGCCGGAGCCCGAGGCACCTAAGATATGTATTCTGTTTTTTGGCGACATTTGATTTCTTTTGAAGGAGAAGAAGGACCGAAAATGTTACTTTACGCCGGTGCTGAACAAAGGGAAGAGTTCACGCGCTCTGACCTGACCCTGTGCTTTCTTGCTGAGAGGGATCTACCGTATGTATTTCCCGCTGATTCTGCGTGAGGTATGGAGTACTAGCAGGATGTGTGCCTGATTTTTCTCGATAATATAGATAATGATGAATGGGAAGCGGTCAACTGTTAGTTTACGCTGCTTACAGGATCGTCCGGCGATGACACCTGCTTCTGGATTTATCCTCAGCATTTCTGCAAGGCTGACGAACTTATCATCGGTTGCGCTTGCTACTAGCAGCCCGGCTTCCTGATACAGGTAACGAAAGATATTTTCTCGGTCCGATTGAGCCTGTTTTTCCCATAACAGCTCTGCTATCACAGTTTGCCCCGTGCTGCCGTGCTTTCAGTTTATCCATGTATTGGTTCATCTCATCATTGCTGATGAACTCACATTCCTCCGAGCTATAACGATTGAACGCTTGCGTTATTTGCTGCTCCAGCCAGAGGTCATGTTCATTGTTTTGATATTGTCGTTCTTCGGCCGCGAGCTCTTCGGCTCGTAATCTCATGATTTCTGTCAGACTTATCTTCTGCCGATCTGCTGCTTGCATTGCCAGACGCTTTGTTTGGTCATCTATGCGGAAGTGGATTGTGCTCATCTATCACTCCATTTGTGGTGTCGATTGTGGTGTCATTATGGCTGATATTTGTGAGATTGTAAGCACCACATTCAGCCGGGTGCGTGAAGGTATGAACTATAGCCAGCATACTGTCATGTACCCTCTACAAGGTAGTCAGGTCCGGCAGGGCCAGCACCTGCCGGACCTCCGCCACACTCAGCACGGTACGTGGCAGACGCTTCTCCAGCCGGGGCCGAGTCAGGTCGGCGGTGGGATTGGCGAGGATAGGCCCCGACCTTGCCATCCAGGAGAACCACACCTGCGGTGGTTGTAATGTGGTGCGCTGAGCCACCTGTTATCTATGCGAGGCAAAAACTAGCCGTGGGGAAACCGGAGGGACTACAATTGCGGTTACTCTTTCAGGCTGTTGTAAAAAACCACGACACTATTTAAATCTGTACACCATTCTGAGATTTTATGACCATCTTCGGTATGACTAACTCTTGGCGTTATAAAATCATTATAGGGTTGTCTGTGTGCTTGTTTATCTTATCTATCCGTTGGTAATGAAAATAGCCATTCGACAAGACGGTTGCAGGATAACCTATTTCATCCTGCAACCTGCGGGACTATTCGCCACGTAGCGCGCGAGGGAACAGGATGTTGTTCTCCAGATGGATATGCTCCATCAGGTCGCTGATAAAAACATTGATACCGGCGTACAACGCGCGCTAGGTGTTGCATGCGTTTTCCGGTGGCGTCACGTTGTTGGTTAGATTTTTCACCACTTCCAGTTGTTGTCCTGCGTCATCATGCTCATGTTCCATCATCGAGATCGGACCCGAGGCTTGTGCGCCCATGCCCGCTTCGATCATGGGGAACAGGATGCGTTCTTCTTTCATCATGTGCTGGGACAAATCGTCAAGGATCAGCGCTAACTGCGCGGCCAGTCCGCGCGGGCACGCCGATTTTTCATGGTGAACACGTTCCACTTTTTCAGCCATCAGGATCAATTCCGGCAACTGCTCGCGGTGACGATCGTGATAACGCTGGATGATGTGGGGAATGATGTCGCCCAGCGGTGCTGAAGGCCAGTGGGTTTCCGTTGAAGGCTGCTCTGCCAGAGCGCTCAGGCGCGCTTCAAGTGCCTCGATATCCAGCTCCAGTTTGTTGGCAGCACGCAGCAGCGTTTGTTTGCCGCCGCAGCAAAAATCGAGATTAAATTCACGGAAAAGTACGGTAGCGCGAGGAATGGCGATAGCCAGTTCCCCCAGTGTACGATCGCGGTAATGCATGATAAGGCCCTCAGCGGTAAAAACAATAAATTGTATTTTAAATACATTTTATTGTGATGGATATAACTAAAACGAGGTACGCAGAGGGTCATTTAGGATTAAATTTAACCGGGTGATACCCAGACCAGAGCTGTTGTTTTTCTGGTTCCTTCGGTAGTGTTTTTCACACAAGACTCCTGCCCGTATTGGTGAGTAAGCGGTTCAGATCAATCTGGGTATTGCCTTCGCTTTTGAACGCGTGGTTAAACTTTTTTTCTTCAATCGATTCTGGACTTAACGAATCGACATAACCAGAAAACGCTTTTGTCTCCCGTTTGAAAGCGTTGGCAATTTGTTGACCCAAAGGGTTTGATCCGTCTGCCGAGTAACAGGAAGTGACGCGGATGTACTGATAAAGCGCCAGTGTTTCTGCTCGGTAATGATAGTCATACATGTACTTTAGATCTGCACCATCAACCCTATCCGGTAACAGACTCATTTCTCCCTTGCCGCTGGCGTTGATGCGGCCATGGCCAAGGATGTTTAATCGCTTGGTACCTTTATACGTATCGTCGAACCAGTAAATACGGCGTTCATTTGGGTTGGTTTTTAAGTCACGAAAATCATGGCACCAGCGGACATAGCGATCGTCCGATTTATCAGGGCCAAGCAGAGTAATGTCCGAGTCATGAACAATGGAGGTTAGCTTTTGCAAAAAAGACGACGTAAGTTGTTCTTTGGGAACCAATGATCGCGTACCAGAGGGCTCGTTCATTGGCTGAGAGGGTGTTAATGGCGTAATCGGCATCGTTAATCAATGGTAATCACCTGATGTAAACCTGTGTACATTTTGACAGGCGGGCCGTTAGTTAATCATTCATAAACAGATTGCTGGGCTACTGCGCTGTACTCCCTGTCGTGACGCTCGGACTGGATTACTTCAATCCGATCGCTGACGCAGTTAATCACATCAGCGTTGTCGTTATGAAAGCCGCTCCGGTTAAGCAAGGAAGAGAAGTGAGGTTTTCTTTCTGTAGCAGATCCTCCGCCTGTATGGAGGATGAGCAATAGGTAGAGTTATGTTGTCCGCAGTTTGAGAACGCCGTATCAAGCGGCGTTCTGTAACCGATTACTGTTTTTGCAGATCGAGGCGGTATAACGCAAAGCCCACGTCATCATGGCCGAGAGATATCATCGGGTATTGCGCTTTCTCTTTGATAAAAGCCGCTGCCTTCGCTGAAGGTGCCGTTTCCACGCGGATATCCAGTGGTGTGTCGCTCTTGATCTTCGCTAAACGCCAATTGTTGTCCGCTTGAGGTTTCACTTCACCCTGTTTTTGCGTTTCTGCGCTGATATAGGCGGCCAGCACAGAACGGTTTTCATCAGGCGAGGCAAAGGCAACGTACTTTTCCCCGGTTCCGGCAAATTTCTCGCTGTAGGCGAGGTAGTTGTTGGTGGCGATCAGAAACGTCATCTTGGGATCGCTGGGTTTGCCCTGGTAGGTCAAATTAACGATGCGCTCGGCGTTGGGCTTACGCGGCGCGCACTCCCCGTCGTAACGGGCAGGCTGCGTCACATCGATCTGGTAATTAACACAGTCAATCACATCAAAGTTATAGGTGCGGAAACCGTCCCAGTTGATTAAGGATTGCGGTGCCTTGCTGTGAACATCGATTTGATTGAACTGGCCCGCCGAGCACTCCAGCCACTCTTTCACCTGCTGCCCGTTCACTTTCACCACCACCAGCGTGTTGGGGTAGAGATAGAGATCGGCGGCGTTACGGAACGTCAGCTCACCCTTTTCCACTTCCACATAGCTGTTAGGATCGTTCTTCCGGCCGCCCGCTTTAAACGGTGCGGCGGCGGAAAGCACTGGAATATCTGCCAGATCGGGGTCGCCCTGAATAAAGTGCTGCACATAAGCGCGCTGCGCGTTATTGACGATCTGCACGGTGGGGTCATCCTGCACCAGTGACAGATAGCTGTACATGTTGTCAGCAGCTTTACCGATGGGTTTGCCGACAAAGGTGCACGTTTGCTGATGCGCGTCGGACAACACATTCACCAGATCTTTATCCGCTTCGGCACGTGATTGTTTTTGCGCCTTGTCGAAAATAGGGCGCGCTTGTGCTTTCCCCTCCGTCACCTGCCATTGGCCGCTATCATTGTTGACCACTAAATCGACAATACCCAGATGATCGCCCCATTGACCGGGCATCACAGTGGGAATACCGTTCAAGGTGCCCTACGCGATATTACTGCCGGGAATAGCGGCAAAATCTTTGCTGGGGAAAACGGCGTGAGCATGACCGAATAGAATGGCATTGATGCCCGGTATCTGGCTCAGGTAGTAACCGAGTTCTCTGCCATGGCCTTATACGGCTCGCCAGAAAGGCCGGAGTGGGGGATGGCAACCACAATATTCGCACGTTTCTGCCGCATTTCGGGCACCCACTTCTTAGCGGTTTCGGTTATGTCGGCCACGGTCACTTTGCTACTCAGGTTGGCCTTATCCCACACCATGATTTGCGGCGGTACAAAACCGATATAGCCGATGCGTAAAGTATGAGTCTTACCATCGCGATCTTTTACCGGTGTGTCCTTGATCAGATAAGGCGTGAACAGCGGTTTGCCGGTTTTCGCATCGAGCACGTTGGAGTTTACGTACGGGAAAGCGGCGCCGGACAGCGCTTTGTGCAGATAATCCAGACCGTAGTTGAACTCATGGTTGCCGATGTTGCCCACCGCATAGTCGAGTCGGTTCATGGCGAGATAAACCGGGTGCACCTCGCCCTGTTGCAGCCCTTTGGCCGCCATGCAATCGCCCAGCGGGCTACCCTGAATCAAGTCGCCGTTATCCACCAGAACGCTGTTGGTGGCCTCCTGACGCGCACCGTGAATCAAGCTGGCGGTGCGTACCAGACCGAATTTATCGGTGGGAGTATCCTTGTAATAATCAAAATCCATCATATTGCTGTGCAGATCGGCAGTTTCCAAAATGCGCAGATCGACGGTGGCAGCGTGCAGTGTGGTGGTAACAAACAGGGCCACTAAACCTGGCGCGAGCGCGTGCTTCATATAGCCTGACTCCTTCATGTTGGCGTTGCACTTGGATTTGAGACTCGTAAAGTATCCTACCAAAGGAAGTAAATTGGCATAGAATCATGGCAGGTCAGTGGCGCATCTCACTCTTTTGACAAAGAATAGGTCCGTTACTGCGTTGTATTGTATACACAGCGAGCACCAGAAAGACGAGGTTCATTATGTTGGAACAAATTTGCCAGTTGGCGCGCGACGCCGGTGCCGCCATCATGCAGGTGTATGACGGCGAACGCCCTGTCGATGTCGCGCATAAAAAAGATGCGTCTCCTGTGACCTCAGCGGATTTGGCGGCGCATCACATCATCAAGCAGGGATTGGCGCAGATGTTTGCCGATATTCCCTTGTTGTCGGAAGAAGATCCGCCCACCTGGGAGGTTCGCCAGCATTGGCAGCGCTACTGGCTGGTAGACCCGCTGGATGGCACCAAAGAGTTTCTTAACCGTAACGGCGAGTTCACCGTGAATATCGCGCTGATTGAAAATGGCGCGCCGGTGCTAGGCGTAGTATATGTGCCGGTTAACGGAGTCATGTAGGCGGCATCGGGGGAAAAGCGTGGAAAGAGGTGGAAGGCGTGCGCCGTTTGATCCGTGTTAACCATGCGCACCCGCCGCTGGTGGTAGTGAGCCATTCTCATCTGGACGCAGAGTTAAAAGACTATTTGCTTCAGCTTGGTGAACACCAGACGGTTGCGATTGGATCTTCGCTCTAATTTTGTCTGGTGGCGGAAGGCAAAGCCCAACTGTATCCGCGTTTCGGGCCGACAAACGTGTGGGACACCGCCGCTGGGCACGCTGTCGCTGCGACTGCCGGTGCACAGGTACATGACTGGCAGGGCAAAACACTCAATTATGTGCCGCGTGAATCCTTTCTCAATCCAGGGTTTCGCGTGTCGTTGTTTTGATGTGCGCAGCGGTATGAGCGAGGCAGGCGTGGTGAGACGATCGTCCACGCCTGTTCTCTGCCGAGAGTTATTCTTTCAACAACTGTGGTAGCAGGTTCATTACTTGCTGCACTTCTTGCGCACTGAGCGCCCCGCCTTTGACATAGCGCACCTGGCCGCGCTTATCCAGCACCACGATCGCTGAACTTTTCTGCTCTAACTACCAGGTTTTGCAGACGTTGCCATTACTGTCGACGATAAACTGCGACCAGGGAAAGGTTTTTTTACTCTCTTCAAGACTGCTGCGAACAAACAAGCCAGTGCCGATGATGGCGTCGTCGGTATTGACGATTGTCGTCGTTTGGTAATATTCACGCGCTAGATTAGCGGCCTTGATCGCACTTATCAGCGGATCGTTCATCTCTTTGCCCGATGTCCTACCTGCAATGTGCTGGATGACGCGTACCTTTCCCACGAGCTGTGCGCTGTTCCAGTTCTGGTAGCTAAACTGTTGGTTCTGATACATCAGTTCCCCTTTATCGGCAATGCCGGTGGGGGGCAAGGTGCTGTTGAGCGTAAGGTTGTGCACCATGCAGGGCAGCGCCAACAGGGTACACCAGCTCAACAGGGCTATTCGCAGACACAGCGTCGAGGTGTGGCAGGCAGTCATAACGTGTCCTCTGGTAGAAAGCGGCGAAGGTTACGCGAAACCGTTGCTTAAGCGTAGAGGAAGATATCTGGTCTGTCCTGTCTGAAATGTGATGGAGATTCACAACTTTTGTTACGTAAAGGTAAAAATAAAACTATGCTGATCGATAACGGAACTATCTTATAACAGTCTGAAAACCCGGTGAATTATGCCGTTTTTTTGTGTGAAACTAAATGCCATCTGGCGACACTAATAGTTAGGCGTTTTATTAACGCGTGATTTTATACCCCAGCTTGGGGCCGAAGAGAAAAATGAAAACGGGAGGAGAGATACAATGCGGATCTTCGAACGTTACAACCCGTTAAAAGTTGCGAAGTACGTGAAAACGCTGTTTCGTGGCCGGTTGTATATCAGAGGCATCGGTGCTTTCGAGTTTGATTACGGCAAAATATTACTGCCGAAAACCCAAGACAAACAGCATTTGCTGGTGATGTCTGAGGTGAACCGTCAGGTGATGTGGCTGCAAGCCGACATGGGCTAACGGTTCGAGAGGAATGCTGCTGCCGCCAGTGATGGGCAGCAGCAATGAGCTAGCGGTTCAGGCTGGCGCAGGTTGAAGACTAGCTTTTAGGTTCTGCCGTGGGTTCTGTATCGGCAATCGCCGCAGACGCTGCGTTCTTCTCTTCAAGACGAGTGACCAGCAACTGGTCAATCTTGTAGCTGTCGATATCCACCACTTCAAATTTGTAACCTGCAAAGCGGACAGAATCGGTGCGTTTCGGAATCTTGCGCAGCGTATACATAATAAATCCGCCGATGGTTTCGTAATTGTCCGAATGGGGAAAATCGTCGATATCCAGCGCCCGCATCACGTCTTCAATCGGTGTGCCGCCATCGATGAGTCACGAGTTTTCATCACGCTCCACAATCTGTTCTTCCATGCCCTGACCAACCAGATCGCCCATCAGTGTGGTCATCACATCGTTCAGGGTGATAATGCCGACCACCAGCGCATATTCGTTCAGGATCACCGCGAAATCTTCGCCCGCCGCTTTAAAGCTTTCCAGCGCTTCCGACAGTGTCAGCGTATCGGGCACGATCAGCGCGGTGAGGATTTGAATACCGCCGTTGAGCGCCAGGCTCTGGTTGCCCAAAACGCGGTTGAGCAGATCCTTGGAGTCAACATAACCGACGACCTGGTCGATATTGCCGTTGCACACCAGAAACTTGGAGTGCGGTTGTTGGGCAATCTTCTCTTTTATTTGCGCTTCGTCTTCGTGCAGATCGAAAAACACCACGCTTTCCCGCGATGTCATCGACGAGGGCACCGTGCAAGATTCCAGCTCAAAGACGTTTTCAATCAATTCATGCTCTTGCTTACGCAGCACGCACGCCAGTGCCCCAGCTTCCACCACTGTGTAAATGTCATCGGAGGTGATGTCGTCGTTGCGTACCATAGGCAGTTTGAGCAAACGAAAGATCACATTCGACAGGCCGTTAAAAAACCACACCAACGGACGGAAAAAGAACAGGCAGAAGCGCATGGGATTGATAATCCGGATAGCAACGGCTTCCGGTGTCGTCATGCCAATGCGTTTCGGCGTCAAGTCACCCAACAGAATAAACAGACTGGTTACCAGTACAAAGGAACAGGCAAAACTGACGGAATCGGCCATTTCTGGCGTCATAAAGCGTTGGAAAAACACGGTGAAATAGGGAGAGAACGCTTGATCGCCGATGATACCGGCCAGAATGGCCACGGCGTTAATGCCGATTTGAATAACGGTAAAAAAGATACCGGGCGTTTCCTGGAGCTTTAATACCATAGCGGCGTTGAGATTGCCCTCATCGGCCATCTGTTTAAGTTTAATTTTGCGTGAAGCGGCCAGTGATATCTCGGACAACGAGAAAAACGCACTGAGCGCGATCAGAAGAACTATAAGTAATAAACTGTTTAACATATGTTTTCCGGCCGTCGTGGCCAGATCCTCAGGAAGGTCATGAATGCATGAATAGTAATAATCGCATTAGATGACAGAATGAATAACGCCGCCGTAACGAATGTCAGGCGGCACAAGTATTATAACGGTGTTGATGGGCCATTTGGCAAGCATGGCGTAAAATATTAGTAATTTATCAGGCGTTGGGCGGCAAACACAGGCCGATGCCCGCCAATCCGCAATATCCGCCGTGATTCTTGTGCAGGTATTGCTGGTGTTCATCTTCCGCGTAATAAAAGGAGCCCGCCTGGACGATTTCTGTGCTGATGGTGCGTGCATTACCGCTGGCGAGCATGGCTTGCTGGAAACGCGCCAGACTGGCCTTCGCCAACGTCATCTGTTCTGCGGTGAGCGTGTAGATGGCTGAGCGATACTGCGTACCGAGATCGTTACCCTGACGCATGCCCTGCGCCGGATCGTGATTTTCCCAAAATAGTTGTAGCAGGTGATCGTAGCTGATGACAGCCGGATCGTAGACGATGCGCACCGCTTCGGCGTGATCGGTCAGCCCGCTACAGACTTCACGGTAGGTGGGATTGGGCGTAAAGCCTCCCGTGTAGCCTGCTGCGGTACTGTATACGCCCTCCTGTTGCCAGAACAAGCGTTCCACTCCCCAAAAACAGCCCATGGCGAACAGCGCAACGTCCATGTTGTCAGGAACGTGAGTCATGGAATGTTGGCTGACAACGTTCAGGCGTGCCTCGCCCCGGCAGCGCTTCTGATTGACGGATACGTTGGTTTTTATCACTGTGCTGTACCACGTTGTTACTCCCACGATAATCCATGTTATTCATAGGTAACAGAATAACTAAGAAAGTTCACGCTGTCTTTATGGTTCAAGCCCGTTTAAGGTTAAGGTGTTGCGCAACCTGCATTTTTGAAATTACTCATTACACTTTAGAGTGGGTGTAGATGAGGATGTTGAGTGGGATTGTTTTTGACATGATTTTCAACACACGCCTGTGTAGAACAATATAAACGAACGTGGGGAGTTGGCGTGTCACGATACCGTACTTTGCTTTTTGTGTGCCTGTTGGCAACTGCATCGTCCTATGCAGCGAACGTGCGTTTGCAAGTGGTCGGATTAGAAGGGGAATTACAGCGCAACGTGCGTGCGCGGCTATCTACCATCGGCCCTGATGAGGTCAGCGCCGAGGGGCGCTTTCGTGCCCGGGTTGATGATGCGATCCGGCGCGGGTTACGGGCGCTGGGATATTACGATCCGCAAATCAATTTTGAGTACCGCCTGGCAGAAAACGGCGGACGCCCGCTGCTGTTGGTGACGGTGACGCCGGGCGAGCCGGTCAAAATCGCGGGCACCGATGTTCTGCTGCAGGGCGATGCGAGCAGCGACAGCGATTTCCTCCAACTGCGACGCCGCAGCGTGCTGAACCACGGCGACTATGATGATTTTAAGCGTTCATTAAATAACCTGGCGCTGCGTAAAGGGTATTTTGATGCGCATTACTACAAAAGCCAGCTGGGCGTGATCCGCGAAACGCGGGAAGCGTTCTGGGATATCGATTATGACGGCGGCACCCGTTACCGTTTCGGTGACGTGCACTTTCAGGGCAGTCAAATTGATGAAGCCTATCCGCGCAATCTGATCCCGTTTAAGCGTGGCGATGAGTATACCAGCGAAGATCTGGGCGAATTTAACCGGCGTTTGTCTGCCACTGGATGGTTCACCTCGGCAGTAGTTTCCCCCAATTTCGCGGCGGGAAAAACCGATAAAATCCTGCCGCTGGATGCGGTCGTTACACCGCGCGCGCAATTTACTGGAAAACGGGGTGGGATATTCCACCGACGTGGGGCCGTGCTTTCAGACCACGTGGCGCAGACCGTGGATCAACGAGCGTGGGCACAGTCTGGAAAGCAGCCTGAGCGTCTCTGCGCCGGAACAGTCGCTGGATTTCAGTTACAAAATTCCCTTGCTGAGAAGTCCGCTGGAGCAGTTCTATTTGTTGCAAGCCGGTTTTAAACGCGAAGATCTGAATGACACCAAATCAGACGGCACCATGCTCAACGTGGCGCGCTTCTGGACGCTTAATCGCGGTTGGCAGCGCTCCATCAACCTGCGCTGGAGTCTCGATCACTTTACTCAGGGCAGTGTCACCGATACCACCATGCTGCTCTATCCCGGCCTGACGCTGAATCGCACGCGACAGAGCGGCGGGACTATGCCCACCTGGGGGGATTCACAGCGCTATTCGCTGGATATCTCAGATACCACCTGGGGCTCGGATATCGATTTTGCGGTGATACAAGGCGCAGAATGTCTGGATCCGTACGTTTGAGGATAAGCACCGTTTTGTCGCGCGTGGCAACGTCGGTTGGATTGAAACCAACAGCTTTTCCCGCGTGCCGCCGTCGCTGCGCTTCTTTGCCGGGGGCGATCGCAGCATTCGCGGCTATAAGTTCCGCTCTATCTCACCGCGCGATGACGAAGGCAAACTGACCGGTGCGTCAAAATTGCTAACCGGTTCTCTGGAATACCAGTACAACTTTACCGGGCGCTGGTGGGGGGCGGTGTTTGTCGATACCGGTGATGCGGTAAACGATCTCAGGATCAACGACCTGAAAACCGGTGCCGGTGTCGGGATTCGCTGGGCCTCGCCGGTGGGGCCGGTCAAATTCGATTTTGCCGTTCCGGTGAATGATTCCGAGAAACGTAACGATCTCCAGTTCTATATTGGTTTGGGGCCTGAGCTATGAGCCTGATAAAGAAAATAGCCATTGGGGTCATCGCATTTTTGTTGCTGTTGCTCATCACGCTGGCGGGACTACTGTTTACCACGCCGGGGTTGCATCTGCTGCTTAATGGCGCGGCGCGTTGGGTGCCGGGGTTGGAGATCGCCGAGGTGCAAGGCGGTTGGCGCGATCTAACACTGCGCGGTGTCGGTTATCAAGCGCCAGGTATCACGCTCAACGCCGGTGAACTGCACCTCACGTTGGAGCTGGGCTACCTGACGCGCAGTCAAATTTGCATCAATGATATTGCGCTACGCGATCTTTATGTCGTCATCGACAGCAGCGCCATGCCGCCGCCTGCGGAGACGCCTGCCCCCAGTGCGCCAGTGGGCGAACTGACGGCTCCGTTCCCGATACGTCTTAGCCAGCTCACGCTCAACAATATCCGCGTCACGCTGGATGATACCGCTATCTCGCTGGGTGAACTGCACACCGGCATGCACTGGGAAGGGCGCGCGTTGACCTTGCTGCCGACACAAATCAATGCGCTGCTGGTGGCACTGCCGAAAACCAAACCAGCATCTACCGTTGCAGAAAGTACGTTGGTGGCCACCGAAGATGGCAAAGTCACCGCTTCTGAAGTGGGTGATATCGCCTCCGCTACGGCGCAGGCTGCTGTCGCACCGCAACTTGAAGTAACGCCACCCGCACCGGAAAAAGTGGCGATGCCACCCGCATTGGGCGAGCAGCTACAGGCGCTGTTTGCCAAGCCGCTGTTGCCGGCGTTACCCGCGTCCACGCTACCGCTTGATATAGACATCAGCGATTTGCGTGGTGAACAACTGCGACTGACCGGCGATCAAGATATCACCCTCACCACGCTGCAACTTAAAGCCGCTACCCAACAACAACATATTCAGTTGGACAAACTGGCAATCCAGTCACCGCAAGGTGCCCTGCATGCGGCGGGTGAGGCCACGCTCAGGGATAACTGGCCGCTGTCTTTTGTTCTGAACGGGGTGGTGAATACCTCGCCGTTGAAAGGCGAGAAGATCAAACTGACGGTGGAGGGCAGCCTGCATGACTGGCTGAATACCACGCTTAACCTGTCCGGGCCGCAGCGTGCGCTGCTTACCCTGAAAGCGCAGTTGGCCCAGCCTGAACTGCCGTTGGCGCTGACCGTGCAGTCCGAGCGTCTCGCCTGGCCGTTAACGGGAGAGGCGGAGTATCAGTTTAATAATCTGGCGTTAAGTCTGACCGGTAAGGCCACGGATTATGCCTTGAAGATCAACGGTGATATTCGCGGTAGCACCGTGCCACCCGCCACGCTGGCGTTGGAAGGCAAAGGCAATTTGCAACAGTTTGATATAAGTCCGCTACGACTCTCTGCGTTGCAAGGCACCACTGAATTGCGCGCACTGGTGGACTGAAGCAAGGCCATCAGTTGGCGCAGCAAACTGGTGCTCGATGGCATTAATACGGCGAAGCAATGGCCGAAATGGCCAGCGCGCATTGATGGCAAGATCAGTACGCGCGGCAGGCTGTACGGTGGTAACTGGCAGGTGGCGGTGACCGAACTGCGCCTGAACGGCAATATCAAGCAAAACAAACTGACGGCGCAAGGCTCGTCGAACGGCAATGCCGCAGGCCAGTGGCACATTCCCGGCATCAACCTGGCATTGGGGCGTAACCAGCTTGATGTTAAAGGCGATTTAGATCAGCAATGGAAACTGGACGGCGTCATTGACGCCCCTGCGTTAAACGGTGACTTGCCGGGGCTTGCGGGCCGCGTCGCTGGCACGGTGCGGCTGCGCGAATCACACCGCACCGCAGCTATTGGCGGATCTCAACGCCACAGGGCTGCGCTGGCAGGGGTTATCCATCAATCTCCTGACGCTGGAAAGCGATGTGCGCTCGGATGCACAGGTCAATGGCCGAATGGCGTTGCGCGTTGAGCAATTGCAACAGGAAGGTGTGAAGGTTTCTCTGCTGACACTGAATGCGCAAGGCAATGAGCAGCAGCATCAGTTGCGCTTGAACGTGGAAGGGGAACCTGTCGCCGGACATCTGACCGTGACCGGGCACTTCGACAGAGCACAGCAGCGTTGGCGCGGTACGCTGGATCAAACTCAGTTCACTACCCCAGTGGGGGAATGGCGTTTGTCACCCTCAATGTCGCTGGATTATCAGCAAGCGCTGGCGCGTATCACGCTCGGTGCACACTGTTGGCAAAACCCGAATGCCGAGCTGTGCGTGCCGCGTGCGGTCGACATTGGCCCGAGCGGACAGGCCAGCGTGGTGTTAAACCGTTTTGATTTGAAGATGCTGGAACCGTTTTTGGGCGCAGACACTGCGCTGAGCGGCGTATTTACCGGTCGTGCTGACGTAGCCTGGCAGCCGGGCGGTGGGTTGCCACAGGCAAAAATCGCGCTCACTGGGAACAAGGTTGCACTGCATCAGCAGATGAACGGCAACACGCTGCCCGTCGATTTTGACACTTTCACGTTGAACGCGGGCGTCGATCGTGGCCGCGCGACGCTGGGATGGCTCATCGCTATTCACAATAACGGCCAGTTCCGGGGTGATATTCAGGTGACGGACCCGCAGGGGCGACGCGAACTGGGAGGCGATATCGCCATCGACAAAATCTCCCTTGCGCTGATGAATCCGGTGTTAAGTCGGGGCGAAAAAGCGGCGG
Organism: Candidatus Symbiopectobacterium sp. 'North America'; assembly: GCF_015762685.1. Lineage (GTDB taxonomy): Bacteria > Pseudomonadota > Gammaproteobacteria > Enterobacterales > Enterobacteriaceae > Symbiopectobacterium. The sequence continues at coordinate 50,964 of NZ_PEHF01000073.1, read as the reverse complement.
GCATGCTGAACGGCGCGTTGCGTATGGGGGGAATGTGCGTCAGCCGCAGTTGAACGGACAACTGGCGCTGGAAGGGCTGGATATCGACGGTCACTGGATGCCGGTCGATCTGACAGATAGCCGTTTGGCGGTGAACTTCAATGGCATGAGTTCTACGCTACAGGGCTTTCTGAAAACCACGCAAGGGCAGCTTAATCTTAACGGTGATGCGGATTGGCATCAGCCGGAAGCATGGCGGGCACGTATTGCGGCGAAGGGCGATCGGGTGCGGGTGACGTTGCTGCCGACGGTGCGACTTGATGTTTCCCCGGATATTGAGTTTGAAGCCACGCCGCAACTTTTCACGCTCAATGGTTCGGTCAGGGTGCCATGGGCGCGTATTACCGTACAAGAGATGCCGGAAAATCCGGTGGATGTCTCCTCGGATGAAGTGCTGTTGGACGAACAACGCCAGCCGCTAGCTCGTAACAACGTTGCGATCCCTATCAACAGTAACCTGACCATTCGCGTGGGTGACGATGTGCGCCTTGATGCCTTTGGCCTGCGTGCCAGTTTGCAAGGCGACCTGAAAATGGTGCAGGACGAGCGTGGTTTGGGGCTGAATGGCCAGATCAACATCCCTACCGGGCGTTTCAAGGCCTACGGGCAGGATTTGATCCTGCAAAAAGGGATTCTGGTGTTTTCCGGGCCACCAGCCGAACCGAATTTGAACATCGAAGCGGTGCGCAATCCTGATAATACGGCGGATGGTGTGACGGCGGGTGTGCTCATCACCGGTGCGGCGAGCGCGCCGCACATCGAGGTGTTTTCCACACCGACATTATCGCAGCAAGAAGCATTATCTTACCTGTTACGGGGTCAAGGGCTGGACAGCACCGGTTCAGACAGTAATATGATGACCTAGGCCTTAGTAGGGTTAGGGGTTGCGCAAAGTGGTCAAGTTGTGGGTAAAATCGGCGAGGCCTTTGGCGTAAGTGATTTAGCTCTGGATACACAGGGCGCTGGCGAGGAATCTCAAGTTGTGGTCAGCGGTTACGTCCTCCCTGGCCTTCAGGTCAGATACGGCATTGGCATATTTGACTCTTTAGCAACGTTGACGTTGCGTTATCGGTTAATGCCAAGACTCTATTTGGAAGCGGTGTCTGGTCTCGATCAGGCACTGAATGTGCTCTATCAGTTCGAGTTTTAGCGATGCGAATTATTGTTTATGGCAGTTTACGACGCAAACAGGGAAACAGTCACTGGATGACGAACGCACAGTGGCTAGGGGATTGTCAACTCGGTGGTTATGAGATGTATGACCTTGGCCATTATCCTGCGGTGGTAGTCGGGGAGGGGGAAATTTTTTGCGAAGTTTATCGCATAAGCTCATCTATCCTGACAGAACTCGATGCGCTAAAGCGTGATGGTCACGAATACAAGCGCGAGTTAATCAGCACCCCGCTCGGGAGTGCGTGGATCTATCTGTATCAACACTCGGTAACAGGGTTGCCGCGTATCGACAATGGCGATTGGCTGACGCGCGAGCAGTAATGGTACTGGGTAGTTTGTAAATAAAAGCGTAACCGGCGCGGTGTCGGTTACGATTCACTTTCCTTGCACCATCCGTTACCACGCCATTCTGTTATCCTTTCATTAACAATAATGTTTCTCATTATCAATCCCAAATGCTAAGGTAAACGCCCCTTTGGGCCCGATGTGGGGCTATTCTGGTCGCCCCTGCGGGATAAGATGAGAAAGGTCATGGCAGAAAAACAGAAATACCGCATTTTTAACGTCGTGCTGGCGCATAAGACTTACCTGACACCTTCCCTGATGCGCTGTGTGTTCTCCGGTGAGTCGGTGCATCAGATGAAAATGGATGCTCCGGATCAACGCATCAAGCTGCTGCTTCCTCCCGCCGATGGCGTTTTCCCCGAATTGCCTTACAGTGATGAGTGGTACCGTCAGTGGCTGGCGCTGCCCAAGGCGCAGCGGCCGGTGATGCGCACCTATACCCTACGCGACGTGGATGCGGCTAACGGTGAAATGGCGGTAGAGTTTGTTGTTCATGGCACCGAAGGACCAGCATCTGCCTGGGCAATACAGGCACAACCGGGGGATGCATTGCGCATTGTTGCGCCGTGCGTGGGAGATGATGAAGGTGATAGCGGCGGCTATGAGTGGCTTGCGCCAGCGGAAATGACCCATGCCTTGTTAATTGGCGATGAAACTGCATTGTCTGCTATCAAGGGCATTCTGGAACAACTGGCGCAGCAGTTGAATCCCGTGCAGGTGCAGGCGTTTATCGAAGTGCCGCTGGAGGCCGACTGCGTGGATATGAGCGCGTTTGCCTTTGCCGAGGTGCACTGGCTGCCGCGTAAGCCGCAGGGGGCCTCTTACGGTGAACGACTGCTGCATAGCGTGCAAGCGCATGTACGCTTGCCGGATATTCGCCCGGAAGCAGAGATTACCGAATTGCACAAGGTGGCAGAAGGTGAGCTGCTGTGGGAGTCGGCCAGCCAGACGCACGGCCAATTTTTTGGCTGGGTGGCGTCGGAATCTTCGGTGGTGAAAAACCTGCGGCGTTACTTGTCCGGTGAACGTCAGGTGCCACGCGATATCATCACGTTTATGGCTTACTGGAGCCGCGAACGGCAGCGCGATCTTTGACTGCACGCTGAAAAGAAAACGGCGAGGAGATCCTCGCCGTAACATAGATTGCGCAGTGCGCTACACGCTTATTTTTTCGCGCGTTCGAAGGAGGCAACGATCTCGGCTTTGGCCGCTTTCACGTTTTCCCAACCTTCTACTTTCACCCATTTGCTTTTTTCCAGCGCTTTGTATTGCTCGAAGAAGTGGGCGATTTGGCCACGCAGCAGTTCCGGCAGGTCGTTCACATCCTTGATGTGATCGTATTCTTTGCTCAGCTTGGTGTGCGGCACGGCAACCACTTTGGCATCTTCACCGGATTCGTCGGTCATTTTCAGTACGCCAACCGGACGGCAGCGGATCACTGAACCGGGTTGCAGAGGATAAGGGGTCGGCACCAGTACGTCAACCGGGTCACCGTCCAGAGACAGGGTGTTGTTGATGTAGCCGTAGTTGCACGGGTAGAACATGGCAGTTGCCATGAAACGGTCTACAAACAGGGCACCGGTTTCTTTATCGACTTCGTACTTGATGGGGTCAGCGTTGGCCGGGATCTCAATGATTACATAGATATCATCCGGCAGTGATTTGCCCGCCGGGACGTTGATCAAACTCATGTCTGTTTCCTTTTTTCTAACGTCAGAAATGGAGTGGCGGCGATTATAGCCAACCCATTGGTAAAGTGCTGCGGTTTTTCAATCTCAGTGGCGTTTAGTCAGCGTCATCGTTCGGAGGGGTTTCTTCTTTGCTACGGCGCTTCCAAATCTTGCTTTCCTGCCCGCGCCACAGACGTTGAATATTGTCATGATGTCGCATCAGGATCAGGCAAGAGAGCATGGCCACCGGAAAGGTGAATTGAGGTTTGAACCACCACACATAGAAGGGCGCAATCAGCGCACTCACAATGGCCCCGAGGGAGGAATAGCCGCTAAGCAGTACGGTAAGCAGCCAGGTGACGGTCATCACACCGGTCAGATCCCAGCCGACAGGTGCGATGGCACCAAACGCGGTTGCCACACCTTTCCCGCCGCGAAAACGGAAAAACACCGGATAGATATGGCCCAAACAGGCCGCAATCGCGGTAATACCAAGATAAAGCGGTGTGACGCCAAGCGCATAAGCGCCCCAGACCGGTAACATGCCTTTCAGCACGTCAAACACCAACACGGTAGCGGCGGCGGCTTTGCCACCGATACGTAATATGTTAGTCGCGCCGGGATTTCCTGAACCATGCTGGCGTGGATCGGGCAGACCCGCGATGCGGCACACCAGAATCGCACTGGAGATGGAGCCGCACAGATACGCGAAAATTATCATGCCAAGCGCGGTAGCACTCATAACGCGGTTCCGTTGAATAAAGGTCGTTTTACAGTTGCCATCCGTGGATAATACGCATATTCCGGCGGAAGTGATACCAAACAGCGCCAAAAACAGAGAATGACGTGATGGATATTGTATTTATAGAAGAACTTACCGTGATTGCCACTATTGGCGTTTACGACTGGGAACAAACCATTTCGCAAAAGCTGGTGCTCGATATCGAAATGGGCTGGGATAACCGCAAGGCTGCCGCAAGCGACGATGTAAACTACTGCCTCAGCTATGCCGATGTCAGTGAAGCTGTGATTGCCCATGTCTCCAGTCAGCCGTTTGCGCTGGTCGAGCGCGTGGCGGAAGAGGTGGCGCAATTGCTGATGCAGCGCTTTGCCATCCCCTGGCTGCGTATCAAAGTGAGCAAGCCGGGGGTCGTCGCGCAGGCACGCCAGGTGGGCGTAGTGATCGAGCGCGGCACACGATAAATGCGCACGGGTTTGCACATGTGGTTTTTTTTATGAATCTTTTTTGTCAGTGAAACTAACATCGCGTTTTTTAGTCTATTGTGGTGGTGTTTAAAGTGGCGCACGCGGACAGCGTAGCCACTTTTTTTATGAGTGCTTCTTTTATTTCGGTTCGGAAAGGCAGGGAGCGAGCATGGCAGATCTCCACACGCTGGTGGTGGCATTTATTCTTGGGGTTGTTGAAGGGTTAACGGAGTTTTTGCCCGTGTCATCGACGGAGCATATGATTATTGTTGGCAGTTGGTTGGGGTTTGATGATGATAAGGCGAAAACCTTCGAAGTCATTATCCAATTGGGCTCTATCCTGGCGGTCGTTGTGATGTTTTGGCGTCGTCTGTTTGGGTTGATCGGTATCCACTTTGGTGCCGTGCCCCATGAAGGACGCAGTAACGATCGTCTGAAGCTGGGGCATATTCTGCTGGCGATGATCCCGGCGGTGGTGTTGGGGTTGGTGTTTCACAGCACTATCAAGTCGCTGTTTAATCGGCAGAATGTGATGTACGCCTTGATTGTTGGCGGTTTCCTGCTGCTGGCGGCGGAGTGGCTGAAGCCGAAGACGCCGCGTGCCAGCGGATTGGATGATATCACCTATCGTCAGGCATTTATGATTGGCTGTTTTCAATGTCTGGCGCTGTGGCCGGGATTCTCCCGTTCGGGCGCGACCATTTCCGGCGGGATGCTGGTGGGTGTCAGCCGTTACGCCGCTTCTGAGTTCTCCTTTATTTTGGCGGTGCCAATGATGATGGGGGCGACGGTGCTGGATCTGTATAAAAGCTGGCATTTCCTGTCGCTGGCCGATGTTCGCCGTGGGCTTTATCACCGCGTTTCTGGTTGCGCTGGTCGCTATCAAAACCTTCCTGAAACTGATCAAACGCATTTCGTTTGTCCCGTTCGCGATTTATCGCTTCTTCGTGGCGGGCGTTGTCTATCTGGTGTTCTTCTGACTCAGAACGGGCGCTGTGCCTGCGCGGCCAACGCGCGCAGGTAGTCCAGATTGCATAACGTGATGTAACTGGCGCGGCAGGTGATGTAACCCTGCCGCTGCCACTCCGCCATCAGGCGGCTCAAAGTTTCTGCGCGGATACCCAACTTTGTTGCTAACTGTCCGCGATTGAGCGGTAGCCGAACCTGCGCGTTTGGCTGGGTATCTTGCTGGGAAGGATGTAGACGCAGCAGGTAATCCGCCAACCGTTCGCCCGCCGAACTGGAGGTCAGCCAATCGATCTGGTTGATGGTGGCGTAAAGCTTCTGGCTGAGGTTGCCCAGCAGTTGCAGCGCCAGCGTCGGGCGTTGCAGACAAAACTGGTGCAGCGTCTCTCGTGGGATCAACACTGCCTGTCCTGCGCTGAGTGCCCGAATGTTCATCGGGAATCGGCCGTGCTCCATAAACACGGCGGCGAGCGCTACCCATTCGCCGCGTACAAACTGCCCGAACACCTTGTCATCCCCGCCTGATAGGTATGACGAAACGCCTTTAGTTCACCCTGTTCCACCAGCGGACAGTAGCGCATCTTATCCCCTTCGCGAAACAGCGTTTCCCCTGCCTGAAAGCGGATACGACAGCACGCGCGCTGTAAGGCGTGCACCACGTCTTCAGGCTCGTTGCGTAGCCACTGATGGGAAAACAGCACCTCGCAATGTTCCTCTGTCGGTAGGGGTATTTTGACAAACGTCATTGGCGTCTCACTCACGGGGTTCTAAAGTGTCTGGCAATCAAACAGAAATAATAATCATTTGCTTGTTTTCAGCAAGCATCTGAGCACGGTAATCGCGAGGAGGATGCAAGCATGTCAGAGAAACTGGCGGGACATAAATTTCTGGCGCGGTTGGGGAAAAAACGCCTGCGCCCCGGTGGGCGTGCGGCTACCGAGTGGTTGATGCAGCAGGGCGCGTTGACGCCATCAACCCGTGTTCTGGAAGTGGCGTGTAATATGGGCACCACCTCCATTGAGATGGCGCAGCGTTACGGGTGCGCTATCGTCGGGGTGGATATGGACAAGGCGGCATTACAGCAAGCACGGCACAACATTCTGGCCGCGGGTGTTGAAGGACGGGTGACGGTGATGGAAGCGAATGCCTTAGCGTTACCGTTCCCCGATAACCACTTTGACGTGGTGATTAACGAAGCGATGCTCACCATGTACGCCGACAAAGCCAAGCGCCCGCTGATTCAGGAATATTTACGCGTGCTAAAACCCGGAGGGAGGCTGCTGACCCATGACATCATGCTGCTGCCGCAGGCGTCAGGTGACGTCACGGCGCAGATGCGCGCGGCAATCAATGTTAACGTTCAGCCGTTAACGCTGGTGGGGTGGCGCAACCTGTTTCTTGATAGTGGTTTCAACCAGGTGGAGAACGCGCAGGGCGCGATGACGTTGATGACGCCGTCTGGCATGATTTACGATGAAGGTTGGGGCGGCGCGGCAAAGATTGTGCGCAACGCGTTGAAGGCGGAAAATCGCGCAACCTTCCTTCGGCTGTTTCGCACCTTCCGCCGCTACCGGGACCAGCTTAACTATATTGCGGTCTGTAGCACGAAATAAGCCGCTTACGGGGTCGACGCGGGAATTTTCTGCGCTTTCCACGCGGTAAGTGCAGCAATACGGCGCCGGTGCAGTTCATCGCGCACGCCAATACCCTGAAAGCCGTCGGCCACGACTGCGCTACTGGTGACCGCGCTGGCAACGGTGAATGCTTCGCGCAGGTAGTCGCCTTGCGGATAGGGTGATTCCTCAAACCCGGTGCGGCCACGGGCATCCGTTTCACTGGTGAGCACCAGCTTTTCCAGTCGTTCCGGCTTGCGCCACACGTCCAGCGCATCAAACAGTTTCATCAGCGTTTTGGGCTGCAATACCGTTACGGTATGCGCCAGGTCATGATATTCCGCTACCAGCTTAGCCAGGTCGCGCAGCGCATTAGGTACGCGTAAGCGCTGGCACAGTTGCTCCACCAGTTTCACGCCCGCTGGGCCGTGTCCGTGGTGACGCGGCCAGAGCGCGGGCGGCGTCAGCGCTTTTCCCACATCGTGGCACAGCGTGGCAAAACGTACATCGATCTCGGGGGTGAGGCGAGCGGCAATCATCAGGGTCATCAGGGTATGAACACCGCTGTCGATTTCCGGGTGCCATTGTGCTGGAGCCGGTACGCCGTACAGATTGTCGATTTCGGGAAACAACACCGCCAGCGCTCCGCAGTCGCGCAGCACCTGAAAATAGACGTGAGGCGAACGGGTTGCTAGCGCCTTTTCCGTCTCTTTCCACACCCGTTCGGGCGTCAGAAAAGCCAACTCGCCCTCGCGCGTCATAAATTGCATCAGCGCCAGCGTTTCCTCCGCGATGTGAAAACCGAGATGGGCAAAACGCGCGGCAAAGCGTGCCACGCGCAGTACGCGCAGCGGATCTTCCTGAAAGGCTGGAGAGACATGGCGCAGTAGACGCTGTTGCAGATCGTACCGACCGAGATAGGGATCAACCAGCTCACCCTCTGCGGTTTGGGCGATGGCGTTGATGGTCAGATCGCGCCGCAGCAGATCCGCTTCCAGCGTAACATCGGGTGCGGCATGGCAAATAAAGCCGGTATAGCCGTTACCCGATTTGCGTTCAGTACGCGCCAGCGCATACTCTTCTTTGCTTTCCGGGTGCAAAAAGACGGGAAAATCCCGCCCGACCTGTTGGTAGCCAAGCGCTAACATCTGTCCCGGTGTGGCACCCACCACAACCCAGTCACGTTCTGACACTGGGAGATCGAGTAAGGCGTCCCGCACTGCGCCGCCAACCAGATAACTCTTCAATACACACTCCTGGCTTTACTCATCCGATCATTCCCGCGTAAGCGGGAATCTCTTACAGGCCAAACGCATTCCTTCTGTAAGAGGTCCCCGGCCTGCGCCGAGGATGACGGGAGCACTACGTTAACATAAGGTTAATAGTTACATACCCATCGGCCTGCCGCAATCTATGCCGCAAGCCAATGTGATTGATGATGTGGCTTACGCCTCAGCGCATCCAGCGATCGTTTTTCTTTCTGCTGGGGATCAGGTGCGGTAGCAGCAAACCGATCAGCAAGCCGATACCCGCCACGCCACCGCCGTACAGGAACCATTGCAAAATGATTTCCCGTTGCTTGTCATCCAGTTGCACATTGGCGGCATCGACCTTCTTTTGCGCGACAATCAGCTGATTTTTTAAATCCTGATTTTCGTTACGCAGCGCGGTGATGATATTGTCGCTGGCAGACACTTTTTGCTGCATATCGGCGGTACGCTGGTTCCATTCCTGATCGATATTGCCTAACCGCGCGGTGAGGTCGGAAACCTGCTTTTCCAGTTCCGGCACGCGCAGGCTGGGCGTTTGACTCAGTTGATTGAGCGGCAGCCAACTGGTGCGATCTTTGCTATCGCGAATTTGGGCATAGCCAGCATTTTCATTCACGCTGAGCACGGTGACTTCCTCACCGGCATTAAGCGTGCCAATGATGCGGTACTGGGTGCCAGGGCCGGTATGAATATAGGTCGACAGCTCATCGGAGATGTAGCGTTTATCTTCTGCGTGACTCGCCCAACTCAGTGTGAGGCTGATAAAGGTGAAACAAGCGAGGCCTAATTTCTTCATAATTTCATCATGTTGTGCGAATGGTTGGGTGATAGTAGAGGCATAAGTCTGACGAGGCAATGGGTAAACCGAAATGAGAACACTCCTATTACCCACGCCGCGTTACCTGTCATCGCTGCCCGGTAGGTTTTTTCTGCCGCAGATGTTAGGGGTAAGGTGGTGTAATATATACCCGTCATACTTCAAGTTGCAGGTGCGTTGGCTGCGTTCAGTCACCCGAATCACTTACCTGAGTAAGCTCATCGGGACTCCTTCTCTTGCCGCGTTACGAGACTCATAAATGAGCCTCGCCCTAAAGGGCCAGCGCAAGCGCTGTTCAAAACGTAAACGTTTTGTCCTGCAACTCGAATTATTTAGGGTATAACAAACATCCATATTTTCCGTCGCTGATGAGTGGCTGTCAGCATCCAACCCGCAGGGTCATGCTTTTTAGATTGAAATGATGATGAGTGAAGAGATCGAACTGAAGTTTATTGTGCACCCAGACATGGCGGCTACCCTGCCGCGCAAACTGACCGCCTGGCAAACTGACTACAGCCACAGCGAGCATCTGGAAGGGCGGCTGCTTAGCAACACCTATTATGAAACGGCGGATAACACGCTGCGTCAGTTCGGTATGGGGCTGCGTGTGCGCGGTGAAAACGGCCAGCACGAAATGACGCTGAAAACCGCTGGTACGGTGATCGGCGGGCTGCATCAGCATCCTGAATACAATGTGCCGCTGGCGAATGCCAATCTGGATATCCGGTTGCTACCCGCAGACGTCTGGCCGCCAGAATGCGATGTTGAAGCACTTGCTCAGGCGCTGTATCCGCTGTTTAGCACCCATTTTCAGCGTGAGCAGTGGGTTATCGCTTATCACCAAAGTTTGATTGAGATTACCTTCGATCAGGGGGAAGTTGCCGCTGGTGAATTGAGTGAGCCCATTTTGGAATTGGAGATGGAATTGAAAGCCGGGCAAACCGATGATTTGCTGGCGCTGTCGCAAGAGCTGGCGGAGTGGGGCGGAATGCGCCAGGGCAGCCTGAGCAAAGCTGCCCGCGGTTATCATCTGGCTCAAGGTGCGGTGCCGCGCGAATGTCGGGCGCTACGTATGCTGACGCTGCCTGCAAAGAGCACTATCGATCAGGCGATTGGCGCTGCGCTGGAGCATGCGCTGGCCCACTCGCAATATCATGAAGAGCTGTGGGCTCGCGGTGAACGCAAAGCGCGTTTGCAATTGCTGGAACCCGGTGCGTTGATGCGTGAAATGCTGGTGCTGGTGGGCGGCGCGGTGCCGCGCAAAGTGACCACGCTGTTCCGCGCGGCGCTCACCCATCTGGAAGAGCAGGTCGCACGTGAAACGGATGCTGAGAAGGTGTGTTATGACGCCAACTATCTGAACAGTAAGTTAGTGCTCACTTCATGGTTGGTTAACAGCAGTTGGCGTGAACATATGGATAACAAAAGCCGTATGCGCCTAATGGGCTCGTATAAACGCTTTTGTGACGTGATGCTGGATCGCTCCATGGCGGAATTGCGCTCCGTATTTAGTCACCCTCTGGATGCGGATCACTACCAGCAGCAGTTGGCGCGTTTGCAACGCAACATCAATGCGTTCCTGCTGCTCTCCAGTGCCTATCCGGAAACCACCGTCGAATCCTTTATCGCGCAGTGGCGTGCGGTAGAGCACGGTATCAAGCATCTTCCCGCTTCGGGCGTGGACAGCGTGCTGGAAAATACGCGCCGTCAGGCGGTGGAACAAACGCCGTATTGGTTAAGCAGCGCCAGCGTGTAACGTATTATTGCTTCCCGGAGTGCCGGGATTATCAGGGAGTTGCCATGTCGAATTCGCCATTCTCCTCTGCGTTGCCGCCGCTGCTGGCGGAGCAGGCGCAGCGTGTGTTATCCCGCCTGCAAGAGAGCATGATGCTCCCTGCGTCCATCGCGCCAGAGGATCTGGCGGTGCTGGCTTCCAGTGACTTTGTCAGCGAGGCGCTGGCGCGCTATCCCGATTGGTGGGAGGCATTGAATCAGCAACCGCCGCAGCCGAATGAGTGGCAGCATTATGGGCAATGGTTGGCACAAGCGCTGGAGGCGGTGAGCGATGAGGCGACGCTGATGCGCGTGCTGCGCGAGTTTTGTCGCCGGATGCTGGTACGTATTGCCTGGTCGCAATCACTCGCCACCAGCACCACGCCGCAAACGCTGCGTCAACTGAGCGAATTGGCTGAGACATTGATTGTGGCGGCGCGCGGTTGGTTGTATGACGCCTGCTGCCGCGAGTGGGGCACGCCCTGTAATGCGCAAGGGGAGCCGCAGCCGCTGCTGATATTGGGCATGGGCAAGCTGGGGGGCGGTGAACTGAACTTCTCCTCTGATATCGACCTGATATTTGTCTATCCGGAAAACGGCCAAACGCGCGGGGGACGGGCGCGAATTGGATAATGCGCAATTCTTTACCCGGCTGGGGCAGCGCCTGATCAAAGCGCTGGATCAGATGACAGTGGACGGCTTTGTCTACCGTGTCGATATGCGTTTACGCCCGTTTGGCGACAGCGGTCCACTGGTGCTCAGCTTTGCTGCGATGGAAGAGTATTATCAGGAGCAGGGGAGCGATTGGGAGCGCTACGCCATGGTGAAAGCGCGTTTGATGGGCGGCATGGAAGATGCCTACAGTCAGGAACTGCGCGCGTTGCTGCGTCCGTTTGTGTTCCCCCGTTATATCGATTTCAGTGTGATCCAATCACTGCGTAACATGAAGAGCATGATTGCCCGCGAAGTACGGCGACGCGATCTGCGTAACAACATCAAGCTGGGCGCGGGTGGTATTCGCGAAATTGAGTTTATCACCCAGGTTTTCCAACTGATTCGCGGTGGACGTGAACCAGGATTGCAAGGCCGGGAACTGCTGCCGACGTTGCAGCACACCGGTAGTTTGGGACCGCTCTCGCCGCAGCAGGTGGACGAACTGAGCAATGCCTATCTGTTTTTACGGCGGCTGGAAAACCTGTTGCAAGCGATTGCCGATGAGCAGACGCAAACCTTGCCGCAAGAATCGCTGAATCAGCAGCGTCTGGCGTGGGGCATGGGGTTTGACGGCTGGGAAGCGTTAAACGATGCCTTACAAAACCATATGCTGTCGGTGCGCCGGGTGTTTAACGACCTGATTGGCGATGATGCGCAGGACGGGCAGGATGCGCCGGAGTGCAGCGGTTACAACAGCGTATGGCTGGACGCGCCCGATGAGGTGGATATGGGGGCGTTAATGCCTCACCTCAGCGAAGGGGCACGTAACGAGCTACTGCGCGCCATTACCGATTTTCGTCATGATTTGGTCAAACGTACCATTGGCCCACGCGGACGTGACGTGCTCGATCATCTTATACCGCTGCTGCTGGCCGAAGTGTGTGCTCACCAGCAGGCTGAGCTTATTTTGCCACGCCTGACACCGTTGTTGCTCGGTATCGTGACGCGCACCACCTATCTGGAACTGCTGCTGGAATCGCGCCCTGCGTTGATTCAATTGGTCCGTCTGTGTGCTGCCTCGCCGATGGTGGCAAGCCAGTTGGCGCGTTATCCGCTGCTGCTGGATGAATTGCTCGATCCGGCGACGCTCTACCACCCGCTGGCGCCGGAAGCCTATCACGATGAACTGCGCCAATACCTGATGCGCGTGCCTGAGGAAGACGAAGAGCAGCAACTGGAAGAGGTGAGGCAGTTCAAACAGGCGCAGCAGTTGCGCATTGCCGCTGGCGACATTGCAGGCGTGATGCCGGTGATGAAAGTGAGCGATCACTTAACCTATCTGGTAGAAGCCATCATCGCCGCCGTAGTGCAGCAAGCCTGAACGCAGATGGTAGCGCGCTATGGGCAACCGACGCACCTGCACCAGCGCGAAGGACGCGGCTTTGCGGTGATTGGTTATGGCAAATTGGGCGGTTGGGAACTGGGCTACAGCTCCGATCTCGATCTGGTGTTCCTGCTGGACTGCCCGGATGAGGTAGTAACCGACGGTGAGCGCAGTATCGATGGCCGCCAGTTCTATCTCCGTCTGGCGCAGCGTGTGATGCACCTGTTCAGTACGCGCATCTCCTCGGGCATTCTGTACGAAGTCGATGCTCGCCTGCGCCCGTATGGGGCGGCGGGAATGCTGGTCAGCACCGTCGGGGCTTTCGGCGATTATCAACAACATGAAGCCTGGACCTGGGAACATCAGGCGCTGGTGCGTGCGCGCATGGTCTACGGTGAGCGTGGCGTACAGGCGCAGTTTGAGGCGATACGGCGTCAGATTTTATGTCAGGAACGCGAGCCGGAGACGCTGCGTGCAAAAGTGCGCGAAATGCGCGAGAAGATGCGTCAGCATTTGGCCAATAAAGACCCCGCTCTGTTTGATCTGAAAACCGATGAGGGCGGTATCACCGATATCGAATTTATCGTGCAGTATCTGGTACTGCGTTATGCGGCACAGGAGCCACGCCTGACGCGCTGGCCTGATAACGTGCGCATTCTGGAGCTGATGGCCCAGTGCGGCGTGATGGACGAGGTAGAAGCGCGGGCTTTGACGTTGGCGTACATCACCCTGCGCGGTGCGTTGCATCATTTGGCGTTGCAGGAACAGTCGGCGCGTGTAAGCGCTGAAAGCTTTTTGACCGAGCGTCAACAGGTGAAAACCAGCTGGGAGATATGGCTGGGTGCCGGGGCGTAGTAGGCAACGAATGTTGTTTCGAAGGGCTGCGGGGGCTGTGCTATTATCGCGGCCAACTGTATGACAAAAAACATCTTGGAGTAGGTGCATGAAAGTTTCATTACCTGATTTTCGTCAGGCTGGCGTGCTGGTGGTAGGGGATGTGATGCTGGATCGCTACTGGTACGGTCCTACCAGCCGTATTTCGCCAGAAGCGCCTGTACCGGTAGTCAAAGTCGATACCATTGAAGAACGTCCCGGCGGTGCGGCCAACGTGGCCATGAACATTGCGGCGCTGGGTGCCAACTCCCGTCTGGTCGGGTTGACGGGCATCGATGATGCCGCACGCGCACTGAGCGCCAAACTGAGCGATGTGAACGTCAAGTACGATTTTGTTTCCGTCCCGACGCACCCTACCATCACCAAACTGCGTGTGTTGTCGCGCAACCAGCAGTTGATTCGCCTGGATTTCGAAGAAGGTTTTGACGGCGTTGATCCGCAGCCGATGTTGGAATGCATTGCGCAGTCGTTGCCGAAAATCGGCGCGCTGGTGCTGTCAGACTACGCGAAGGGCGCTCTGGCTCATGTGCAGGCGATGATTCAAACCGCCAATGCGGCGGGTGTGCCGGTACTTATTGACCCAAAAGGGACCGATTTCGCGCGCTATCGCGGTGCCACCTTGCTGACCCCGAACCTGTCCGAGTTTGAAGCGATTGCCGGACGCAGCAAAACCGAAGAAGAACTGGTAGCGCGTGGCGAGAAAATGATTGCCGATTTTGATCTTTCCGCACTGCTGATCACCCGTTCCGAACAGGGTATGACGCTGCTTCAGCCGGGCAAAGCGCCGCTGAATCTGCCGACACCGGCTCAGGAAGTCTACGATGTGACCGGTGCGGGCGATACCGTGATTGGCGTATTGGCAGCGGCGCTGGCGGCGGGAAATTCACTGGAAGATGCCTGTTTCCTGGCGAACGCCGCAGCGGGTGTGGTGGTGGGCAAGCTGGGAACCTCTACCGTCACGCCTATCGAGCTGGAAAATGCCATTCGTGGTCGCGCTGACAGCGGTTTTGGTGCGATGGATGAAGCGCAACTGAAAGCGGCTGTCGCGCAGGCGCGCCTGCGCGGTGAAAAAATTGTCATGACCAACGGCGTGTTCGATATTCTACATGCCGGTCACGTCTCTTATCTGGCGAACGCACGCAGGCTGGGCGATCGCTTGATTGTGGCGGTGAACAGCGATGACTCCACCAGCCGCTTGAAAGGCCCCACGCGTCCGGTCAATGCCCTGGCGCAACGTATGGCAGTGTTAAGCGCCCTCGGCGCGGTGGATTGGGTGGTGCCGTTTGAAGAGGATACCCCGCAGCGCCTGATTGCTGGCATTTTGCCGGATATTCTGGTCAAAGGCGGTGACTACAAGCCGGAAGATATCGCAGGCAGTAAAGAGGTGTGGGCCAACGGAGGTGACGTCCAGGTGATGAACTTTGAAGATGGCTATTCTACCACTAACATTATTAGTGCCATCAAAGCCAATACGCCGCGATAAACCAAAAGAGTACGGGTAACCATCCAGTGACAGTTGAACATCTGACATCGCGTGTGGCCGAGCTGCACGCGCAATTGCGCCACCATGAATATAAATATCATGTTGAAGATGCGCCGGAAATTCCTGACGTGGAATATGACCGCCTGATGAATGAGCTCAAGGCGATCGAAGCGGAACATCCTGAACTGATTACGCCAGATTCGCCCACGCAGCGCGTTGGCGCGGCCCCCCTGTCGGCGTTCAAGTCCGTGCGCCATGAGGTGCCGATGCTGTCGTTGGATAACGTATTCGATGATGAAAGCTATCTGGCGTTTTACAAACGCGTGCAGGATCGCTTGAAAAGCGGTGAGGAACTGAACTTCTGTTGTGAGCTGAAGCTCGATGGTTTGGCGGTAAGCCTACTGTATGAAAACGGCCTGCTGATGCAGGCCGCCACGCGCGGCGATGGCACGACAGGGGAAAACATTACCGCCAATATCCGTACTATCGGTGCCATTCCGCTGCGGTTGCACGGTGATAACATCCCTACGCGCGTTGAAGTGCGTGGCGAAGTGTTTATGAAACACCGTGGCTTTGAAAAGATGAATGATGAAGCGCGGCGAACTGGTGCCAAGATTTTTGCCAATCCGCGCAATGCGGCGGCGGGGTCGTTGCGTCAGCTCGATCCGCGCATTACGGCCAAACGTCCCCTGACGTTCTTCTGTTATGGCGTTGGCCTGTTGGAAGGCGGAACCTTGCCAGCCAGCCATCTGGCACGCCTGAAGCAATTTAAAGCCTGGGGATTGCCGGTTAGCGATCGTATTCGTTTGTGCACTGGCAGTGCAGGCGTGCTGGCATTTTATCGTCAGGTGGAGCAAGAGCGCGCTACGCTCGGCTTCGATATAGACGGCGTGGTGGTCAAAGTTGACGACTTGGCATTGCAAGAGCGGCTCGGGTTTGTGGCGCGCGCGCCGCGCTGGGCGGTGGCCTTTAAATTCCCGGCGCAGGAACAACTGACCTGGCTGCACGGCGTTGATTTTCAGGTAGGGCGCACTGGTGCCATTACGCCAGTGGCACGCCTTGAGCCGGTTGCCGTTGCCGGGGTGATGGTGAGCAATGCCACCTTGCATAACCGCGATGAGATTGAACGTCTCGGCATACAGATAGGCGATCGCGTTATCGTGCGTCGCGCAGGCGATGTTATTCCGCAGATCGTTGGGGTAGTGGAAGCAGAACGTCCTGCGGATGCGCGTGCTATCGACTTTCCTGAGCAATGTCCGGTGTGCGGTTCCGAGGTGGAGCGCGTCGACGGTGAGGCGGTGACGCGCTGCACTGGCGGGTTGATCTGCGGCGCACAGCGTAAGGAAGCGTTAAAGCACTTTGTTTCCCGTCGTGCGCTGGACGTAGAAGGTATGGGTGACAAGGTTATCGACCAACTGGTGGAAAAAGAGTACGTCAAAACCCCCGCCGACCTGTTCAAACTTACCGCTGGCATTCTGACTGGGCTGGATCGTATGGGGCCGAAGTCGGCGCAGAATCTGGTCAATGCGCTGGAAAAAGCCAAATCCACCACCTTTACCCGTTTCCTGTTTGCGCTGGGTATCCGTGACGTAGGGGAGGCGACCGCAGGCAACCTGGCACAGCATTTTGCCACCCTGGATAACCTGCTAGCGGCGGATGAAGAAGCGCTGCTGGAAGTGGCGGATGTGGGGCCTATCGTGGCGAAGCATGTGCGCCATTTCTTGCAAGAAGCGCACAACCAGCAAGTGATTCGCGAGCTTATCAATCCTGAAGGCATCAATATCCATTGGCCTGACATCGAAAGGGTGGATGTTGCGACGCTCGATAACCCGTTTGCCGGTAAGACCATTGTGCTGACGGGGTCGTTGAGCCAGCTATCCCGTGATGAAGCCAAGGATCGCCTGACGGCGCTGGGCGCGAAAGTGAGCGGCAGCGTGTCCAAGAAAACCGATATGGTGATTGCCGGGGAAGCCGCGGGCTCCAAGCTGGCCAAAGCACAAGAGTTGAATATCCCGGTGATTGATGAAGCTGAGATGATCCGCCTGCTCGGAGCCTAACCGATGGAAAAAGAGGATTTGATCGCCATCGCCACCCAACAAATGCCGTTTGGCAAGTATCAGGGCCGTGTACTGATCGATTTGCCTGAGGAGTATTTGCTGTGGTTTGCCCGCAAGGATGCGTTTCCCAAAGGGCGACTGGGCGATTTGATGCAACTGACGCTGACCATCAAGATTGAAGGGCTGCAAGGGTTGGTGACGCCGCTCAAGCAGCGTTAAAAGCAGCACCGCGAATGCGTGTGGCTGAACGGCTACACGTAGATGTTGATTTTATTCTCTTCGGTCGGCTTGTTAACGCCTTCCTCTTGAGCCGTAGACGTGGATGCCGCCTGCTGCTGTTTACTCTCCGATGACTCATTCTGCAACCGGGCGATTTGGGCCTGTCGGGTGATGAAAAAACCGCCTTTATCGAAATGGCGGCGGCCAGCGGCTTGGAGCGAGTGCCATCCGCGCAGCGTAATCCGCTGCTGATCACCAGTTATGGTACGGGCGAGTTGATTCGCAGCGCGCTGGACCATGGGGTAAAACACTGCATTATCGGTATTGGCGGCAGCGCCACCAATGACGGCGGCGCGGGCATGGCGCAGGCGTTAGGGGCAAAACTGCTGGATGCGCAGGGTGAGTCGATCGGTTTTGGCGGCGGTGCGCTGGATACGCTTACACGTGTTGACGCCAGCGAACTGGATCAACGCATTAAAAGTTGCCGTTTTGAAGTGGCGTGCGATGTGACGAACCCGCTGACCGGTAAGCTGGGGGCTTCTGCGGTGTTCGGATCGCAAAAAGGGGCGACCCCGGCGATGATTGTGCAGTTAGATAACGCCCTCAAGCACTACGCTGAGGTGATCCGTCACAGCCTGGATATCGATGTGGATCAGGTGCCGGGCTCTGGGGCGGCCGGTGGCATGGGGGCTGCGTTATTGGCCTTCTGAGGTGCGGAACTGCGTCAGGGTATTGAGATTGTCACCGAAGCGCTGGGACTGGATGAACTGGTGCGGGATGCGTCGCTGGTGATCACCGGTGAAGGGCGCATCGATAGCCAGACGGTGCACGGTAAAGTGCCGATTGGCGTGGCGCGCGTGGCGAAGCGTTACAACAAACCGGTGGTCGGGATTGCGGGCAGCCTGACAGCGGATGTGGACGTGGTGCACGAACACGGCCTGGATGCAGTATTCAGCGTGCTTTACAACATCTGTTCTCTGGAGGAAGCGTTGGACAACGCGGCAGCCAACGTGCGCATGACGGCACGTAACGTCGCGGCAACCATCAAGCTGGCGCAAACGCTCCAATAATGCTCTCTTTGCCGATTTTTTCTGGCGGCTCCTTTCTTCGTCGTCCCCGCGCTGGTGCCGGGGGCGACGCGTCATCAAAGATCCAAAATCCATTCATTTTTCTGTCACTGACGCTAACACCCTCTGTGCTATTGAACTTGAAGCACTAAGATTCAGGTCTATCGACAATATCTGACTTTACAGCCCATTCAGTGAGGGAAAATGAATAAACTTATCGGTCTACTTCTGACGATGGCAGCCGTATTGTCTGGCTGCTCATCATCAAGCACACAGCAGTCGAACAGGCACATCTACATTGTTCACGGATACGGCGCTTCACCGTCAGAGCATTGGTTCGCGTGGTTGAAAAGCGAGATGGAGAAAACGGGAGCCACGGTGTCGATCATTGATTTACCCACCCCTGACGATCCCCAGCCGCAGGCGTGGCAGCGGGCCCTCGAGACACAGGTGACATCGCTGGATAACAACACCTATTTTGTCGCGCACAGCCTTGGCAGCATTACGCTGTTGAGGTTCCTTGAAAAACACCCGGCCAACGCTCCCATCGGTGGCTATATTCTGGTTTCCGGCTTCAATGAGCGCCTGTCGACGCTTCCGCAGCTCGACCGCTTCATAAAACCTGATATTGATTATGGCAAGCTGGTGCAGAGGGCAAGCACCCGGGTTGTCATCGCTGCACCTGATGATAACGTGGTGCCTTACCGATTCAGTCAGGCGTTGGCGAAATCCCTCGACGCCAGGTTCATTACGGTTGAGCAGGGTAACCACTTTCTGGCAAGTGATGGCTTTACCGAATTTCCTCTGGTGCTGGCCGAGCTAAAAAAGGTCGTCGCCGCATCAGGGCGGTGAGCCATGGGCGTCAGCCGAGCTGCGCAGCCCGTCGTACATTGGCGATTTCGTCGAGCAACTACAACCATTCCGGCTCCAGTTCAAGCACGTCCGTTCCCTTACGCAGTGCGGTTTCCAGCGTGTAACACAGTTGCTTCAAGCGTGGCACGCCGCTGTAGCCGCAACTGCCGTGCAGTTTATGAATCAGCGGCAGTGTGTCTGCCACCGGGTGGCCCGCCAACAGTGTTTCGATGTGTTGCTGTACGTCGGGCAGGGAATCCAGCAGCATTTGCAGCAGATCGCGCCAGATCGGGTTTATTCGCTGCCTGACGCGTTGCCAGCGACCAGTCGAGCGAGAGCTGGCTGTCATCATGTTCCGCCAGCAATTGCGCCATGCTGCCGTTCTCGCTCTCAATCGTTATAACCGGTTGTTGGGTATAACGCGCCAATACCGATGCCAGCATCTGCTCATCAATCGGTTTAGCCAGATAACCATCCATCCCCGCTTGCAGCAATGATTTACGCTCGTCACTCAGCGAATGGGCGCTGACCGCAATAATCGGCGTGGTAGCGTGGCGGGAAAGCTGACGGATGTGCTCGCTGGCGCGAATGCCATCCATGCCGGGCATTTGGATATCCATCAGGATGACGCCGATATCTTGCATTGCCGCCTGCGCGATAGCTTCTTCACCGCTGTCGCACAGCAGGGTGTTTTCCACCTACTCTTCCAACAGAGTACCGATCAGTTTCAGGTTGGCCGGATTGTCATCCACCGCCATCACACACAGCGGCAAGCGCGGTGTGGGCAGCGTTGCTGGTTGCGTTACTGGCAGCAACGATAGCTGCTGGATCAACAGACCTTCCTGTATTAAGGGCAACAGGCGTACCGAGGAAAGGGGTTTGCTCAGACAGGCGTGGATACCGAAGGATTTCAACTGTTCAGCATCCATTTGCGCCAGACTGGGCAAGGCCAAAATAACACAGGCTGCTTTGCGGCTCATGTCGCGCAACTGTGAGGTGTAATCCAGCAAGTTATTACGATGCCGGACGGGAACGCCGAGCAGCAAAATATCGAAATGTTGCGGCGGTAGCTGTTCAAGGGTAGGGCTAAAGTGCACCTGCAACGGCGCTTGCCCCAGAATATCTAACCCGGCTTGCGCGGCGGAGGCGTTGGCTTCCACATAGGCAATGCTGTGTCCTTGCAGCACGGAGAGATTGTTCTCTGTCATGTTGCTGTGCGGATCGCAGGTTAGCGTAATGTGGAACCAAAAGGTGGAGCCTTGGTTTACCGTGCCTTGGAAGCGAATATCGCCGCCCGTCTCTTTCACCAGCCGCTGGGTGATAACCAGCCCCAGCCCGGTGCCGCCGTGGCGGCGGGAAATGCTGGTATCTGCCTGCCGAAATGCCTGAAACAACTGTGCCTGCTGTCCTTCGGCGATGCCAATACCGGTATCTCGGATCTGAATTTCCAATTCCAGTTGTTTATGGCTTTGACGGTGGCGTTCAATGCGGATATCGATATTGCCCTTTTCGTTGAATTTGATGGCATTGCCCAGCAGGTTGGTGATCACCTGTTGCAGACGCATCGGATCGCCGATAAAACGTTCGGGTACGCTGGGCTGAATGTTGAGCGTCAGCTCTAACCCTTTCTCGTGGGCTGTGTGCGCCAAGAGCGTGATGACATCATCCAGCGTGTTATGCAGTGAGAACGGGATGTTTTCCAACACCAGTTTGCCCGCTTCTAGCTTGGAGAAATCCAGCACGTCATTGATGATGGTCAGCAGGTTGTTGGCAGAACGCTCGATAGTGCGCAAATAGCCGGTCTGGGTGGCGGTTAACGTGGTTTTCAGCGTTTGACGGGTGAAACCGATCACGCCGTTAAGCGGGGTGCGCAGCTCGTGCGACATGTTGGCTAAAAACTCGGACTTGATACGCGCGGCCTCTTGCGCCCGCTTTTTCGCCAAATCCAGCTCGACGTTCTGGATCTTCATCTGTTCCAGCGTCTCTCTCAGATCATAAGTGGCCTGATCGATGTTTTGCTGCATCTCCTCGTGGCAGGCCGTCAGGGACATCGCCATGGCGTTGATGCCGTTTTTCAGCATATCCAGCTCGCCCAGCATGCACCCTTCTGCACGACTGTCCAATTGACCGTGACGGATACGATCGACGGTATCCACCATATTGCGTATCGGCATGGTGACATCGCGCACCAGACGATAGGCGAACAGACCGGCAATCCCCATGCACAGCAGCATCAACAGCGTGGCGATAAAAGTCTCCTGATACTGTTGTAGCATGATGGAGTCGGTATCCAGCTCTAGCAACACATACCCCACGGTCGCGCCGGGGCGCTCGACCTTGCCCGCATGACGGGTGAATTCCGGGCCGATGGTGATAGGCATATGCAGTATCAGCTTGTCATCAACCTGGTGAGAATGTAGCCCTGACGGCATCGACTGTTGTTTTACCGCATCAATCAGTTGGGTAATATGGCGTGAATCGGTGCTGAACAACACCTGATGTTGTGCGTTAGTGATGATAATGGCGCGTACAATGTCGGAATGACGCCGATGCAGCATATTGATCAGCGGCTGAATCATCTCCTGCTGGTTGGCTACCATCGAATAGGCAGCGACGGCGGAAAGCGGCTCAATAATACTGGCCCCGCGCTGGCAAGCTGGTCCTGCAACTGATTGCTGCGGTGAATAACGAAGAAGGTACTGAGCAGCAACCCGATAATCAATGTCGGAGCCAGAATCAGTATCATCATGCGGGCACGCAGACTGTATTTGGTCATGAGGTTCCAATGTGGGAGAATTAGGCCCAGACGTTCAGCTTAAAGACACAATAGCAAACTATGGCGCAATTCTACTCTCCAAACCGGCGTGTGACGACCCGGCAAACCATTAACGTGACCGATCTCGATCCCTTCGGACAGGGTGTAGCGCGTCATCAAGGCAAAACAATTTTCGTGCCCGGCGTGCTGCCGGATGAGCAGGCGGAAGTCCGACTGACCGAGGATAAACGTCAGTATGCGCGCGCTGAACTTAAACGGCTGCTGACGCGCAGTGCGCAACGTGTGGAACCTCGCTGTCCGCACTTTGGCGTGTGCGGTGGCTGCCAGCAGCAGCATGCCGATGTCGCGTTGCAACAGCGCAGCAAATCGGCTGCGCTGCAAAAGCTGATGACGCGAGAAACCGGACAAACGCTGACGGATATTGGACTGATTGCGGGGCCGGCCTATGGTTACCGTCGACGTGCGCGTCTTGCGTTATACTTTTTGACGGGAGACAAACCGGCGTCAGCGGGCGGAAAAGCATCAGCCCGCGTCAAATCAGTGTCTCAACCCGCGTCGGGTTTGTGCATGGGATACCGCCAGGGGCAATCGCACGATGTGGTGGATATCGCGACCTGCACGGTGTTAGCACCGGAACTGGATGCATTGTTAACCCCACTGCGTCACTGCCTCAGCCAGTTGCAAGGGGTGAAACGGCTTGGCCATGTGGAACTGGTGCTGGCGGATAACGGTCCGCTGTTGGTGCTGCGCCATCTTGATGCCCTGAGTGCGGCGGATACCGATGCGTTGCGCGCGTTTTCCACGGTACATCAGGTGGCTATCTATCTGGCACCGGAGTCTGATGTCGTCACCCCTCTGACGGGCGACACACCGGTTTATCGTGTGAACGACATGACGCTCGCATTCAGCCCGCGCGACTTTATTCAGGTCAATGACGCGGTGAATCAGCAGATGGTGGCACAGGCGCTGGCGTGGCTGGATGTGCAGCCGCAAGACCGTATTCTGGATCTGTTTTGCGGCATGGGCAATTTCACGCTGCCGCTGGCAACGCGTGCGGCAGAGGTGGTCGGCGTCGAAGGTATGCCAGCGCTGGTGGAGAACGGACGGGAGAATGCGCGCCGTAACGGCTTGTCTAACGTCACATTTTCTCACCAAAATCTCGACGAGGATGTTGCGCAACAGTCCTGGAGTGCCCAGGGATTTGATAAGATACTGCTAGACCCGGCAAGCGCCGGGGCGGTGGAAGTGATGCCGCAAATTGTTAAACTTGCACCACAGCGTGTGGTCTATGTTTCGTGTAGCCCCACCACGTTGGCGCGGGACAGTAAAGTGCTGTTGGCCGCAGGTTACACGTTGGCGCAGGTCGCCATGTTGGATATGTTTCCTCACACCGGCCACCTTGAATCGATGGCACTGTTTTTGCAGCGTTCTGGTAAGGCGGCACGCTCTGGCAAAGCGGCATTGTAGGGAGAATTTATGGTTGCGGTAAGAAGTGCGCATTTGAATACGGACGGCGAGTTTGTGCCAGATGCCTGGATTGCATCGTTGGGCATCAATAATCAGCAGTCGTGTGAACGCTTAGCCGAGACCTGGCGCTATTGTGAACAGCACACGCAGGGGCATCCCGATGCGATGTTGCTGTTATGGCGCGGCATTGAAATGGTGGAGATCCTCTCCACCCTTAGCATGGATAACGACAGCATGCGTGCGGCGATGCTGTTCCCATTGGCTGACTCCGGCGTGGTGGATGAAGACACACTGCGAGACGCCTTTGGCAAGAATATCGTCGATTTAGTGCACGGTGTGCGCGATATGGATGCGATTCGTCAACTGAAGGCGACGCAACACGATTCCGTTGCCTCCGAGCAGGTAGACAATATTCGCCGTATGCTGCTGGCGATGGTGGAAGATTTCCGCTGCGTGGTGATCAAACTGGCGGAGCGCATTGCGCACCTGCGTGAAGTGAAAGATGCGCCGGAAGAAGAGCGCGTGCTGGCGGCCAAGGAGTGTACCAACATCTACGCGCCTTTGGCGAACCGCCTCGGTATCGGCCAGCTCAAGTGGGAGCTGGAAGATTTCTGTTTCCGTTATCTGCATCCGGATGAATACAAAAAAATCGCCAAACTGTTGCACGAGCGACGAATTGACCGTGAACAGTACATTGACGATTTTGTCAAAACCCTGCGCACCGCGATGGCGGGCGAAGGCGTCAAGGCTGAAGTCTATGGCCGACCCAAGCATATCTACAGCATCTGGCGCAAGATGCAGAAAAAATCCCTGTCGTTTGATGAATTGTTTGATGTGCGCGCCGTGCGTATTGTGGTTGAACGCTTGCAGGATTGCTATGCGGCGCTCGGTATCGTTCACACCCACTACCGTCATCTGCCCGACGAGTTCGACGACTACGTAGCAAACCCGAAACCCAATGGCTACCAGTCCATCCACACGGTGGTGTTGGGGCCGAGGGGCAAAACCCTTGAAATCCAGATTCGCACCAAACAGATGCATGAAGATGCAGAATTGGGCGTTGCTGCGCACTGGAAATACAAGGAGGGCGCGGTTGCGGGGGGACGCTCCGGTTACGAAGGGCGCATTGCCTGGCTGCGCAAGCTGCTCACCTGGCAAGAAGAGATGGCCGATTCAGACGAAATGCTGGACGAAGTGCGCAGCCAGGTGTTCGACGATCGTGTCTACGTGTTTACGCCAAAAGGCGACGTGGTCGATCTGCCGACCGGCTCTACGCCGCTGGATTTTGCCTACCACATTCATAGCGATATTGGGCATCGCTGCATCGGGGCCAAAATTGGCGGGCGCATTGTGCCCTTTACCTACCAGTTGCAGATGGGCGATCAGATTGAAATCATCACCCAGAAGCAGCCGAACCCGAGCCGCGATTGGTTGAACCCGAACCTGGGTTATATCACAACCAGCCGTGGCCGTTCCAAGATCCATAACTGGTTCCGCAAGCAAGATCGTGACAAGAATATCCTGGCAGGGCGCCAGATTCTGGATAACGAGCTGGAACATTTGGGGATCAGCCTCAAAGCGGCAGAGAAGCTGCTGCTGCCGCGCTATAACATCAACTCGCTTGATGAACTGCTGGCCGGTATTGGCGGCGGGGATATTCGCCTTAACCAGATGGTGAACTTCCTTCAGGCGCAGCTCAATCAGCCCAGCGCCGAAGAGCAGGATCGCGAAGCGCTGCGTCAGCTCACCCAGCAGAAAGCGCCACCGCAGAACAGCCGCAAAGACAGCGGTCGTATTGTGGTAGAAGGGGTTGGTAATCTGATGCATCATATCGCGCGGTGCTGCCAGCCGATCCCGGGCGATGAGATCATCGGTTTCATTACACGCGGACGTGGTATCTCTATCCACCGCGCGGACTGTGAGCAGTTGGATGATCTGCGCAGCCATGCGCCTGAGCGGATTGTCGATGCCGTCTGGGGCGAAAGCTACTCCAGCGGCTATTCGCTGACGGTGCGCGTAACCGCCAACGATCGCAGTGGGTTACTGCGTGATATCACCACCATTCTGGCGAACGAAAAGGTGAACGTGCTGGGCGTGTCCAGTCGCAGTGATACCAAACAGCAGATCGCGGTGATCGATATGGAGATCGAGATCTACAACCTTCAGGTATTGGGACGGGTGCTGGCGAAGCTCAACCAACTGCCGGATGTCATCGACGCGCGTCGCCAGCAAGGGGCATAATTTTTTACGCAGGTCCTCACTTTGTCATCCCCGCGCAAGCGGGGATCTCTACAGGCTAAATTCGCTTCTCCAGTAAGAGGTCCCCGGCCTGCGCCAAGGACGACACGCGATTTTTATTGATTCAGGAATCAGGCATGACAGCAGCGCCTATTGAACGTCTTCTTTCCATTATGAACACATTGCGCGATCCGGAAAACGGTTGCCCGTGGGATCGCAAGCAAACCTTTGACACTATCGCGCCCTACACGTTGGAAGAGACCTACGAAGTGCTGGATGCTATTGCGCGTCAGGATTTCGACGATCTGCGCAGCGAATTGGGCGATCTGTTGTTTCAGGTGGTATTTTACGCCCAGATGGCGCAAGAGCAGGGGTTGTTCGATTTTTCTGCGGTGTGCGACGCGATAAGCGACAAACTGGAACGGCGACATCCGCATATTTTTGGCAATGCAACGCTCACCGACAGCGACGCGGTGCTTGCCAACTGGGAGCAAACCAAAGCCCAGGAGCGCGCTTAAAAAGCCCGATACTCGGCGTTGGACGATATTCCTGACGCGTTGCCCGCCTTGATGAAAGCGCACAAAATCCAGCAGCGTTGCGCGTCAGTCGGTTTCGACTGGAACAGCCTGGGGCCAGTGGTCGACAAAGTGTATGAAGAGATTGATGAAGTGATGCATGAAGCCAGGCAGGCAGTAGTAGATGAAGAAAAGCTGGCCGAAGAAGTGGGCGATTTATTGTTCGCTACGGTCAATCTCTCACGCCATCTTGGTCAGAAAGCCGAAAACGCGCTTCAGGCGGCAAACCGCAAATTCAGCCTCCGTTTCCGTCAGGTAGAACAAATTGTTATCGCCTCGGGAAAAACAGTTGAACAGGCGACACTTGAGGAAATAGATGCGGCCTGGGAACAGGTAAAACGTCAGGAAAAGGCCGGTTAAGATATTTTAATCGTATTACTGTATTTTTCTGGTGGTTTTGTTATTTATCTTTATGATTTTTAATCCGATGTTTCATGCTGTTTGTGCGTGATACATCGGTTTAGCCACGACGTTACGATCGCCACAATGATGAAAAGCAACATTTGTAGCCTTCATCAGGTTCAGGTATACTACTTTTCCCTCATGGTACTCCATTGTTATACCCGTCATAATCGTTATACCCGTCATACTTCACGTTGCAGGTGCGTTGGCTGCGCTCGCTCACCCTAGTCACTTACCTGAGTAAGCTCCTAGGGATTCGTTTGCTTGCCGCCTTCCCGCAACACGAATTATTTTGGGTAAATAAACCTAAACTCTCAGGTTCAGCATGACAACTAATTATATTTTTGTGACCGGCGGGGTCGTATCCTCTCTGGGTAAAGGCATTGCAGCAGCCTCTCTGGCGGCTATTCTCGAAGCCCGTGGCCTCAACGTTACCATCATGAAACTGGACCCGTACATCAACGTGGATCCGGGCACGATGAGCCCGACGCAGCACGGTGAAGTGTTTGTCACTGAAGACGGCGCGGAAACCGATCTTGACTTGGGCCACTACGAACGCTTTATCCGTACTAAAATGACGCGCCGCAACAACTTCACCACCGGCCGTATCTACTCTGATGTGCTGCGCAAAGAGCGCCGTGGCGACTACCTGGGTGCAACCATTCAGGTGATTCCGCACATCACCAATGCCATCAAAGAACGCATCATTGAAGGCGGTGAAGGCCATGACGTGGTGCTGGTGGAAATCGGCGGTACCGTCGGCGATATCGAATCTCTGCCGTTCCTTGAAGCGATTCGGCAGATGGCGGTGGAAGTGGGCCGCGAGCATACGCTGTTCATGCACCTGACGCTGGTGCCATACCTGGCGGCAGCAGGCGAAGTGAAAACCAAGCCGACTCAGCACTCGGTAAAAGAGCTGCTTTCTATCGGTATTCAGCCGGACGTGCTGATTTGCCGTTCCGATCGCACCGTGCCCGCCAACGAGCGTGCAAAGATTGCTTTATTCTGTAATGTGCCGGAAAAAGCAGTAATCTCCTTAAAAGATATTGATTCGATTTATAAAATCCCGGCGCTCTTGAAATCGCAGGGATTGGACGATTATATTTGTAAACGATTCAGCTTGAGTTGCGCCGAAGCAGACCTGTCCGAATGGGAACAGGTTGTTTATCAGGAAGCCAATCCGGGTGGCGAAGTCACCATTGGCATGGTCGGCAAATATGTTGCACTGCCGGATGCCTACAAGTCGGTGATCGAAGCGCTGAAGCACGGCGGGCTGAAAAATCGCCTGACCGTCAACATCAAGCTGATCGATTCGCAGGATGTAGAAACCCGCGGCGTTGAAATTCTCAAAGATCTTGATGCTATCTTGATCCCAGGGGGGTTCGGCTACCGCGGTGTTGAGGGTAAAATCATGGCGGCGCGTTACGCCCGTGAGAATAGCATCCCTTATCTGGGCATTTGCCTGGGAATGCAGGTCGCTTTGATGGAATTTGCCCGTAACGTTGTGGGCATGGAAGCGGCAAACTCTACGGAATTTGTGCCAGACTGTAAGTACCCGGTTGTTGCGCTGATCACCGAATGGCGTGATGAAGACGGTAACCTTGAGGTGCGCAGCGAAGAGAGCGACCTGGGTGGCACCATGCGCGTGGGCGGTCAACCGTGCCACCTGGCGGAAGGCAGTCTGGTGCGCGAGATGTACGGTGAGGCAACCATTATTGAACGCCACCGTCACCGCTACGAAGTGAACAACATGCTGTTGAAACAAATTGAAGCGGCGGGATTGCGTGTTGCTGGTCTTTCCGCCGACCGCAAGCTGGTGGAAATTGTTGAACTCCCTGAGCATCCGTGGTTCGTGGCCTGTCAGTTCCATCCGGAATTTACGTCGACGCCACGAGATGGGCATCCCCTGTTTGCCGGTTTTGTTAAAGCCGCTGGCGCGTATCAAAAGCGTCAAGTGAAGTAAGGGTTTTTCAGCAACGCGCGGTCCAGTACCGCGCATTGTTCGTCTAAGGTTTTAGTTTAAGGCTCGGTTTTATATACAGAATCGGTTTTAGTTTAACTTGTACTGAGGAAAATCTAATGTCCAAAATCGTTAAAGTCATTGGCCGTGAAATCATCGACTCACGCGGAAACCCGACCGTTGAAGCGGAAGTGCACCTGGAAGGTGGTTTCGTTGGTCTGGCTGCTGCTCCGTCAGGCGCTTCCACAGGCTCTCGCGAAGCGCTGGAACTGCGTGATGGCGACAAATTCCGTTTCCTGGGCAAAGGCGTAACCAAAGCCGTTGCCGCTGTGAACGGACCGCTGGCGCAGGCCATTCTGGGCAAAGATGCCAAAGATCAGGCTACCATTGACCAGGTAATGATCGACCTGGACGGTACTGACAACAAATCCAACTTTGGTGCTAACGCCATTCTGGCGGTGTCTCTGGCTAACGCCAAAGCAGCAGCTGCGTCCAAAGGTCAACCGCTATACGAACACATCGCTGAACTGAACGGCACCCCGGGCAAATTCTCTATGCCTCTGCCGATGATGAATATCATCAACGGTGGCGAACATGCTGACAACAACGTTGATATTCAAGAGTTCATGATTCAGCCGGTTGGCGCGAAAACGGTGAAAGAAGCGATCCGTATCGGTTCTGAAGTGTTCCATCACCTGGCGAAAGTGCTGAAAGGCAAAGGCCTGAACACCGCTGTTGGCGACGAAGGCGGCTACGCGCCGAACCTGGGTTCCAACGCAGAAGCACTGGCTGTTATCGCTGAAGCGGTAAAAAATACCGGTTATGTGCTGGGCAAAGACGTTACGCTGGCGATGGACTGTGCCGCCTCTGAGTTCTACAACAAAGAAACCGGCAACTACGAACTGAAAGGCGAAGGCAAAACCTTCACTTCTCAAGAGTTCACTCACTATATGGAAGGCCTGACCAAAGAGTACCCGATCGTTTCTATCGAAGACGGTCTGGACGAATCTGATTGGGACGGTTTTGTTTACCAGACCAAAGTACTGGGCGACAAAATCCAACTGGTGGGTGACGACCTGTTCGTAACCAACACCAAGATCCTGAAAGAAGGCATCGAGAAAGGCATCGCTAACTCCATCCTGATCAAATTTAACCAGATCGGTTCTCTGTCCGAAACTCTGGCTGCTATCAAGATGGCGAAAGATGCGGGCTACACTGCCGTTATCTCTCACCGTTCTGGCGAAACCGAAGACGCTACCATCGCCGATCTGGCGGTAGGTACTGCGGCTGGTCAGATCAAAACCGGTTCCATGAGCCGTTCTGATCGCGTTGCCAAGTACAACCAACTGATCCGTATCGAAGAAGCACTGGCTGGCCGTGCTGCATTCAACGGTCTGAAAGAAGTGAAAGGCCAGGCGTAATCGCCTGTCTGCTGCCGGGCCTTTTCGCCCGGCTATCGAAGCCCGGAAACGCGTAAGCGTTTCCGGGTTTTATTATTTTTGTTCTCTGTGATTATCCCTTCCACGTCCGTATCCCTATCTACTCCTGTGCTTACTACCCTGTGATCGCCATAAACGAACCACCGATTTCATTATTTTAAAATTACTTTTTATAAAAAGCTTGAGGTCGATCGTCACGTTCTTCCCTGGGATGCCAATCCCGCTCGGGGCGTGGCAACGGTGCAAAGGTTTTCCCAACGTCCCGGCAGTAAAGGGTTTCTACCCTGCCGCATTACCTTCATAAAGACAATGACACAGGAAGGATGGCAAATGAAAACGCGTAAAATTGGGCTGGCCAACTATTTGGCTTACGGCTCAGGTGATTTTCTCGGTGCGGGAACCACGGCGCTAACGGCGGCGTGGTTGCTCTATTTTTACACCACGTTTTGTGGCTTGACGCCCATTGAAGCCACGTTTATTTTCGCCATTGGCCAGAGTACTGGATGCCATCGTCAGCCCACTGATGGGGTTCCTGACGGACAACTTTGGCTCAACCCGATTGGGTAAACGCTTTGGCCGCCGTAAATTCTTTATTTTGCTTGGTATTCCCTGTGTGTTCAGCTACAGCTTTATATGGGTGGGTGACATGGGATACTGGTACTATTTGCTGACCTATCTGGTGTTTGATGTGGTCTACACCATGATTCTGGTACCGTATGAAACGCTGGTACCGGAAATGACCGATGATTTTAAACAGAAAACTAAATTCTCCGGTGCGCGTATCGCGCTGGCACAGCTTTCTGCCATTCTGGCGGCGTTCCTGCCAGGTATTCTGCTCAGTCACTTTGGCAAAGACAACGCCATTTCCTTCTTCTACTCAAGCCTGGTGTTCTCGGTGATTTGCGCCACGGTGCTGACGCTGGTCTATTTCTTTACCTGGGAACGGCCGCGCGAAGAGATGTCAGCGGAGTCGCTACAGGCAGAAAAGGAACGCCAGTCACTGACGCTGGGACAAAGCCTGAAGCGCCTGAGCGTCGAACTCTCTTCCACACTGCGCATTCGTATTTTCCGTCAACATCTCGGGATGTACCTCGGCGGCTACATTGCACAGGACGTGTTTAACGCGGACGTCGTCTTTGTGCTGATGCAAAGCCCCACGGTGGCTTCCAACCTGATGGGCACCATGGCTATCCTGCAATTCCTGGCGGTGATTGGCATGATCCCGCTGTGCATTCGCTTCGGACCGTCCCCCTCTTACCGCTTAGTGTTTTGCCTGTTCGGTCTGGCGGAGATGTCTTACGGCGTGCTCTATTACAGCGGCCTGCACGATGTGTTCTCTTTACTGTTGCTGATCTCTGCGTTGGCGGGGTTGGGGCGTGGTGGTATCAATTACGTACCGTGGAATACTTACACCTACATTGCCGATGTGGATGAAGTGATCACCGCACAACGTCGTGAAGGGATCTTTGCTGGGATCATGACGCTGACTCGCAAGGCTTCTCAGGCCGGCGCGGTGATGCTGGTGGGCGTGGTGTTGCAACTGTCGGGGTTTGTTTCAGGGCAGAGTGTACAGGCACCGGGCGTAAGTCATACCATCCTGATGGTGCTCAGTGTCGGCACAGTCTGCGTGCTGGCGTTAGGTTTTCTGGTCTCATTACGGTTTAAACTGAACCTGCAAACGCACCAGACACTGCGTGAAGAGACGCTAAAAATGCGTGAAGACGGACGTCCGGTGCCGGAACGCATCACGCCACAGGCGCGTCAGGTGGTGGAAATGCTCTCTGGCATGTCTTATGAATCGCTATGGGGCAACAACAATATCGGTTACCTGAATCGCCATAAACAACCGGCGCATTCAGCAACCCAGGTGACCCAGCATTAACGCATTAACGATAAGAGTGGATGATAATCTATGACCGTATTCAGTGTTAAACATAGCCCGCTGCTGCGTCAGCCTGAGCACTTTATCTCTCGCGACGATCTGAAGGCGCTGATCTGCCGCATTACCGATAATCTGGTCAATATCAAGGATGAAACCGGTGAGTTTCTGCTGCGGTTGGATGATGGTCGTGTCATCGATACCAAGGGCTGGGCCGGGTGGGAGTGGACGCACGGTATTGGCTTGTACGGCATTTACCAATATTACCAACAGACGGGTGATGACCAGATGAGAGCCATCATTGATGATTGGTTCGAGGCGCGTCTGGCGGAAGGTACGCCTACCAAAAACGTCAACACGGTCTGCCCGTTCCTGACGCTAGCCTATCGCTATGAAGAGACGCGTGATGCCCGTTGGGTGCCTTATCTGGAGCGCTGGGCGGAGTGGGTGATGTACGACATGCCGCGCACCCAGAAAAACGGTTTGCAGCATATCGTCTACAACAGTGAAAACACCGATCAACTGTGGGACGACACCCTGATGATGAGCGTGCTGCCGCTGGCAAAAATCGGCAAACTGCTCAACCGTCCCGAGTTTATCGAAGAGGCGACCTACCAGTTCTTACTGCACGTGCAGTATCTGATGGATCGATACAGCAGCCTGTGGTTCCACGACTGGACGTTTGATGGTAAGCACAATTTTGCCGAAGCGCGTTGGGCGCGCGGCAATAGCTGGCTGATGGTCGCCATTCCTGAGTTTATCGAGCTGCTGGAATTGCCTGAAGGAAATGCAACGCGCCGCTTCCTGTTGCAGGTGCTGGAAAGCCAGATTGAAGCGCTGGCGCAGTATCAGGATGACAGTGGTCTATGGCATACACTGCTGGATGACGCCAACTCTTACGTGGAAAGCTCCGCCACCGCCGGGTTTGCCTATGGCATTCTGAAAGCGGTGCGCAAACGCTATGTGGATAAGCGCTATGCCGAGATGGCGGAAAAAGCGATTCGCGGCGTGATTGCCAATATCAATCCGCAAGGCGAACTGGTCAATGTGTCGTTTGGTAAGGCGATGGGCCGCGATCTGGATTACTACCGCCAGATCCCGCTGACCTCCATGCCTTACGGTCAGGCGATGGCAATCCTGTGCCTATCTGAGTATCTGCGCGTCTATCTGTAAGCGATAAACCGAAGATTGCTCCGCGAAAGCACTACGTTGCTTCGCGGGGTTTGGCGTTATTTCAGTCCGTTCAGGCTGTAATTCACCGGGATCCAGCGATAACCGTTGGTGGTGCCGTTGCGTTCCACACGGGTATTTATATGGCCGATGCCCGGGAACGGCAGGTGTGCGCCCGCCACCAGATAGCCTTCACTGGCTGCCTGAGCAAACAGGGCTTCGCGGGTTTTGGTAGCCTGATCCATATCTGAATCGAAACTGATGGTGGTTTCCGGTATCGGCATTTGCACTGCTTCGGCGTGCACGATATCGCCCCATGCCAGCAATTTATTGCCGTCACTGACGATGCTATAGGCGGTATGCCCCGGTGTATGGCCTGGCGCAAACACTGGCGTAATGCCAGGCAGCAGTGGGGCATCAACGCTGAAGGTTTTCACTTTATTTGCTGCCGCCAGGATCTTAAAGACGCCCTGAACCCGTTGGAAAGCGGGCTTGCGTTCAGGGGCAGCTTGCGCCAGATGCTGCGGATCCAACCAGAAATCATACTCTTTTTGCGAAACGTAAACGGTCGCATTCGGGTAGGCGAGCTTGCCGTTTTGCACCAGACCGCCAAAATGGTCGCCGTGCAGGTGGGTCATCAGGATAGTATCGACCTGTTTGGGGCGATAGCCTGCCGCCAATAGGTTTTTCTGCACTTTTCCGACGTTGCTGTTGGCTTGAGTGCCGCTGCCGGTATCAATCAACACCAGATTTTTACCCGTGTTGACTAGAAACGCATTGATGGAAGTTTCAACCGTGGGGGGTAAGGATTTCTCTGCCAGCAACTGGCGAATGGTGTTGGGATCGGTGCGCGTGAGCAGTTTGTCCATCGGCATAGCGTTGGTGCCATCTGAAAGCGCGGTGATTTCATATTGCCCCAACAACTGCCGGTAGTGCCCGGGTTGGGTTTTGACTTGCGTCGTGGCTTCAGCCACTGCGACATCGGGGAGGCCGAATGCTGTCATCGCTATCAGGCACGCCGCTTTCAAAGGTTTCATCGTATCGTTCCTTGTCGTAAACACCGTGAAAAAGAAATGGGCAATCCCCTTGATTATTAACCGAACTGCAACATTCCTCAAATGTTATCACCCCGATCATAACGTTATAATGCAACGGTTATCTGGCGCTGTCACGCAATGTGGGGTTTGGCGCACCACAGGCAATCTGCGATAATAGCGGTTTACCAGCCTGCCCGGGCTGGCACCCGATAGTTAAGTGATAGGATGTTATGCTGTACCCAATAAATGAGATGTTTCAAACCCTGCAAGGCGAAGGTTTTTTTACCGGTGTTCCGGCGATTTTTGTACGTCTGCAAGGGTGTCCGGTGGGTTGCAGTTGGTTCGATACCAAACACACCTGGGATAAGTTTGCTGAGCGTGAAACCACGCTGGAGAATATTCTGGTAAAGACGCAGGAGAGCGATGCCTGGGCACCGACCAGCCCGGAAGCGATTCTGGCGCGCATCCAGCAAGAGGGGTATAGCGCCCGGCATATCGTTATCACCGGGGGAGAGCCTTGTATCCATGATTTGACGCCGCTAAGCGACTATCTCGAGCACAACGGCTATCGCTGCCAGATAGAAACCAGCGGCACCCATGATGTGCGCTGTTCGCCGCAAACCTGGGTCACGGTCTCACCCAAAGTGAATATGCGCGGCGGCATGGTGGTGCTCGATCAGGCATTAGTGCGCGCTGATGAAATCAAGCATCCTGTGGCGAGAGAGAAAGACATTGAGGCGCTGGATGCTCTGCTGGCGCGTTTACACGATGACAAAGCACGGATTATCGCCCTACAGCCCATCAGCCAGAAAGACGCGGCGACCAAGCTCTGTATCGAAACCTGTATCGCGCGTAATTGGCGTCTGTCGATGCAGACGCACAAGTATCTGAATATCGCCTGATGGCAGGCCGAACCTTTTATTCACCGCGATAAACGCAGCCCGCCGTGCAGGTTTCTTTCACCATCACGGCGCTCAGCAGAGGCAGTGTGGGTTTTAACTGCTGCCAGATCCAGTGCGCCAGCACTTCGCTGGTGGGGTTTTCCAAGCCGGGAATTTCATTGAGGCAGTGGTGATCCAACTGCTGCCCAACCGGATTGAATACTGCTTTCAAGTCTGCGAAATCCATCACCCAGCCGGTATGCGGGTCGACTTCACCGGTGATTTCCAGTCTCACCATAAAGGAATGCCCGTGCAAACGGCCACATTTGTGCCCTTCCGGCACGTGCGGTAGGTGATGGGCGGCTTCAAACTGAAAATCTTTAAATAGGGTAGTGACCATAACAACGTTCCTTAAGGGATAAACGAGCGTAAACAAAAGCCGTCGCATACTACCGGAAAGTCGTCCTTGAAGCACATCTGGTCGAAGAATAATCTGATTGATAGGGTGTTCATCTGATCAGGAGGCCTATAACGCTTTAAGCGTTAAGGATTATCAAAAAAACCATTTAGGCATTTTGGTTATTAAATATTGCCATCGCGTCTTTAATTGTTGCGCGTTGGATAGGTAACCTTATATTCCATACAACTTTAGATTGCATAAATATCTCTATATGGCGGGACGACTTACAAGGACACTGAAATCACGATGACCACTCCGGTTTCGTTGCTGCCGCTTAGTGCCGAGCAGCTTGCGCGTTTGCAGAGCGCCACGGGGGATTTCTCTCCAGCGCAGCTGGCCTGGCTGTCAGGCTATTTTTGGGGCGTCGCGCAGGGCAATGGGGCTCAGAGCGGTGCCGTGTCGGCCGTGTCGCTCCCGGCCAGTGCCGCTGCGCCTGCCCAAAGCATCACCCTTATCTCCGCATCGCAAACGGGCAATGCCCGCCGTGTAGCGGAACAACTGCGTGACGATTTGCTGGCTGCCAAGCTTGCGGTCACTCTGGTGAATGCAGGCGATTATAAATTTAAGCAAATCGCGCAGGAAACGCTGTTGCTGGTGGTGACCTCCACGCAAGGGGAGGGGGTGACCATCTCATTAGCCCCGGGCTGGCCGTGGAACGATATGACACAGTGCTTTAGCGCACCGCCGGGCGCAGCCATTGTCGATCGCAACTGCTTTTCCGTCTCCCTCTACAGCGCGCCTAAAGCGGGCGACAACGCGTTTATTCGCGTTGCCTCCTACTACCGGTCCAGATGTTCAGCGAAGTGCGCACACTAGCCAAAGGCTCGTCTGACGCACAATATTGCGAACTGGATGTGGTGCCGGGCGAATTAAACCATTTCACACTGACCGGCTGTCTGATGCAACGCGCCGAACCGTTACCGTTGGCTTTCGCTATTCAGGATGGTGCCATCGTTAAAGATGAGCTTTTACAAACGGATATCCGTATCACAGGCAGCTTACGCCGTCAGACACTATCAAGCCCCGCGGGCACTGTACTGGCTCAGACGCAATCCTCACCGCTGCATGACCTTCTCACTATCATGCTGAAAAAATCAGACAACATGATTGCTGATACCGTTTTTCGCACCATCGGACATGAGCGCTTCAGCGTGCCAGGCACCTGGCGCGCCGGAGCCGATGCGGTACGTCAGGTACTGCGACAAAAAGCGGGCGTCAATCTGGATAACAGCATTGTCGTTGACGGCTCTGGCCTGTCGCGCCATAACCTGATTTCACCCGCCACCATGATGCAAGCGCTGCAATACATTGCCCAGCACGATAACGAATTGAAGTTCATCGAGATGCTGCCTTTGGCAGGTTACAACGGTACCTTACAGTACCGTGCCGGATTACATGAAGCCGGCGTTGACGGCAAAGTTTCTGCGAAAACCGGTGCACTGCAAGGGGTGTATAACCTCGCGGGCTTTATCACCACGGCCAGCGGCCAGCGCATGGCTTTCGTGCAATTTCTATCGGGCTATGCGGTGCCACCTGAAGATCAGCGTGCCCGCCGTGTACCGCTGGCGCGCTTTGAAAGTCGTCTGTACAAAGATCTTTATCAGAACAATTGAGGTAAAAAAAGAACGATCCCTAAAAAGGGATCGTGCCCAGATGGCAGATAAAGTCACTTGACTCTTTGTCATCCTCGGCGAAAGTCGGGGATCTCTGCGAGAATAAACACGTTTCTTCTGCAAGAGATTCCCGCCTTCGCGGGAATGACGGAGGTGAGAATGACTGTTTTAGGTACATGTGTCAGCAACATTCTCCGTCACAAGAGGATCGCGGCACGAGAATTACTTCTGGTAAATGATCTCGACGCCTTCATCGTCATCTTAGTCCCAGTCGTCATCCCACTCTTCTTCGGCTTCATTTTCCACGGCGGCCAGCTGTTCACGGTGGTAATCGTCCCACATGAACTCGACTTTTTCAGGCCCTTTCTCTTCGATAGCCATGGCTTTTGGCTGTGTTTCCAGGAAGTTCATCACATCCCAGCACAGTGCGTTGACACCAGAACGGTTAGCAGCAGAGATCCGGTAGTATTTACCTTCCCAACCTAATGCTTCGGCAATCGCTTTAGCGCGCTGCTCTGCTTCCTCTTTCTCGATCAGATCGACCTTGTTGAACACCAACCAACGCGGTTTTTCCGCCAGAGAAGCACTGTATTGCTGCAACTCATTGACGATCACTTTGGCATTCTCTACCGGATCGGATTCGTCGATCGGCGCAAGGTCGATCAGGTGCAGCAGCACGCGACAGCGTTCCAGATGTTTGAGAAAACGAATCCCCAGACCTGCGCCTTCGGAAGCGCCTTCGATCAGCCCAGGAATATCGGCCACGACGAAGCTTTTCTCACTGTCCATGCGCACTACGCCCAGGCTAGGCACCAGTGTGGTGAAGGGATAATCCGCCACCTTGGGCTTAGCGGCAGACACCGCGCGAATAAACGTCGATTTACCGGCATTCGGCAACCCCAGCATCCCGACATCTGCCAGCAGCAACAATTCCAGCATCAGAGAACGCTCTTCGCCTGCTGTACCGCTGGTTTTCTGGCGTGGTGCACGGTTAACCGACGATTTGAAACGAGTATTACCCAGCCCGTGCCAGCCACCCTTCGCCACCATCAAACGCTGCTCGTGACGCGTCATATCGCCCAGCACCTCTCCGGTGCTTTCGTCCAACACGCGCGTACCAATCGGCACCTTGATGGTGATATCTTTACCACGCTTGCCGGTACAATCACGGCTTTGCCCGTTCTGACCGCGCTCTGCGCGATAAGATTTCTCGAAGCGAAAATCGATCAGCGTATTCAGGCTCTCATCCGCCAACAGATAAACGTCACCGCCGTCGCCGCCGTCGCTGCCGTCCGGACCACCATTGGGGATATATTTTTCACGACGGAAGCTAACACAGCCATTACCGCCGTCACCAGCCACCACCAGAATGGTCGCTTCATCTACAAACTTCATTCACTCTCTCCGCAATAACCTATAGAGATCACCTATCATCAGACACCATGCATCAGGACATTGTCGGTTCTCTATGACGTGATGCTTTCATGGCATGACGAGGAAATGATCGCCGCGCATCATGCAAAAAACGGAACGTAACAGAACCTGCCTAGCAAGGGAGCGGCATTGTACCCGCTTCCCTCGTGGATTTCATCTGTATTAAAAATAAACAGTGCACACAACCATCGATAGCGTCAGGCTAGCGCGCGTTACTTTGGCACCGGTATGACATTATCGAGTTTTCTTCCTGGAAAAAAACGGTGCCCAATCGCGGAAAACATGGCCCCGGAGACCACCACAAACGCACCTATATAACCAACAAGATTCAACGCCGGTGTGGCAAAATAGAGCGGCCACAGGATTGCCAGCAGGTCAGAGAACAACAGCGTGAACAGCGGCGTCAATGTAATAATGGCACTCACCTGGGCCGCCTGCCAGCGCGCCATCGCCTCAGCCAATGCACCATAGCCAACCAGTGTATTCAGGCCACAAAAAAGCAGACAAATCAACTGCCAGCGGGTCAGTTGAAAGATGGTCTCAGGGTGCGCCCACGGCGTAATGCACAATACGCACAGGACATACAGCAGCAGTAAAATCTGTTGTGAGGCCAAGCGGCGCAGCAATACTTTTTGTGCCACGCCGTAACTCACCCACACCATAGCGGCGCCCATTCCCAACAACACGCCAAGGGTGTAATCCGTCAGTCGGGTAAAAATCTCGATCAGACTAGCGTTGAAAAACAGCAACATACCGCACAACAACATCGTGGCACCAATAATCTGCGTGCCACGCATTTTCTCTTTCAGAATAAGCACGCTGGCGAACATTATCCCCACCGGGGAAAGTTGTCCAATCACTTGCGATGTGGTCGGGCTTAAAAACTTGAGTGAGGAACGGAACAGCACAAAGTTACCCAGCAACCCGCCAGTGGCAATCAACAACAACACCCACCAGCGCCGATGGCAAAAAAAACGCAACGGTGGTAGCTGACCACGAGAGAAAAGAATGATCCCAAGTCCGATCGAGGCCATAAAAAACCGATACCACACCACGGTATAGGGTTCCATCACAACAAGCACCTGCTTCATGGCAATGGGTAGTGCACCCCAGCATACTGCTGTCGTCAAGGCCAGGCTCAGCCCGATGCCAGCCTGCTGTTTCGTCTGCATGGTTCTCTCAGTTTATTGCGGGTGGTGAAGGGATATGGAAATGTAAAAAGCCCCGCAACGAATTGCGGGGCTTTATATCTGTAAGACCTAACTCGAAAATTACTCAGCTAAGATGCTGATGTATTTACGGTTTTTCGGGCCTTTAACTTCAAACTGAACTTTACCGTCAGCCAAAGCAAACAGAGTGTGGTCTTTACCGCAACCTACGTTGGTGCCCGCGTGGAATTTAGTACCACGTTGACGAACGATGATGTTGCCAGCCAGAACACTTTCACCGCCGAAACGTTTTACGCCCAGGCATTGTGCGTTGGAATCGCGGCCGTTACGAGTCGAGCCGCCAGCTTTTTTGTGTGCCATTTAATCCGCTCTCCTAAGTCTTAAGCGCTGATGCCAGTGATTTTCACGTCAGTGAACCACTGACGATGGCCCGCTTGCTTACGGTAGTGTTTACGGCGACGGAATTTAACGATCGTTACTTTCTCACCGCGACCATGAGCAACAACTTCTGCCTTGATCTTGCCACCATCGACGAAAGGAACGCCGATTTTGATTTCTTCACCATCAGCAACCATCAGAACCTGTTCAAATTCAACAACTTCACCAGTTGCGATGTCCAGCTTTTCCAAGCGAACGGTTTGACCTTCGCTTACTCGGTGTTGTTTGCCACCACTTTGGAAAACTGCGTACATATAAAACTCCGCTTTCCGCGTACTCATATTGATTATTCGAGCACGCTATAAATATTCACAATAGGGCGAAAATTCTACGCAAAAAACCTACCGATGACAAGTGCAGATTCGAAAGAATTGAAGAAAAAGAGTACAGGTTCTTCACGACCATTTATCTGTGCCATTTTTCAAGTACAATCAGTCCACAATAACCATTAAAGCCGTTATGAAACCGACCCTAACCACGGCGTACAGAAAAAGCACTGGCACAGATATGAATCTAGAACAGATCACAGCATTAGCTGCCCATGATATGAACGACGTCAATGGCGTTATTCTGGCACAACTCAATTCAGATGTTGTACTTATCAACCAAATTGGCAATTACATTATCGTTGGTGGCGGGAAACGTATTCGTCCCATGATAGCCGTGCTGGCCGCCCGCGCGCTGACATATGAAGGTGATAAACATGTGACAGTCGCAGCATTGATTGAATTTATCCACACCGCCACGCTGCTGCATGACGATGTGGTGGATGAATCAGATATGCGTCGTGGCAAGGAAACGGCCAATGCCGCCTTCGGCAATGCGGCCAGTGTACTGGTTGGGGATTTCATCTATACGCGCGCGTTCCAGATGATGACCAGCCTGGGCTCGCTGCGCGTGCTGGCTCTAATGTCTGAGGCGGTCAACGTCATCGCTGAAGGCGAAGTGCTGCAACTGATGAACTGTAACGATCCGGATATCACCGAAGAGAGTTACATGCGCGTCATTTACAGCAAGACAGCGCGCCTGTTCGAAGCCGCAGCGCAAGCATCTGGGATTCTGGCGGGCGCCACCGATGAGCAGGAAAAAGCGTTGCAGGAATATGGGCGTTATCTCGGCACGG
This sequence comes from Candidatus Symbiopectobacterium sp. 'North America', assembly GCF_015762685.1. Taxonomy (GTDB): domain Bacteria; phylum Pseudomonadota; class Gammaproteobacteria; order Enterobacterales; family Enterobacteriaceae; genus Symbiopectobacterium. The sequence continues at coordinate 9,420 of NZ_PEHF01000073.1, read as the reverse complement.
CATTCCAACTGATTGACGATCTGCTGGATTACAGCGCCGATGGAAAAACCTTAGGTAAAAATACCGGTGACGACCTGAACGAAGGCAAACCCACGCTGCCGCTGTTACACGCTATGCGTAACGGCAATAGCGAGCAATGTGCGATGATCCGCAAGGCGATCGAAGAGGGCAATGGTCGCCATCTTCTGGAACCGGTGCTTGCTGCCATGCAGCATTGCGGCTCGCTGGAATACACCCGACAGCGTGCAGAGCAAGAGGCGGATAAAGCGATTTCCGCGCTTCAAGCGCTGCCGCCAAGTCCCTTCCGTGAGGCACTGGAAGGCCTGGCACATATTGCCGTTCAACGCGATTATTAATGCGTCCGTACGCTATGTTGTCGATGCGTTGGGATCGCTTGCGATCTCGAGGCGTGACAACATGGCAATCGCGCCTTCGCGCAGCACAAAATCGATCAACGCTTCCTGCTCGTTGATCGAGAGTTTTTCAAATATCTGAATCCAGGAAGCCAGCAGCGGTTTGGCAAGCGTCGTATAAGCTGGCGGTGACATTTCCGCCATCTCACGAATCTGGAGTCGCTTGCGCACCTCCTGCGGTAAACTCTCTCGCGCATATTCAACGGCCCGCCCTTGCACCCCTTTTCGTTTACGTTTTTCCCAGCCTTCTTCTCTTGCGCGTTTGTTAAGGCCCTGTCTCGATTTTGGCAAACCTGCTATACCCAGTAGTTCCAGGGGCGTCAACCATGCTTTTTCCATTCGTAACATCCTCCATAAAAGGCATTAACGCACGCCAAGGTGACGGTCGATGATCCATACCGCAACCTTGGTTTTCAATAATGAAAACATAAGCAACAATAAATCTCCTAATAACGCGTAACCGTTACCGATTAAATTAGCGATTAGGTGTTATATATTGGACTAAAACGCGCACTGACTTTGAAACGAGAACTGAACAAAGAAGGGAAAAAAGTGGCAGGCAAGCGGGGTGTACACTATCCGCAAAAATAGGGCATCAGTATAGATTCAGGCAGCAGAGGGGTCATCAGGCGCTGCGTCATCTGACGATGAAATCCGCAACTGAGACAACACAGAGTCCATACCGTAACGCAAGATATGCGCGATCAGCGCCTCTCTTTCTTGCTCAGAGCACTGTTGATAGATCTGAATCCAGACGGCCAGCATATCGGCCTGACGTACTGCTTAGGATGAGGGGGGTTTCTTGCAGTGAAAGCGAATGCTGCACCAGTTCTGGCAGGCTATAAAGGGAGTATTCAACGCCGCGCCCTTGAACCCCTTTATGGCCGCGTTTTTCCCACCCGTCTTCCCGAGCACGTTTATTTACGCCTTGCCGTGTTTTAGGCAATCCCGCCATCCCCAGCAATTCAGCAGTGGTGAACCACTCTTTTTTCATAGCCTTTCATCCTGATAGTGCGATGCATTACAAAATTTAATTTATTAGTGATTACGTTAAGGAGATTATTGGAAATATCATGCTATATTTTTTCCTAATTCCGTTCACGCATTCCATGCGTTTAACTGACGAGCGTTATTTATACCACCACTGGACCATTATCTTGTAGCAAGAAGGAAAGATTATGAGCGCAAGGAAACACGATGGCACCCTGCCGATATCATTGCCGCACTCCGTAAAAAAGGCACCACGCTGGCGGCAGTCTCACGAAAAGCGGGGTTAAGCTCCTCCACTCTAGCCAATGCGATATCACGCCCCTGGCCCAAAGGAGAATGGCTCATCGCCGAGGCAATCAACATTCACCCTGCTGAAATCTGGCCCAGCCGTTACTACGATCCGAAAAGTAACATGCTGATTGATAGGAAAAAACTTATCAGACCTGACGATCCTCACCCAAAATCCTGATATAAAAAAGCCAGAGCACCTTCTCTCCGGCTTATCACCATCTGGCGTTAAGACACCGATTAACCACGTACTGAGCCACTCACAAAGGATTCACCCAATTCGATATCCTGTCTCAGGGTGCCCAGCATGTTATCCAGAGCCTGTTTTTCAAACGGGCTCAGTGCGCCAATGGACTTACGTTCAATGATGCCGGATTTGCCCAGCAACAGCGGCTGTGCGAAGAAACGGGCATGCTCGCCGTCACCTTCCACATAGGCACATTCCACTACCCCTTCGTCGCCTTGCAGAGCGCGTACCAGAGACAACCCAAAACGCGCCGCCGCCTGCCCCATGGAGAGAGTTGCCGATCCGCCACCGGCCTTGGCTTCCACCACTTCCGTACCCGCGTTCTGGATACGCTTGGTAAGATCCGCCACTTCCTGCTCGCTGAACGTTACGCCTGGAATTTGTGATAACAGGGGAAGGATCATCACACCAGAGTGCCCGCCAATCACAGGTACTTCAACCTGTTGCGGCAGCTTGCCTTTCAGTTCCGCCACAAAGGTGTTGGAGCGGATAATATCCAGCGTGGTTACGCCAAACAGCTTGTTCTTATCGTACACACCGTCTTTTTTCAGTACGTCCGCGGCGATCGCCACCGTCGTATTAACCGGGTTGGTAATGATACCAATGCAGGCTTTCGGGCTGGTGCGGGCAATCTGTTCAACCAGATTGCGCACGATCCCCGCATTCACATTGAACAGGTCGGAGCGGTCCATGCCCGGCTTGCGAGCGACGCCGGCCGAGATCAGAACGATGTCCGCGCCGACCAGCGCAGGGGTGGCGTCTTCACCGCAAAAGCCTTTGATGGATACTGCTGTAGGGATATGGCTCAGATCAACGGCGACGCCCGGCGTTACCGGAGCAATGTCATAAAGAGATAATTCTGAACCTGAAGGAAGCTGGGTTTTGAGCAGGAGCGCGAGAGCCTGACCGATACCGCCTGCTGCTCCGAGAACTGCAACTTTCATCCTAAACTCCTTATTATCGTAAAAGTAAAAATGCCGTGAATTTGTGCAATAAACCGCCAGACATGAATAAAATCAGGAGGTTTGAACGGTTTACCGAACGGATGTCGGCAATGCCGAGACCTCGATATCAGGTCATGGAAAAGAAAAAACTATGTGATTAATAATAAATCAAAATCTGCCGAGTGATTTGTAAGATAAGTAAAGTTATAAGTAAGTGAGTAAATAATGCAGCGTGCATCACGTTCAGTACGATGGCGGCTACATTACACCGAACTGCAGCCAGTAAACAACCTCATTTTGATAACATTTTATTTACTTTTATGTGACTAAACGCTCATTTTTTTTTCATCACTTACGTCGTTTAAACATTTTAGTGCGATTATCGTACTGAACCCTACCGAGTCACTTCTTTAAGCGCCCATATTGCATAAAAATTCACCCAACTGCATAATGCACACATCAACGATCACAACACACGGTGCAGAATGCGTAACTCCACGAAACAGGAAGATTTGGTCAAGGCGTTCAAGGTTCTGTTAAAGGAAGAGAAGTTTAGTTCTCAAAGCGAGATCGTGTTGGCGTTACAAGACGACGGTTTTGAAAATATAAATCAATCAAAAGTATCACGCATGCTGACTAAATTTGGCGCAGTGCGCACGCGCAATGCCAAAATGGAGATGGTCTATTGCCTACCCGCGGAACTGGGTGTACCCACCACCACCAGCCCACTGAAAAATCTGGTGCTGGATGTCGATTATAACGATGCGGTTGTGGTTATTCACACCAGTCCGGGTGCTGCGCAATTGATCGCTAGGTTGCTGGACTCACTGGGGAAATCAGAAGGGATTCTGGGCACTATTGCCGGGGATGACACCATTTTCACCACGCCAGCACGCGGCTTTAGCGTTAAGCAGTTGTTCGACGCCATTTTGACGCTGTTCGAACAGGAACTGTAGTGACCCGCCAGGGGTGCTGACGCAGTGACTCACGCCAGATTAGGGTATCTGGCGTGGGGTTGGGTCAAACGGCAGGCAACTCCGCCAATGGCCAACGTGGACGCACGCTCACGTCCAATTCCTGACTTTGATTGTGTAACAGCCTCACACTGCCCGCATAGGCAATCATCGCGCCATTATCGGTACAAAACTCAGGCCGCGCATAAAACACCGCCCCACCCCGTTTAGCTATGATCTCTGTCAGGCGAGCGCGCAGCGTGCGGTTGGCACTGACGCCGCCAGCCATCACCAGACGTTTAAAGCCGGTCTCATCCAACGCTCGGCGACATTTTATCGCTAACGTATCAACCACCGCATCTTCAAACGCGCGCGCAATATCAGAACGGGTTTGATCATCATTGCCATTGGCACGAATAGTATTGGCGGCAAAGGTTTTCAAACCGGAAAAGCTAAAATCCAGCCCTTGTCTGTCGGTCATCGGGCGAGGAAAGGTAAAACGTGAGGCATCCCCACGCTGTGCCAGTTTGGACAACATCGGGCCTCCCGGGTAATCCAGTCCCAGCAGCTTTGCCGTTTTATCAAAGGCTTCACCGGCGGCATCGTCAACCGATTCTCCCAGCAACCGGTATTCACCGATGCCAGTGACACTGATTAACTGCGTGTGACCGCCAGAAACCAATAGCGCTACGAAAGGAAATTCCGGCGGATTATCTTCCAGCATCGGGGCCAGCAAATGCCCTTCCATGTGGTGAACTGGAATCGCCGGCACGCCCCAGGCAAATGCCAGCGCACGCCCGACCGTTGCGCCGACCAACAATGCGCCCACCAGTCCAGGGCCGGCAGTATAGGCCACACCATCGATGCCTGATGCGGACAGGTCCGCCTCTTTCAGGGCAGCCTGAATCAGAGGAACCGTTTTACGCTCGTGATCGCGCGAGGCCAGCTCTGGCACGACACCGCCATAATCAGCATGTAGTTTTACCTGGCTATACAGTTGGTTAGCCAATAACCCGGCATCCGTGTCATAAATTGCCACCCCGGTTTCATCACAGGAGGTTTCAATACCCAATATGCGCATCGTTCTACCTAACGTTCGTTGCCACGCAAGCTGACATCCACTTGCCACTTGCTTCATACAACAGATAGTCTACCATTATCGATTTGGATTTTCTGCTCTGCGTGCGCGTTGGGTGTTTTATGATCGCCGCGATGCTTTACAAGCGCATCACGTTTGCAGTAGAATTCCGCACCATTTTGAAAAGGCTGGCACAAGGCCAGCACATACCGAATTATTAAGGTGAGAGGCACATGCCGGTAATTAAAGTACGTGAAAACGAGCCGTTCGATGTAGCGCTGCGTCGCTTCAAACGTTCATGTGAAAAAGCGGGTGTTCTGGCTGAAGTTCGTCGTCGTGAGTTCTATGAAAAACCGACAACCGAACGTAAACGCGCTAAAGCTTCTGCTGTGAAACGTCACGCGAAGAAACTGGCTCGAGAAAACGCACGCCGCACTCGTCTGTATTAATTTCTGGAGGCCTGGCCTCCACCGCGTGATTAATCCGCAGACTTAGCAGTTGCATACGAAGGCCGTGCTTTCCGAAAGGAAGCGCGGCTTGTTGTCTTTTATAAGCTATCGTTTATTTGTATTAAAAACAGGAGCTTATGGCTGGACGAATCCCACGCGTCTTTATCAATGACCTGCTGGCACGCACTGATATCGTCGATCTGATCGACGCGCGAGTGAAGCTCAAAAAGCAGGGCAAGAACTTTCACGCGTGCTGTCCGTTTCACCATGAGAAAACCCCGTCTTTCACCGTAAACGGTGATAAGCAGTTTTACCATTGCTTCGGCTGCGGCGCGCACGGCAATGCCATCGATTTTTTAATGAACTACGATCGCTTGGAGTTCGTTGAAAGTATCGAAGAATTGGCATCCATGCACAGTCTGGAAGTGCCTTATGAATCCGGCACTGGCACCACAGCGCTTGAACGCCATCAGCGTCAAAGCCTGTATGAACTGATGGGGCAACTGAGCGAGTTTTATCAACAGGCGTTAAACCAGCCAACGGCAGCCGCTGCCCAAGGTTATCTGGCACAACGCGGCATGAGTGCGGAAGTGATTCGCCACTTCGCTATCGGCTTCGCTCCTGCCGGGTGGGACAACGTATTAAAGCGCTTTGGTCGTCACGATGAAGATCGTGAAACCCTGAGCGATGCGGGAATGCTGGTTAAAAATGAGCAAGGACGTACCTATGACCGCTTCCGTGAGCGCGTCATGTTCCCGATCCGCGATAAGCGCGGCCGCGTTATCGCCTTTGGCGGGCGCGTGCTGGGAGACGGATTGCCCAAATACCTGAACTCGCCGGAAACTGAAATCTTTCATAAAGGCCGCCAATTGTATGGCCTTTACGAAGCGCAACAAAATCACACGGAACTAAAACGTCTTCTTGTGGTTGAAGGTTATATGGACGTGGTGGCGCTGGCGCAATTCGGTATTGATTATGCCGTCGCGTCACTGGGCACCGCCACGACCGCGGACCATATTCAAATGATGTTCCACGTTACCGATCAGGTGATTTGCTGCTATGACGGTGACCGCGCAGGCCGAGATGCCGCCTGGCGCGCCCTGGAAACGGCGCTACCCTATTTGAATGATGGTCGTCAGTTGCGCTTTATGTTTCTCCCTGATGGAGAGGATCCGGATACTCTGGTGCGTAAAGAGGGTAAACAAGCGTTTGAACAGAGGATGGAGCAGGCACTACCGCTCTCCACGTTCTTGTTTGATACCCTGCAACAGCAAGTGGATATGAGCTCTCCCGAGGGCAGAACCAAGCTCGGAAGAGATGCATTGCCGTTGATTGGTCAGGTGCCGGGAGAAACCCTGCGGCTGTATCTACGTCAACAGCTCGGCAACAAACTGGGGATTCTTGACGATCGCCAACTGGATAAACTGCTGCCAAAAACGGCAGAACAGGCGCAGCCTTACCAGCCACCCCAACTAAAACGCACAACTATGCGTATACTAATAGGGTTGCTGGTACAAAATCCGCAGTTGGCAGCATTGGTGACGACCCCTGAGGGGTTGGCAGCATCGAAGATGGCCGGTGTGCCACTGTTTATTGAGCTGGTGAAAACGTGCCATACGCAGCCCGGTTTGACAACGGGGCAGCTTCTGGAGCTTTACCGGGAGAATAAATCAGGCCCACAGCTTGAAACCATGGCAACCTGGAACCACATGATCGTTGAGGACAAGGTAGAAGAGACGTTTATCGATACCCTGACTACCCTATATAACCATATCTTAGAGGAGCGGCTGGAAGCATTGATAGCACAGTCACGTTTGCGGGGGTTGACCGCAGAAGAACGTAACGAAGTGCACATGCTGAACCAGGCGCTTACAAGAAAGAACTGATTACAGAGGCTTAATTGCCGATAACCAGCAGGGTGAAGCCCTGCCAAAGCCGCTAGAAGGGGCTGCGGCGAGAAGAAGAAAGACCCCGAATGTTATTGTTGGCTATACCCAATAGCTTTCAGCGAACAGGCGAACGAAAGGCACCTGCATCGTGAAAGATGACCGGTATAATTATGCTGACCGACACCAACCTAATACTCTGAAGTGTGGATACCGTCTTATGGAGCAAAACCCGCAGTCACAGCTGAAGCTACTTGTCACCCGTGGTAAGGAGCAAGGCTACCTGACCTATGCTGAGGTCAATGACCATCTGCCGGAAGATATCATCGATTCCGATCAGATCGAAGACATCATCCAGATGATTAATGACATGGGCATCCAGGTGATGGAAGAAGCACCGGATGCGGATGACCTGCTGTTGGCAGAAACTACGTCTGACACCGATGAAGATGCCGCAGAAGCCGCTGCTCAGGTGCTCTCAAGCGTAGAGTCCGAAATTGGGCGTACTACCGACCCGGTGCGCATGTACATGCGTGAAATGGGCACCGTTGAGTTGCTCACCCGCGAAGGTGAAATCGACATCGCCAAGCGGATCGAAGACGGTATAAACCAGGTTCAGTGTTCTGTTGCCGAATATCCTGAAGCGATCACTTACCTGTTGGAACAATACGATCGCGTCGAGGCCGAAGAAAGCCGCCTTTTCGATCTGATCACCGGGTTTGTCGATCCTAACGCCGAAGAAGATCTTGCGCCTACCGCAACCCACGTCGGCTCTGAATTGTCCAGCGAAGAGATGGACGATGATGATGACGACGAGGAGAGCGAAGACGACGACGATGCAGAAGAAGACAACAGCATCGATCCAGAGCTGGCACGTCAGAAATTTACCGAGCTGCGTGAACAGTACGAAGTCACACGTCAAACGATCAAAGCCCATGGCCGTAACCACGCTAAGGCCGCGGAAGAGATCCTGAAGCTCTCTGATATTTTCAAGCAATTCCGTTTGGTGCCGAAGCAGTTCGATTTCCTGGTCAACAGCATGCGTACCATGATGGATCGCGTTCGCACGCAAGAGCGTTTGATCATGAAGCTGTGCGTTGAGCAGTGCAAAATGCCGAAGAAAAACTTCGTCACGCTGTTCACTGGTAACGAAACCAATGACACCTGGTTCTCCGCCGCCAAGGCCATGAACAAGCCCTGGAGCGAGAAGCTGGTTGAAGTGGAAGAAGACGTGCAGCGCAGTTTGCAGAAGCTGCATCAGATCGAAGAAGAAACCGGCTTGACTATCGAGCAAGTGAAAGACATCAACCGTCGCATGTCGATCGGTGAAGCCAAGGCACGCCGCGCCAAGAAAGAGATGGTCGAGGCGAACCTGCGTCTGGTGATTTCTATCGCCAAGAAGTACACCAACCGCGGTCTGCAATTCCTGGATCTGATTCAGGAAGGTAACATCGGCCTGATGAAGGCCGTAGACAAGTTTGAATACCGTCGTGGCTATAAGTTTTCTACTTATGCCACCTGGTGGATCCGTCAGGCGATCACCCGTTCTATCGCCGATCAGGCGCGTACCATCCGTATTCCTGTTCACATGATCGAAACGATTAACAAGCTGAACCGTATTTCGCGTCAGATGTTGCAGGAAATGGGCCGTGAGCCGACACCAGAGGAACTTGCCGAACGCATGCTGATGCCGGAAGACAAAATCCGCAAGGTGCTGAAGATCGCCAAAGAGCCGATCTCCATGGAAACACCGATCGGTGATGATGAAGATTCACATCTGGGCGACTTCATCGAGGACACCACGCTGGAGCTGCCGCTGGACTCTGCAACGTCAGAGAGCCTGCGTTCAGCCACGCACGATGTGCTGGCTGGCCTGACGGCGCGCGAAGCCAAAGTACTGCGTATGCGTTTCGGCATCGACATGAACACCGACCACACGCTGGAAGAGGTGGGCAAACAGTTTGACGTGACGCGTGAACGTATTCGTCAGATTGAGGCCAAGGCGCTGCGCAAGCTGCGTCACCCAAGCCGTTCCGAAGTGTTGCGCAGCTTCCTGGATGATTAACAGCATCTAAATGGAAATAGGAAAAAGCCCTCAACATTGAGAGCTAATGAGATGGTCACCCCCACCCTGTAGCGGTACGCTGACAGGGTGTTTTTCTTTCAGGAGAG
>NZ_PEHF01000124.1 GCF_015762685.1 Candidatus Symbiopectobacterium sp. 'North America' | reverse complement strand
AGATTGTGGAGAACGTGGAGTAGTTCATGGAATACAATGCATGAATAAAAAACATCAATATCAACACCTTGTTCTCTATTGTATTCAGCTGGATTTAAATTGCAGTGAAAATCAGAACTCGTTCCTATGAAGTTTTCAGCGTCAGCATCGCAGTGTGCGATCACTCCTAATTCAGCAGAATTGAGATGTATGACCAATATTTC
>NZ_PEHF01000123.1 GCF_015762685.1 Candidatus Symbiopectobacterium sp. 'North America' | reverse complement strand
CGATGCTGACACTGAAAACTTCATAGGAACGAGTTTTGATTTTCACTGCAATTTAAATCCAGCTGAATACAATAGAGGTCAAGGTATTGATATTGATGTTTTTTATTCATGCATTGTATTCCATGAACTACTCCACGTTCTCCACAATCTGAATGGCGTTCGTCTACAGCCCCAATTATCCCATCAAGAATTACACATGCATTCTCCACTTTTACTTGAAGAAGCTCGGACTGTTGGATTAGG
>NZ_PEHF01000122.1 GCF_015762685.1 Candidatus Symbiopectobacterium sp. 'North America' | reverse complement strand
TTCTAAATGCATCCAATATTGCTCGTTTCAATTTTCAGCTTGTTCCAGATTGTTAAAGAGCAAATATCGTAAACACGAGTCGCAAGTCATCTTTACGTTATTGTCGGTTCATCAGAACGGGTGATAATGTCTTTCACTCATTATCGGTATGGCGTCCCTGAGGGGATTCGAACCCCTGTTACAGCCGTGAAAAGGCAGTGTCCTAGGCCTCTAGACGATGGGGACACGAAAACCCGATTAACATAACTGCTCTAATCGGTTCGTATCAGCATGAGTCAGAGACTCATTCATCAACAGGTGCTTTTTGCTCAGCATTTTCATCAGACAATCTGTGTGAACACTACACAGAATCAGTATCATCAGGTAAGGAGGTGATCC
>NZ_PEHF01000066.1 GCF_015762685.1 Candidatus Symbiopectobacterium sp. 'North America' | reverse complement strand
AAGGTACAAGTATAGATAATTATACTTGATTGAGGGTGTGTGCCACCATGATAGGGGAAGACCCAAAAATAAACATCGATGTGGGTCAGCTTATGACCTTTTTTAGTCGCTTATCAACGCCGCTTCAGGCCGTGCAGCATAGCGTGTTGTCTTTCGACCCCTGGGATATTGCGGGGTTAAAGCGCAAGGAAGTGCGTAATTCAGCCGTGCTTGCCTGGCTACTGAATCCGCAAGGGTCACACGGTTTTGGTGCTGTTCCTTTATATGCCTTGCTGGCCTCAATACGCACATCAGAAAATAAGGCGTTTCCTGCTGCGTATACGCGCTTTTGCCGCGTGCGGGTTGAATCCAATCCGAACGGTGACAGTAAAAATCGGGTTGATATTGAGATTGACGCCGATAATTTCTTCGTTTTGATCGAAGTGAAGATCGACGCTTTCGAGCAGCAAGAACAAATCGAGCGCTATTGTCTGGAGGCTGAAAAGCGTGCGACGAAAAAGCTCCGTTGGGGCGTGGTGTTTTTAACGCCGCAGGGTAGACAACCCAAGAGCATGAGTGCGGATAATCCACATTTTATTTCTTGCCTGTCGTGGAGCGACCTTGCGACACGTTTTGAAGAACCCATGCGGGCGGATTACCGCAAAACAGGTGTTCTGCACGATAGCGCATCCATGAGGCAAATGGCGGCGCATTCTGCTTTTTGTTTTCTTGAACGTATGTGTAAATTTTAATCAAAGGGAAGATCAATGACATCATCTACTAAGGAAGAACGGTTGGCTGGAACTCTCATTTTATCGCAGTTCAAGATGTTTAATGAGGCTGTTGTGGTTTTCGAAACGCAAATAGAATCTGCTTTTTGGAAAGGATTTGACCAATGTATTCAGCGTTTCATAAAGGATAATGGCTGGGAAGGCGAAGTCGGTATTGTGCAAAAGGGATTCAGCTGGTTGGGACCTAAAGCATGGAAATCAGAAGACGGCGATTGGAAATATTAGTTTGAAACGCATACCGCCGGGGGCGATAGCGCTGATTATCGTTTGGCGACTATCGTTGGGTTGGGTACAGAAGAGGCGGAGTTCGGTTTTTGTTTCGAAATAAGACCGCGCTATTTTGGATGAGCCAAAAAGCTGGGTGCCTATATCAATGCCCTCGATCCCAAATGTCGCGGGCAACTGATTGATATGGATTTTGAAGATTTAACCAAAGGAAATTACTATTTGCCCATTACCGTGGATATCAATCTGGTGACCGAGTGTTGGCAAGAATACGGTGAGTTTCCCGAAGATCATGAGGTGTTTTATCCTCTTTATGCTGCTTTGGAAAAATTGGCAAAAGCCATTTTCATTTTTGATGAGATGTTTTCCGCGTTAAGTGAATCCGATGAATAAAGACGAGTGTCGGGTAATGACGCCTTCTGGTGCCGGTGTCACGTTGGTATGTTTTATTTTTCAGTTCGTGAGGCACTAGCCGGCGCTTCCCTGTAGGCTCCCGCCTGCATATAACCGATACGATCGCTCATCATCACCGCTTCTTGCTCGCTGTGCGTGACCATCAGCGACGTTTGTCCTGATGCCTTGAGAATGTCACGCACGTCCTGCCCCAGCCGCTGACGCGTCTCGGCATCCAGGCTGGAAAACGGCTCATCCAGCAGCAGAATGCTGGGTTCTGGCGCCAGCGCGCGTGCCAGTGCGATACGCTGCTGCTGGCCACCGGACAGCTCATGAGGATAACGCTCTGACAACGCGCTTAACCCGACGAGTTCCAGTAGTTCACGCACACGGGACTGTATGAAAGAGCTTGGCTGCTTGCGCAGCCCAAACGCGATATTCTTCGCCGCAGTCAGATGAGGAAACAGGGCATATTCCTGAAACACCATGCCGACGTGGCGTTTTTCCGGCGGCAGGTGAATGCCCGGCCCGGCAACGCAGGTGCCCGAAACCTGGATACGGCCTGCGCTCAACGGTTCAAATCCGGCAATAGCGCGTAATACGGTGGTTTTTCCACTACCGGATGTCCCCAACAAACAAGTGAGTTCACCCGCCTGAACCGTGAGCGAAAAACCGTTGAGGACATGATGTTGCTGTTGTCCATGTCCGTAGGCAACATGGATGGCTTCCAGAACCAGTGTGGCGTCAGACATGTCGCGACGATTCTCCTTGATAAGGTGCAGTGTTCTGTTGCGGTTCGTTAGGCTTGCGCGCGGTGCTGAACTGGCTGTGCGCCAGCAAAATCATCGGTAGCGTGCCTGCCAGCACAATGAGCAACGCGGCAATCGCCCCTTCTTCGTAAGTGCCGCGTGCAGCTTCGGCGTACAGCACGGTAGCCAACGTATCGAAATTGATCGGTCGTAGCAGTAACGTTGCGGGTAACTCTTTCATCGCATCCGCAAACACCAGCAAGGCGCTGGTGACCAACGCCGGGCGTAATAACGGCAGATGCACACGAAAAAATGTTCCGGTGGTGTTCTCACCTAACAGGCGTGACGCTTGTTCAAGCGCGGGAGACAGGCGCGTCAGGCCCGCATCTGTGGCACCGATGGCGATAGTCTGGAAACGAATCGCGTAGCAGATAACCAGCAGAATGCCACTCGAGAGCAAGGGTAACCCCTGATACTCCAGCAGGCTTGCCAGCCATTTATCCACGGCCAGCCCGGGTGTCAGTAACCCTATTGCCAGTACGGTGCCCGGCACCGCGTACCCGAGAGAGGCAACGCGCAGCAATGAGAGGCGAAAGCCACCGCGTTGTGAACGGATGGCGGAATGGCGAGCAAACCAGGCGACGATCATGCCGGTGATCAACACCGTGAGCGTGACGCCGAGCGCCAGCAGCAGCGAGTTTTGAGGGACTGCCACAATCCGTGGGAAAGGGGCGTCTCCTGATGCAGTCGCTTGGCACTCTCCCAGGCGAGAAACAGTGCCGGGGCGATAAAGCCGAGTACCACGGGTAAGAACGTTAGGCTAAAGACCAGCATCCCCTTTACGCCAGATAAGCGTATTGGCGTTACCGTGCGCTGCGAGCGGCGGCTGCCGTAGCGCTGGCGGCGGCGACCATAATATTCCAGCGTCAGCAGTAGCATCACGCCCATCAGCATTAACACGGCAATTTGTGCCGCGGCCGGTAAATCAGAGCGCGTCACCCAGGTAGTATAAATGGCGACCGTTAGCGTGTTGACGCCAAGAAATTCGGATGCACCGATATCATTGAGCGTTTCCAACAGGGCCAGACTGACGCCCACAGCAAGGGCAGGCCGCGCCATTGGCAGCGCGACGAGCAAGAATGCCCCGGTAGCACTCCTGCCCAATGTGCGCGCCGCTTCCAGCAAATGGGCGGGCTGACTGATAAACATGGCGCGCATGGTGAGGTAAACATAAGGGTAGAGCACGATGCCCAACAGGATAATGGCACCGGTCATGGAACGAATATCCGGCAAGCGAAACTGGCGTGAGCTGTCGTAGCCGAGCAGGGCACGCAGCGCCGTCTGAACCGGGCCGATAGGGTGCAGCAGATCCAGCCAGGCGAAGGCCACGATATAGGTTGGCATAGCGAGTGGTAAAAGCAGTGCCCAACTGAGGATGCGCCGCCCCGGAAAATCATACAGGGTAACCAGCCAGGCACAGCCAGCGCCGATGACGGTCACCAGCAATGCAACGCCGACTAACAGAATAACCGTGTTACGTGCCGCAACAGGCAGCACATACTGAAACAGGTGCGCCCAGTGGCTGAAATCCGTGTCGGCCGCCAGCCAGAGCAGCGACAGGATCGGTATCAGCACGCCGAGTGCAATGGCGCAGGTGGTGATGCCGAGTGGCGAAAACGGTGCGCGCAGCGTATAGAACATGCTGCGCGCCGTCAGTGCATTTTGATGCTTATTGATCAAAGCCAACTTTATCAACCAACTGGCTGGCTTGTTTACGGTGTTTCACTATGTCGGTTAACGGCAGAGGATCGACGTTCAGTTCACCAATGGTGTCACGAATAATCGGGTCCAGCTCAACGCCCTTGCGCACCGGGTATTCATAGTTAGCCTTGGCATAGAGTTGCTGGGCCGGTGCCGACACCAGATATTCCAGCAGTTTCACTGCCTGCGCCTTATTCGGTGCATAACGGCTGACTGCTGCGCCGCTGATATTGACATGCGTACCGCCTTGCTCGAAGGTCGGTTTCACAACTTTGATCGCATCGCCCCATTGGCGCGCATCTGTACCCTCTTTGGCTTTCTTCATGTGACCGACATAATAGGTGTTGGCCAGACCGATATCACAGATGCCGCCAAGAATATCGCGTGCCACATCACGATCACCGACGGTGGCTTTGCGTGCCAGATTGGCTTTGACGCCGCGCAGCCATTCTTCCGTTTTGGCTTCACCGTGGTGCGCGATCATGGCCGCAATCAAGGCCGTGTTGTACGGATGCTGTCCGGCACGGATACACACTTTGCCTTTCCACTGCGGATCGGCCAGCGATTCGTAGGTGAAACTGTTGAGTGGCAGCGATTTTTCCGCATACAGCACGCGACCGCGCATGGATAAGCTGAACCATTGGTCATCGGCACCACGCAAATTGGCAGGAATGGCGGCTTCCAGCGTTGCCGATTTCACGGGCTGTGTCACGCCTGCTTCGACCAGATCCACCAGATTACCAATATCGACGGTCATCAGCAGGTCCGCTGGTGAGTTTTGCCCTTCAGCTTTTACTCTCTCGAGCATGCCATCTTTGATAAAAACGGTATTGACCTTCACGCCACTGTCTTTGGTAAAGGTATCCAGCAATGGCTGAATAAGGCCCGGCTCGCGCGTGGTATACAGCGTTAATGACTCTTCAGCCATGGAGGGGACGGCGTAAGCGGCCAGCAGCGCTGAAGCCAGCACCAGACGACGTATACCGCGGCGGGCAGAGGAAAGCAGGATAGCCATATTGTTATCTTCTCCAGAGTAAAAACCTTAGTATTGATATGGGATTATCACGTGGTGAAACATTTTATAATGGGAATCAAAATATATATGATAGTTAGTATCGTTTTCAACTAATTAATGCGGCGATGCGCGGGAGGATGCGTAGAGTCTTGACGCATGACAAGGCAGGACAGGTATCACTCTTTTTATAATTTCGCCCGTTTCTCTTCTCACTGGTGCGAATTATGTCTTTCCAACTCAATCTGAACTGGCCCGAATTTTTAGCCAATTACTGGCAAAAAAATCCGGTTGTATTAAAACGCGCGTTCCCTGATTTCGTCGATCCGATCACCCCCGACGAACTGGCTGGTCTGGCGATGGAACCTGAGGTGGATAGCCGACTGGTAAGTCATAAAAATGGCCAGTGGCAAGCCAGCAATGGTCCGTTTGAGCATTTTGATGATTTAGGGGAAACCGATTGGTCGTTGCTGGCTCAGGCGGTCAATCATTGGCATGCACCGTCAGCGGAGCTTGTTCGTCCGTTTCGCGTTCTGCCAGACTGGCGACTGGACGATTTGATGATCTCTTTCTCCGTGCCGGGAGGCGGCGTTGGGCCGCATATCGATCAGTACGACGTCTTTATCATTCAGGGGATGGTCCGCCGTCGCTGGCGCGTAGGCGATAAGCTCCCCCCCGGCGCTGCTGCATTGTGAGCCCTTTACGCCGATTATTGATGTCGAAATGGAGATTGGCGACATCCTATATTCCGCCGGGCTTCCCTCATGACGGTTTTACCTTTGAGACCACACTCAATTATTCCGTGGGTTTCCGTGGACCGAATAGCCGGGATTTGATCAGCAGTTTTGCCGACTATGCGCTGGAAAACGATCTTGGCAGTGAGCACTACAGCGACACGGATTTAACGCTGCGTGAGCATCCTGAGCGCATTGAAGCGCATGAGCTGGAATGTTTACGTACCATGATGATCGAAATGATCAACCAACCGGAAGATTTTAATAACTGGTTCGGCCGTTTTATCTCCACGCAGCGCCATGAGTTGGATGTCGCACCTGCGGAACCGCCTTTTGAACAAAGTGAAGTGGTCAACGCTCTGCTCGACGGTGAAGTGTTAACGCGCCTCAGCGGTTTGCGAGTGGGCGATAGCCTGTTTATCAACAGCGAAAAGCTCGAAATGCCCGATGCGCAGGTGGCGGACGCGTTGTGTCATTACACTGAAATCACCCGTGAAACCTTGGGCGATGGGCTTCAGAATCCAGCGGTAGTCGCTGAGCTGACGGTGCTGATTAATCAGGGATACTAGTACTTCGAAGAGTAATGATGACGTTAGAGCCCTCGCACGGTTTTGTCCGGTGAGGGTTCTACCCATCGCAGAAAGTGGACCCGGCGTGCCATAGACAGGAAGAACAGGCCAGTATTTTGCATGACAGATAACGGCTGTTTTTCATTCGCTACAAAGGAGCTTTCGATGAAAACTTTGGTTGTTTTTCGACATGTGCCTTTTGAAGACTTGGGCACACTGGGCGATACCCTTCATGAATGTGGTTTTCAGTATCACTATATTGATACGCCTATCACCTCTTTGGCTACGTTCAATCCTCTGCACGCCGATGTGCTGATTGTGCTGGGTGGCCCGATCAGCGCCAATGATGAAACGGGTTACCCCTTTTTGAGCCAGGAGCTGGAGATTATTCGGCAATGGCTGGCGCAGCAGCGCTCCGTGCTGGGTATTTGCCTGGGGGCACAATTGATGGCACGAGCGCTTGGCGCACGCGTGGCACCGATGGGGGGTGAAAGATATTGGTTATGGGCCCATCCAATTGTCGTCAGCGTCGTAAGCCTCTGTGTTGGCTCCGCTATCGGATGTTCCTGTGTTGCACTGGCACGGCGATCGCTTTGAGATTCCGGATTCAGCGATACGACTGGCGGGCAGCGCGGTATGTAATAATCAAGCCTTTAGTGTGGGCAAACATGCACTTGGCCTTCAGTTCCATCCAGAGGTGAGCCAAACCGGACTGGAAGGGTGGTTGGTTGGGCACGCCTGTGAGCTGGAGTTGGCCGGGCTCTCATTGGGCTCGCTGCGCGAGCAGGCGGCGCGTTATTCCGCATCGTTGGCGCTGGCGGCACAACAGGTGATGACGCGCTGGCTGGATCAACTGGACGCCTAGATTTTCCATTGCCGAACATCTCGCTGGTGAAAAGTTCATCAATGAACAGCCAGCGGGAACATTATCTTTCTTAATCTCGCTTTTTGATCTCACCGCTCCTTTCGCCAATAAAAATAACTGCAATAAATTCAGTCGATAGGCTCAGATTGATTGCTTATTTTAGTACTTTTTCTCCTTTATTTCTCTGACTGGCCCCGGTTTTGCAATTTCCTCCTGGCATACCCAATGACACTTACTTAATGCTTTTCTTTATGGGAGAGAAAGAATGACGCGTAAATTGGCTATTTATGGTAAAGGGGGGATCGGTAAATCGACCACCACACAAAATACGGCTGCCGCCTTGGCCTATTTCCATGGAAAAAAAGTCTTTATTCACGGTTGCGATCCCAAAGCGGATTCGACTCGCCTTATTTTTGGGGGTAAACCGCAAGAAACATTGATGGATATGTTACGCGATCAGGGCGCTGAGAAAATTACCAATGAGATGTTGGTAAAAACCGGCGTGTTTGATATTCGCTGCGTGGAATCAGGTGGTCCGGAACCGGGCGTTGGCTGTGCAGGGTGCGACGTTATCACCGCTATCGATCTGATGGAAGATAATAAAGCCTATACCGACGACCTGGATTTTATCTTCTTTGATGTTCTGGGGGACGTGGTGTGCGGCGGGTTTGCCATGCCTATCCGCGATGGCAAGGCACAGGAAGTGTATATCGTCGCTTCCGGTGAAATGATGACCATTTATGCCGCCAATAATATTTGCAAAGGATTGGTGAAGTACGCAAAACAGAGTAGCGCCCGGTTGGGCGGTATTATTTGTAATAGCCGGAATGTGGACGGTGAAAAAGAGTTTATCGAGGAATTTACCGCCGCTATTGGTACCAAAATGATCCATTTTGTTCCGCGTGACAATATTGTTCAGAAGGCTGAGTTTAATGAAAAAACGGTCACGGAATTTGATTCAGCGGTGAATCAGGCACAGGAATACCGAGAGTTGGGGCGCAAGATTATCGAGAATGAGGACTTTGTCATACCGACACCGTTGTCCATGGATCAATTGGAAAAAATGGTTGTGAAATACGGGATGATGGATTAATTCCGCACACTGCCATATTCCCTTATTCGCTACCGTTATTCTGCCTTGCCCTTATGGGAGAAAAATTATGCCGTACCATGAGTTTGAATGCAGTAAATGCATTCCTGAACGTAAACAACATGCCGTGTTGAAAGGCGAGGGTGAAGATATCACTTCTGCGTTGCCGCTGGGATATCTCAACACTATCCCGGGCACCATTTCAGAATGAGGTTGCGCTTACTGTGGGGCCAAGCATGTGATTGGCACCCCGATGAAGGATGTTATTCACATCAGTCACGGTCCTATCGGGTGCACCTATGATACCTGGCAGACCAAGCGCTATATCAGTGATAACGACAACTTCCAACTGAAATATACCTTCGCGACCGACATGAAAGAAAAACACATTGTGTTTGGCGCGGAGAAGGTGCTGAAAAAGAACATCATTGAAGCCTTTGATTCGCACCCCTCGATTAAACGTATGACTATCTATCAAACCTGCGCCTCTGCGCTGATCGGCGATGATATTGCAGCGATTGCGCAGGAAGTGATGGATGAGCGTCCCGATGTCGATATTTTTGTCTGCAACTCACCAGGGTTTGCCGGGCCAAGTCAGTCTGGCGGTCACCACAAGATTAATATCGCCTGGATCAACCAAAAAGTGGGTACGGTTGAACCGACCATTACCAGCGATTATGTCATCAACTATGTGGGTGAATATAAGATTCAAGGCGATCAGGAAGTGATGGCGGATTATTTCAAACGCATGGAGATTCAGGTGCTCTCTACCTTTACCGGTAATGGCTCCTATGATGACCTGCGTGCGATGCACAAAGCACACCTGCTGGAGTGCGCCCGTTCAGCGGAATACATCTGTAATGAGTTACGGGTACGTTACGGCATACCCCGGTTGGATATTGATGGTTTTGGGTTTGGTCCACTGTCTGATTCGCTGCGCAAGATTGGTTTGTTTTTTGGGATTGAAGACCGGGCACAAGCCATTATCGACGAGGAAGTGGCTCGCTGGAAGCCTGAATTGGAGTGGTATAAGGCGCGTTTGCAAGGGAAGAAAGTCTGCCTGTGGCCTGGGGGTTCCAAGCTGTGGCTCTGGGCGCACGTTATCCATGCAGAAATGGGCGTGGAAGTGGTCTCGGTGTATACCAAATTTGGTCATCAGGGCGATATGGAAAAAGGGATTGCACGCTGTGAAGCCGGGGCGTTGGCGATTGATGATCTCAATGAACTGGAGTCACTGGAAGCCATGTATACCCTGAAGCCGGATGTGATCTTTACCGGCAAACGGCCCGGTGAAGTGGCGAAGAAAATCCGGGTGCCCTACCTCAATGCCCACGCTTATCACAACGGCCCTTACAAGGAGTTTGAAGGTTGGGTGCGCTTTGCGCGGGATATCTACAACGCCATTTACTCACCGATTCACCAGCTCTCGATGCTGGATATCAGCGAGCACGCGATCCCTGCCGATCGCGGCTTTGCTACGGCACGCATGATCTCGGATGCCGCGTTGAGTGAAGACATTCGTCAGGATCCCAACTTACGGGAATATACCGGCGGCTTTGACAGCGTGACCAAATTACGTCAGCGCGAATATCCCGATTTTTCCCAAGACAAGCCGCAGCGACAGGAGGCGGTATGACCCAGGAACAACAGGTTGAAGCGTTGGTGGATTACATCATGAAGCACTGTCTGTGGCAGTTTCATTCCCGCAACTGGGATCGGGAAAAGCAGAACGCCGGTGTATTAGGTAAAACCCGGCAATTGCTGTGCGGCGAAGCAGTGGATCTGTCAACGCCCGCCGATCGCTGCTACTGGGCGGATGCGGTGGTGCTGGCCGATACCTGGCGTAAGCGCTTCAATTGGCTGGCGGAGATGCCCACTGACGCTATTGCCACGCTGATGTATGCGTTACATCAACGTCTTGATTATTTAACCATTACCGGTTCGTTGAATGCCGAACTGACCGACCAGCGCTATTAATGAGGTTAGCCATGTCCTGTGAACTGAAAGCGAAAGATCGCACGGGGGTAATCAACCTCATTTTTACCTGCCAACCGGCAGGGGCACAGTATGTGAGTATCGGCATCAAGGATTGTATCGGTATTGTGCATGGCGGTCAGGGATGCGTGATGTTTGTCCGTTTGCTGATTTCCCAGCATCTGAAAGAGAGCTTCGAAATCGCTTCATCCTCGGTACATGAAGACGGGGTAGTGTTTGGTGCGCTGGATCGCGTTGAGCAAGCGGTCGACGTTTTACTGATGCGTTACCCTCACGTCAAGGTCATCCCGATTATCACCACCTGTTCCACAGAGGTGATTGGCGATGATGTGGACGGTGTGGTACGTAAGCTCAACGATGGGTTGCTCAAAGAGAAATACGCCGGTCGCGAAGTGCATCTGATTCCAATCCATACGCCAAGTTTTGTTGGCAGCATGATCAGCGGGTACGACCTGGCGGTACGCGATATCGTTAAGTATTTTGCCCGAAAAGGGGAGTCTAACGGCAAGATCAATGTGATTACCGGTTGGGCGAACCCCGGTGATGTGACGGCGTTGAAGCATCTGCTCTCGGAGATGGAGATTGATGCCACCGTGCTGTTCGAGATTGAGGATTTCGACTCACCCTTCATGCCGTCCGGTAATACCGTGTCACACGGCAATACGACCATCGCCGATTTGACCGACACTGCCAATGCCAGCGCGACGCTGGAACTCAATCGCTATGAGGGGGGCAAAGCGGCGAATTATCTGGAAGAGACGTTCCAGATCCCGACCCTTATTGGCCCGACGCCGATTGGTATTCGTAACACGGACACGCTGTTGCATAACCTGAAAACCCTGACGGGGAAACCCATTCCGCCCTCACTGGTGCGGGAACGTGGGATCGCCCTGGATGCTCTGACAGACCTGGTGCATATGTTTCTTGCCGACAAACGGGTGGCGATTTACGGCAACCCCGATTCGGTGATCGGGCTGGCGGAGTTTTGTCTCGATCTGGAAATGAAGCCGGTGCTGTTGGGCGATGATAATGCCGGGTATGTCAACGATCCCCGCATTCACGCGCTGCGCGATGGGGTATCCCATGATATGGAGATCATTACCAATGCGGATCTGTGGGAGATGGAGCAGCGTATTACCCAAAACGATCTGCGACTGGATCTGATCTTCGGGCACTCCAAAGGCCGCTTCACCGCGATTGATAACCAGATACCCATGGTCAGAGTCGGTTTCCCCACCTATGACCGGGCGGGCCATTACCGCCATCCGGTTGTCGGGTACGCCGGTGCCATCTGGTTAGCGGAGCAAATGGCAAACAGCCTGTTTATCGACATGGAATACAAAAAGAACAAGGAGTGGTTGCTCAACGTCTGGTAAGTCGGTGTTTACATTCTAGCGACATGTAATCAGGCACCGTAAATCGGTGCCCTGTTCAGGAGAAAATGATGTCAGGATTGCTGTTTGAAAGCGATGAACAACGGTTCACCCGCTGTTATGAACATGCGTGTGGTTATCATCGCCGCGCCCTGTTGTTGGCACCACAATCATCGTCCGTCAGTCTGGTGTTTAACGTGGCATCGCTGGCGGTGGAGTGCTACCTGATCGCCCTGTGTGCGTTGCATAACATCATGCCGATGAATCACAACTACCGTAGCCTGCTGACCAGTGCCTCGGAGAAAGTGACGTTTACCTCGGCGTTAAGGAAGGATATTTCCGCACTGGATGCACTTTTCGGTATTTGCTCTATTGAGGATTACTACCATGGCACGCCGGACGAACAGGATAAAGCACACATTCTTTCCGTGTGTGAGACATTGGATGCGCTGATTGTGGCGGAACAAAAACGCTCACCGGCGCTTGGCCACTTGCGGGAGAACAGAGGATGAATACGCCTGTTAATCCGGCTCTGGCCGATTTCTCCCATCACCACATGCGGCGAGATAAACGTGAGATCACCGATCTCGCAGTAATGGATGCCATTTTGCGCGAAGAGCGCGTGATGTACATTGCGCTGGCTAATAATGATGTACCCTTTCTGGTGCCGGTTTTCTATGTTTGGGATGGCACCGCGCTCTACTTTCACTCTGCGCGCAGTGGCAGCAAGATTGAACGACTTAAACGTAACAATACCCTGTGTTTTGCTATTTCTCATTATGGTTGCGTGGTAGAGGATGCGCTGGCCTGTAATTTTGAGGCACGGCATCGCACGGTGATTGGCTTGGGGAAAGCGCAATTCATCAACGATAACCAGGAAAAAATCCCTATCTTGCAGCGATTAATGGCGGGTTTCACCGATCGCCACTATGCGTTCCCTGAAGCCAATCTGCAAGCCACGTTGGTGATACGCATCAATATTGACTCCATGAAGGGGAAGCAGCATGGCTTTTGATAAAGACCGGGCACCCCCGCTCTACATCGCTGCGTATCTCGACCATCAGGGAATGATAACAGCGCTCGGGCAGTCCGGTGTGGCAACGCTGTTTGTCGAAGCGCGTTCTGGCTGGCAATGCTTTCGTGAAGTCCCTTTCCCGTCAACAGCGTCAATGTCATTGGCGGTTTTGCGCCAGCAAACCGTGACGATGCTGGAGGCGCTACCCGAGTGTCGTCACATTGTGGCGCGGGAGATTCAGGGGGTGTTACTGGCCTGGCTTGATGGCAGGGGGATTACCATGTGGCGAGGCAGTGGCAAACCGGCTCCGTTTCTCGATCGTATCGCGGAGCGTATCCACACCTCCTCGCCAGTGGCGCCACTCCACCCTGAGACGTATTTTCAGCCGGGCAAACAGATCGGGGATTTTCATTTCAATCTGATAGAAGCACTGGCAAACAGTAGTGAGGGGCATACCTCGCGGCGGTTATTACAACCCTTCCTGCAACAAAAGCAATTTCGACGTCTGGACATTATTTGCGATCATTTGCCGAAGTGGTTTGCCACGCTTGATGCGCGTCAATTCAGCATTGTGAGTGAGCCACGTGCTGATGAAACATTTTGTGTCGTGGTGATGCCACTGCATGTCTGAAAACGTTCGTTGAGGTACTAAATCGGACAGGAATGTTCTTAACAGAACATCTCGCTGGTTTGTTGGGGCAGAGTTGGTTTTTATTTCCTTAATTATCAATAAATTAAAAAATATCGTTTTGCCTGTATTGCCGCTGATTTTGCAGGTTTTTACCGGGAGTGTGCATAAGAGCCTGCGACATAGGATCCCAATGCTTCTGACCTGATGTGATTCACTCTGCTACGTAAGAATGGGGATTTGTCGGGAGAGATATAATGCGCCTGGAAAGAAAACGTGGTGTAACTGACATGCCGTCACCCTTAAAGACACCGTTGTCTTTCAGCTGTAAATTGGGTGAATGCTGTTCAGAACTGATGCCACTGCTGTCTGAAGTCAGCAAAGTGGTGAGCACCGAGGGCGATCTTTCCAAAACCCTCAAACTGGTTCTGCAATTGATGCAAAAACACATGCAGGTGATCCGCGCAATGATCACGCTGTACGACACCAGTAGCGATCGCATTTATATCCATGAAAGTTACGGACTCTCTCCGCAAGAAGTGGAAAAGGGCGTCTACCTGCCGGGGGAAGGGATCACCGGACAGGTGATCGAAACGCGCCAACCGGTGATTGTGCCGCATGTGGCAGACGATCCTTTATTTCTCAATAAAACCGGCAGTCTCGATAAAATTCGCGACGGGGCGTTTTCCTTTATCTGTGTGCCGATCATTCGTAGTTCCAAAGTGATGGGAACCATCGGCATCGAACGGGTCTATAACAATCAGCAACTGCGCTATCTGGATTTGGAAGTGCTGAAAGTGATTGCGGCAATTATCGCGCAGGCTGTTGAATTGCACCTGCTTGAACAAGCGCATCAAAAAGTGCTGTTAGCGGCATCCTTGCATCACCAAACCACAGATACACTGCGTACTGCAAATATTATTGGCAATTCCCGGGCAATGCAGTCGGTTTACCGGCTGATTCGCAAGGTCAGCCCTGCGCGTACTACAGTATTGATTCTGGGGGAGAGCGACGTTGGCAAAGAACGGGTATCCGCGGCGATTCACCATGGCAGCCTGTGTGCAACAGGCCCTTTTATCACCTTCAACTGTGCATCATTGCCGGAAAGCGTGCTGGAAAGTGAGTTGTTTGGGCATGAAAAAGGTGCATTTACCGGTGCGATATCGCGCCGTGCTGGGCGTTTTGAAGAAGCTAATGGCGGAACCATTTTTCTTGATGAGGTCGGGGAGTTATCGTTATCGGCACAGGCCAAGCTGTTACGTGTGATTCAGGAGCGCAGTTTTGAGCGGGTAGGCAGCAATGACACACTTCATGTCAATGTGCGTATTCTGGCCGCCACTCATCGCGATTTGAGTGAAATGGTGAACAAGAGGCTGTTTCGTGAAGACCTTTATTACCGTCTCAACGTGTTTCCCATCACCGTTACGCCGCTGCGTGAACGGGGCAATGACATTCTGATTTTGGCTGATTACTTCAATGCCCGCTTTGCCCGAGATCAGGGCGTGGAAGTACCGACCATTGTCACGCCTGCACTGAATATGCTGCTTAATTACGACTGGCCGGGAAACGTCCGGGAGTTGGAAAATGTGATGGAACGGGCGGTATTGTTATCCGATGAGGGTGTTATTCACAGCTACCATCTTCCTTTGTCGCTACAGCAGATTCTGGAACACCTTGTGGCAGAATAAGGGTTGGAAGCGCGGGTCTCCCAGATAGAGTACGATTTAATTGTTGAAGCGCTCTCCCAGTTTCAGGGAAATATCTCCCGGGCGGCGGAGCATCTTAATATCACGCGTCGCGCATTAGGGCTGCGGCTTGATAAGTATCGCCTCAACTATAAGCATTATCGCAACAGGGCGTGAGTGATGGTTGAGCTGCGTGCCGCAGTAGTGGCAGAACAATCCCTGGTTGCGGTATGGTGGCCCCTGCTGGTTCTGTGTTCCAAAGCGGGCCGGTACGTCGTGCATTGGAAAAAGCGTAAAAGTTGGTAGATAAACTGTTGGGAACGGTACTGATTGCACCCGGCATTAAGGTAGCATTGGTGTAACACATTCCCTATACCAAAAAAACAGTGTTAATCCGTTGGTAAGATTACTGATAAACCCTTTTAGGCACTCTGTGCTTCTCGGCAGATCTGACTTGGATATTATAGGGTATACCCCTGTGGCCAAGCCTACTGGTCAACGCAAGCACTGTTCAAATTTGTTCTGGGAAAATTTGTCGGTGACTTATGCTGCTATGCCCAAACGCCGGACTTAACCTAACAATGTGCTTTGTCATATGTCTGAAACCAGTGCTTGCGCGCCGTTTTTTATTTGCCATCAACTAATTGTTTTCACTCTCTATTCTCGATGAGGATCTTTTTTTTCTTCCAAGCTATATCGTTCAAAATTCTATCAAAATCTGATATGCCTTTCGCATTCATTTTTTGTTTTCCACTGACATCAGCATTGAAATATTTATCTTTTACATTACCTATATCTATAGGGAAAAATGACTCTGACGTAGAATCCCGTAGTATATTTTGAGAATGAAGATCTTGGTGTATGATGCCGAGGCTGTTCAACCTCTCTATCATATCGACAAATTTCACATCCGCATCATGGGGTAATGTTCCTCGTGGTATAGAACTCAGTGTTTGACCAGGAATTCTATACATTCTGACACAGGAGTTCCCTTTATCATTGACAAAGTGCATTGCAGCCTCTTCACCATAATATCGCTAAAACATCTCGGTCTCATGTTTGGCTATTTTTTCAGCCACGAGATGGCTAGGTGATTTATATAATTTGATAAGATATCTATTATCATCCGCATCAACAAAAATCTCTCCAAATACACCCTCGCCTATCTTATCTCCTAAATTAAAACCAGCTTTATTGTTTGGTAAGTTTAACTTCGCCCTCCCTGCTGGCTGGGACTGTGAAGAAATATTATTTAATGGTTTATTTTTCTTGAATATTTTAGACCACAAGGTTGGTTTCCCTGTGCTCTTAATTTCCAATGCAAATGAATAATCACTGAGGACTCCACTCTTATTAAAATTATACTCAGAGAGTAATTCTCGTGCTGAAGATTCAGTATAACCATCGACATCCTTGAGTAAATTGAGTGCCGTTTTTCTTTCTTTACCACTCAACCCAACTTTCAATATATTATCCAGCCTTTCGGTAAGATTTTCCTTGTAAAACTGATTATTCTTGAGTCGAAGAACCATCTTGGGGTCATGCACCGTTTTAATCAGCAGAAAACGGTTATTGCCTACCTTTTTCACACGAATAAACTGGTTTTTGACATTCAAATAACTATTGTTGTTTTCATCCCATCGCAACCCATTCTTATCCGGAGAAGAGAGATGCGTTACATCAATATTATGAGTAAACATATCTGAGGTAATCTGCGTTTCAAGCGAACTTGACACATGAACAGACGTTGGACGCTCAAATACCCAGCGTCTACCGTCCCAGGATACCAAATGATGTTCTTTATCAGGATAATTACTATTATACACCTCATAATGAACGCCTCGCCCGGGAGAGACGACTTCTTTCACCGGTACAATTTCCCCATTCATTTCAATATATCGTCCCCAGGAATAATGTGAGTCATCGCCAACTTTTTCTGCGCGATAAATTTTCCCCGAGCCGTAATACTGTGAGTTATTATTGACATATGGAATATAGTTGAAGTTCCTGTCTTGTTCAACTCGGATGGTATTAATAATATTTTCCTGTTCACGAGTAAAAACAGAATGACGGTTATGCACACTCAAGTGCCAGGTTTTAGATAATGGTTCATGGCATACTGGAAAAAATTTGGGGCTCCAGACATTTTCTGCACCACTATCTCAAATTTCCCTTCTCCATTTTTGTTAAGAACATAATATTCTCCATATAACTGTATTTGCTGTTTCCCTTCTCGCACTTCAATATTAAGGTTAGTCGCGTCGAAGGTGTCGGAAAAGCGCCACGAGAGGCTCTCCTCATTAACAATAACTCTTCTTTGTAGCAACTCAGGTTTTGCAGCATGTGGGTGATATGTCATAAATTCATTGGGTTTTTCTGTCGGCTTCAGGAAGATCTCTCATCCTTCAGTATGAATAGCGGTATTACCCGGCTGAAGTTTAATTAAGATTTCTTTTTTTATCCCGTTTTGTGGATTCTGAACATAATAAGCTGCTCTTTTCTGACCCGGAATGGTATGCAGCAATTCAGTCGGTTTCACGTTACGGGCAACGCCGCGGAATTTGAATGCGATACTATCAACATCAAGAGATGTTGCTATCTCAGCAATATTTAGTCGACGAAAGCGTTCAGCACAAATTTTATCACCGTGATTTTTATAGTACTCACGGCGTTTTGCATTCGCAATGAGCTTACCAATTAACGGTTTTATCCCCAGCGTCAGCAGATCCGTCACAATATTTAATCCCTCGGCGGCGCCCCGAGCTTCGGGCGAGGGGCCTCCCTCAGTATCATCATAAAGGGGTTCTCCGCTCTATAAGATTGAAATAAAAGCATTTTTTCTTCATTCTCGCCGTTAGGATTGAGTATTTCTTCCTCAAAGGCGCAGTGTTCTTTTATATGTTCTGCGGTTCGAGGATCGTACTCAGGCATCAATGCTCGCTTTATTCGATCTGTACTCTCCACCAGTGGAGTAATAAAAAGAGGACCGGTTTTTGCCCATTTTTTCAATGACAGTTCAAAGTCATGACCTTCCTCGATGCTTAATTGCCCATCAGACACCAGATAGTGTTTAATGGCCGAAATCAGTGCATTCTTTTTTTGATCATCACAAAGGATGTGACTATTCTCATTGATGAAAATCGTGCTACTGCTATTAGCATATGATATCCCTCCCTGTTCTCGTTCTGTCAGCCATAAAGACTGAGAGGAAACATGCCCGTCGTCAGCAAGAGACATAGCAGCCGGATAATTTTCAATAAAATGATTACGTTTAGTAAGCGAGGTGTCATTGTCCACAATTGACAATGAATTCTCTTTATAAGCAAAAGAGGTGGCATCAGCTCGATTTAAATAATTAAACAACAGCACGAGTTGAATGGTAGTTGCCATTGCACTTCTTCGGGCGAAAAATGGGGTTGATGATGGGCTAAATATTCTCGGTGAGTTTTCTACATGGCTAATTTTTGAGCTAAAATCGTGAACATTTACAGAGGGATTTGAATTAATTGATTCTAAAGCTTTCTCATGCTTATTCTTGCAAAATTTATCATAATAACATGCTGTCGATAGACGATGCTGTATAAATGAAATAGGCATTTTTGACTCCATTCAAAAAATGAACTATAGGCATCATATTTATTTCATCGTTATAAAGAATAATCCTAACTGAGGGTGTGGGCTATTTTCTCCCTTCCTTTGATGATGCATTTATTATTTAAAGTACGTTATAGATGTGAACAATTCTATTATCTTCCCCCATAAAAATGCCAGCGTACTCACGCTGGCTCTTTCTTGGTTAGTGTAGATTAATCTTTAATTTGCGCATGTATTTCCTGTACCGAGATTACCTTCTCGGTCGGCTCTGTATTCAGCGCCACACAACACACTGTCTGCGTTTTCAGTCAACAATAAACAGCTTGGCGCCTTTGGGGAATGTAGAGCGATGTGCTTCTGCCTGGTCTGCGACTTGATAGCTAACGCCGGGCGTTAAGGTAAAGGTTCTGCCGTCATCCAGTTCGGTGAGCAGCCCGCCTTCAAGGCAAAGAAGAACATGACCTTTTTTACACCAGTGATCCGCAATGTATCCCGCGGAGTACTCCACCATTCTTACGCGAATATCGCCGAAATGCTGTGTACGCCATAGTGCATGACCGACGTCGCCGCTGTGCGTTGTCGGTTCAATCAGTGACCAATCGGTGATACCAAACGGAATATTTGCCATGTGCATCTTGAGGTTACCTTATTATGATTTGCGTGCAGGACCCTCATTGTTAGCAGATATCGTTACTCCGCTTCAAGTGAAGTTATCACTACCTTTGGTCTTGCATGTGTATCACCAAATGAGGGGATGACGGGGCGCGTCTCGTTGATCGTCATCCGGGGCGGCGACCACCCGGTTTCTCCCTTGGTTTTTGGCCGCGTAAAGTGCGGTATCCGCATGGTGAATCAGTCCGCTGGCAATCATATGCAGCGGCCTGTCTTCTGGGCTGGTCTGATCGCTGTTGAGCGTTGCAACGCCGATGCTGATAGTAAGGTAACCCGTCGCGCTGGCGCTGTGCGGTAATCGCAGTGCATGAATGTTTTCCCGCAGGCGCTCGGCAACGGTTACCGCTCCCGCCTTGTCGGTATGCGGTAAAATCACCAGAAACTCTTCGCCGCCGTAGCGGCTAACGTTATCGTCGCTGCGCAACCGGGAAGAAAGCAGCGTTTTTGCTACCGTGCGTAGGCAGTCATCGCCTGCCTGATGGCCAAACGTATCGTTGTAGTGTTTAAAAAAGTCGATATCAGCGAGACACACCGAGAGTGGGATGCGTTTCTGTAGGGTGCGGGTTATTTCTTCAATCAAGCATTTGTCCATCTTACGGAGGTTAAACAGCCCGGTAAGGTGGTGGTGTTGCGCATATTGTTGCAGTACTTTATTGGCGTCGGCGAGCTTTTGCTCTGCCTGACTGCGTCGGGTTATATCAACCCAGGTGACGGAAAGCCCCACCACGTTCTCACTGGCATCCCGCACTGGCACTGGCTGGGTGTAATAGCAGCGATCGAGGCAGGTAACCTCACGGCTAGGGATATCCCACCCTTTGTCGGCCAGTGTGAAATCGGTTTCAAATTGGGACCAACAATCGGGCATCATGGTTGATACATGGAGTTCTGACGCAGGCTCGTCGCTGTGATTCAGCAAACGCATCATGGCCTTGTTGGACATCACAAGGCGACCCGCACGATCGATCATGCAGAGTGCAACGGGCGTGGTGTCATAGATGGTTTCCAACTGCAAAACCCGTTCACCGAGCGTTGATATATTGCGATCAACGCCGCGATAACCGCGCAACTCACCGTCGGGACCAAACAAAGGAATGCCGCTGGTTTCCAGAACCACAATTCGGCCATCAGCCCGTTGATTGCGATTCACCAAGCCAGAGAAAGGTCTTTTGGCCGCAACAATTTCACCGAATGTTTGCCCAACCCGTTCTGCTTCACCCGGCGGCATAAAATCAAACGGAGTTTTGCCTATCATTTCTTGCGGGGTAAATCCCAGTAGTTCGGTGACCACCTCAGAGGCCCAGGTATAACGGCCCTGTGCGTCGACTTCCCATACCCAATCAGAGTTGTGATGGAGAAATTCAAAGAGATGGTTTACATCGACCTCGTCGAAGCCCAATGGTTTTTCTTCATCATTTTTCATTATTATCGGTACGTCCAAAATGTATGCAGGCAATTGGCGCAATAGAATAAGAATACACGTTACGGAGAGGAGAAAGTATCTGGTATTGATGAAATGGATTTAGAAATATTACAGAGACAACCTTGCCTCTAGATCAATGGACTGCTTTGAGGGAGTGCGGGTTCGCTCATCGGCAATATTGATAATGATCCCTCTGCTGCGTTACGTTAAACGTCATGCGACGCTCCTCGCCATCGGAGCTGGATACATCATTGTTAACAGGATAGGAGCAGTATGGACAGTCTCTTTGTATACGGCACGCTGATGCCAGGGGATGAAAATGCGCATCTATTGGAATCGATAGGCGGCTCCTGGGTGCACGGCTCCGTATCAGGTTCGCTGCTTGATGCAGCGTGGGGGGCCGGTATGGGGTATCCGGGGATCGTTCTCGATAACACCGGAAACCGCGTTGAGGGATATCTGTTTTACTCTGCGCGCCTGGCAGAGCATTGGGATGCGCTTGATGAATTTGAAGGTGAGGAGTATGTCAGGGTGCCGGTAGACGTCACGACAAAAGAGGGAGAGATCGTCACCTCTTTCATCTACATGGTGGTACCGGAAGCTCGCTAATACGGCGGCGTGAGTACTGCCTTTCCACGTATGACGTTGGGCCTGCTATAAAAAAAGCGTTTTTTACGTGCACCGCGTCCGCTGTCATTATCTTTAATCCTGTCAATGTTGATTCGGATTATGTTCATTTAACTTTAATTATCTTTATGAAATAAAATATAAAAAAAGCTATTCCCTCCTATAAGTTGATGGCGGTGCCGGAAGCAGGAAGGCCAGCCATTATTATCTCATCAGGAATGCCATTGGCGAGACTTTATACTGCATCGAACGTTTGGATGCAAAAGAGCTAATCAATGGAAGATATGGGGCAATACCGTCAGCTTAATGTTGGCGAGGAATATCAGTTCTCTCAGTATGCTTTATTACTGGCACAGAACAATGGGCAAGAATGTTACCTTCGCTTTCGCGACAAAGCAAATACGGCGGAATGCACAATCCCTGCCAACCAGCGACGTTTGCTTGCCATCGCACCGGCCACAGTTACCGTTGAGCACGGTGAAGTAGATTGTTTATTTCTTGATTTTACGTTACTGGCGAAACTGCAAGTGTTTATCGATAAATCAATGAATAAAGAAAGTACTCACTGCCCACGATCGCTGATGGCAAGCATGCCAACGACACTCGGCAACGAGCCTGAGCAAAAGGAGCTGGAATATTGGCTGCTGCATCAGGCGTTGTTGGGAACGGAAGGCCTGGCGTGTTTTTCCAATGTATTGAGACAATCTGAATGGTATGCCCTGGTTGAGTTTCTTTTTGATTCTTATCGAAGTAATTCCACCCAGCGTTTGCAGACGCAAACGTGCTCGTTATGGGCTCTCGGTTTCTCATTTTCGACGTTTATCGCGGCGCGCATTGGGCAATACGGCAAAATCTGCGCTACGTGATTGGCGTCTGGGGCAGACACTGTTTGAATTGATTAATGGCGATAATAATTTAACGACTATCGCAATGAATCATGGATATGCATCACTTTCTCATTTCTCCAATGAGGTGAAAAAAGTGATTGGTGTTTCGCCAAGGAATTTGAAGAAATTATTGCAAACGAGTTAAAAAGATGAGTACAGATTTTTCGAAAAAAATACGGGCATCAATAGCCATATTGCTGTTTGTACTAATACCAATACAGGCATTTGCAGAAACAGTAAATGAGAATAATCAATCTTCTCGCCAGGGAAGCGGATATATGGCCCGGCAGGAGAGTGTGAATGGCATTTTTGATGCTATCTCTGCTGCCATGAGGAAACCCGTGATTTTAAGTAAGCTAGCGGCACGTAAAAAAGTCACCGGTGAGTTTGATCTGAGCCGTCCGTAGGATGTGCAGGTATCGGTTCCGAGCAGCTTGAACTGATTTGGTACAGTGATGGCCAGGCGATTTATGTCTATGACGCAACCGAAATGCGTAATGCAGTTATCGTTTTGCGTAATACTTCATTCAGCACGGTTGAAAGCTTTTTGAAGAATTCTGGTTTGCACGATCCTCGCTTTCCTCTGCGTTCGGATAATCGCAATTCCACTTTTTATGTGTCTGGCCCACCAATCTATGTCGATCTGATCACGAGTACGGCGAAATATCTCGATCAAAAAAATGATACCTTCGACGGGCGAGAGAGCATTGCCGTGATTCAGCTACACAACACTTTTGTTGAAGACCGCTCCTTTAAATACCGCGATGAAAAAATCGTCATTCCAGGCATTTAGACGGTGATAAATAAAATTATCAGTACCGGACCGACGGCAGGGAGAAGTATACAGGTGGTGCCGCGTAAACAGGTCAAAGCCGAGCTGGATACTTTCGATCTGCCGCAGAATTTGCTTGACAGCTATGCGCATGAAGATGCGATGGCAGCAGCGAATATTGCACGCGACGCCAGTGAAGTGAGTGTTATTGCCGAGCCGGGAACCAATAGCCTTCTGGTGCGAGGAAGCCCTGAGCAGTTTGAATATATTCGTAATCTGGCGAAAACCTTGGATGTCGCCAAGCAGCATATTGAACTTTCTGTTTGGATTGTGGATTTACAAAAAGAAGCTTTCGACAATCTTGGCGTTCAGTGGAGCGGCAATCTGAATGTCGGAGGCAATCTGGGTATTTCGCTTAACGGCGGCACGAGCACCATTGATGGCGCCAGCTTTATGGTTACGGCATTGGCATTGAGTGAAAAGAAAAAAGCCAACATTGTTTCCCGCCCCATGCTGCTGACCCAGGAAAATATTCCGGCCATTTTTGACAACAGCCGAACCTTCTATGCCAGCCTGGTGGGTGAGCGCACCGCCCAGTTAGAAAACGTCACCTACGGTACCTTGGTCAGTGTACTTCCTCGTTTTACCGCGAACGGGGAAATTGAAATGATGCTGAACGTTGAAGATGGTAACCAGTTTGATACAACAAAAACTAACGATTCCACGTTACCTGAAGTCGGCAGAACCAATATCAGCACCATCGCCCGCGTACCGAAAGGAAAAAGCTTGTTGATTGGTGGGTATATCCATGATGAAAGAAGCACCGTGGAAGGGAAAATCCCCTTACTAGGTGACATTCCCCTGCTTGGCAAACTGTTCCAATATTCTCGCGACCGAGAATCAAGCATGGTTCGGGTATTCCTGATTCAGCCAAGAGAGATTGATGCACCGTTATCACCGGATGCACACACGATGATTAACGATATACGCAAAGATCTGGGTAACGATCAATTGCAAAACTGGATGACCAATTATTTGGACAGCCAAAAATGGCGATAAGCGTTGGGTCTGGTAGCTCTTCTCTCCAGCTTCAGATGGCTCGACGAGAGAAGCAGAATGCAGAAAAAAACGTTTCTGCTGAACAGAATAATGTTTCATCTGGCGATGAAATGCAGGATATGGAAGATCTTTCTCCCGCAGCCAGAGCACAGAAGTTGTATAACGCTGCGGATGATATGTCTGCGGTAGCGGGACGTTTTCGCCAGCGCAGGGAATATGAAAAGAAATCAAGCGCAATGGAAGAAAGCAGCTTTGAGCGCGTGTTAGATGATGATGCTCAGCCGAAGGTGAGCAAGCTGATTCAAGCCCTGAATGGGAAAGAAGGGGGCGGCTATTACGCGTTTTTTACAACAGGCGCGCATTGTTCCCAGATGAGAGCGATCTGGTGATGGTTTTACGCGAGTTGTTGTATCGACGAAATCTGGATGAGATACGCCGGAAACGTCTCAAAGCGCTGCTGTCCCAAGTTGAAAAAGAAGCGGACCCCAAGCGCTTAAAAGCCGGAATTAATGTTGCGTTAAAGGCTCGGTTATTAGGCTCGACGCTCAAGATGACTCCCACATTACTGCGTGAGAGCTATCGAAGCTTTTTAGCCAATGATGATACGGACCTGATGCAGTACCAAACGTGGATATCGACCTATGGCGTTGAAAATCGCGGGATCCTGACCACGTTTATGGAAGATGCGCTGTTGGCAGATATTGACGCGGCTGATCCCAGCTGTAGTCACTCGGAGTTTTTCTTTCTTCAGGAAAGAATAAAGCAAATTAAGCGCATTCGATCGAGTGATATTTTGTTTGTGCAGGGGTTACTCAAGAACCCCCTTATTCGCGATGTTTATGAAAAAGAAGAGACCTGGCTGCTATTGCTCTTCGGCATGATCGAACACTCCGATGATGTGGATATGTTGCTTTCGCAAATAGTAGGTCACCATTTACGTTTTGCGGAAAATAAAAATCGAGCGGTAGTTTTACAAATGATTTACTACTATTGCAAAAAATTACCTCATGAAGTTTTTTTTCAGAGGAAGAAAGAATAAAATTATTGATGTATTTTGAAGAAAGACTCAATATAGCATTATACCACGAACGAATTGAACAGCGGAAAACAGCACAGTAATTTCTATACATAAGTTGAATAAAACAGGTTGATAGGATGATTGACTTTTTAAATCGGGTAAGGAACCATCCGGAACTCTTTATTCTTATATTGATTGTTGTGATCATTTCTATGTTGGTTATTCCTCTGCCAACCTATTTGTTCGATTTCTTGATTGGGTTAAACATTGTTTTGTCCATTCTGGTTTTTTTAGCGTCATTTTATATTGATAAAATACTGATTTTTTCAATATTTCCCTCTGTGTTGTTGATTACGACGTTGTTTCGATTAGCGCTATCAGTGAGTACCAGTCGCCTGATATTAAACGATGCAGATGCCAGTGACATCATTTCCACGTTCGGTGAGTTCGTTATTGGGGAAAGCCTGATCGTTGGGTTTGTGGGTTTGTGATTTTTGCGATAGTCACCATCGTGCAATTTATGGTCAGTCATAACCAAAGGTGCTGAACGCGTCGCTGAAGTGGCAGCACGCTTCTCTTTGGATGGCATGCCTGGCAAGCAAATGAGCATTGATGCGGATTTACGCGCGGGTTCCATCGACGCTGAAGATGCCATGTCACGGCGCAGTGTGGTCGAGCGTGAAAGCCAACTCTATGGCTCGTTTGATGGTGCGATGAAGTTTATCAAGGGCGATGCGATTGCCGGAATTATCGTCATCTTCATCAACTTCATTGGTGGCATCAGCGTCGGGGTATCCATTAATGGCATGGATATGTCAACCGCGCTCTCTACCTATACGATGTTGACGGTAGGTGATGGTCTGGTTGCTCAAATCCCGGCTCTGTTGATCGCCATTGGCGCGGGTTTCATTGTGACACGTGTCAATGGTGATGGTGACAACATGGGGTGCACCATTGTTGATCAACTGTTCACCAACCCCTCAGTACTGGTGATTGCGGCGATTATTGCCTTGGGCATCAGCAGCCTGCCAGGATTCCCCTTTTCTGTCTTTATGATTTTGGCATTGCTGCTCGCCGGACTTTACGGTTATCAACGTTGGAAAAACAAGAAGGCACAGATCGCTCTTGAGGGGGCAACGTCACATCAACCTTATGAAGGGGATGTGTTAGCCGAAGCGGAAAGCTCACTGGGTATCATTAACAATCTGAATAATGTTTCAGCAGAAACGGTGCCCTTGATTCTTGTCGTTAACAAAAGCGATGAACAGATGCTGGTAAAGGCGAATATTACTGAACGTTTTCGCAGCCAATTCTTTATTGACTATGGGATAAACCTGCCGGAAATAACGGTGAGAGCGTCCGAGCACATAGAGCCTGAGACCGTCTCTGTGTTAATCAATGAAATGAGCGCAGAGCGTTTTCAAATAAAATTCAATGAATACCGCGTTGTTAACGGTTCTGACGAACTGCTACATCTTGGGATATCGGTGTCTACCATTGAGAACATGCAATGGATTGCCGAAGAACAGCGAGAGTCTGTTGCGGCGCTAGGGTATCAGTTGCGTAGTGGTATTGATGAAATGTATTACACCTTGGCAGCCGTGTTGATTCGTCATGTTAACGAATATTTCGGTGTTCAGGAAATAAAGCATATTCTCGAAAAAATTGAAGAGAAATACCCTGACCTGATGAAAGAAGTTATGCGTCATGCCACTATTCAGCGAATTTCTGAAGTATTACAGCGTCTTTTGAGTGAGCGTATTTCG
Source organism: Candidatus Symbiopectobacterium sp. 'North America' (assembly GCF_015762685.1). Lineage (GTDB taxonomy): Bacteria > Pseudomonadota > Gammaproteobacteria > Enterobacterales > Enterobacteriaceae > Symbiopectobacterium. The sequence continues at coordinate 72,502 of NZ_PEHF01000066.1, read as the reverse complement.
GTGCGTAATATGCAGTTAATTATGGAAGCCCTTGCTCAATGGGCACCGCGTGAAAAGGAAGTTATTTCCTTGGTAGAACATGTTCGTGGCGCACTCTCACGTTATATTTGCCATAAATTCTCTGTGGAAAATTCGCTTCGCGTGATTATGTTATCCGCAGAGTTCGAAGACCAGATTCGTCAGAGTATTAGAAATACCTCAACTGGTGTGTTCCTTCATCTTGAACCTGTTGTGGCAGATGAGTTGATTGATCGGTTTGCACTGGCCATGGAGAGTGTCGCGATGTCTTGTAAAGATTTAGTTGTGCTCTCCTCGGTGGATATACGCCGTTTCTTAAAGCGTTTTCTCGAGTCACGCTTTAAAGATCTTGAAGTTATATCGTTCAGTGAAATAACCGATACTGTATCAATCAATGTGGTGAAAACCATTTAATTAAGGAAGAACTGAAATGTATGTTGATATTGTAAAATTGGTTCGTGATGCGCTACTGTATAGTGGGGTAGATAAATTCATTCTGAGTGATTTTGATGGTCATTCAACCATTGCGCTCGATTTTGAAAATTATCCCAGTTTGTTAATCAGCAATGTTGATGAGCAGATATGGATCTGGTCGCAGCTCAGCGAAAACACCCCCGGGTTATTGCAGCATAAATCAGCCCAAATCCAGGAAAAAATTATGGAAGGGTGCCATTTTGCGATGACTGGGCAATTACAGATTGCCATTAACAATGACACCATCGAATTAAAAGGGTTGGTACATCCTTACTATCTGACTGACGGTGCTTGCTTTGCAGATGCAATGGACGAGTTTTTCCAATTGCAAGAAGCTTTTTTGGGAGTGATTCGCTAATGGCGAACCGACAGCTCTTACGTCAACAGGCACATCCTTTGCACCTGTCTGGCTCCATCATTGAAGCGCGATTACCCGGTGTGACTGTCGGGGAAGTCTGCGAAGTTCGCCAAGGCTGGAGCCAGCCAGAGATCCTGGCCCGCGCTCAGGTATTGGGGTTTCATGGCGATACGACAGTGCTGAGTTTGATAGGCAATGCGCAAGGTTTGTCGCGAGAGGCGGTAATTTGTCCTACAGGGACAGGGCTGTCGGTAGTACTGAGTCACGACCTGCTGGGTTGTGTGCTGAACCCGTTTGGTGAAGTTGTGGAGCGATTAGCGGGAGAAGAGCGAGGATTTGCCTGGCAGCGCCGCACGATAGATGCGCCCCCACCACTGTATCAGGATCGGGTGGGTATCCGGCAGCCGTTTTTGACCGGAATCCGACCCATTGATGGGCTGATTACTTGCGGCGTGGGTCAGCGCATGGGGATTTTTGCATCGGCAGGGTGTGGGAAAACGACCTTGATGCACATGCTTATCGAGCAATCACAGGCCGATGTTTTTGTGATTGCGCTTGTCGGTGAGCGTGGGCGTGAAGTGACGGAGTTCATTGAAGCATTGCGTCAGTCCGATCGTCAGAGCCAGTGTATTTTGGTTTACGCGACTTCAGATTATTCATCGTTGAATCGGTGCAATGCCGCGCAGGTTGCAACCACGGTTGCTGAATATTTTCGTGATGCAGGCATGAATGTCGTGCTCTTCCTTGATTCGATTACGCGTTATGCCAGGGCACTACGCGATGTGGTGCTGGCAACGGGGGAGTCACCGGCTCGACGTGGTTATCCTGCCTCGGTATTTGATGCCTTGCCCAAGCTATTGGAACGTCCGGGCGTCACCCAAACGGGAAGTATCACGGCCTATTACACCATTCTTTTGGAAAGTGATGATGAGCCGGATCCCATCGCGGAAGAAATTCGCTCAATTCTCGATGGTCATATCTATCTGAGTCGTAAATTGGAGGCCAAAATCACTACCCGGCGATTGATGTGCTGAACAGTGTTAGTCGCGTTGCTAGCCAGGTTTGTGACAGTGAACATCTTCACTACGCGGGCGAACTACGCCGCGTTTTAGCAAAAATTGATGAGCTGCAACTCTTTGTCGATCTGGAGGAATATCAGACGGGCGAAAATGAAGAGAACGACTGTGCGATGAATAAACGCGATCGTTTGTTTGCCTGGTTAAAACAACGTGTCGATGAACACGCCGATTTCAATACGATAACCGATGAGATGAAACGTCATGCTTCGTGAGATGAAAACGTTGGTTGGGCATGTTGCCTTAAAAATTCAACGTAATGATGTTCTGCTCAATAGAAAAAAGTGAGCACAACACATTAATTACCCAGATAGACAACTTCGAAAAAGAGATTTCAGCTATTGAGATGCTTAGCCGAAGTTTGTATCCCGGAGGCGAAACCAATAAAGCGAAAATCTTTGCAATACAACGGCGACAGGGTGCACTCAAGAAGAAGTTGGCGGACATCAAAGTTCAAAAATCTCAAAAAATCCTCGAACAGGAAAAGTGTGAACAGGAGCGTCTAGCGATATTCGAAAAAAGGAAGCTGCTTGATAGAAAGATAAAGAAGTATGAATCGCTACAACACCAGGTTCGAAAAAATAAGCGTATCAGAGATGCCAAAATTGAAGATAACGAGATAGAGGAAAGAATATCATGGCGACGTTAAATGGAGTGAAAGCCATTTTTTCTGGCAGTAATCCCAGTATGGGAGAAAATGCGACACAAAGTTTAGAACACATTGTTTTAAATGCCATAAAGCAAAACAGGTGAAGAAAGGACACGAGGAAGGTGCCTTATCCCCTGTAGCGTTTTCTCACGCTTCGCTAACCGCAGCGCTACCGGAACTGCATGCCAGCCTGGGCAAATGGAGAGAAAGCGGACGAGGAAAAGTCACTCTGTCCACGCAGTCAGAAACGCGCACCGAGGTGAGCAAGACCGTAAATATCAGCGCGACTGAGATAGCGTTCGGTAAGGGTGTACCAAGGAGTAAAACAGCCCCACACCATGATTTATCCGTCTTTTCTGCCAGTGCAGGGGAAAAGGTGGCGATAGTCGGTGGGTTGCATGGTCAGTCTGCTGCCATTGCACTTCCGAAGCGTCGTGATACACCACTTTCCCACGTGATAGTCAGTCAGGTAGCAGATACGGCTGTTTTGCCCTCTACGCGCATATCTTCAGAAACGCCTGCCCCCAAGGCTGAAAGTGAGCACTCACCCTCTGCCATTCCGCTATCTAGTGATGTGCAACATCGCACGTTCTCGGATGAGACAGCGGCGCGTGGTGCGGATAACGCGTTCGCAGGGGCGGGCCGGCAGCCACTTCCCTCTGAGGCAATACTCAGAAACATCGGTAATGCCGCCTTAAATGAAACGGCGTCAGAGAACCAATTGCTGTACCGCTTTTCGGATTGGGGGGATGGCCATCAGGTCAATGTGCTGATAGGCGCGCACGCCAAGGCACCGCATGTGTTGCAGGTTTCTGATCCGTTGGTTCATCAACGCTTAGCGGATTATGAGGGGCAGGGGCAAGGCGATCCGGAATGGGTGTTTTCTGAGGAAGATGAGCAGCCAAAGAAAGAGCACAACACATTTGCCGATGAGGAAAATGCGTGATTGGTCAACACCTACGCGGCTATTCAAAGCGCGAACTCTCCGAGCGTCGCAGAGTGAAAATCTGGCAAAACCAAGGCTTTGACGTATGCCAGCGCCTGGTGCCAGGCAATCACCTGCTGCATTTTATTGCAGATACGGGATGGGAGGGCATTATCGATCTGGAGAGATGGTTTTGCCACCGAGTGCCTCAAAGCGCAGCATTGTCGAGTGCATCGTGGTCGCCAGATCAGTTGGAGACCCTGTTCATCAATTGTGTACGGCCTATTGATGGGTTACCGAAAGACCTCGCATATCAACGTTTGAAAAGCAAAGGTCGGGTGGAAACATCATCTGTTCCACCGCAGGCTTACGCCTGCATGACATCGCAAGGGCGCGTATGGCTGCATACCTTTCCTTTCCACCCCACGTTGGACGAGGGCATCCGCCATTTGAAGGCAGACGCTCTGCCTTTATCCATCCAGTTTCAGATTGGCTACAGCCATATCTCTACGGCTTTGCTCAAACGCGTTCAGCGTGGTGATGTGATACTGGTAAATCATGAAGAATGTACGGTTGCCTCATCAAACCATGTTTTGGGGCGCTTTATCAAAATTGAGGAGGGATTTATGTTTGATGAAACGGACGTTACGGCAATGTCAGAAAGTGAAAATGAATTATCTGTGTCAAAGCACCTCAATGAGGTAGCTGTTACTCCAGTACGATCGCGTGACGAGATTAAAGTAAAGCTCAATGTAGTATTGCAACAAAGCACCCTCACTGTTGCGGAATTGGAATCCTTTTATCAAGGTCAGGTTATTCCATGTCATCCTGATGCAGAACAGAATATATCCATTATTGCTAATGGTGTTCCGGTTGCCAAGGGTGAGTTGGTGTGGATTGAGGATCGTTTGGGTATTGAAATAAAAGATATTTATCAAGAGGCTGGTGATGTCTCACGGCAATGATATTTCTCTGATTGCGATACTGGCATTTTCAACGCTTCTTCCTTTTTTAATCGCATGTGGAACCTGTTATATAAAATTTTCCATTGTTTTTGTGATGGTACGCAATGCATTGGGACTTCAGCAAGTTCCTTCAAATATGACATTGAATGGCGTAGCGTTGATTTTATCTTTTTTTGTCATGTTGCCCGTGGTGAAAAATGGCTATGAGCAATTTCAGCAAGCCAATGTCGATACAAGAGACAGTAAATCGGTATTACATTTTGTTGAGAATGGACTGGATAGTTATCGGGATTATCTTGAGAGGTATTCTGATGCTGAATTTGCTCAGTTTTTTGAGCGGGCTCACCTTCAACGTGGAGATAATTCCGATAGTGAAGTGCAAGAAGAAGAGCGTACTTCTATCTTGGCATTATTACCCGCTTATGCCTTAAGCGAGATAAAGAGTGCGTTCAAGATAGGTTTCTATCTTTATCTGCCATTCGTTGTTATCGATTTGCTGGTATCCAGTATTTTGCTGGCGCTCGGTATGATGATGAGTCCCGTAACTATTTCAGTGCCCATTAAATTGGTACTCTTTGTTGTGTTAGACGGATGGACGCTATTGTCCAAAGGGTTGGTAACACAATACCTGGAACTGGCGTTATAGCCGTGGAGAGTCATCATGGATGAAATAGCGTTCGCAGGCAATAAAGCGCTTTACCTGATTTTGACAATGTCGGCATTACCCATTGCCGTAGCCACAGTAGTGGGGCTGTTGGTGGGTTTATTCCAGACAGTAACTCAATGTTAAGAACAGACATTGCCTTTTGGCGTCAAATTATTGAGCGTAGCGTTGTGTCTGTTTCTTATTTCCGGGTGGTATGGCGATATTATGCTTAATTATGCTCGTGAAGTAATAAGAATAGCACTTGCGTGATAAGCAATATGTTTACTGGAATTTTTTTCGACCTTCACACCTGGCTTTATGAAATGGCTATGGTATCTGCTTGCTTGATGCCTGCGTTTATATTGTTGCCCTTTTTCAACAATAATACGTTGACTGGCGCTATCAGGTTACCCGTTGCCTTGCTCACGGGCAGTGTGTTGTGGCCGCATACGGGAGAAGCGATAGCTGGGTACGATAACATCTGGTTTTTAATTTTAATTGGTAAGGAGTTAGCTGTTGGTCTGATCATCGCTGGTTTTCTGTGTTTACCGTGTTGGGTTATGCACGCGATGGGCAGTTTTATCGATAATCAGCGTGGTGCAACCCTGAGTAGTAGCATTGATCCACTTTCAGGCGTGGATACTTCAGAACTAGCTAACTTTTTCAACCTCTTTGCTGCCGTTATTGTGCTGCAAAGCGGTGGGCTACTGTTAATGCTGGAGGTTTTCGAGAAAATTTATCAATTATGGCAACTTTATCAATTGGATATGCTAGCATATCGTACTGTTCTCGGGTTCCTTGCTGTGGTAGTGAAGAATGGCGTTATTATTACGAGCCCTTTGATTATTATTTTTTTGTTATCTGAACTTTTTTAGGATTGCTGGCACGGTTTGCCCCGCAGTTGAATGCCTTTTCGTTGGCATTGACAGTTAAGAGCCTTATTGGATTCTTGTTGTTACTGCTCTATTTCACTCCCATATTGCCCGACCGCATTATGGATTTGCGTCTTTATCCCGTCGATCTACTTGGCTGGTGATGTCGTGGTTATCACGTCAGCGTGAACCTGAAGTATAAAGGGAATTTATGTCTGGAAGTAAAACGGAAAAACCGACTGACAAAAAGAAAAAAGACGCGGCGAAAAAAGGCCAGTCGTTTAAGAGTAAGGATTTGGTTATTGCTTGTCTGATATTGCTGGGTGTGCAGTACCTGATTAATTTTTCTGGCGTCTTTGAGTTGATGTCCATGTTGCGACTTGTCATCGAAAATGGTTTTACTCACGATGCGCTTGGTTATGCTGAAGCGATGTTTTGGACAGGGCTAAAGTTATTTTTGCCTTTCCTATTGCTTTGTATTGCTGCCTCGGTGTTTCCAACGCTATTGCAAACCAGTTTTTTTGCTTGCCAGTAAAGCGCTGAAACTGAATTTTAATGCCTTAAACCCTGTTAACGGTTTCAAGAAGTTATTTAGTTTGCGTACAATAAAAGATGTCGTGAAAACCTTACTTTTCCTGACGAGTTTTATCGTCGCCGCTATGGTATTTTGGAATAAACACAAACATATGGTTTTTTCTCAGCTCAATGCTGAGCCCGTACAAATATTCCTGGTGTGGGGGAAACTCTTTGGCGCATTAATCTATCTGTGTTTATCCTGCGCGCTATTTGTATTAGATGCGCTTGCTGAGTATTTCCTTCATATAAGAGATCTCAAAATGGACAAGCAGGAGGTTAAACGAGAATTCAAAGAGCAGGACGGTGATCCGGAAATAAAATCTAAGCGTAAAGAACTGCATGCTGAACTATTGTCTGAGCAAATAAAAACTGACATTGAAAAATCAGCAGTAATTATTGCTAACCCAACGCATATTGCGGTTGGGATCTATCTCAATATGGATGTGGTGGGTATTCCATTTATCTCTGTACTCGAGAGAAATCAGAGAGCACTTGCCGTCAGAACTTATGCTGAGAAGGTGGGCGTTCCTGTCGTTGAAGATATTAAGTTGGCACGACGAATATTTAAAACCCATCAGCGATACTCTTTTGTCAGCATTGAGGAGCTGGATAATGTCATCGGTATCCTTGTGTGGTTGCAACAGGTTAAAAGTGCTTGGGAAAATTAGAGTGTCTCCCCCCGTGAACACACGGTGAATGAGCGTTCTTTATGTGAATATCAAATAAACGCATGGTTTAATAACGGTCATCAGCAGTAAGCGGTGACCCTACTGAGGAGAGCGAAAATGGAACAAAACACTGGTGCTATCACCCAGCAGGAAGCAACGTTATTAATGACCGCAACATTGAAACATGGGGCGACATTAAAAGAGATTCATGGCATTACTGATGACATGATGGAAAATGTCTATGCGTATGCTTATCAGGCATACAAAAATGGCCAGTTAGATGAAGCGGAAAATTTGTTCCATTTTCTTTGCCTCTATGATCTTAAGAATTCAGACTACTTTATTGGTTTGGGTGCCGTTAACCAGGTAAAGAAAAATTACAGCAAGGCGTGTGATTTTTATTCACTGGCCTATGTCATGGCTGAGAATGATTTCAACCCTGTCTTTTATTCTGGACAGTGCCAACTGCTTATGGGGAATGTTGTTAAGGCATTACAGTGCTTTGATATTATTTGCTCACGCTGTGAGGATTCATCTTTAGTTGCCAAAGCTAAAGCGTATATGAGTACGATTCGTCAAAATATGGGAGAGAGTGAAGCGTTAAATAACGCTAAGCCCTCTGAGGAAACCGTTTAATTTCATAGGTCTTAAATAAATGAATGTCTCCAAAACAGGTAAAGTGATAAATCTTGCGAATTTGCCAGCCAATACTGGAAAAGTAAGCGAAGCAATTTCATCAAAGACGCATATTTCTCAGGTAAAGGGAAAGGCTATTGATCAATTAGCCCAACAACGTGCCAGGGAAATGATTGCTGACGATGTCTCGGCACAAACGGTATCTTTAACCTCGGAGAACGTCGAGTCATCCGCAATCCGCCAATCGACACCGTTAACCAGCAAAGCGCAAATGTTGTTTTTAATGGCGCAGTATCAGGAGATCACCAATGGGATGAACGTGACGCAACGTGCCAATGCCCTGGCCATTTTTTTGACCCAGTCAGAAGCGCGCATGGATAAAGCTCGTGAGCTGTCAGCACATCTGGATGCGTTGCACCAATCCTACGATGGCCTCTAGGCTGAGTTTAACGAGGCACAAAAGGGCGTTGGCGGTGCAACAGATGATGTGGCTCAAGCGCAACGTAAGCTTGATGAAGCGCAGAGTTCGCTGGATGAATTGTTAGAAAAATTAGGCGTTACCGACCCTGATGATCCATCACTGGCAGATAACCCTGACGTAACGCAAGCGAAAAAGGAGATTGCTGACGCGCAAAAAGCGCTAGGCCATACTCAATCAACGTTGTCCGATGCGCGCGCGATTGCGGAGCAAAAGCTTGCTGCTATGCAGATCGTACTGAATGACATTAATGCCAGTACGGCAGAAATGCATACAAAGTACAACGATGTGGACTTGACATCAAAAGGTGGTGTCGTATCCAGCAACGCAGTGGTGCAATCAGAGAAAGCGCTGACTAAAACGGCTGCCATGATCATGCTGATCACCGAGTTTATTATGCAAATGGAAGAGGCGTCTGCTGAAAAACTAAAAAACGATCTTGAACTGAACCGCATTCAAACCAAAGCGCGTCAGGCTGAAATGCAGCGTAAATCTGATGAATACGAAGAGCAGGTTCGTAAAGCTGAAGAAGCGCAAAAAATGGCCAGCTGCATTGGTAAAATTTTAGGCGGCCTGGCGATTGCGTTAGGGGCAATTACTACCGTATTTGGTGGTGGTGGTGTGGCGTTAATGGCTGTCGGTATCGCCTTGATGGTCGCTGACCCCATTGTTGCGGCTATTACCGGTAAGTCATTAACGGAAATGGTGATGAATCCCCTCATGGAGCATGTTTTTATGCCCCTCATGAATATTCTGGGCGATATTATCACGCAGATTTTTGATAAAACACCACTCGGATTGCTGCTAAATGCCATCGATAAAGCGACGGGTGCCAACATGATGGATACCATCCATATGGTGGTCACCGCCGCAGTGACTATTGCTGCCATTGTTGCTATTTCTTTAGTGGCTAAAACAGCAGCCAAATTCATGATAGAAAAAATGTCCCAGGCAATGACCTCTGCCATTATGCAGTCAATCAAGCAGGTCATTAATAAAGTTATGCCGCAACTTGTTAATAACTCTATGAGACAAGGGAGTGCGGCATTAAGTCGGAGCATGCAATCTGTAACAAAACAGGTTGGGAAAATTACAAAAGAGATTAATAAAAAGCTGGATATTATTTCAGATAAAGTAAATGCCAATGTCATGAAGGTATTGAAATTAAACGATCCAGAAGATGCGAAGCGCTTAGGTAACATTGCATTGAAACGATTGGAAATGTTGCAAAATGGCGTTCACACGGCGATGCCTGTTGTTCAAAGTGGAATGAGTATTAATATTTCAAATATCAGGCTTCAGGCGACAAAAGCTATTGCCGATTTTAATTTGGCTGCAATGGATGTCAGCATTTTGCGCGATCTTATTAGTAAAATTCTTGCTAACCATGAAGAAGATTCCAAAGTATCTCAATCGGTAAATATGACTTTGTCTGACATGTTAAGTAGTAAAGTCAACACTGGGAAGAGTGTTGTAAGAAATATCAGAGCCTAATAGGAGGCGTTATGGCAGTATCTATTGCAAACTCCAATAATACCGTGTTCCAACAGCGAGCGACTGCTCTTCCTGAAGAGATGCATCGTAAAGGTATGGATAATACAGGTTTCATCGAGAAATCAAATTCCAGACCTTTAGATACCGCTGACTTGAATCGAAATAGAACGATATTAGTACAGCATGCATCCAGTTACCTTGTTGGTATTGATATTCGAATTCCTGATATCACCAAGCCGGTTTCTGATACGGATGCGAATTTGTTAAGCAAACAAATTTCTTTGTATTCTCAAAGTAGCGCTTTGATGCCTGCACAGAACGAAAAAGTGCCTGTAGTTCCGCTAGCCGGTCAGAGAAAATCGTGGCTACGACAAGCTTTCTCGGTGGTTATAACAGCATGCGTTTTGCCCCGTTAATTGAGTTGGCGAAAACCACATTATTGAGCAAGCATGCTGAACAAGGCATGAAAATCTCGATGCTGGAAACAAGCCAGAAAAGTCTTGAAAGCTCTGTTGAGCACAGCATGCAAGCTGCACGAGAGCAGTTTAAAAAGGATCTTACCAGTAGCATAGTGACAAGTGGTATGGCGTTGACGGGCGGAATCAAGTCCCACAAAGGGCATAGTCAGGCTATTAAAGGGTATGAGATTCAGGGGGCCAAAATTACTCAGCATAAGAATCTGGGTAATAAGCTCGATGCTCAAGCAACGCTTTCACGCGGGAAGGATATGAGCGATTCGATGTGGGCGCAAGATATGGCCCGCTTGAAGCAATCTGCCAATCGTGAACACGTGCTGGCACAGAAGCAGGAGTTTCAACTGCAAACAACCCTAAGCGCTTCTCAGCAACAAATTGGTGTTGAGCAAGCCTTACAGGGCGGAGCGGTGGCAATGGGAACCATTTCTTCCTCTCAGATGATATTGAGTCAGGCTGAGCAGAATGGCCTACAGCAATTGCGGCAATTTGATAAAGATGTCTTTATGCAGGAGAGCCAACGAAACGATGAGAAAGCCCAGGATGCTGAAAAGCTTAAGGCTGCATTGTTAGCAACGCTCGAAAATATCGCGAAAGGTATCAGCGATACTGCCAGTGTTGTTGCCAATAATACCAAAATGTAATTGCTAGACATTGATAACGATATAAAACTGCCTGTTGATACAGGCGGTTTCTTCAGAGAAAAAAATGGAAATATTATCTCCAACAAGGCCGCCATTTCGGATTGAGAATTTTTCACAGGAAAATTCTTCTAATGATTTCTTTTTACAGGAATCCATTGCTGATGATATTAATATATTACCTCGTAATAATGGTATGCATCGCATTCTTCTCGCCCCCTTTTCATTTATAAAAGCTGACGCGGAAAAACTTAATGATTATATTATAAAATTAAATATTGATGGTTTTCTTGATGAAATAAAGGCTATCCTGGCACGGAGAGAACTTCTCGTACATGATGTAAAAAGAAGCAAGCGTGTTCTTGATGATTTGTTTTTGCAGAATTCTGAATTGAGAAATAAGGCCTTGTCGTCAGATACCAAAGAACTCGTCTATTCTGAGTTAGTGAAACTGAAAAATAGCATTCCAGGCTTCGTTTTAAATTTCTCAAGTTTTGACGAGTTTAGTACTTTATTAAGCAAAGAAATTAATGATTTACTCTGTGATACCATTGGAGAAATATCTGAAAGCTATTTAGAATTTTTTCAACAAGCTGTTGAGAAAAATGCGCAGTTTTATAAGGATTTTTCTGGTTTTATGTCCACGTTGCCACAATTTATTTCCGCGGATGATGATAAAACCATTCTGAATGGCGAAGGATTAAAAAAAAGTCTTCAAGAGTTGATGAATAAATATCCTGTGCCAGGTATGTCAACGACATTGTTTCCAGTTCAAACGGGGTCTACGGTTCAAGGGGCTAGCCGTGAGGAGTGTGAAGCTTGGGCAAAAGAGTTCGGGCTCAGTGCGGATGACTGTATTTATCAGCTACCAGATGGCACTTATATTGTTCATATTGATATTAGCCCATTGGTTAATATCAATAACTCAGTGGAAAATAAAGATATGTCGTTCAACGCAGCACAATGGTCTGCATGGCAGACTGGTGTTGACATGCAGAAAGATCATATACAAAACGGCATGAAAACATTAACCCAAAAATATGCAAACGCGCATTCAAATTTTGATAATTTAGTTAAGGTATTAAGTAGCACCATTGCAAGTCTTTTAGAATGCGATAAACAATTCTTTGTTTAAAGAGAGCGACATTATGAATTATTCAAATAACAGTATGATTAGGCCCAGTATATCGAAACAAATTCACCCAAATAGTTTTCCTGCCGACTTTAATAGTAAGGTCGGGAATAATAACATTGCATCATTAAAAAATATAACACAAGCAAAGGTGCAATTTTCACCTAAGCCTGGCCAAGCCACTAGGGCATCGGACTCGTCAAGGTTTTCTACGCGAACTCAAAATGCTGAGCTCGATGCAAAAGTAAGAAACGTGAGAAGTGGTTTACATAAAAATGAGGCTAACAACGAAAAGAGTAGTTCCTATCCGTTTGATGCACATGACGCTTCAGTATTTAATGATATTTTTAATTCATTGGACAGTGGTTCTACTTTTATCAATAAAAGTGAGCACGAAGCATTGGACTTCTTGCGTAAAGAGGTAAGTAATAAGGATTTTGATAAGCTTCAGACCACTTTAGCTGATCCTAAGAACGAACCTTCCGCAGTGGATAACGCTAAGCAAATATTTGTTATGCTTAAAATGCTAAGTGATTGTTCGGCTCAGTATGTTACCCCTAACACAGCGGGAATCAAAGAAGATATCACATTTTATGTTGATAATATTAATAAGTATGGCTTGGGGATAAAATCACCCTTCGCTGGTTCTTTACTTCAAGGGGAACGTGCGCTTAAAAATATTGACGACCGCATGAATAAAAATTCTGCTAAGTTAATCGCTGAAGGTTTAAATCATAATGCAGCTATTGATCGTTTGGTTGAGAGTAAGATTAATACGGTGCAAGATAAAAATAAGAGAGCGACGCTTCTCAGTAAATGGAAATAAATCGCATTTCGTCCATCGAAGCAAGTTTTTGATAGGATGGAAGGAACTATTAATGGGAGTAGCCATTTTCATCGCGTAGATGCACTCCTTAATCATCAACCAATTAAATTAGAACTGTTCAAAGACTTTCTACAGCGTGAGAATGTAGGCCAGCATAATGATGCTAGAAATACAGGAACGTCAAAACCAGATAATGGCATGACCAAAGAAACACCCGGTTCAACTTACGTATATTATGACTACAGCACGATGACTAATGATAACAGTATCCACTTTACTGATAAAAGTCATCTCTCGATGAAGGAGGCTGCAAACCCGCCTAAAGAACAAGAGGAAAACCCTCCCGCTTCTGCAAAGGCGTCAGCCACTCAGCATCAGAATGTTACTACTGTACCAGAGAAGCAATCCGATCGTAGTACTGATGGGCGGAGAGACAGTGGCAGGCAGAAGCGCCCTGAGGTAACGCCTGATACGTCAGATATTACGGTTAATAGTAACAAACCTTCCAATGAAACGCTGACTCCACCTGTAACAGTGGGAGGGCATGCAGGGGTTGATGATATCGATGGACCGGCGTTACCCACAGAGGCATCTTCAACGCCAGAAACCAATGCCGAACTGAATGTGCGCACTTCTGTCCCACAGGCGCAGCCTGAGAGAGTGGGTAACCCTGGTTCTTCGATGGCCGCACGCCAGACTTCTTTTATTGGACCCTTTAGCACGGGTATAACGGGCGCAGCGCAATTTCAGAAGTACAAGCAGTCCTCTGATAGCGGGCGGGTTGATAAAAAAAAGAGTCTCCAATTACGCCTTCTAACGATGCTGGTACGGAGATTAAAAGTGATGGTGTTCGTTCACGTGATGAGAATGTCAGTAATCCTAACCCTCACGTTAAGGCAGGAGAAAATCCTGTTAGCGAATCAAGCGCTTCATGCAGCGTCATTCACTCGGCAACGGGCGCAGTTTGCTACGACGTTAACCAAAGCCAAAAGCAACGCAGCGATTGTGCAATCATCTGAGCCTCGGTCGCAAGAGGGGGCTAGTCCTTCGCTTAATCCTTATATCGGGCCAAACCGAACAGGACGCACTGGTGCCGCAGAGTTTAAACGTTATTGGCAACCAGCAAAAAAACGATTGTTGAAACCGATACCCAGGCTGGACGCCGAGAGCCGCTTCCAGGGCGTGATGAAAAAGACCTGCTGACAAGATCAAACGCAGCAGGGGTAGAAAAAACCGTTGAGCTTGACGGGAGTAAAGCGAACGAGAAAGCGCACAACGTGTTTGAGACACACACCCAAAAATCCACTACTTCACCTGCACAGGCAATACGTCAACAACAGCAGTTGAACAATGCTGCTGGTATCAGCAAACAAAAGTTTGATACCTATATGGGACCACACAGAACGGGTAGGACCGGCGCCGCAGATTTCAAAAAATATGCATCGGATTCAAATGCATCTACAGTAAGCCATGCGCTAAACAGGCCAGGCAGTACCGGGCGTGATGCTGAACCTTTGGCCAAAGCTGTCTCAAGCAGCACCATTGAAAGGCGCGCTGTAAACAAAACGGATGCAGCTATCCCGGTTACCAGTGGCGTTGAGCACACTGCGAGTGTCTCTCAACACAAAGCACGCGTTGAACCTGAAACCACAAATGATGTGTTGCTGGCAGATTCTGCGCTCGACATCAGCGCTGCCAGAGAGCCCTATTTGGCCAATCGCCACCAAGTGGCGTCTTCTGGAGAGAAAAATACGGTTACTGCTGCGGGCAACACTGGCTACAAAGGTCTTTTTTGGACAGGAAGGCAAGGTGCTACGGCAAAGCAATCTTATATTAACACTGACAGGTTTGCTAAAAAGTAAACCATTAACATACTTTTAGGATGAGAGGCAGTCGTCCTGTCTGATGAAAGTGACCTGACGTCATCTTGATCGCCTCGTACTGTGAGATTGAAAAGGAATTGTAATGAATCAAAACGTTGAGGAACGCATAAATCATGTGGTTTCTTCTATTATGAATTGTTCCTCTGCGGATGTATTACCGGAGAAACATCTATACTATGATCTATTGGCTGATTCACTCATGATGATGGATCTTATGTTAGTGCTTGAACAGGAGTTTGCTCTTAACATTAAAGATGATGCGCTGGACGATGTTAACTATGTTCAGGATCTCTATCGCCTGATTCATGAACGATGCCATTAATATAAATGTGGGGCGGGTTTTTACTCGGCCCATTACTCATTCCTTTCCCCCCTTTACTTTCTCAGTCGCTTATCCTTTCTAAAAATAACTAATTATATTGACGATATGTAATCTTTTCTATGTGAAGATATACATTCTCATTATTTTTCTTGACAATCATTAAGTTACTGGTTGCCAAATCTGATGTGAAATCAATTTTCCATTATTATTGAATCAAGATGTTGGTGGTCCGTTGGTATATCTTGTCCAAAGTGAACGTAATGGTATCGATCTCCTTGAGAATTTAGCAATGTTATTGGATGAAGATAAAAATATCGATAAAGAAAAAAGGATAGTCGTTAGGCTTCTTAACGGCGTTTTACTTGGGTGTGAGTTTGCTTTGCTTGAAGGGAACACACTTTTTCTTTCTACTGATGAAGAAACGATTAGCAAGCAATATAATGGCACACAGATGCCTGATAATACTATTTATATTCCTGCTGAACAAACGGATGTAAGTTTCGAGATAATCGTTAAACTGGGTGACTCATGCGAGGTTTATATGCGTGAGATCTCTGACGATGGCTCACCAATGATAGCATTGTCAGAAAATGCAGTTATCACCGTCGGGATGCAAAAATTTGTCTAGCGAAATCAACATTCTGAATTCTCGGACGCTATCTTATCCGGAGAATATCTGGACAGTGCCAGGGGACAATCACCAACGACTACCGAGATTGTCAAGAATACCAAAAGTGTATGGTATAAAACATTGGCAGCAGTTGCTTTAGTGAGTGCCGTGTTTGTCGCGGGCTATGGCTACCTTACGGGAACACAGCGTCAGCTTGATAATGTCTCAACATTATTGAATTTTGCCTCTGAGGATTATCAGATAGTTTATGCTCGTGATAATTGGATTTATGTTTTTGCTGGCAGTGAAAAAGCGACTGATTGGGCTGTTCAAACCATGGTTAGAAATCCGCTGCGCCAACAGGTTAATGTTGTCAATATTGCCAGTGAAGAAGAGCGAATTTCTCGTTGGGTGGAAACCTATTGGCCTGCATTGAAGTTTCATCAGATACGGTTGAGTGACCCACAACATCCGATTCTTAGAATTAGTACAGAAAGAAATGAATTAAGTGAAAAGGCACGCGGTGATTTTATTGCTGCGCTGAAAGAAAAATTCCCTTATATGGATTCAGTAAGGCTAGATAATCTGGAGAATAAAACAATCAGGAGTATTGCCAATCAAGGATTAAAAAAATGGCGCTCTCTTTCCGTGAGATAGATAATGGCGATACTATCACCTTTGTTATATTGGGCATCATTGAGGATGGTATGCTCGAAAGTATCAAGAATTTTGTCAATCAATACTATCAACAATGGGGTGGAAGGTATGTTCACTTTTCTGTTGAGCTGGAAACTGATTGGTTCAAAGATAAATATTTTAAATTTGGCGAACAAAGCTATATAAAACTTGGCGCTGGACATTGGTATTTACCAAAAACATAAGTAAGGATTTTATATGAGTAACATGGATTCAAGAAGTACAGATTTCACATGGAATGATTATTTGTCTAATAAATCATCAACCTTCGATAATGGTGTGACACAACTTAATTCTGAATTGGAGTTGGCGCTAGAAAAACTGGCAGCAGACCCCTTTAACCCAGAGCTGTTGGCGATTTATCAGTCTCGCTTGTCAGAGTATACGCTGTACCGTAATGTACAATCTAACGTTGTGAAGGTATACAAAGATGTGGGCTCTGCGATTATTACCAACTTCCGTTAATGTTGTTACCAAGAATAGGCTATGAATCATAACACCAGTATGGTGACACAGTTGTCTTGCAATGTGTTGTTGAAAGATCGTCTGCTTCGCGCTTATGCGCGGGAATCGGTAAATATGTCTGCGGAACAGCGTGACGTGATTTCATTGTTGGAGAACACCAATGCTTCAACAGATCCTGAAATGTTGGCAGAACTTCAACAACGAACTTCTGACTATAACTTACATGTATCACTCATCAGACATTGACGCGTAAAGGGGTCAGTGCTGTTGAAACATTATTACGTTCATAATCATGAATAAATACCTGTTATTTCCCATATTGGCAGTTTTTCTTGTAGGTTGTGAGCAAGATATTTTGCTGAAAGGGTTAGATCAACAGCAGGCTAATGATGTTATTGCGCTGTTACAGCGCAATAACATCAAGGTTGATAAAAATGAGGTCAAAAAAGAGGGGTATAGTCTCTCTGTCAGTTCTCAGGATTTTTCGGCTTCTGTTGATTTAATGAATACTTATGGGCTGCCACGCCTTCCAGCAATCGACATTGTGCAGATACTTCCTGCCGATGCGCTTGTTTCTTCTCCGCGTGCTGAAAAGGCTCGCCTCTATTCCGGAATCGAGCAACGACTTGAGCATTCGTTGTTGTCAATTTCAGGGGTGGTTTCTGCGCGCGTACATGTGAGCTATGATATGAGCTCCAGCGATGGTGATAGGAAAAGATCGGCCGTTCATCTTTCAACATTGCTCAATCATGATAATAGCATTACTGATACCACCTTATTAATCAGTGATGTAAAGCGCTTTCTTAAGAATAGCTTTGAGGACGTTAATTACGACAATATTTCCGTCGTGTTATCCAAGATTAATGACGTTCAGCGGCATGCGCCGGTATCCATTCAAGCGACAAAGTCTAACACACCGACGTGGTTAATAGGCCTTGGCGTGGTAACCGTTGCCTTGTTAGCTGCCGTGCTGTTATTTATTAGTCAAAGCCATCATGCATTTTTAGGTAGGCTAAAGAAGCATATCCTGACGCAGACTAATAATAAAAGTACACAGGATGATCCTAAATCCAGTGTAGATGCTCCTGAAGATAAAAAATAGCGGATATTTGAATGTCATGGAAAGATTAATGCATAAAGAGCAAAGGGAATGCGGTAATATCCTGAATATCATATATAATCCGATATCATGGATTCATCCAAAACGTTTTTCACTTCTCCCTGGATTTTCGACGCCAGGGTGTCATCGAATTATAAATGACATTTTAATCGAAAACTTTTCCCTTTCGGTTGAACCGCTCGACCTAAATAATGAAAGAGAGCGATATTTAACTGCGCATTGGCATTTTTTACCCAAAGCGGCCTTTATGGTGGCTTGTCAACTCCATAAGAGCAATCTTTTTCAGTGTGGAGTCTGGTGGAAGCTTGAAAAATCCGTCAGGCAGTTTTCATTGTTGAATCTTATTGAAAGTAAGCCAGTGAATGCATCTACTTATTCTCTTGAGCAATATGCGCTGTGCGCTAAACGAGAAATTGATTTATTCTCCGCTTCTGTCTCGAGGGTAATGAGAGAACGACTGCCATTATTGTTTTCACCAGGAGACGGTGTGGAAACTGCATCGCCAACATTAACCGGTGATAATGAATTAGCAATGAGGATGGCCATTTAATATGCTCAAATAAGTTGAGACATCATATACGAATATGCTGCAAGAAAATGTGCTGTTAACAAACAAGAATCGTGTAGCACATAATCTGAGAATCAGCGTCGTGGCGCAGGCCCGGGAACATGCCAAAAAGATTATCAGCGATGCCAGTCGTGACGCTGAGGCAATACGTCAGCAGGCCTATCGCGATGGTTATGAACACGGACTTGTGACATCAATTGAAACAGTAACCAGTTTTATTGAGGACAAACAAGGCATTGTGAATGAACTCTATGGACTGGTTCGCCAGCGTGCAAAGCGTTTGCTGAGTGACACTGTCAATAAGGAAAGCGTGATTTGTACCTTGTTTGAAAGCTGGGCCGATGAGATTGATGGCCGAGATGACAAAACGCCTTTTTACATCCTTCTTCTTAGCGACAGATGCCGTTATAAACGCAGATTAATGGCCTATATTGATAGTATGCACCGGGGAGGCGTCATTTTTGAGTATCATCAAGATTTGCGATATGTATTTAAGTATCGTGAGCAACTGGTCGAATTTTTACCAGAGACGTTTGTTGATAATCAAATAAATACGTTTTTTGACACGCAATCATTGTATGAGAGTTGCGAACAACTTTCTCAGCAAACACTGGAAAAACTTTACGAACAACTTGGAACGTATTCACCGTCTCGTGAATTGTTGGTATCGGATCATGATGATAATCAAGGAAAGTAAGCAATGACAATTATTAATTCTCTATCGAACTCCACCATTTCGCTTTATGAAACTGATGGAGATATCAAATAAATCAATCAAGTAATCAAATAGTTAGGCGATGATGAGGTTAATAATTATGCTATGCGGTTTATGTACAATGAGTGGATGCAAAAAGTCTTGTTATCAGATGGGCTCGATCCTGATGAAAATTATGACTGGTAAACCCGTTCTTTTCGCAGCCAGCACTCTATTCCTATCGTTGTTGTTGGTGGGATGTCAGTCTGCGACACGTTCACTTCCAGATAGCGCTGGTAGTGCTAGCAGAAACAGTACTGGCCTTGAGTTTGCAGGACAAACATGTCGTACAGATCCTCTTTATAGTGCTTCTGGGGGGCCCGATATGCTCTATGCTGAAATGAATGAATGCGTCCGTGCTCAGAAGTTCGACCGAGCCGTATTTCTTTATGCCTTGGCGGGAAGCTACACGTGGTTTGATGCAAACCGTATTGGTACACAATATGCCAAGATGGCACACGGAAAACGCTTAGGTGAAACCTTGGCGCAATTGTCCGAAAAGCAGGTGAGCCAATTTTGGGAGCATATTCGCGCGACGATGCAAGATCCTGGCAAAAAATTCATGATATGTGACAATGTCAAACAGGCTGGTATGCCTACGCACAGCATAGATTACATGCGTGTTGATAAATCTGCGGGCGCGCCTGCCAAACCAAGAGAACAATATCAGTGGGAGATGTCCGTTGATAATTACTTGTTATGTAAGTGATATTATTGATTTGTGATATTAAATTTTGCTTTACATTTTTTTGTAGTATTTTATGTTGATGAAGGCATTGTTTTTTTACTCGGGATTTTTAGTGCATTGGTCTGGACTTACCAATGAATTCGGTGATTAAAATTATCGATTCTCGTATATTATCTGTGACGTTGGTTCTGCCACTTTTGTTCTGCTGATATGCCTGAAAAACGTTTTAAGCCTTGTTTCATCTGTTTGCTCTAAAAAAACCGAAGTAAAGTCATTACCGCTTGTTGGGAATAGCACTGTTAGCTGAGTGTATGCGTTATTCCTTTATTACGCAAAGTTATGCCTCTATTTCGTAAGGAATAGTAAAAATGGAATTTCATCAATTTATATTTGAAGGTTTTTCTTTTCATAATGGTCAATTACTGACAAAAGATAAAGGCGCTATCTATTTAGCGCCGAAAGAGAGTGCGGTATTACTCTTTATTTTACAAAACGCACATACCGTTATTTCAAAAGATGCAATAATTGAACATGTGTGGAAGGGGGTATTGGTCTCCGATGAGTCATTAACGCGCTGTATTTATGTTTTGCACCGTACGTTGGGTCATTCAAGAAAAAAAAGATTTATCGATAACATCTACGGTAAGGGCTATCGTTTTGTCCCTGAGGTTCAAGTCGTCGATCTTCCTGAAAAAGCGGTTCAGCCTACCTTGACCGCGAACCACAATGACATGACCGTCTTTGATGCTTCCGTTGAAAAGAGAGCATGCAATATTGCATTGTTTATCTTTGAAATGCAGCATCGATACCAAGCTATTTCACTTCACGATCAATAGATTGATTGATTGCATTGTCTCGATTTGCCCATTAACGTTGTTTCGTCTTGTCTGACGCGCAGCGTCCAGGATTACAGTAGCTACCTGTCTGCAATCGAAAAATCACAGGCAGACTATTATATTTCTGGTATGGAAATTCGGCATGGTGAAAAATCTATCATCCGTATTAAACTGACTCGGGCAAAGGATCACTCGGTGTTATATCGAGAAGGTGTTCATTTCACGAGCGATCATCACATCAATTACCGGTTGCTATACAGGGCCATTCTTACGCTTTTGTCTGCGATTGATCCATCGATGGGAACGGATCCGGCAACGATCAATGTGCATCCTTTGAGCTCCAACGTGGCGCAGCATGATGCATTGCAATTCTCACTTTCAGCGCTTGAGAAATTTATGCCTCAAGCAGTGAAATTAAGACGACATGGCGAAACCAGTATCAGTGAATTATGCCGGATTGCCGGTTCTTACTATGCGGTAGCCAATCTGGGCTTGATGGATTATGAAAGCGTCCGGCATGAAATGATGATCATTGTCGGCAAGATATTAGTGAGTGAACCTAATAACGTCATTGCTCTTTCTTTACAAGGGCTACTACTTTGCGCTGAAAATAATAAGGAAGCAGCAAGTAAATTTCATTTGGCCATGTTATTAGCCCCCACGGTTGCAGAGGTTTATTATTACTATGCTTGCCATCTGGTGTGACAAGGTGATTTAGATAAAGCAATGCAGATGAATAATATGTGTATGGACCTCAATGATGCGTTCTATTCGCCTAAAATATTGCATGTTATCATCAATTATCTCCTTGGCGATATCTAGGAGGCCGTAAAGGTATGGAGAAGATACACTTAATACTGATTCTCCCGGGAATACGATCATGCGGGGATTACTGGCGTTACTCTATGCACGTCTCGGCGAATTATGTAAAGCTCGGGCTCTGGTAAAGGATATTGAAAAATATAAACTATCTTGTGAGTTTATCGGATATTGTTATAATGAGGTCGCAGGGGTTGTGCACCCAAGGGCAACAAAACATCCAGCATTGCTAGCTGAAAAAATGAGATTCTCCAGGGACCACGTGGGAAATTCCTTTTCCTTAGCATCCTGGATGATGTAAAACGTGTGCTGATAATGAATGATGAGTTTTGATTTTAGTATGTGAATTAAAACTAAATGCCATTAAAAAAAGCTGATGTCATCATTCGGTATTGTCCCCTTTTTTGTGGTTGCATTTATGGGGGAGGGAGAGCCCTTTTGAGAAGATCGGGATGTTGAGAGGGCATGACCTGAATTTGTTAATTTACTGCCGGGTTTTCTAGAAAAGGAATCTCATATTTCAACGCAAACTAAATGTGTATCACAATAAAATGATTAAGATGTACGATTTAATGCTATTTATGCTATACAGCAATGTAAAGTTATAAAAATATTGGTGGATATTATATGGATATACATTACATCTGCTCTGCATTTAAAACAGCCTACCAAATAGAAGATCTTGATTTTCTCGAGTTTGAAAGTAGTTTAGTGTTGTTTTCAAAAGAAAAAAGGATGATCTTCGAATTCCACTGCCAGCCGGATAAGGCTGATGTGAAAAAGTGCATAGATGCGTGGCTCTATCAGCGAGTTTTTGTGCAAAGGATGCAGAAAAATTCTGAGTATGGGCTGGAAGTAAAGGAAATAATTAGGAAAATGACACATTGATTTTTTTAAGTTTCTAGATCTAGAAGTGATTTTTTACTTAAAATTCATATTGTTATTTAAATTCTTGCGGTTTGTTAATGTGAACGTTGATTTTTCATAACGTTTCCTTATGTGTCAAAGCGTTTGTCTTAAGCTAATTGTCATATTTATCAATGTGATATGTTGTTTCTTATCAGTTTTGTTAGCTGCGGCGTGTTGCGTAAATGTAATCAAGAAACGCGGCTGGTTGACGATATTGCCTCTAGGCATCTATTCCTAGATCAAAGAGGCAAACCATGTTTAAAAACGTTAAAGTCATCACAGGGATTTGGATTGCCTTTGCTATCTTTATTTTATTGCAGGTAATCACCAGCATACTGTTTTACTCCTCAGTAAATAACGATAAGCAAAACTTTCAAAAATCTGAAATCTTGAGCTTTCAACAAGAACAGCTTACTAATAGTTTTCAATCTCTTGTAAAGACTCGCGTTGTCATCACTCGCGTGGCCATCCGTTTTTTGAAAAACCAGAAAGATGAGAAATCCATCGCGGCAATCAATGCTCTCCTGGCAACAGCCAGTACTACGCTTGATACGGCCGAAAAACAGTTTAATCGCTATCAGTCTTCCCCCCGGCTTGAAGGGCAGAGCGATGCCATTGCTAAAAAAGTGGAGAATAATTATCGCCAACTGCATGATATTTTTAAAATGTCTATCCAGTATCTACAACGCGGCGACTATGAGGCTTATGGCAATCTTGATGCCCAACTGGCGCAGGATAATTTAGAGCAGAGCTATAACGCCTGGAGGGAGCAGAATAATATTTTAGTCAGTGCCGGACAGCGTGAAAATATCTCCAGCTTTGTATCTATGCAATGGACGATTGGGAGCATTGCGCTTGCATTGATTTTGGTGGTTGTGAGCGCGTGGGGTGTTCTCCAGCGTATTCTTTTCCAGCCGTTAAGCCGCGTTATCCATCATATTCGTGCGATATCTGGAGGCGATCTTACGCAGGACATAGAGGCAGAAAGTAAAAATGAAATTGGTCAGCTCGCTTCACGTTTAAAAGAGATGCAAAGTTCATTAATTACAACGGTTAGCGACGTTCGCACCAGTTCTGACAGTATCTATACAGGAGCCAGCGAAATTTCAGTGGGCAGTAATTATCTGTCGTCAAGAACCGAGCAGCAAGCTTCCGCATTGGAGGAAACTGCTGCAAGCATGGAACAGTTGACGGCAACAGTAAAACAGAACACTGATAATGCGCGACAAGCTGCTGCTCTGGCAAAAAATGCATCAGAAACAGCACAGAAAGGTGGGCATGTTGTTAATACCGTTATTACCACTATGAGAGACATCTCGGATAGTTCTACGCAAATTGCACATATTACCAATGTGATCGATGGTATCGCGTTTCAAACCAATATTTTGGCACTGAATGCGGCGGTTGAGGCAGCGCGTGCCGGTGAGCAGGGGCGTGGTTTTGCCGTGGTGGCCGGAGAGGTGCGCAATTTAGCCCAAAGAAGTGCTCAAGCCGCAAAAGAGATTAAAAGCTTGATCGAAAATTCGGTTAGCCGTGTCAACACGGGCTCTGAGCAAGTCCAGGATGCGGGAGAAACCATGAAAGAAATCGTCACTGCGGTAACGCGAGTCACCGATATCATGGGCGAGATCGCTACTGCGTTAGATGAACAGAGCAGAGGCATTGAGCAGGTGAGCCAGGCCGTCGCGGAAATGGATGGTGTAACACAGCAGAATGCGGCATTGGTCTAGCAATCTGCGGCAGCGGCACTGGAGGATCAGGCTAACTATCTGCGTCATGCCGTTGCGACCTTTAAAATTACCGAGGCAACGCGTGCTCTGGGGGGATGCAATCCTCGAAAAGTGCGGTCTTGCCCGCCTCGTTACCGGCATCCGCTAAGGTGCTGGCCAAATCAGACAATGCTAATTGGGAAACGTTTTAAACGAGGTGAAGCGCAGACCTATTTCTCACTGTAGTAGCCAGTAACAGATGAGGGGGGATTATTCCCCCTTTTTCTCATTCATTTGACCTATTTGCAGCATTTCATCAGCCCACAGCGTGGCATCCAGTACGATGTGTATCATCTGTTGCTCGGTGATCTTCAGCTCTGTGATAAGTGTATTAACGTCTTGCCAATTCTGTTTTTCATATTCCGTTGCCAGCATGAGGTAACGTGCATAGGCGCCAGTGTTTTCAAGCAGAGCCTGTTTTACCTCATTAGGCAATGCTATTTCCGACAGCAAAAGTAGCATCGGGCAGTCAAGGATGGCTTCAAGCGGGGAGAACAGACCACATAAAAAAGCATTGATCGGGTCATCTTTCTTATTCTGATGCAGCGAAATAAGTTCACAGCACTTCGCTCTTAACAAACTCAACCGATACAATTCAAAGGATTTATCTTTATCACTTTGGCTGGTTATCGTCACCAGTGAGAGAAATCGGCGCAACTCTTTTTGTCCCAGCAGCATAGCAATGTAGCGAAAATTAGCCTGAAGTGGCATCAAGCTTAAGTTGCTGCGCAACCTGATATTATTGACATATCGCATTGCTTTGTAAGCGAGTGATACATCTTTACTGAGCAATTTTTCGATCTGATCGTAATTTAGCTCCTGTTTGTTTACCTCACTAAGTAGCTGCAATACATTGTAATTATTCACTGATAGTCGGCGCGACTGAATGATTTCTGGTTTGCTAAAAAAGTATCCCTGAAAGAGTGAAATACCTAATTGCTTTGCCTGAGAAAATTGTTCATGCGTCTCAACTTTTTCCGCAAGAAAGGTGATGTGCCGGTAGGGGAGTTTGTTGATGTAGGATGCAATATCAGCAAAGGATGACTGCATGAGATCGAATTTGAGCACATCAATGTAAGGTAGAAAACGATCCCATTCGGGAGCCATCAAAAAATCGTCCAGCGCGAGCTTAAAGCCTCTCTTTTTCAACCGTTTTACCGAGGCCAGCAAGGTGTCATTAGGCGGTGCATTTTCCAGAATTTCCAGTACGACCTTTTCTGGCGGTAGCGCCTCAACGAGACTATTGGTAAGCATCTGATGTGGAACGTTGATATAGCTGATGTGATCGTCAACAAGTCGACTTAGTGAATTCGTTAAAAACTGTTCCGTTATGATTTGTGCGGTGGCGTATTCTGGAGTGACATCAGGGAACGAATTGCGAATACCATCTCGGAAGAGCAGTTCATAAGCGACGGGCTGGAGGTTCTTATTTAAAATAGGCTGACGCGCAACAAATGAATACATAGTAACCCTCTAGATAAGCTTAGTGACTATTTTATTATTTTTCAATTGACTAATCTTCTTTCTAGACGTTTAACCTGATTCCTGTCTGGCAGTGCCCTACAATGGAAAATTTACATGTTACTCACCCTATATCGGCCAGAAACTGCTTTAATATTAGTCTTGTCAGGTAAGAATTACCGTAGTCTTACAAATATTTGACGTTTTTGAGGTGTAGAACGCACCGAGAATCGGCGTGTAGTGCGGAATGGATAGGCAGGGGAAAGGCTGGGGGGAAGGCGGCTGCCAGTGGCAAGACCATGATGGCGACGACAACCCCCTTGGAAAATATCAGGCAATCTTTCTACTTTGTAATGCTATACCAAGTGGCTGTGTCGTGACTGTTGGGTTTGCCTCGCCAGAGGGGCGTGACGTATTTACCTGGAATACGCTCATCAAGGAGACCAAGTGCTGTGCCTGATCGCGTAAACCGTCGGCCACGCTGCTTGATTCTTCCACCAGTACCGTATTTTGCTGGGTGACGAGATCCAGTTGGCTGACGGCATCATTGATTTGTCTGACGCCTTGCTCCTGTTCTTGTGTTGTCACGCCAATCTCATTCACGCTCACTGCGACTTGGCGCTATTGTTTTACCAGCTCGTCAATAGTGGCTCCGGCCCGACTGACCAATTGTGAACCGTTATTAACGCAGCCTACGCTATCTTGAATGAGCGTTTTAATTTCCTTTGCCGCAGATGCGGAACGTTGTGCCAGAGAACGAACTTCTCCAGCCACCACGGCAAAACCGCGCCCTTGTTCCCCAGCCCGTGCGGCTTCAACCGCGGCATTGAGCGCCAGTATATTGGTTTGAAAAGCAATACCATCAATAACGGCAATGATCTCGTTGATCTTGTTAGAGCTTTGGCTAATTTCACTCATAGTTTGTACGATATCGGCGATGGCTTCACCGCTTTTGGCCGCGATGCTGCTGGCCGTATCAGCTTGCTGCGTTGTGCTACGCACAGTGTCAGCATTTTGATGAATGGTTTGGCTGATTTGCTCAATCGATGCGGCGGTTTGTTGCAGACTGGCCGCTTGCTGTTCAGTGTGTTGACTCAAATTGGTACTGCTTGCTGCAATATCGTTAGCCCCCACGGAGATAGATTCACTACTCTCGCGTACCTCCAGCACGATGTTGCGTAAGTTATCGCGCATCTCTTGCATGGCGGATAGCAGGCTGGTTTGATGGCCAGCGGGAATCGTAATGTGAGTAGCCAGATTACCCTGCGCTATTTGTTGGACAACCTGCATGGCGTAAGCAGGTTCGCCGCCCAGTTGCCTTTTAATATGCCGTGTCGTCAACCCTGCGATGGTCAAGCCCAATAGCGCTGCTATGGCAGCCAACAACAACTGTATATTGCCAGACAGGCGTGCTCCCTGAGTTGATTCGGCAGCCGCCTGAGTGGTGTTGTCTTGTTGTTGTTGGATCATGGCTGAAATCTCTTGAAACAGGCTCATTTGTATCGGCTGTAACTTCTCTATCGCAAGAGATTGCGCATCCAACAGTTGGCCATTTTTTGCCAGATTCACGGTCTGCTGGGTCATGGTGATATAGTCAGCGTAGGTTTTGTTAAAATTATCGAGTGTTGCGAGCAAGTTCGGCAGCGAGATTTCTTCTTTTAAGCGTATCAGCAGAAGATTGTTACCTCCCAGCATTTGTTCGACTACCGCCTCACTTTCTGCCTGACTGTTAATATCATCCTGGAATGCCATGATTAATGCGGCTTTGGTGGCACTGTTTAAGTTATCCTTTAAATCCTGCACTGAGATAAGATTGGTTAAATGGTGTTTTTCATAATATTCAATGTGATCGCTTGTTTTACTCCACGCGATCCGTCCAAAGGCGGCAACCAGCAGGCCGATGACAATAATGGCAGAGAAGCCAGCGCCTAGCAGAACACCGAGAGAGATATTTTTCATTGACCGCATATATTCCTCATGATGCTTTTTGATAATTATCGTTTTATGGTGACGATTCGTGTGGTATTACCCCCCCATTTCACCTGTTGTTATCATACGCAACGCGCCAATGTTAGATAATACGAAATAGAAATGGCTCAGCGGGCGTCAAATAGCGTTCCCGTCATCGATGTTTATGTTACGTGTCTTTTTCTGCGATGAGGGTGATTTGTTTCTTTTGTGTAACCGGGGCGCGCCGCATTTCGATAGAAGCGCACTCAACAACCGTAATGTTATATGCGGTGTTGGAATAAATACCCGTGTTGTTAGTCCATAACGCTCATTAGTTATTGCTATTTATCGTACCTGTGCTGACCAAATTATGACAAAGTAGAATAATCACGCGTCGAGGTATAATGGCAAGTGTATACGCTGCACTGACCGTTGTCGGTTTCACCAATAATGGCATTCCCCGTATACCTGCTATGCCAGCGCGTCATAGCGTAATAAACCTAATGATGGATGAAAAATGAAAGTATTAACGTTTGGGGAAATGATGTTGCGGCTTAAGCCGCAGGGCAATAACCGTATTATGCAATCTGATGCATTTGAAGCAGCGTACGGTGGCGCAGAGGCGAACGTGGCGGTTTCTCTTGCTCTGTTAGGCAATGATTCTGCTTATCTTACCAAGCTGCCGTAAAATTTGTTGGGCGAAACGGCACTCTCGACGTTACGTAAATACGGTGTTGATACGCATAAAGTATTACGTGGTGGCCCTCGTCTTGGAATCTACTTTTTTGAAAAAGGGGCCAGCGTCCGTTCTGCCAATGTGGTTTACGATCGTGCAGGCAGCGCATTTGCTACGGCCAACCAAACGGAGTTTGATTGGGAAACACTGCTGCAAGATGTCGATTACTTCTATTTTTCGGGCATCACGCCGGCAATTTCTGCTGAATTAGACCAGGCCGTGACCACCGCTTGTGTTTACTGCCAACAGCATAATATTCCGGTGGTTTGCGATATGAATTATCGTGGCAAAATGTGGTCTCCGGAAAAAGCGCAGCGTGTTATGTCAAAGCTGATGAATTACGTGACGATTTGCATTGCCAACGATGAAGATTTTGAAGCAACGTTGGGTATAAAAGCCTTTGATGGCGATATGTCACGTGGCATTGAACAGATTGATGCGTTCAAAGAGGGTATGCTGGAGGTAACGCGCCGTTATCCGGAATGTAAAATGGTTGCCAGCGTACTGCGTAATATTCGCTCGGTCGAAGACAGCCAATGGATGGGGCTGCTGTTGAGCGATGGCGAGTTTCATGAAACAACGCGCTATAACCTGCATGTGATGGAAGGTGTTGCGGCGGGTGATTCCTTCGGTGCCGGGTTAATGCACGGTATCCTGCATCAGTTTGACGCTCAGGAGTCCATCGACTTTGCGATTGCGGCCAGCGTTCTGAAATTGACGATCAGCGGTGACTTGAACCTGGTGCAGGAATTGGATATCCGTGGCGTGATGAAAAAAGGTGGGGGCGCAAGCCTCAGTCGCTAACGGATTCGCAAGCCGCGTAACTTTCCGAGCATAAAGCGCATTGTGCATAAAGCTAATTGTGCACAAAGTCAAGGGCGTGTGGGAGCCACACAACCTTGGTTTTTTTACGTTGAGGTGATGATGAAAAATAACGTTTTGATCGTGGTTGATATGCAAGTCGGGGTGTTGGCGATACCACGTTACGATAGGGAGGGCAAGGCAGCATTGATCAATCAGCTGATTGATGCCGCCGACGTTGTTATTTTCATCCAGCATGCCGAAGGAGAAATGGGCGTTGGTGGTGATTTATGGCAGATCATCCCAGAATTACAGCAGCCAGCGCATGCACACTATGTCACTAAAACCGCTTGTGATGGGTTTTGGAACACGACGCTGGATGCGCTATTACAGCGTTTGGGCATCAATGCCTTCACCGTCTGTGGCTGTGCAACCGATTATTGTGTGGATACGACGATCAAAGTCGGTGCCAGCAAGGGCTACGCAATCACCGTGGCAGCAGATGCGCACACCACGGCGGATCGTACTTATGCCCGCGCCCAGCAGCTCATCGGTCAGCATAATGAGGTGTGGGCGGGGCTGAGCCTGCCGGGGAATCCCGTCACTGTTATCCCCGTCGCTACCATTCTGAGCGCATGGCGTTCGCCGCTTTGAACTAGCGCGCCTGGGCTGTCAGTAAATCAATTTGGTCTGCGGTGGCGACACGATGTAGGTATTCACTCACACGTGGCCCATAGTGAATACCTTTCACGATAGTCAGCGATCGTAGGATCGGGAACAGGATAAAGTCCGTGGTTGAGACCGTTTCATCCGCAGGGAGTGAGGTTTCTAATTCTGCCAATTTTTGCTCAACGTCGCGAATCAGCGCGGGTGTTTCTGCCAGAAGCGCAGATAAGTCGCCAAACGCTTTTTCTTCACGTTGCCGGAAAGCCTGACGAGCAGGTTTTGTTGCCAACTCGGCAAACTCACCTTCGGTGAAACGCGGAACCGCCAGTTTGAACACCACGCCAGAGGCTGACTTGCACCATGCTTCAATCGCACTGTCTACCGGCTGGTCTGCGATCTGCGGTGCTTTCAGGCTATCCACATAGTGAACGATATCCATGCTTTCAGGCATGAAGCTGCCATCCTCTTTTTGCAGAATAGGGACGACCTTGAGGCCAACCATCCGCGTCGGCGTTTCCACATCTCCCTCCATGATGATCGCCAGTTCAAACGGTGTTTTTTTCAGTCCAAAAATCATTCTGGCTCGCACACAGAACGGGCAATGCTCATAGGTAAATAATTTCATTAGTGGTTACTTGATGATGATAAAATCTGTCTGCCTGACGCCCTAGCGCGTTATAGGTCAGACTAATACCAGAAAGAGGAGCAGGTAAAGTCAGTGCGTGCGGATCGCCGGTGCTGTCGCTCGGAATGTAACTGTATGTGAAACATCAAGGAAAAGGATAACGACGGGGTTTCACTGCTGGCACAGGGAAGAACGGGCATATCGATAATTCCCTGATGATGCAAATCGTTATGTTTGAAAACCACGCTTTACATCCCTCGGGCTAACCTTACCTCGCAAGACACTTCTATACATTTCATCTGCTATTGTCTCTACATCCCTTGTCAATGTTGTGATTTCCATCCCTGTCAAGAGAGTCACTTTTCCCGCCCTCGAGGCGGGTTTTTTTATCTGTTATTTGGCTGGCAGGGTTGTCACGATCTCCAGCATGCCATTGATGACAAATTGAACCCCCATACACACCAGCAAAAATCCCATCAAACGCGCGATGGCCTCAATACCGCTTTTACCCAACAGGCGCACAATGTAGCCAGAACTGCGTAAGCACACCCATAGGATCACGCTGGTCATCAGGAAGGAGAATACGGGCGCAACCGCTACCACCCAGGGAGTGATCGCAATTCCGCTTTTAATTTGCGACGCGGTACTGATAATGAGCGCGATCGTGCCGGGTCCCGCGGTACTGGGCATGGCCAGTGGAACAAAGGCAATATTCACCCGGTTTGCTGAAGGGCTTCGGTTGATTTCATCCGCCTTGCTGGCAGCCTCAGGTCCGTGCTCTCGCTGGTGTGGGGGGAAGAGCATACGAAAACCGATGAAAGCCACGATCAGTCCACCAGCAATGCGCAAGCCGGGAATAGAAATGCCCAGCGTATTCATGATCAGTTGCCCACCATAAAAGGCCACCATCATGATGATAAACACGTACAGTGAGGTTTGAAATATCTGCCGGTTGCGCTCCCCCCTCACTCATGTCACTCTACAACGCAAGAAATACCACAATGGTGGTCAACGGGTTGGCCAGGGGCAAAATTAACACCAGGCCCAGACCAACGGTCTTAATAAGTTCCAGCATATGGCCTCCAATGCTTATTGGGCACTGCTCTTCTGGCTATAGAGCTAACAGTGGCAGCGTATTCAGGCGAGTTACGCTGACGGCAATTGTTGCTCATCGGCCATTTTTTTAAAGCGCTCCAGCGTTTGTTTCAGCATATCTTGTGAAAACAATGTGAAGAGCTGGCCTACTTTTTTTCCGACCAGCCCACCCGGTGGTGTAAATCGAATCCACAAGGTGACGTTAACCTCGCCATTGGGGGCGGGTGACAATGTCAGCCTCCCTTCGTTCGGAACCAGTGCGCCAGGGAGGGAACTCCAATGTATGGCTTCTCCCGGTTTCTCTTCCACAATGCGTGCTCGCCACTCTAACAGCGAGCCGAGCGGCGTATTGGCGCGCCACAGGGAATCCGTCTGGTTAAGGATAGTGATCGTCGCAAAATGGCTCATCAGCACTGGCAGTGTTTCCGGCTTGCGCCACAAGGCATACAGTGCATCGGCAGAATGCGCGATAGTGATGCTCCCGCTTAAAGCATCAGGAGCGCGCTTGCTGGCAAAAACCAATGATTTAAAAAAAGAATATGACACGCAGGATCCTCAGTGATGTGGACTTACAGCTTACAACATTGCTTGTTATTTTTGCCGCTTCTTTCCACTTAGGCAAGATTTGCCCTGTCTCTGGAAGATGCGGAGCTAACGTAAAGGGAAGAACATCACACGTTCACTGTAATAGATGTCGCCCAGTTTCATTGCATCCGGCTCCTGCCCATATTGGCAAAAACAGGCCTTTTGATACAAGCGATACGCTGCCAAATTGGAGGACGTTACGCTCAGTAGTAATATGTGAGCCCGTTAGCGATCGTGCGAGATGGTGTGATTGAGCAATTGCAGGGAAACGCCCTTGCCCCGGCAGTCTGGTGCCACATACATGCCCCACACAATACCTTTGTGGGCGGATTTCAGCCTCTGGGGGCGTGTATAGCAGCACAGGCCAATCAGGCGCGCTTCGGGAGTAAAAGCGCCGAAAATGACATTCTGCCTGATGCGCGCATCGAACCACGCGTCACTTTTCTGACTTTCTTCTTCCCAGGACGCCTCATAAGTATCAGGGTGATTCAGCAGGCTTTCGAGTCGTAGCTGTTTGAAGGCAGGGCAATCTGCCGTTCGTAGGCGTCGGATGGAGGGAAACGTCATGAACATTCTCCGCATCAGGGGAAAAAAGCCCCGAGGCGGGGCAGCATGTCGTTTACAAGCTATCATCTGTTATTATTATCCGCACAAGATAATCGCTCGGTGTGACATTTTTATGACGGACAAGTGGGGCAGATATAACGCATCTTGAATAAATACCGTATTTCTTTTGTTATTATTGTCTGTTTTATTGCGATATATCAATGCTGTTATTTTGGCTTGCTTTAATAGGTGATAATATGTACCAATATTTCGCTGAGATAATTAACACTTAACCTTACTCTTTACGGATTATTTACTTTCCTTCCATCTCGTGTTAATTTTCCCTCCGCTTTTTTGCGATAGGGTATTAATAACATGAATAATCCATTCACAGCTGCATGGAGTCGCAACAGTAACCTCCTGTGCCATGGGCACTGGATTATTACGTTTCAGTCTATGGCCTTTAACCTGCCAACGTTCTTTCATGAAAAACATCTGGGAACGCTGGGAATATATTCGATCATCGATCCTGAGGATGAATTATATCGTGAAGGATTGGATGAAGATGATTGGATTGTAGAGAATGTAGACTGGTTAGCCGACTGTTTCGAAAATAACCAGGTTCCTATTGAAGAGTGCTATTTTCGATTTTTTTATCAGGCGATCAATCCGCAGGATTGGCGTTGTACCAGCTGCGCGGGTTGCATGTAATCCCGCCAAACCCGTTGAGCCATTTTACTCTCCTTCGCGTTTTAACCTCCAGAGTTATATCTGTCCTGCCGCTCCCTTTACTTTCGCGCCGAATTCTAGAATAAGGCACGCAACAGCGTGGCAGGGGAAGGCGAACCCGTGTGAAAATGATACGCTGTGATGCTATACCCTCAATCAACGTGGAGTGAACATGGAAACCGAGATTTTGCAGTTAAGCGCCCAGATTGGAGCACGCCTGACTGCGTTGGGTGCAAAGGTGACCTGTGCAGAATCCTGTACGGGAGGCTGGATTGCAAAATCGATTACTGATGTGGCGGGGAGTTCCGGCTGGTTTGACTATGGATTTGTCACTTACAGCAACCAGGCAAAACAGCGCCTCATCGGTGTCAGTGAGGGAACGCTTGCCCAATACGGCGCAGTGAGTGAGCAAACCGTACGGGAAATGGCGCAGGGTGCCTTGCGTGCAGCGGGGGCTGATTATTCACTTTCTGTGAGCGGCATTGCTGGCCCCGATGGCGGTTCTGACGAAAAACCCGGTGGTACCGTCTGGTTTGTCTGGTGTGACAAGCGTGGCAACCTACTGGCGCGTGAAATGCTGTTTCTTGGCGACAGGCATGCTGTGCGGCTTCAGGCCGTGCGTTTCGCACTTCAGATGCTTTTGGATGGATTTCTGCAAAAATAATCTTGATGCTGTATGCGTACACAGTATAATGCTGTTAATGATTCGGTGACACGCCTGTTTGATTACATACCAGTGTCAGTAACATAAAGCGCGCGGCCGTGTAGCGAGAGCGTTACGCCGCATGACAGGAGTAGAATGGCTATTGACGAGAACAAACAAAAGGCATTGGCGGCTGCGCTGGGCCAGATCGAAAAGCAATTTGGTAAAAGTTCTATCATGCGTTTGGGCGAAGACCGCTCAATGGATGTTGAAACGATCTCTACCGGCTCTTTGTCACTCGATATTGCCTTGGGGGCCGGTGGGCTGCCAATGGGGCGTATCGTTGAAATCTACGGATCAGAATCGTCAGGTAAAACCACACTAACGCTGCAAGTTATCGCTGCTGCACAGCGTGAAGGTAAAACCTGCGCATTTATCGATGCTGAACATGCACTCGATCCGATTTATGCCAAAAAGCTGGGTGTCGACATCGATAACCTGCTGTGTTCTCAGCCCGATACCGGCGAGCAGGCGTTAGAGATTTGCGATGCGTTGACGCGTTCAGGCGCGGTTGACGTGATCATCGTTGACTCCGTGGCGGCACTGACGCCGAAAGCGGAAATCGAAGGTGAAATCGGTGATTCCCACATGGGCCTGGCGGCTCGCATGATGAGTCAGGCGATGCGTAAGCTGGCCGGTAACTTGAAGCAGGCGAATACGCTGCTGATTTTTATCAACCAGATCCGTATGAAAATTGGCGTTATGTTTGGTAACCCAGAAACCACCACCGGGGGTAACGCACTGAAGTTTTATGCTTCTGTACGTCTCGATATCCGCCGCATTGGCTCCATTAAAGATGGAGAAGAAGTGGTGGGCAGCGAAACCCGCGTTAAAGTGGTGAAAAACAAAGTGGCTGCGCCCTTTAAACAGGCTGAATTCCAGATCATGTACGGCGAAGGGATCAACATCCACGGTGAGTTGGTCGATCTTGGCGTGAAACATAAGCTGATTGAGAAAGCGGGTGCCTGGTATAGCTACAACGGCGACAAGATTGGGCAAGGCAAAGCGAATGCATGCAACTACCTGAAAGAAAACCCGGCAGTCGCGGCCGAATTGGATAAAAAGCTGCGTGAAATGCTGCTGCACAACAAAGATCATGTGTCTGCACCAGCAAGCGAAGCGGGTTTCTACGATGATGCAGAAACCGCGGGTAGTGAAAATAACGGTGAATTTTAAACCGCGTTAAGTGACTTGAATGGAGCACGATAAACGTTATTCGTAGTTTGTCGTGCTCTCTCACCAACATGTATCTTCAATGACACCATCAACTCCTTCTGTCAACGCACTCACTATTGCAATGCGCCTGTTAGCGGTACGCGATCACAGCGAAGGGGAGCTACGCCGCAAGTTGATGTCTCGCGTTGAGCCGGCATTTGACGCTGCGGATATTGACGCCGCTTTGGCATATTGCCATGAACACGGCTGGTTGGATGATGCGCGATTTGCTCAGCGTTACATTCATGGAAGAAGCCGAAAAGGCTATGGCTCTCAGCGCATTGTGGCGGAATTGCGTCAGAAAGGCCTTTCGCGTTCTGTCATTTCATCCGCATTGTTGGAATGTGAAATTGACTGGTTCGCCCTCGCGCAGCAGGTAGCAACGCGTAAATTTGGTGATGTGCCGCCAATTGACTGGAAAGAAAAAGCAAAACAGCAGCGATACTTGTTAACTCGCGGCTTTTCTCATGATGAAATTCAGGACATTTATACGAATTTTTCGCATTGAATGCATCCGGTGTTTTACTTCCCCCCGAAGAAAATTTATCTTATTCCCACTTTTTGTTCGTGAGTTGCACGGGTAGCGTCACTATGCTGCACTAGCCTTGCCCACGATCTGTTCTTTTAGTTTCATTCCAGGACAATTATGAGCAAGAGCACCGCTGAGATCCGTCAAGCGTTTCTCGATTTTTTCCAGAGTAAAGGACACCAGATCGTTTCCAGTAGTTCACTGGTGCTGAATAACGATCCGACATTGCTGTTTACCAACGCGGGAATGAACCAGTTCAAGGATGTTTTCCTGGGGCTGGACAAACGCAACTATGTGCGTGCGACCACGTCACAGCGCTGCGTGCGTGCAGGCGGTAAGCATAACGATTTAGATAACGTAGGGTACACCGCGCGTCACCACACCTTCTTTGAAATGCTGGGTAATTTCAGCTTCGGTGACTACTTCAAGCGTGATGCCATTCAATATGCATGGGAACTGCTGACTGGTGTGCAATGGTTTAACCTGCCCAAAGAGAAATTATGGGTAACGGTATATGCCACCGACGATGAAGCCTATGACATCTGGGCAAAAGAAGTCGGCGTACCCGCCGAGCGCATTATCCGTATTGGTGACAACAAGGGCGGTCAATACGCGTCTGACAACTTCTGGCAGATGGGTGATACTGGCCCATGTGGTCCGTGTTCGGAAATTTTTTACGATCATGGCGACCATATCCAGGGCGGTCCTCCGGGAAGCCCGGATGAAGATGGCGATCGCTATATCGAGATCTGGAACCTGGTATTTATGCAGTTCAACCGTCAGGCTGATGGCACCATGGTTCCGTTGCCTAAACCGTCTGTTGATACCGGGATGGGGCTGGAGCGTGTTACTGCGGTATTGCAACACGTCAATTCCAACTACGAGATCGATGTCTTTACCACATTAATCCAAGAAGCGGCGCGCATTATTGGCACTCAGGATTTGAGTAACAAATCCTTGCGCGTTATCGCTGACCATATCCGCTCCTGCGCATTCCTGATTGCTGATGGCGTCATGCCATCCAACGAAAACCGTGGTTATGTTCTGCGCCGTATTATTCGTCGCGCGGTGCGTCACGGTAATTTCCTCGGTGCCAAAGAGGCCTTCTTCTATAAATTGGTTGCGCCATTGATTCAGGTCATGTGGGCGGCGGATGATGAATTGAAACAGCAGCAAGCGGTGGTTGAACAGGCGCTGAAAGTGGAAGAAGAGCAGTTCGCCCGCACCCTGGAGCGTGGCCTTAGCCTGCTGGATGAAGAGATCAAAAACCTGAAAGCGAACGTGCTGGACGGTGAGACGGCGTTCCGGCTGTATGACACTTACGGCTTCCCGTTCGATTTAACGGAGGATGTGTGTCGTGAGCACGATCTTACGGTGGATAAGGACAGTTTTGAGCGTGCGATGGATGCACAACGCCAGCGCGCGCGTGAAACCAGTGGGTTCGGCATCGATTATAACACCCTGATTCGTGTTGATGTGGCCACGCCGTTTACGGGATACGACAAGACACAGCAGCAGGCTACGGTTATCGCGCTCTATCAAAACGGACAGGCGGTGGAAGCGATCAATGCCGGTGAAGAGGGCGTGGTTATCCTCAATGAAACACCGTTCTATGGGGAATCGGGCGGCCAGGTCGGCGATACCGGGACACTGCATAATGCCAACGTGCGCTTTACCGTTGGGAATACCCAAAAGTTTGGTCAGGCAATTGGTCATCTGGGGTCTCTGACTCAGGGTACGCTGCGCGTCAATGATACGGTGAATGCTGACGTCGATAGTGAGCGTCGCGATCGTATTCGTCTTAACCACTCCGCTACTCACTTGCTGCACGCTACGCTGCGCCAGGTACTGGGCGATCACGTTGCGCAGAAAGGCTCGTTGGTTAACGATAACTACCTGCGGTTTGACTTCTCGCAACCTGAAGCCATGACGGCAGAGCAAATCCGTCAGGTGGAAGATATTGTCAACGCGCAGATTCGTCGTAACCACGACGTTGATACTAACGTGATGGCGCTGTCGGATGCAAAAGCGAAAGGTGCAATGGCTCTGTTCGGCGAGAAATATGAAGACCATGTGCGTGTATTAACCATGGGCGATTTCTCCACTGAGCTGTGTGGCGGTACGCACGCTAAACGTACTGGGGATATCGGTTTGTTCCAGATTGTCTCCGAATCAGGGACGGCGGCGGGCATTCGACGCATTGAAGCCGTAACGGGCAGTGGGGCACTGGCGGCGCTGCATCGTCAAAGTGACGTATTACAGGATGTTACCCAACTGGTCAAAGACGATAGCCATAACGTGGCGGAAAAAGTGCGTTCCCTGCTGGATCGTACTCGTCAGTTGGAAAAAGAGCTGCAACAGTTGAAAGAACAGCAGGCAGCCCAGGAAAGTGTCTCGCTCTCCTCAAAGGCGAAAACGATCAAGGGTGCGAAACTGTTGGTAACACAGTTGGATAACACCGACCCGAAATTATTGCGTACTATGGTGGACGATCTGAAGAAACAGCTCGGTTCAGCTATCATTGTGCTGGCAACCGTCTCAGAGGATAAAGTCAGCTTGATTTCCGGTATCACGAAGGATTTGACCGATCGTGTTAAAGCCTTTGAGTTGATTGGCTTTATCGCTCAGCAGGTCGGTGGTAAAGGGGGCGGACGTCCTGATATGGCACAAGCCGGTGGGAACAACCCTGCCGCTTTATCTTCGGCACTATCTAGCGTTGAAACATGGGTAACGGATAGGCTATAACTATAAATAGTGTGTTATCTCAACGAAACGCCCAAATATTCATTTTGGCGTTTTCCCCTTAGGCCAGGGACGTGCGTTGGGGGGAAATATCGGTCTGCCGAGCTTGTGTTGGTAAGCGGAGCATGCCGTAGCCCTTTGTTGTGATAACAAATGTCGTGATAAAACAGCGAAAACGGCTGACATCGACTAAACTAAAAGTAACGATACACTGGAGTAAGATGGCGGAGTGCGTTTCCCCATTTAGGTTTATGTTTTCACGGCGCATGATGGAGAATGGCGGGGAGACAAAGAGACCCGACTCTTTATAATCTTTCAAGGAGCAAAGAATGCTTATTTTGACTCGTCGAGTTGGCGAAACCCTCATGATTGGCGATGAGGTGACGGTTACCGTGCTAGGGGTAAAGGGCAACCAGGTTCGTATTGGTGTTAATGTGCCGAAAGAAGTTTCTGTTCACCGCGAAGAGATTTACCAGCGGATCCAAGCGGAAAAGTCGCAACCGACGTCCTACTGATTTACCAAGCGTCTCGCCTCTCAGGCGGGACGCGTCCGTTTTAGCTTCCCTGTATATCCTCCCATGCCGTTTTAGTTTCCTATGAGTGCGTTTTGTCACAGGCATCAATAGCCGTTAACGCTGTTGATAAAATAGACTTTTCGCTGTGAATCTGTGCGTGTTGGGTGTGATTTGTTCAAACAACCAAGAGTTAGGAAAAATTGTTTGACTTATAAGTCCGGGAAAGTAATATGTGCGCCACGCAGTACCGGTGAGCACGATGAAGGAAACATCATCATCACGGTTCGAAGGTTAGCGTGTTGGTGAGGTGGCCGAGAGGCTGAAGGCGTTCCCCTGCTAAGGGAGTATGCGGTCAAAAGCTGCATCGAGGGTTCGAATCCCTCCCTCACCGCCATTTACTATGCATCCGTAGCTCAGCTGGATAGAGTACTCGGCTACGAACCGAGCGGTCGGAGGTTCGAATCCTCCCGGATGCACCATTCCTCATGTTGTGAACCATAATATCCCATACTTTCCCTTTGATTTTATCCCCAGCGTTACCTGTACGCGGCTGATTCCCCCCTGCTAACCGCTTATACACCGATAACCTTGCTTTTTGTGGTTTTATTGAACCAGCGACATCATTTTGACTTTGCGCTAAAGTAACGGCTCTTTTGCGCTATTCACGGAGTCACGATGTACGATCGTTATCAAGGTCTTATTTTTGATATGGATGGCACCATCCTCGATACTGAGCCCACACACCGTGCAGCCTGGCATAACATTCTGGGCAAGTACGGCATGACCTATGATGCTCAAGAAATGGTGGCGTACAATGGGGCTCCCATTGAGAAAATCGCAGCGGTGATCCTGGCCCGGCATAACGTGGATATGGACCCAAAGGCGCTGGCGACTGAAAAGCTGGCGCTGGTGGAAGAGGTGCTGTTTGATACGGTTAAGCCGTTGCCCTTGATTGACGTGGTGAAAGCGTAT
This sequence comes from Candidatus Symbiopectobacterium sp. 'North America', assembly GCF_015762685.1. Classification (GTDB taxonomy): domain Bacteria; phylum Pseudomonadota; class Gammaproteobacteria; order Enterobacterales; family Enterobacteriaceae; genus Symbiopectobacterium. The sequence continues at coordinate 32,286 of NZ_PEHF01000066.1, read as the reverse complement.
CAGGGACGTCGACATATGACGGTTGGCACCGGTAGCCCATGCCATCTGGCTGACAGGCTGCTACGTCATCTTGGCTTGCGCGACTACTTTGTTGGTATTGTCGGCGCGGAGGATGTACTGCATCATAAACCGTTTCCTGACACCTTCCTGCGCTGCGCCCAGCTCATGCAGGTAGAGCCTGAAACCTGCGTCGTATTTGAAGATGCGGATTTTGGTATTCAGGCAGCGCAGCGTGCAAACATGGCTGTTGTCGATGTGCGAACGCTTTGAGTGCCTTCTAGGGACTGGTTTCTCTTTTCTGGAGTAGTTTTCTCAGCGCGACATTATTACCCGGCAGCTCTGAAGTGCTGCTGGTCTCTTTATTGGTGGCGAAGGTTACCGGCGCGGTGCCGCTGATTGTCGTGGCAACAATAGGCAATACGCTGGGCGGCATGACCAATCTGGTGTTGGGGCGCATTCTGCCACAGCCAAAACCGCGTACCGGCACATTGACCGCGCTACGCTGGTTACAGCGTTATGGTCCGGCGGCGCTTTTGTTGAGTTGGGTACCGGTTATTGGCGACGTGCTGTGCGTGGCTGCGCATGCCGTGGTTGTACTCCACGCTTTTTATCTGTATAGGGAAAGCGCTGCGTTATATCGTGGTGGCCATCGTGGCATTACAAGGAATGACTTTGTGGTCATAACGTGTAGCACTGTATTTTAGTAGAGATGATACGATTTCATTATGCGAACAATCATTACATCTAACAGCGGGAGGTCGATTTGATCCCGGATATATCACAAGCGTTGACCTGGCTTGAACATCACCCTGATGCGGTGAAGTGGATTCAACGCGGTATTGAACGCGAAACGTTACGCGTACAGCCCAATGGACATTTGGCACAGACAGGGCACCCAGAAAATTTAGGGGCGGCATTAACCCATCCCTGGATCACAACGGATTTCGCAGAATCCTTATTAGAATTTATTACGCCTGTTGATCGGGATGTCGATCACCTGTTGGCATTCTTACAGGACATTCACCGCTATGTCGCGCGTAACATCGGTTCTGAGCGGTTATGGCCGTTTAGCATGCCGTGTTTTATTCCCGATGAGACGAATATCGAGCTGGCTCAGTACGGCACATCGAACGTTGGCCGATTTAAAACGCTCTACCGTGAGGGGTTGAAAAACCGCTATGGGGCGTTGATGCAGACCATTTCCGGCGTGCATTACAACTTTTCACTGCCGCTGGCATTCTGGCAAGCGCGTGCGGGCGTGGCTGACGCTGAAAGTGGTAAGCAGGAGATATCCGCCGGTTATTTTCGTTTGATCCGTAACTACTACCGTTTCGGATGGGTGATTACTTATCTGTTTGGCGCATCTCCCGCCATCTGCTCTTCTTTTTTGCAGGGGCGTGAAACGGCATTGCCGTTTGAACGTAGTGAAAACGGGCTCTATTATCTTCCCTACGCGACCTCGTTGCGTTTGAGCGATCTGGGCTACACCAACAAATCACAGAGCAATCTGGGCATCACGTTTAATACGCTGGATGGATATGTGGCAGCGCTGAAGCGTGCGATCAAAACGCCGTCAGCGGAATATGCCGCGATGGGGATTAAACAAGGCGATCGCTACTTGCAGCTCAATACCAACGTGTTGCAGATCGAAAATGAACTGTATGCGCCGATCCGTCCTAAACGTGTAACTCGCAGTGGCGAAACGCCCTCTGATGCACTGATGCGCGGTGGCATTGAGTATATTGAAGTACGCTCACTGGATATCAATCCCTTTACGCCGTCAGGGGTCAGCGCCGAGCAGGTGCGTTTCCTCGATCTGTTCCTGATCTGGTGCGCATTGGCTGATGCGCCGGAAATGGATAGCGCCGAACTGCAATGTACCCGTAAAAACTGGAACCGTATTATTCTGGAAGGGCGTAAACCGGGGTTGACCGTCGGTATGGGATGTGAAACGCGGCAGCAGCCATTGGCCGGTGTCGGACATGCCTTGTTCCGCGATCTGCGCCGCGTGGCAGAAATGCTGGATAGAGAACATGATCAGCCCTATTATCAGCAGGTCTGCGACGAACTGAGCGTAGGGTTCGATAAACCGGAAAACACCTTCTCCGGGCGTCTGTTGCCGCTATTGAAAGCGCAGGGCTGCGGTAATCTTGGCTTGACGTTGGCAGACCGTTATCGTGAGCAACTAAGTCAAGAGCCTTTAGCGGTGTTGACGGAGGCGCAGTTTGTTGCCGAGAGTGAACGCGCCTGGCAAAAACAGCGCGCGCTGGAAGCGCAAGATACGCTGTCGTTCGAGGCCTATCTGGCTGCAACTCAGGTTTGAGCGGACACAAAATAAAGAAAAGGCCACGGTATAGGCTGTGGCCGAAAAACATCTTTGAGAAATAGGGATGATGATGATAAATGCGCGTCTTTCATAGAGTCAGACTCGTTGGGAACCAAAAAGTTTCTTGGAAAGATGAAAAAAGTCATTTTTTTTATGAGGAGGTGGCAACATGCCGTTATTAGATAGCTTCACCGTAGACCATACCCGCATGGCAGCACCGGCGGTTCGAGTGGCTAAAACCATGACAACCCCTCATGGCGACACCATTACCGTGTTCGATCTGCGTTTCTGTCGCCCGAATAAAGAGGTGATGCCGGAGCGCGGTATTCATACGCTGGAGCACCTGTTTGCCGGTTTCGTGCGCAAGCATCTCAACGGTGATGGTGTTGAAATTATCGATATTTCTCCGATGGGCTGCCGCACGGGATTCTACATGAGCCTGATTGGCACACCGGCAGAGCAACGCGTGGCTAAAGCCTGGAGCGCGGCGATGGAGGATGTGCTCAAAGTGACCGATCAACGCAAAATCCCTGAGCTGAACGAGTTCCAGTGCGGCACCTATGAGATGCACTCTCTGGAAGAGGCTCAGGACATTGCACGCCATATTCTGGTGCATCCGATTGGCGTCAACCAGAACGACGATCTGGCGTTACCGAAAGATAAACTGGCAGAATTGCATATCTAAAAAAATAAAAAAGGCCCCCTTCACCAGGTGCCTTTTTTGTTTGCATATCGTCACAGATGAAGCTTATTACTGTGCACGACTGCCGAAGTAGGCCAGCGTCAGTAACAGTGTGCCCACCATGCTGAACCATACCACGCGGCGTCCGCGCCACCCTTCATGGTAATGCCCCCACAGCACCAGAATGTAGTTGAACCAGGCAAACAGGGAGAACAGCGCCTTGTGCAGATTATCTTTGTTATCGATGATGTTATCCATGTAAAACAAGCCGCTGCATAACGTCATCGTCAGCAGGATGACGCCAATTTGCGTGACATGAAACATCTTGCGCTCAATGCTTAACAGCGGCGGCATTTCAGAGACTATGCTCAGCTTTTTGTTTTTGAGCAGATAATCGATCAGTGCTAATTGCAGCGCATAGAGTGCGGCAATAATCAGGGTGGCATAAGAGAACAACGCCAGCCCGATATGGAACAGCAGCCCCGGCGTTTTTTCCAGATGCGTTTAAACTCGCCCGGCAAAAAGCTGGCAAAGGCCAGATTAATAAGCGCAAACGCGTAAACGATAGGCAACAGAAACCAGCCTCGATTGCGCGATGCAACAACCGTCATCACGGTGCATATCATCAGGCTGATGGTAGAGCCGATATTCAACAGGCTAAGATTTTGCCCGGTTTGCACATCAAAAATGCGGTGATAGAGCGTAATAGCGTGGCAGATCAGGGCCACAGTCGCAGAGATCATCGTCAACCGGCGGTAGGCACTCTGTTTGCGCTATAGGCCAGGAATAATCAGTCCCAGGCTGATTGAATAGGCGACTAACGCTGTAATGGCAAAGAGTGGCATAATGATCAACACATTGAGCGGCTGCTGAAGTGATAGGGAGTGCCAGTATAGCGGTTGTCTCGTCACGCACCAACCGGTTATCGTCGCGCTTCACAGCAATCGTTTCGTCTTTCATGGTATAATCAGCCATATTTGTCCAGAGTGTCGCGTATGCGGCCCGCCTTTCGTTGAGCACAAGATAATGTTTGATAACTTAACTGACAGACTCTCGCGCACATTGCGCAACATCAGTGGCCGCGGACGGTTGACTGAAGACAACATCAAAGACACCCTGCGCGAAGTGCGTATGGCCTTACTTGAAGCCGATGTGGCGCTACCTGTGGTGTGTGATTTTATCAACCGGGTCAAGGAAAGTGCCGTCGGGCATGAGGTAAACAAAAGCCTGTTGCCGGGCCAGGAATTCATCAAGATCGTTAAAAACGAACTCGTTGCCGCGATGGGAGAAACCAACGAAGCCCTGAATCTGGCAGCTCAACCGCCAGCCGTGGTGTTGATGGCGGGTTTGCAAGGGGCGGGTAAAACCACCAGTGTGGGTAAGCTGGGCAAGTTCCTGCGTGAGAAGCACAAGAAGAAAGTGCTGGTGGTTTCCGCGGACGTCTACCGCCCTGCGGCGATCAAGCAGCTGGAAACCCTGGCTCAAACGTTTGAGGTGGATTTCTTCCCCTCCGACGCGCACGAAAAACCGCTTGATATCGTTAACCGCGCGCTGCAACATGCAAAACTGAAGTTTTACGATGTGCTGCTGGTAGATACGGCCGGCCGTCTGCACGTTGACGAAGCGATGATGGACGAAATCAAGCAGGTGAATGCGGCCATCAAACCTGTTGAAACACTGTTTGTGGTTGACGCCATGACCGGTCAGGATGCGGCCAATACCGCAAAAGCCTTTAATGAGGCACTGCCGCTTACCGGTGTGATTTTGACTAAAATTGATGGTGATGCGCGCGGCGGTGCGGCGCTGTCAATTCGTCATATTACCGGAAAACCGATTAAATTCCTCGGCGTTGGCGAAAAGACAGAAGCCTTGGAGCCGTTCCATCCCGAACGTATTGCGTCGCGTATTCTCGGTATGGGGGATGTGCTTTCCCTGATCGAAGATATTGAAAGCAAGGTTGACTGCTCTCAGGCGGAAAAACTGACGAAAAAGCTGAAGAAGGGGGATGGCTTTGATTTAACCGACTTCCTCGATCAGCTTAAGCAGATGCGTAACATGGGCGGCATGGCCAGCATGATGAGCAAGCTGCCGGGCGTGGGACAGTTGCCAGACAATGTGAAATCTCAAATGGATGACAAGGTGCTGGTGCGTATGGAAGCCATCATCAACTCGATGACGCAGCAGGAACGTGCCAAGCCGGAAATCATCAAAGGATCACGTAAACGTCGTATCGCCACCGGGTCAGGCATGCAGGTGCAAGACGTCAACCGTTTGTTAAAACAGTTTGACGACATGCAGCGTATGATGAAAAAGATGAAAAATAGCGGTATGGCAAAAATGATGCGTAGCATGAAAGGCATGATACCACCGGGTTTTCCGGGGCGTTAAGCGCGATTTTTTTGCTCTTGGCAGCGCAAGTTGACTCTTTAGATTGCTTTTTGCGCCAAAATGAGTAAAAATTTCGGGCTTTTTATATGACACCCGGGCCCCGTTCCTCGATGGGGCCGGGCTGTTTTATTAACTAAAGAGGATGTTATGGTAACAATTCGTTTGGCACGTGGCGGCGCGAAAAAACGCCCGTTCTATCAAGTCGTCGTGACTGACAGCCGCAATGCACGCGACGGTCGTTTCATCGAGCGCGTCGGTTTCTTCAACCCGATCGCAGCCGGTAAAGCCGAAGCTCTGCGTCTGGATCTGGACCGTATTGCACATTGGGTTGGCCAAGGTGCAACTATCTCTGATCGCGTTTCTGCGCTGATCAAAGATGCTAAAAAAGCTGCGTAATCTGCTGCGGTGGTGACAATGAGCAAGCAACTTAACCCGTCATCCCCTGTTAATCCCATCGTGATGGGAAAAATAGGGTCAACGTATGGTATTCGGGGTTGGCTCAGAGTGTTTTCCTCCACCGAAGAAACCGAAAGCATTTTTGATTACCAGCCTTGGTATATCCAGTCTCAGGGATCCTGGCAGATTGTCGAGATCGAAAGCTGGAAACACCACAATCAGGATCTGATCATCAAAGTAAAAGGTGTTGATGATCGTGATGCGGCAAATTTATTAACGAACGCTGAGATCGTTGTAGATTCTGTACAGCTTCCTGATTTGGAGGAAGGAGATTATTACTGGAAGGATCTTTTTGGCTGCGAAGTCATCACATCCGCGGGATATCAGCTGGGCAAAGTCATTGATATGATGGAAACCGGTTCTAACGATGTGCTGGTGGTCAAAGCTAACCTGAAGAATGCCTTCGGCGCGAAGGAACGGTTGATTCCGTTTCTGACCGGACAGGTTATAAAGCACGTAGACCTTTCTACGAAAACGATTGAAGTAGATTGGAACCCGAGTTTTTGAGCTCTGAATCAAACGAACGAACTGAGTGGAACGAAAAAATGTGGATTGGGGTGATTAGCCTGTTTCCCGAGATGTTTCGCGCAGTGGTTAATTATGGAGTCACTGGTCGGGCAGTAAAAAATGGCCTTCTGAACGTAACGTGTTGGAATCCACGTGATTTCACTTACGATCGGCATCGTACCGTGGACGATCGCTCTTATGGTGGCGGCCCCGGTATGCTGATGATGGTGCAGCCTTTGCGGGATGCCATTCATGAAGCAAAGGCCGCGGCAGGCGACGGTGCCAGGGTGATTTATTTATCACCGCAGGGCCGTAAGCTGGATCAAGAGGGCGTACGGCAGCTCGCAACGCATCAGAAGTTGATTCTGGTGTGTGGCCGGTATGAAGGGATTGACGAGCGCGTAATCAGAACCGAAATTGATGAAGAATGGTCAATCGGGGATTACGTTCTCAGTGGCGGTGAGTTGCCAGCAATGGTACTTATAGACTCGGTATCCCGTTTTATTCCCGGCGTACTGGGGCATGAATCTTCTGCGGAAGAGGACTCCTTTGCGGATGGGCTGTTGGATTGTCCGCACTTCACTCGTCCTGAAGTGCTGGAAGGCGTGGAGGTTCCCCCAGTGTTACTGTCGGGAAACCATGCTGAAATACGTCGCTGGCGATTAAAGCAGTCGCTTGGCCGAACCTGGCTTAGAAGACCTGAACTTCTGAAAAGCCTAGCTCTGACTGACGAGCAAACGGCGTTGCTGACTGAGTTCCAGCGTGAACATCAGTCCGAGCAACGAGAGGATTAGGGCGTTGCACTTCGGTGCGCGTACCCATGTATCAGTTTACCTAGGGTAAGAGACATATTATGAGCAACATTATTAAGCAGCTTGAACAAGAGCAGATGAAACAGGACGTACCTGCATTTCGTCCGGGTGATTCCGTTGAAGTGAAGGTATGGGTCGTTGAAGGTAGCAAAAAACGTCTGCAGGCATTCGAGGGCGCGGTTATCGCTATTCGTAACCGCGGTCTGCACTCTGCATTCACTGTTCGCAAAATTTCTAACGGCGAAGGCGTAGAGCGTGTATTCCAGACTCACTCTCCGGTTGTTGACAGCATCACAGTGAAACGTCGTGGTGCAGTACGCCAGGCTAAACTGTATTACCTGCGTGAGCGCACTGGTAAGTCTGCTCGTATCAAAGAGCGTCTTAACTAAGAGTTCGCTAACGCGACATCCAAAAGCTTTAGTTATTAAGGGTTTAGCCAATGGCTAAGCCCTTTTTTTATGGCGATGGCGACGGTGGGCATAAAAAAACCCGCTTATCTGAGGGTCATGTTGACGTTTGGTGTTAAGTCCAGAGCGTACCCTTATTTGAGCGGGTTGGATGTGGTGACACAGGTTTGACATCTCCCGGCGTCATAATCATATCTGCGATGGTTTCCAGTGACTTAAAGGTACAACCGCAATTGATGTTTGTGCACTGGTGATAGCGTTCTTTGGTTTTGGTGCTCAGGTAACGGCTGGATCTGGCATGTGCTGCATGTAGGAACAATGGGCAATGCATCATAATATTGTCACCTCTACGGGGCATTTAGTGGATATTATTCTATCACTGAGTTTGCATTTGAAAATAAAAATTCGAAATTGAATTGTTATTCTGCATCAAACTCCCCGCACTTCCAGCTCTAACTGCGCGGTATATCCGCCATTGCTCAGGGCTTGCGTCACTTTTGATATTTTCCACGGCTGCTCGTCGATCACCTGCTTAAAGCCGCTGACCTGAACCGGGATTTCGGGGAACAGGTCAGCGAGCCCCATTGCCAGCGCAATAGAGAACTCGGCGACACCGCGCTGTAATTTGTCGCATTTTGCCTTTGCTTGACGCATGGCCTGCTCCTTGGTGGAAAACACGGTGGTCAGTTCCAGCACATTTTCATCGGTGCCGACCATGTAGTTACCCTCACGCGCCTCTAGCACCTTTGTTGTTTTCTTCGCTTTGGGATGGGTGGGTTGTGGCCCTTGGTGCAGTAATAATTTGCGCTGCACCTTAACCTTTTTGGGTTTCTTCGGCTTTGGCTCTTTGGTGTGCAGCCAGCTTGCCGTCACCCCTGTATAAGCTCCCCGGTCAGCCAGGCTAAAGCTGTGACGATCGCCGTCACTGCGTTCAATCATCTGTTGCGGGATAGGTTTACCGCTGGCCGTTTTTCCCGTTCCGGGGCGGATAAACAGCAAGCGCCCGGCTTTAATGGCCGCAATTGCACCGTTGCGCTCAGCCAGCCGGGTAATAAATACCGCGTCGGTTTCCTGCGTCTGGTCGATATGAGGGATTTTTATCCCCTCGAACCCGTCAGCCAGCATCGGTACAAGGTTATTGCGCGTTGCCACTTGCTCGACAATCGCCCCTAACGTGGTGTCGTGATATGACAATTCCCGGCGCGAGTTGAGCGATCCGCGAAAATCCGCGCTGCGCGCCCGGATAGTCACCGTGTCCGGTGCGCCCCGGTGTTCGATTTCGTCCACGGTGAAATCGCCTTTGCCGATCAGCGCTTCCCCCTGCCAACCTAAAAACACCCACAGCACCGCGCCCCGGTGGGGCAACTGTACCTGCCCGTCGCTGTCGTCCAGCTAGATGTCGAGCTGGTCGGCCTCAAAGCCCCGGTTATCGGTCAGGTTAAGCGATAGCAGACGCGGGCTAATGATTGTCGTAATGTCCTGCTCATTCAGGCGCAGCAGGTACGCGGGGGCGGTCTTACTGCCTGCGCGAACGTTTACCGGGTTAATCATGAGAACAATCCCCCGATGGTGGATTGTGCCTTATTGGCAAGCTCTCCGGCGCTGCCGATCAAGCCCTCGGCCTGCTGGCGTAAATCACCCAGCATGGCAGACAGCGAGGAGTCTACGCGGGTCAGCGTCACGGTAAATTCAATGCGCCGGGCGCGCCCATCGGGGAAAAAGTCGGTTTTTGTCTGGATGATACTGTTCACCACAAACACCCCGTAAATGGTGCCGCTGCCCAAGCTGGCGCGCCACTTCCTGTGCAATGTCCTGCGCACTCTGGCCGGGCTGCGCAACAATGCTGATAGGCGCATGAATGCTGACCGTAGACGGTGCGGCGCTGACCTGCGTGGTGGCGGCTATCGGACGATAGGCCGACATATTCATGGCAGCAGATGCCATTGCTGCTGTTTCCCGGCGGCTGGTCACGTTGACAGGCCCGGTCACGATCTCCGGGCCATGCTCACCGACCACGGCTAATTTCCCCAGCGGGATGCGTCCGCCGTTATCACGCTCACCGCCGTATCGGGCGGCAATCGCGTTTGCCTCATTGCCCTGCCCTGCGGTGCGGGCGCGTTGATAACGCCTGCGTTTAAGGCAGCGGCCTGTTGCGGCGGTATGAGCTTATCCGCGCCCGGCAGGTTTTTCGATTTCTCATCAACCAGCCCCAGCTTTTCCAGTAGCCACGACACCCCGGATCTCAGCGAATCCAGCGGATGCATGACGGCATTTAGCCCGTTAGCCAGCGTCTCACCAAAGCGTTTCCCCACGCTGGCCGCACCGTCCAGCTCGGCAGCAGTCGATTTAACCGGGGCCAGCAGATCGCCGAACCAGCCAAACAGCGCTTTTACCGTGTCGCCTATCCATGTAAAGGCGGGTTGCAGCGGCGCAAAGGCGGCAATAATCGGCGCACTGGCGGCAACAAAACCCTCAACCACACCGCCGATAAATGCCTTGATAGGCTCCCAGTATTTCCAGATAAGCAACGCGCCGCCAACAATCGCCGCGACGGCCAGCCCAACGGGAGACAACAGAACGCCTAACGCACTACCAATAAACATAATCCCGGTGCGCAGCAGGGCAAGCGGTGAAGTCACCAGCCACATCAGCACACGGGCAAAACCCGACATGGCGCCCCGGATTGCGGCCAGCGGGTTGCTGACCACGCCGAATACGGACGTTAACGCTGACATGCCCGCGCGTAGCACCATCAGTGGCGACTTTGCCAGCCACATGATGAGATTGCCGATCCGGTTTAATCCCGTTGATAACTTGGGTAATCCATTGTCACTGACGTTGCCGAACCCCACGCTCAGCAATCCCGCCCCGGCAACCAGCGCATTAACCCCGCTTAATACGGGCCATGCAACCAGCCCGATCCCACCGAGCACCGTGATTAACGCGGTTGCCGCCCCGGCGACCATCACCATCTGACGTGTCAGCTCCGGGTTAGCCGTCACCCATTCATTGACCCGGTTTAGCCATGCCGTCGCACTTTGCGTGAGCTTGCGCAATGCGCCGCCATCGTCATTGAACAGGTTAAAGCGCAGGCCAGCCATCGCGCCTTGCAACCGCTCGATATCCCCTTGCAGGTTATCGCGCAGGGTATCGCCCATGCGGTCAGCCGCCCCGGACACATCGCCCAGCTTGTCTTTGGTTCCGGCCAGCGCCGACAGGAATTTGGGTATCTGGTCAATCGACAGGTCTTCAATCGGCGTACCAAACAGGGCAATCGCCGGGTTGGCCCGCTCTACCGGATCTTTGATTTTCAGCAGACCCTGTGCGGTTTTCTGCATGGCGGCACGCGCTTTATCGCCACCGTTGGCAATGGCGGTAGACATTTTGGCGGCATTGAGTCCGGCGGCGTCATAGGCTTCAATACTTGACTTAGACATATCCGAGCCACGAATGCTGAACTCTTTTACCGCGTCGCCTGTCTTGTCCAGCGCAAATTTTCCTTGCTGCGCCATCTCCACCAGAAGCGTCATCGCCTCCGAGCCACTGAATCCCATATTGCGGAAGTGGGTCGAATACTCGTGCAGGATCTCCGGCAATTCACCGCGCATCTGTGCCGATACGCGCTGCATCCCGGATACCATCAAATCAAACGCCTCGTCGCTGTTTTTGGAGAGGCCATTTTTCATCATGATGGCCGCTATCTGGATACTCTCGGCAGCGTCGCCACCGAGTGCCGCCTGCATGTCCAGCGCCTTACGCGATATACGGGTCAGCTCGGTTTCGCCCACATTCCCAGCGCCCTCAATCTGCTGCGCACTGCGGCCACCGCTTCGGCTATCTGATTGAGATCGCCACTGACGCCAGCGGCGTTAATCTCTTTGATAACACGAGTGTACTGTTCACCGTCGGCGCTATTTCCGCCCGTCTGTGCCGCGATGCGTGCGCCTTGCCCGTTGGCCTCAACGGCGGGGACAATCAGGCGGCTTTCGGCATACAGCGCCGCCGATCCAGCAGCAAATGCGGCGGCACCGGAATTGCGTACCCCGGCAGTGATTTCTTTGCCCTTCTCGTAACGTTTGCTGATCGCGTTCAGTTTTTCCTGTTGCTGGCTTACGCGGAAAAGGGCTGCGTGTTGCTGGTCAAGCGCCGTTTTGGTTTGTGTAATGTCATTGCGTAATTTACGTTCTGCTCCCGACAGGTCGAGCGCACTGATACCTGCTTTTTTCAGTTCACTATCCTGACGTTGTAGTGACTGGCGCAGCACATCGTACTTTGTTTTCAATGCTTCTGCTTGACGCTGGGCACGCTCCAGCGCCTGCGCCTGCTGCTTGGTGGGGTTTTCGCTGTTGCGCAGTTCCGCCAACAGGGCAGCGGCTTTGGCTTGCGCCTGTTTGAGTGCCGCCCCGGTTTCGCTTAACTGGCTTTTGGCTTTGCGAAATCCCTCAATGCGCCCGGCCTGCGCGTTCAGGGTTTTGAGCTGGCCCTGTGAATCACGGATATCACCCGACAGTTTTTTACTGGCGGTTTGCACCGCCTTAAACGGTCGGGTGGCATTATCCACGGCCTTGAGCAAAACACTGAGCTGTAGATTATTACTCATTGGCATGTCCGCTGCGTTTCAGCGCCTTGTCGCGCCATAGAATCAACTCGGTGAGACTCATTGTATAAAGCTCTGAGGGCAGCCAGTGGAAAATCACTGCGATATCCGCCATCAGCTCATCAACGGTCAGGCTTCGGGGGAGGTCGCCTGCGGTGATTTCGGCGTCAAAAAACCGCGCGATTGCAATCATATCCGGCAACTCCATACGGGTAATTTCAGGTTCGGTCAGTGCCGGAACCGTCATACGCGGCAGCACTTTAATCATGTCGTCAACGTCTGAGTTTGCCACTGCGACCAGACTCACGCCGCGTAGGGTTCCGGTGTTGGGTTTAATCAGTGTGACGGTTTCGATCAGGGTGTCACCACGTTTAATCGGGGTTTCCAGCGTTACAACGTTATCGTGTTGGTTCATGATAATTCTCTGTATTCAGGGTGAAGAAAAACGGCCAGTACGGTACTGGCCGCACAGGGTTACACCAGACCGATAGCCCGGAGGTGTTGTTCCAGACGGTCAACGCCATTGACACGCTCAATCATGCTGATGGTGTCAATTTCGATCATCTCTTTGCCGTCCACGGTCAGCTTGTAATAAGAGCATTGCGTAGAAATCTTGGTTTCGGTGTCTTCCCCCTGCTTACTCTCGCCGCCGTCGATTTCTTTGTGACGCCCGCGCACCACCACTTCGACCGCAATGATTTCCCCGGTGTCATCACGTTGGTAAGACCCGGTAAAACGCAGCATGACCGCATCGGCACCCGGCGCGGCGTACTGGCTCCACAGAGTTTCGTTAGCCAGACCACCCAGCGTAAATTCCATGGCTAACGCATCATCATCCAGCCCAAAATCAATCGACGCGGCACCGTTCATGCCGCCGCCGCGATAGTTCTCCAGCTTGCGCGTGAGCTTCAGCAGTGTGACGGCGGTGGCGATCCCCATGTAGCTCATCCCGTCGTTGAACAGGTTCATAAATTTCAGTTTGCGAGGCAGTGCCATAGCGTTGTGGTAACCGACGCGGACAGGTTCACCAGATATTTATCGGTGATGCGCTGGCGCAGGGTGAGATTTTCCAGAGGGGGCACGGGCGTATAATCATAATCGATATACAGTTTCCCGGCCTTGAGGGTATCTTTATCGTTGGCGCTGTCGTCATACCAGCAATCGGCATCAATGATGTAACCATTGCTTTTCAGTTCGCGGAACTTGGCCTTGATACCGTCGATAATGTCGCGGATAAGTGTCGCGGTCAGCGGCTTGTCGTTGGCCCACATGTGCGCCTCCGCCATGGTGTCGGCAATCACCTGCGCGGTACGGGTGTAGTTTTCGAACAGAAACAGCGGATCGTCAGAGCAAGTGCGGTTGCCCCAAAAGCGGAAACCGTCTTTGCGTACCAGCGTGGTGACGCCCGCTTCATTGAGTAAATCCGCATCAGTGCCGGGTGTTTGTAAATCCCAGAATACCGAGGCGCTGATCCCCGTCACGCCGTTGACGCCGACGTTTGACAGGGTTTTATGCCAGCCTGTCTCTTGGTCAATCTTGGCGCGCAGTCCTAATGCACGGGCGATGGCGTAAGCCGTGGCGCTGGCGTTCGCTGCGTTATCCCATGCGATAAAGTCCGGCCAGATAACCATCAGTTCACGCTGGCTGAAATTGTCGCGGTAGTTGATGGCGTCAGACAGGGTTTTGCAACCCCACGTGCTGACGTAACCGAATGCACGCAAAGACTGACAGACAGACGCTAACGCGGTGGCGGCGGGCAACGAGTCCAGCCTCGGCGCACCGAGAATGCGCGGCTTCACGCCCGTCACCGCCTGCGCATCTAACAGGGCTTTCATCCCCTGTATTTGCCGTTCTCATCGCTGCCGTCGATCACATTGCTGAGGGTTTCGGCTTCATCTTTCCCCTCGGCCACACGCACCACGACCGTAACGGGTTTGGACTGGTCAGCAATCGCCGACAGGGCAGCGGCCAGCGTGCCTTTTTTCCAGCCTTACCGGCAGCGGTCAGAACATTGGCGATCAGCACCAGGGTATCAAGTGGAAAGGTTGCTGCGTCGGCATCCGGTGCGGTGCGCACCATACCGATAATCTCGGTGGATACAGTGGAAATAAAGCGCGTGCCGTCGTTGACCTCAACAACCTGCACACCGTGATGGTAATCACTCATAAATTCAGGCTCCAGCAAATGGCAACATTGCCGCGTTGGGAGCCGTTATTGTCTGGTGCCACCCCGTAACAGGCGAGTCATGCTGGTATGTTGGGAACTGACACAACAGAGAAGGGAAGAAAAAACCCACCGTATCGGTGGGGTATTCGTTTCAAAAAGGCGGCTATTCCGGTACTTTCGGCCAGCCAATATCCGAGGTTACACTGACATCAATACGATTTAACATCACCCGATAGGTTTTCCACTCTGTTAGTGCGGCTTTCTCTTCTTCCGTCGCCATATCCAGATCAACCGCATCACTCAGCGTTTGAATACGGGCATTCGCCACGGTAAGACGTGAGGTTAACTCCTGTTGTGCCGCCTGTTGCGCAGCTTGTAATTCTGCCGCTTGCTGGACTTGCGTGTCTGTCACCCATTTTTCCCCGTCCCACACATCAAATTCGGTTGCCGGTTCAAGTAGCGTAAATCCTTCCATCCATTCACCGATAGTGATGATAAGCGAGGCTTCGCGCGTCTCGGTGTTGTAGGCCGTTTTGCCGCGATAGTCCGGCACATGCTCCCAGCCTGAACCGTCAGGCGTGCGCAATAACGCCTGTCCGACGGGGGGTAACTCGGGTTCATCGGGGTAACTGTGTGCGGGTAGTCCTACTCCTAGCATGAGATATTCCATGCTGGCGCTTTGGTATTCGCGCGTCACCGGGTGCACATGATAGACAGTTATCCAGCCTGCATTTTTACTGAGGCCGTTTTCGCCTAATTTGGCGGTTTCAATATCAGTGGAATAGTTGCTCATTATGCTGCTCTCACAATGTAGTTAAAGGCGATGTTGCGCGGACGGTTATCAGCCGCTGTTGGGACGACAGTTGATGCATCAAATTTCAGAACAGCAGGGATCGTCGAAGGATTTCCACCGCCCCCCTGAAACGACGGCTTAGTCTCAGACTGAACGCTAAACACGCCGCTACCAATGGCTTTGGCGTAGGTTGACGAATCATCATCAGAGAACGAAATTGTTCCCGTAATGTTCCTGATGGCATCGCCCTGTTCAGACAACAACACACGCCCACTATCAACCCCGCGCCCGTCATCAAGGCCACGAATAAACTCACCGCGCAGGTCTGGTAAATAGCCGGTTGGGTAACGCGCGGCGAGAATGGGATAAGTCGTTTTGTTAAAAGCCTGTCCGTTGCATTTCAGAAACCCCGCAGGTGCAACGGTTCCGGGGAACGGCAACGGAATACCCGCAAATTCATCGACCGACAATGCGCCTATTGAGGCGGGTGTTAATGTGGGGCTATCAGGTGTTTTTCATAAGCCGTTTGCGTCGGATACGGCGTTAAAGCCGCTGGCTAGAATTGGGTAGGATGCACCAGCGCCAATTTGTATTAAGGGCATTGCGTTACCATGAATAGTAGTAGGCACTGCACCATCCCCAAGATGCACTATATTTTCTGAGTTAATATGCGCTAAGTTGCGTACTTGGCCATTTGTCAACGTTCCACGGAATGCAACTGTGTTTGTTGTTACCACGGCTGCGGTGTGCGTTTTGATAGCTGTTACTGTCTGAGCCGTATCAAGCGTTGCCGGGTTTGTGAGGTTTTTATCCGTCCAAAAAATATGATTTATATATCCCTGCCCGTCCCCCGCCTGAAGCCTGACGACACTTGTTGCGGGTGTTGGCCCTACTGTAAAAACTGAATATGTGCCTGCAACCTTAGAGAACCAGCCAGAACCAAAGCGGCTGGTTGCCGTAGTTATTGCGTCATTTCTGAATGTTCCTGACGTATTCGCAGCGTCTAATGCCCATGTATGCAACGCAGCTTCGCCCTCAAGGCTTATTTGTTTCGGGGCATCTTTCACTGGATTAAGATTTGCACTTGTCCACAGCCTTGCCCACTCACTCGCAACACCATTAGCAATTTGGTGCACTCTAAAATCAACGCCGCCGCCATCGCGCCCCAGCAAATCCTAGCCATATGTTGCGGCTTCCTGTACATGAATTCCAGACGCACCAGTGGAGCCAAAAGGGTTGTCTGCATGACTGGCCGTATAACTAAAAAAATTACACCCGGCAGCCCCCCCCGGTAGCGCCAGCAGCACGAGGTCGGGCGTTAGCTCCCAGACCATGACCACCGCTGATAACCAGTGCACCGGTAGTTGTGTCATCTGGTGACTTTTGTACCCTGGAGGTATCTAGTTTTGCACCTAATGCCGTATTAGTTTCGTCTTTGGTGTATGCATCAACATCCCCCGCGACCAGCGTGATATCCGCCGTCAGCGCCTTACCGTTGACCTTGCGCCCGGAAGGTACTCGCCCATTGACGTTATCGTTGGCGGCTTTTACCGCTTTGGGCGTAGCGGCCAGCGTCTCGCTATCGCTGTCGAGCGCATTGCTCAGTTGCACCAGACCTTTTTCTTTCAGTGTGCCATCAGGGTGTTTCCGGCTTTTTTCGTGCACCTCAATCGCTTCATCTACATAACCGCGCGTTGCCAACACCACCGCCGGATCGATTTTCAGCGTGACTGCATCGGTACTGCTGACAATCAAAATCATGCGCACGGTTTGAATGCGGCCGCTGCCCTCCTGCAACTGCGGCTTGTAAGTCTCCGGGCAGTTTGCAACCGCAATCAGGTTGCCGTCATCATCAAACAGACCGATTTCACGTATCCACCAACCGCCCTCGTTTTCAGGAATAACCTGCTCAGCAATAATCTGGCTGGGGTTCTTCGGATCAATAATCAGGTTATTGAGCGCCGCCCGGCGTTTTTCATTCACGAGTTTAGTTTGTGCCGGGTTAGGTGTGGGCAATGTGCCGTCGCCATCCCCCACCGCCATTCTGGTGATGTTCAGACGGCTACCTAACGCGGTGGCATTAGCTAACTTGGCCGCGCCAATGGTGGTCAACAGGGCAAAATAGGTTGCGCTCATGCGGTTACACTCATGTTGTCAATTAAATGAATACTGTCCCCGATAACATCCTGACCGGACAAGGTGAGGGTTTCGGGAAAATAGGGGTACACCGTCAGGTCATCGCCACCGTAGACAGTAGCGGACACATACGCCGCGCCTTGTGTGTCCAACGTGATATTGAGGCCCAGCAGGTGACGGCTTGCAGGTTTCGCGTCAGCAATCAGCCTTTCAAGCTCGTAAAAGGTTTCCTCGGTAATGCCGCTGTACTGCACACCGATATCAAGCCGAAACGTGCCGGGCACGCCGCCGCTCTGCCACCATTCAATAATGCGAATCAGATAGCCAAACGGCTCTACCACAAGACGCAGCGCGCCAATGGTGCCTTTGTGGCGATGGATAAAGAACGCATCACGAATAACCTGCCGTTTCACGCTCTCCGGCCATGCTTCATCCCAGCGGTCAACGGAAAACGCCCACGCCAGATAGGGCAACAGGTGAACCGGGCAGGTATCCGGGCTCCACAACTGACGCAGGGGAACCGGTACGCGGGTAATTTCGGCGCAGGCGGTGGCGGCGGCAACCTCAAGCACGGACGAGCCAACAGGCAACAGACGGTTATCACTCATCGGCACCGCCCACACCCAACTGATAGCGGGAACAGTAAGACGCCTGTGCCTCATTCAGCACGATATCGGCGGCGGGTTTCGTCAGCTCAACCCGTTGCACGCCCTCGACGTGCAGTGCAGCGTAAATGGCTGAGCGACGAATATCCCGCCCCAATCAGTGCTGCGCGCTGATATAGTTTTTCAGCTTCTGCTCGGCGGCAGCGCGTACAGGTTCCGCTTCCGGGCCCGGATACAGATACAGATACAGCGTGGCGTCAATCTTATACTCCACAATGTTGGCAGACTGCACCGTCACCCGATCAGCCACCGGGCGCACGTCTTCATCGTTCAGTGCAGCGGCGACGATGGCGACCAGTTCGGCACTGACGCTGCCGTCCCCCTCGCGTGACAGTACCGACACCGTGACTCTGGCCGGGCTGGGGCTTACCACCGACACATCCGCGACGCGCCCGTCGGCGCTGCGTCCGTGATACTGGTAGGCAC
The DNA here is from genome assembly GCF_015762685.1 of Candidatus Symbiopectobacterium sp. 'North America'. Taxonomy (GTDB): domain Bacteria; phylum Pseudomonadota; class Gammaproteobacteria; order Enterobacterales; family Enterobacteriaceae; genus Symbiopectobacterium. The sequence continues at coordinate 13,925 of NZ_PEHF01000066.1, read as the reverse complement.
CGACCGACCCGGCAACACTCAATCCCTCAAACGCCTGCTGGATGCGCAGACGAAAATCGCTGTCGGATTCCAGCAGGGCAGGCGTCGGCGGCAAGGTCGAGTCATCAGCCGGGGTAATGACCAGACGGGTAACATTAAAATTAGCACCGAGCTGGTCGAGGTCACTCCCTAGCGCAAAGGCCACCATTCCGGCGCGTGCCGCTTCATTGACGCGCTGATACCACAACAGCTCACGATAGGTGCTTTCCTGTAGCAGTTTGACCAGCGGCTCCAACTCCAGCATCAGGGTGTGGGCCACCGCGGCGCGCTGGTCTTCCGGGTAGAGCGACAGCAGCACCGCTTTGCGCTCGTTGTAAATCGTCTCGTAGTCCAGTTCTTCCACCACGGCAGGGGCGGGAAGCTGGCTTAAATCAATCGTTGCCATCGTGTCAGCTCACAGGAACAGAAAGAGAAAAGGCGGGGCCATCGGTCAGCGCGCCCGCAATATCGACGGCCAGCTTGCCGTCATAGGTCGATTCAAGCGTGATGCCCGTCAGCGTGATACGTGGTTCCCAGCGCAGCAGCGCCATGTAACACGCGGCCATCACCTGCAATTTCACCGCAGGGCTTTGCGGCTGGTCGATAACGGCAGACAGCAGAGAACCGTAATCACGGCGAATCACACGCGAGCCTATCGGCGTGATCAGAATGTCGCGCACGCTTTGGCGAATGTGCTCAAGGTCGCCGAGAGTCTGGCCGCTGTTACGGTCCATGCCGATGTAACTGCTCATCGTGTCCCCTCCGTCCAGCTTCCGCCACGCAGTACTGCACCGTGATCGTGATCATCAATTTGCACACCGTTGGAGGTGAACGCGCCGCCGCTATGCTCAATGGTGCCGTGCATCGTCCCGCCTTTTTGCACTTCCAGCGTGCCCGTCGTCAGCTTGTTGGTACAGACCACTTCCGGCGTATCCAGCGTGATGCGGATATCGGCTTTGACCAGTACCAACCGCACAGTCGCGGTAATGGATTCGTAGGCGGTGACGTCGGCGGTTTTGATGCCGCTGACGGTAAGCGCACCGTTTTCAGTTTCGTACTCGATCACTGCACCGTCGGGAAAACTGATATGCAGCGCATCGGCAGAGGCCGACGGCGCGGGGTTGTCATCGGAATAGATGCTGGGCAGCACAAAGGCGGTATCCAGTTCGCCGCCGATAGACAGGATTAACACCTGCTCACCGATAGACGGTGCCCACCAGTCACGTGAACGCCCGGCGCGGCGAGTCAGCCAGTTCAACCAGTCGGTTGTCATGTTTCCGGTTTGCACCCGGGAAAGGGCGTCTTTGGTGTTAACGTGCGTCACGACGCCAACACGAATCAGATTGCGCAATTTCGCTAAGGGTGGCTTGTGTTTTCATAGGGGAAAGGATGCCGCCGGGGACAAATCGCGGCAATGTAATGCGGCTTGCTGGTCTGCCAGACAACAAGCAACCTGCATATTGACAAATAAGCCGCAGCTTATATTATATAAGCCATAGCTTATTACGGAGTGGTAAGAATGTGGACGGTAGTTTTGACGGAACGATTTACCGCATGGTTAGAAGAACAGGAATGTTCTCTACAGGAAAAAATGGCGGCTGACCTGATGCGCCTTGAATTTTATGGCCCACAGCTTCCCCGCCCCTATGCTGACAGCGTGAAAGGCTCACGTTATCGCAATATGAAAGAGTTACGCGTGCAACATGCCGGGCACCCTATTCGTGCTTTCTTTGCCTTCGATCCCGAGCGTCAGGCTATCGTGTTGTGCGCCTGGGACAAAAGCAATGATAAGCGGTTTTACGACACCATGATCCGTATCGCGGATGATGAATTTACCGAGAATCTGGCAAAAAGGAATCACTAATGAAAACGCTTAAAGAATTTATTGCGGCGCAATCACCAGCAAGTCAGGCCCGCATTAAAGAAATGGCCGATGAAATGATTCTGGAAACTGGCCTACAGATGTTGAGGGAAGAACTCCAGCTTTCACAAAAAACCGTTGCCGACGCGATGGGGATTAAACAGCCCGCGATCACTCAGATAGAACAGCGCGGTAACGATGTCAAACTGGCAACGTTGAAACGCTACATTGAAGCGATGGGTGGCAAGTTGAGCCTGACGGTTGAACTACCGGACGGCGGCGGGCGGGTATTCCATATCTAAAACATAAGTATGCCCCCAATCTACGGGGCATTATTTATTTACTCAGGTGCTGAATCACTAAATCACTTACCCGTTCTTTATCTGAGCGCGTTATACCCAAAAGCTGACGCTCAGGATACTGAATTTCTTTATTATGTCCGCGCTGTTTATCTGTTTGTCCGTAATGATGGATCTCGGCAACCCGTCGCGCTTTATTAGCAAATGTTATCGTTGCATCGTTGGGCGATGCTACTGCCAGCATGTATTTATTCTTCACAAGCTGCTGAAATATCAGGGCTTTTGCCTTACCTGAACGGGTATTTACCCGCTCTTTTTTCACCTCAATAAAGCGCTGAATATCACTGATGTAAAATGAGCGGATGGCTTTTCTGTCTGTATCATATCCGGTAAATAATGTTCCGAATCGGGCTTTACGTTTACGCCAGTTTTTCAGGCTGCGCACTTCATCATTCCACAGGATTTTCATTCCCCGCTGAACGGTGATGACCTGCGCCTTACGCTGGGTAAATGCCATACCGTCTGGGCTTTTTTGCTTACGGATACGGGCTTGGTTGGTTTTTCGTAAATCGTTAGCAATATCTCTTGCTAACGCCTTGCGACTGGCGGGAGACATTTTAGCCAGCAATCCCGCCAGTTCATCGTCAAACGGTTTCAGCTCATTCATGCCATGTGCTCACTAACTGGTCATTGATATACAGTGACACCGGGCGCTCGACAGGGATCGGCAAGGGTGGCTCTGGTGCATGGGTCACATGCAATGCCCTATCAACTTCTTTAACGATCACTCGTTCGGTCAGTTTCAGGCTGATACTGATATCACAGCTACCGTTATCATTAATATCAGCAAGATAGGTAAAACCTTTAGGGTCATTGGCAATATCCGGCTGATTCTCCCGCAACCATGCGTTGATCGGCACCAGTAACCAGTCGATATCATCGGTAAAATTCGTGATAACCAGATTTAGCGTGTACTGGTTTTCAAATGACAGCGACAGGGCAAGGGTTGACGCCACCGCGCCGCTGTCGATAAAGATATGCAGCATGTCGGGGTTGTTTTTCAGTACCGGCACGGCATCACTCAGAGCGCGGCGCAGGCTGCTGGGTTTCAGCATCGTGTTTCTCCTGACAGTGTTTGATGGTTTCAACCTGTAGCGCACAGCTCACCAGTGCACCTTCCAGTTGACGATTATCGGCGCTTAAATCACCGTTGGTTTGCGGGCTGCTGCCCGGTATCGGGCAACTGGTTACTTTCGGACAGCCAACGTAAATAAGCGTCGGGGCCCTCAAAGGCGGGGCGGCGGTGCAGTCGCTTAATATCGTCAGGCAAAGCAGTGCCATACCAACGACGCAGATCGGCATTTTCATTGAGTAGCCTCGTGATGGTGTTATCGCGGGAAGCGACCAGTTGCCCGGCCTTTGAAAGTTTGATGCGCAGTTCAGCCTGCGTCTGTTCATTGCTCCGGGCGTTGTCCTGCAACCGACCAAAGGCAGCGGACTGCGCCAGCAGTGTGTTTTTTTGCTGACTCAGGGCGATCCCTTGCTGGCTTAGCGTGTTCTCTGCGCGGGACAGTTGCCATTTAGTAATAATCAGCACTGACAATAGCCATACGGCCATGATGGCGAGAAACTGCATCATGGGTTTACTCATCATGCCAGCGTTCCCCCTGCCTGCTGGTACACCTGAATCAGCGTATCAAGACGGTGCTCACGCTGACCGTAACCCGCTCCCGGCAGCGAGGCCCAGATAGTGCGGCATTTCGATATTGCCCGTTCGATATCGCCGCGCTCAATGTCCGCCAGTGCCCGGTGCTCGCTAATCAGTTGCGCTGCCAGTTTGTCCTGTGACGTGGGGCTAAAATCTGGCAGTGCCATCTGTTTCTGATAGTGCGGCCAGAACCGATAGAGCTGCTGATAGCGCCCGGACGCGGTGGACTTTTCGCCCTGACGGTTAAACACCTTGGCCGGACGACCCACCGCAAACGGGTGATCGCGGTAGTCGGTGAAAATCTTCGGCTTTCCATCCAGCCCGGTGACAATCACGTCATAGCCTCTATTGCGCGTCAGCGGGTGCGTCGCCGTTCCCTCTGAAAAACCAGCATGTCCAGAAAGGCGGTCAGATTTTTACTGTTCGCCATGCTCTTTCCTCCGCTTATCCAACAGGTTTTTAATCAGCAACTCAATAGCCTGATAGCCCGCAATGCCGAGCGCAGCACCGATACCATTAATGGCGACGGGCGACAGGTTAGGAAACTGCACCAGTGCCACCCCCGCCACCATCGAGACAAAGCCGCCTAACAAGGTACGGCCAATAAACAGGTGTAGCGTGACGGGCTCGCCGCCTGCCAGCACTTTGCCGACGACGATCAGCGCACCAATCAAAAACAAAGACAAAACGCTTTTATCGGGTTCGTTCACGATTCACTCCCATAACTGAACGGATTCACGCACCGGCACGGTAGCGATATCGGGCAGTGTCACGGCTGTGCCGTGGGGCAGAATGGCCCCGTATTCGGCCAGCCCCGGGTTAACGGATAACACCGCTTCAACCGCACCCTGAGTGCGCCCGTAGTGGCGATAGCAAAGGGCGTCCAGCGTGTCGCCCTGCTGTGCGATAACCTTCATCAGATATGCCTGATGATGCAGCGGGGCTTATCCTGTAACTGACAGATTGACCAGCGCGCATCACGCCACAGCTCATCAATCGTGCCGTCGAGCGCATCCGCTTTGCGATCACCTTTGGCGCTGGCGTCATAGCCCCGGTAACGCTCGTAAAGCGTCGCCGTGGTAATGGCGCTGACCGCGCGCAGATAGTGATGATGTTTCTCGCTCTGGCCGTCGAGTTGTTCGGCGGGAACCTCGGCCAGCGTGGTAAATCCGGCCCCCATTGCGTTTTCCGGTACTCGAACAACTCGGCATTCACTTCTGAAATCGCGGTTAATGCCGCATGGCGCAGGTGTTCCGGCGTAACGGTGTTTTCCAGTCGCATCAATTTGCGCAGGGCTCCGGGCTCCACATCCGGCCAAAAAAAGGTATTTTTGATCACGGCTTCCTGTTCCACTGGCACCGGAATAACCACCGCATCCGGGTGTGGCTCCGCTTTCGCGGGGAAAATCATTGTCGTCATGACAACCTCTGAATAGGTGGGCGGTGGGCACAGGCACAGAAAACAAGAAACCGTTCCGGCCTGTGTGCCGCCCGGAGCGGGGCACGTTGGGTTAACGGCTGGCCGCTGCTTTGCGCAACACAGTTTCCAGCCGCTCTATGTCTTTTTTAACGCCGCTTCGGCTATCAAGCTGAAAGGCGCGTTTCAGGTGAAACAGGGCTTGCTCGGGCTTGCCGCTGTCACGCAGCACCAGACCGATGATTTTGTGCAGTTTGGCGCGCACCTGATCGGGCATGTCTTCCGCATCGGTCAGCGTCAGCGTGTCGATCAGCAGGTCAATATTGACCGCCTGCCCGGCGGTATGGGCTCGGGTCGCGGCGTCGGCCACCTCTTCGGCTAATAGGTACGGAGTTGGGCGGGTGTAGCCCTCCGGCATCGCCAGCTTGTGCGCCAGCGCATAGCGGGCAATCTCCAGCGCGCCGGGGACGTCTCCGGCGTCGAGCTTCCACACCATGACGGTCATCAGTACCGCATCCTGTGCGCCGCGCCCGTTGGCAAGTACACCCGCGACCCACGGCGCATAAGCATCTACCATTCCGCGTTTCATTTCGGCCTTACGCTCCATTGAGCGCACCTGTTTTAACGTGCGTTTATCAGCCGCAAGCCGGAACAGCATTTGCTCGTACCCGTTGGCCTGTCGCAGCGGATCATTTTCCCGCCGCGACACCTCAGCAGCCGACACCCGCATCATGTGACGCTGGGCGGGGCTTAACATGAATTAGGCTTCAGCCTCCGCTTTTGCTTGTGCGTCTTTTTTCCGTTCCTTATCAGTTCGGAAATCGCACATTTCAATGTTTTCGATCACACTGCCGCAGCCGTAATCCTCCACCACGTAATCCTGTTTAATGGATTCGTAATTTTCGATGCGGTCACGCTTGGCGTTCTCTTCAAGGTGGCGGCGGTGGCTGTCGTCCATGTAGTAAATCGACAGATTATCCAGGCGGGTGATCATAAACGCATTGGCCGGAAAATATGGCACGCGCACCGCTGGCAAGTTGCCGATGCGCTTCTGGCTGATGATGATATCAGCGGCCAGCGTTTCGCTGTTGGGCTGTTGTTGGTTGACCAGCGGGAAATATTTGTCAGCCAGCAACTGACGGCCACAAATCACCACGAGATCGGGGTCTTCCTGATGCCACTCGTCGATCAGGGTGTTAGTTGCATCCATCACCAATGCATCAAAGCTTACGTAAGCCGACGCAGCCCCCAGCCCGACACGCACTTTGTCATCAAGCGCCGTGCCATCTAGTGCGGTAGATTTATCCATCACACGCTTAGGGGATTCGTTACGGTATTTCTGCAACCAGCCCACCGCAACATCCTGCAACAGCGGATTTTTAGCGCGGTCAGAGGTTGCCGCACGTTTCACGCCGTGCCATCCGGCAATGATGTAATCCAGCGACTGACGTTTGGCGATAGCGTTACGCAAGCGCAACTGGAAATCCTGAAAACGCGCCCACAGGTCGAGGGTGTTGTAGCGGATATGAAAATCAAAGTTCATCTGTTCGCACTTGTACTGCCGGGCTTCCAGACTCAGCAAATCAGCAGTTTCGCTCTCATCACCGCCGGAGGTATCCGTGGTGCTGGCGATCGACCCGGACACACCGAGGCCGACCTTTTCCCCGGTCAGCTCTACCACCGGAACAATATTGATACGGGTCAGAAAGTCGCTGGACTCCTGCACCACTTCCATCAGCGACTGCGTGACCGACGGTTCCACGCTGAATTTTTTACTCAGCGTTTCCACCTAAACGCCATTGAGCGCGGCAAGCTGGGTCAGGTAGGCGTTGTATTTAAAACGGGTTTTTTTACGCATGGTTTTTCCTGTTGTTTCTGAAAAAGGGTATCGCGGGGCTGTGCCCCGGTTAGCAGTTGGTCAGCAACGAGGCTTTACCGTCGCCACTTGTCGCCGCCGGGCGGCGCGTCTGGGTCAGGCTTTCGGTGCCGTCAAGCGTGGCTTTGAGGTCGGTGATTTCCTGTTTTGCCTGCTCGGTCTGGCGTGATGCATCCTGTTTGTAAACCGCAAGGTCAACTTCAATCTTTGAAATGCGCTTATAGACATCATCAAAGCCGCTCTGCACATGCTCACCAACCGCAGTAACAGCCTCATGCACATCATTAAAACGGGCGTCATCGCTGGACTGCTTGCGGCCAAACAGGGCTTTCACGCGGGTTAACAGGGTTGGCTCGACGTCCGGAAGGTCTTCAAATTCCAGCGTTACTTCGGTGGTGACGAAAAAGAGGTTTTCCGGGGAGGCTTTGCGGGTTGCCAGTGGGTTGTGTTTGGCTTTGGCGCTGAATTCCAGCATTTCCGTGCCGAGGCTGGCCGGGTCATCAGTGAACGCCAGACCGACCAGATAGGCTTTGCCGGTATTGGCAAAATAGGGCTGGATCTCCATAGAGGTATAGATTTTCTGGCTGGCTTTATTCATCGCCACCAGTTCATCGGTCAGGGTGATTTTGGCGAACAGAGCCAGCTTGCCGTTGAGCACAGAATCATCATCAATCGCCTCCGCTTTCAGCTCAACCACATCGCCATAGCGGCGGAACGGGCTGTCAGGCAGCAAGACTTTGAGGTGCTCAAGGTTGATGTGGCAACCGTAGACACGCGGATCAAACGTATCCGCCATGTTTTGAATATCGTTGGCGTCAATCACGCGACCGTCGCAGGTGTCACCTTCAACACCGACGTGGAACCACTTCGAAACTTTCTTTGCCATTTTCTCATCCGTTGTTTGCGGGAAGTCGGGGCGAGTATCCGGCGTGTACCTTCGGCGCACCATCAATCACGGTTTGCTAACCGCTGGCACAACAGGTACTTAAGGCGGGATAGGGTGGCGCTGACGTAGCCTTGCCGTCATGAATACAGCCATCGATACCACCATCATCAGCGACCCACGGCGACAGGCGGCTTTGCTCTATTGGCAGGGCTTTTCAGTGCGTCAGATTGGGGAAATGCTGAACCAGAAAACGCCGACCGTGCAGAGCTGGAAACAGCGCGACGGCTGGGACGCTATCGCCCCGGTATCGCGTGTTGAAGCCAATCTGGAAGCGCGGTTGATTCAACTCATCATGAAGACGAAAAAGGAGGCATGACTACAAAGAGATTGACCTGTTAGGCCGTCAGATTGAGCGGTTGGCGCGGGTGAACCGCTACAGCCAGACGGGCAATGAGGCCGATCTCAATCCCAACGTGCGCAACCGCAACAAGGGCGAACGCAAGGCACCAGAAAAGAACCTGTTCAGCGACGCCGCCATTTTGAAGCTGAACGACATTTTTCTCAGTGAGATTTTTGATTATCAGCGTGGCTGGCATCAGGCCGTGCTACAACACCGTATCCGCAATATCCTGAAATCGCGCCAGATTGGGGCAACCTTCTACTTTGCACGCGAGGCGCTGATTGATGCACTGACCACCGGGCGCAATCAGATTTTCCTGTCAGCCAGCAAGGCACAGGCGCATGTGTTTAAAAACTACATCATCGATTTTGCCCGACTGGTTGACGTTGACCTGAAAGGCGATCCGATGGTGCTGCCCAACGGTGCTCGCCTGTTCTTTCTCGGCACCAATATCCGCACCGCGCAGAGCTACACCGGGAATCTGTATCTGGATGAATATTTCTGGATACCCAAGTTTCAGGAACTGCGCAAGGTTGCCAGCGGCATGTCGTTGCACAAGAAATGGCGCTCAACCTATTTTTCCACGCCGCCCAGTCTGGCCCACAGCGCCTATCCGTTCTGGTCGGGTGAGTTGTTCAACGAGGGACGCGGCAACAAGGCCGATCACATCCATCTGGATTTAAGTCACGCGAACCTGTCCGGCGGTGCGCTGTGCGGGGATGGTCAGTGGCGGCAGATTGTCACGGTAGAAGATGCGTTGGCCGGGGGTTGTAACCTGTTCGACCTTGACCAGCTCTCGCTAGAATACAGCCCGGCAGAATATCAGAACCTGCTGATGTGTGAGTTTGTTGATGATAAAGCCTCGGTGTTCCCGTTTGAGGAGTTGCAGCGCTGCATGGTTGATGCGCTGGAAGAGTGGGAAGACTTTAACCCTTACGCGCTGCACCCGTTTGCCTATAAACCTGTCTGGATTGGCTACGACCCGTCACACACAGGCGACAGTGCGGGCTGTGTTGTACTGGCTCCGGGCGGTAAGTTCCGCATTCTTGAGCGCTTCCAGTGGAAAGGCATGGATTTTGCCGCGCAGGCCGACGCCATCAAGCTGCTGACGGAAAAATACATCGTCGAATACATCGGCATTGACGCAACGGGCATCGGTCAGGGTGTTTACCAACTGGTACGGGGATTTTTCCCGGCGGCGCGTGAAATCAAGTATTCACCGGAAATCAAAACCGCCATGATGATGAAAGCCAAAGATACCATCACCAGCGGGCGGCTGGAGTACGACACCAGCCACACCGACATTACGCAGTCTTTTATGGCGATCTGCAAAACCATGACGGCCAGCGGTAACCGCACCACCTATGAAGCGAGTCGCAGCGAGGAAATCAGTCACGCCGATGTGGCATGGGCCACCATGCACGCGCTGTTAAACGAACCCCTGACCGCGATTAACGGTCATGTCCCTGTCAGCATTTTGGACATTAACGAATGAAAAGAACCCGATTTACCCCCGACCAGATAGACGACCTGCACGCGATGATAGCGCGCTTCACGTTCCCGTATCAGGCGGTATGGCAGCGCGTGGGGAAACTGAATGTTAACTAACCGCACCATCACCAAGGCGCGCCAGATTGGTGCGACAGCATTTTTTGCGCGGGAAGCGCTGCTGGATGCACTGACCACCGGGCGCAATCAGATTTTCTATGCACCGACACCAGAACTGGCGCAAGTGGCCCGCGCTCACATGCAAGCGGCCGCGTGGCAAGTGGGGGTTAACCTGTCAATCAACGACGCCGGGCATGTGCTGTTGCACGATGCGCAGGTTTCATTTTTAGGGAAAGAAAATTACTGCGCAGGTTATTCAGGCAATGTGTATGTTGATGAATTTCAGTGATTTAAAAACCGGCGCACGGCGTTTTTGATCGCTAAGTCAATGTCGATGCATAAACAACATCGCCGGACGCTTTACGGATCTCCCTCTGATAACTACCTCGCTTTTCAGGTATGGAGCGGTGATTTTCAGCGGCGTATGAATCCGCAGCCAGCACTTTTTATGCAGGGCAGTTCGTTTGGCTCGGATGGTGTCTGGCGTCAGTCGCTGACGCTGGAACAGGCCATCGCGCAGGGCTGTCACCTTCACGATCTCGATACCATCAAACGGGAATTTACCCCGGAAGAATACAAGGTGTTTTTTGGTTGCGACTGGTCGCAGGCCATCAACAATAAGGAGTCAGTCGCGTGAAAAAACGTAAGTTTCGCCAGTCCAAAACAGCGCAAGCCAGCCCGGCGCAGTCGATGGAGGCATTCACCTTCGGTGAGCCGTCCGCCGTGCTAGACCGCCGCGACATTCTGGATTACGCCGAGTGTATCCATAACGGCAAATGGATTGAGCCGCCGATCAGCTTTAGCGGTCTGGCGAAAAGCCTGCGTGCCGCAGTACACCACAGCTCACCGATCTACGTGAAACGTAACATTCTGGTGAGTACCTTTATCCCGCACCCGCTGTTAAGTCAGCAGGATTTTAGCCGCTTTGTGCTGGATTATCTGGTATTTGGTAACGCTTTTCTGGAAAAGCGGTTGAACAGGACAGGCGGCATCTTACGGCTGGATTCCAGCCCGGCCAAATACACCCGACGCGGGGTAGAAGATGATGTTTACTGGTTCGTGCAGTCATTCAAGGAGCCGCACCGCTTTGAACCGGGCAGCGTGTTTCATCTGCTTGAACCGGATATCAATCAGGAAATGTAAGGCCTGCCGGAATATATCAGCTCGTTAAACTCGGCATGGCTGAACGAATCGGCGACGCTGTTCCGGCGCAAGTATTACCAGAACGGTGCGCACGCGGGTTACATCATGTATGTGACCGATGCGGCGCAAAGCGGCACTGACGTAGACAAGTTACGCGCCGCGATGAGCAATACGAAAGGGCTGGGGAATTTTAAGAACCTGTTTTTCTACGCCCCCAACGGCAAGCCGGACGGTATCAAGATCGTGCCGCTCAGCGAGGTGGCGACGAAAGACGATTTCTTTAACATCAATAATGCCAGCCGCGACGATCTGCTCAGTGCGCACCGCGTGCCGCCGTAGATGATGGGGATTATCCCCAGCAATACGGGAGGGTTTGGGGATGTGGAGAAAGCGAGTCAGGTGTTTGTCAGGAATGAACTGACGCCATTACAGGAACGAATCAAAGAGGTGAATGAGTGGGTCGGCATTGAGGTGATCAACTTCAAACCCTATAAATTACAAGAGGAATAATGAACAAGGCCACCTATATAGTGGCCTTGTTATTATGAATGCCGCTCAATAACGAGGTCGACGCCTTCATTTAACAATTCGTTAATTGACACCCCGTTAGCCTGCGCGGTTACAGCTAAGGCAGCATGGCGTTCCGGCGTTAGGCGGGTAGTCACTTTGCCGCTATAGGATTTATACGGTTCAATACCATCATGTCGGCACTCATCAAGAAATATGGCAAGTGATGTTGCCCCTTCTTTTTTCAGTTCCTCCACGCTGTAGGCATAGAAATCCGCGCCGCCATTCAGCCCGACAAATTCCCCTCGAAACATTTCAATTTCCGAGTCAAACGCGATGACGGCCGTGTGGCCGTCGATTTGCAATGTATTAATCATGGTCTTACCCCTAAACTGTCTAACCATATCCGGATGGAGTTAACCGCCCCCTTGTCAGTGGTTGGTCTCGGGTGTGGCCGATGAAAGATTCTTTTCTCACCTTTCAACAGTACCGCAATTCTCGAACCTTCCCTTTCGTGTACTTCTGCCCCCAGCGCTATCAGTAGTGACTCTATATCACTCCACTTTATCGAACCGCTAACCGGGCGAGAAAACACATCTGACAGCGTTTTCAGGTGTCGTTTGTTCATGGCGTTTATAGTATCACAAAATGACACCATTTCAATTTCTATAGTGTCATTTTTTGGTGTCGTAAGTGATTATCGTTGTGACAACAAGTCACACTCTTCACGTTTTTCTTTCAATAGCCGCATCAACAGACTCACGGTATCGACCGCAGAGCCATATTCACGATCCAGCATGGGGAACAGCTTCTGGATATGCGGCCAAAAATCTGTCGTCAGGTAATCTACAGAGTGAAATAACGCATTTAGTTGCGTGATTTGCCGATGGTTGAAGGTGAGCGTGGTTTCAGGAATATAAAATTCCAGTTCGCAAGGGTGAACAGGCTTTTCCGGTTTATGCTGAACGGCTTTTGTTTGTGGGTTGAAGTAGCATTCTTCCAGCGTCTCAAACACATCCCACGCTTGATCGGTTTCCAGCATCTTAGCGTGAGGCGCTGCGCCGCGTTCCGTCCAGAGGATGAGGCTACGAGTGTTACGGGAAACTTTCACTGAAGGTCTTAAAGACATGCTGTTGACTAACTGACTATCAGTCAGTCCGTTATTTTTAACAAAGTCACTATTAGTGACTTTGTTACTTTCAACAGAGTATCTTTGAGATACTCTGTTCTTAAAGTCTTTTAAATCAGTACCTTTCAGATTGAAGAAGTGTTTTCCTTCAACAAAACGATCACTATTTCGTTTGTGGTTTTGTCGGATGCGAACAGTTTCCGTACCGTAAAGTTGCGCCAGTAGCTCTGAAGTAACGACAGGAATATTGTTGTGAGTGACAACGGAAAGGCTTTCTACGGATAGTTGGGTAGTCATAATGACCTCGTGATATTTCTTTCTAGGGAAAACCACCAATAGGTGGTGTCGGGAGGCTAGAAACGGCTTCACGAAACCGCGGACTTATTCCCCTTGCGGGTGTTGTATTCGTCGCCCTCCCGACATTGATCGGGGTGTGACCGCGCAGTGCGTTCACTGAATGACAGGCATAAAAAATCCAACACTAACGGGGTTGGTTCTGACCGCGTGAAAAGAGGTTTCTAGGCCTCGTGGAGCGAACCATAGAGAATGGGTGTTCGAGAGTCAACATAAACCCTCACCAATCGCGTTCTATGCGCACCAGTGAAAAGCCAGCCCCCCACGCATGATATCAAGCGGAACACCTCACAGCGGGGCGCAGCGGCGCGGGATGAATCACGCCTAAACGCCCTCGCGCGCAATGCTATCCCCGCCACGCCTGCCCGCTTTGTGTGTCGCTTTTCATGCACTCGCACGATCCGGCGCGATCCGCGCCAGCCGTGGCACTAGCGGGGGAAAATTGACTGTAGATCGTCATGCAAAATCATGTGGGTTATGCATGCAACGCTAAAAGGTGGCATTCTCTAATCGTTTTTTTAAATATTCCAGCAACGCCGACCTGTCACTAATCACTGGGTGCTCTCTGGTTTCTATCGTGCCGTTAGCTAAATCCTCAATGAGTCCAAGAGCTATCTCGCGATCTCGTTCTCTGCAACAGCTTTCGTTAGCTAGACGGGCCAGTCCACGCTTAACCGCCCGTTGCATAATGTTATCGACAGCATTCCAGCTCAGCCTCAG
>NZ_PEHF01000121.1 GCF_015762685.1 Candidatus Symbiopectobacterium sp. 'North America' | reverse complement strand
TAACGGGATGGTTTTCATTTCCAACTGGCGTGTTTTATCTACGACGGCACAGAGCATTTTCGCTACATGGAAGTGGTCGAACGCGATCTTCTCCACCGCGTTAGGCAGATGGAGCCGCGCTGCACTTATATAAGCTGGATTCATGTCCATCGACAGGGTTTTAATGGATTCGACCTGGCGGTCACCCAGACTCCGGAGATAGCCAGCAAGACTTTCAACACCGCGATCATCTTTGAGTTCCAGTGCCTGTCCCTGAGTATCAGAGATAACGGTGACGTACTGATGCCCCTTTTTGAAAGCGACCTCGTCAACACAGAGATGACGTGCGGCCTGAGGCGTTTTTCGACCGGCCAGTCCACGCTTAACCGCCCGTTGCATAATGTTATCGACAGCATTCCAGCTCAGCCTCAG
>NZ_PEHF01000120.1 GCF_015762685.1 Candidatus Symbiopectobacterium sp. 'North America' | reverse complement strand
GAAACTCTCCCTTCACACCACCTGAGGATATTTTAAACGGATATCTGAGAGCCTTAAATTTCAATTTAAACAATGAGTTGTTTTCTTAACGTACGTTTTCGGTCCATTGGACCTCAAACCCCTTTAACAATAAATTGCGCTCTTAACGTGGTTTTTTACATCATTGACCTTCAAACCCCGTTACTGGGCTGGTGAGTATGCAGACCGTAACCGTGCTGTTGCGAATCAGCGGCTGAGCGGGAGCAATGCACGGTGGAAATGGACAACTGACTATAACAAGCGGTCGATAGCGGAAACGGCGATGTACAGAGTAAAACAACTGTTCGGCGGTTCGCTGACGCTGCGTGATTACGATGGTTAGGTTGCAGAGGATTTGGCCATAGTGCGTGCACTGAACAAAATGACGAAGGCAGGAATGCCAGAAAGTGTACGTATTGCCTGACAGCA
>NZ_PEHF01000119.1 GCF_015762685.1 Candidatus Symbiopectobacterium sp. 'North America' | reverse complement strand
GGACATAATCAGTATGTCAGAAGATCTCTAAAAGTGAATGGTTCGGTTTACCGGGATACTTACAACAGCATCCACGATAGTACCCTCAATCAGCTCTTGCTCCAATGCAGCACCAGCCTCCCCAGTAGCCATTCAACTTTACCTCGTGTCAATGTCAGTCATACCGAGCATACTGTATTGTTTTATATACAAGTTATTACAAAAAAATATTGTCAATACAGCAAAGCCGCAGGAAAATCCACCTGTTGCCAATCATCCTAATGACACGCTGGATAATCATATTGTGTTGATAAATTTCTCTTTCCAAAAAATAGGTTTACGTATACTGTATAAAAAAGGGTCTTCCCCGATTATGGTGAGAGACTCATAACCCCATGTTTAACCTACCGTAATGGAACATCACTGCCACCTTAAAGCGTTCTTTGTTCCGGTATCCTCTGGACTTGATCC
>NZ_PEHF01000118.1 GCF_015762685.1 Candidatus Symbiopectobacterium sp. 'North America' | reverse complement strand
TTCTAAATGCATCCAATATTGCTCGTTTCAATTTTCAGCTTGTTCCAGATTGTTAAAGAGCAAAATACTTCGCAGCATACTGTCAAACAGTACACTCTGAAGTATTGGGTATCGAGACGGTAAATGGTGGAGCTATGCGGGATCGAACCGCAGACCTCCTGCGTGCAAAGCAGGCGCTCTCCCAGCTGAGCTATAGCCCCATCGAATAGTAAACCTTTGCCAGATCGCTCTCAGGCAAGGCGCGAGTTCGCGAAGCATACATCAGTATGCGAGTGGGCGAGCAACGCAGCATTGAGAACGATTTTGGTAGGCCTGGGTGGACTTGAACCACCGACCTCACCCTTATCAGGGGTGCGCTCTAACCACCTGAGCTACAAGCCTATAAGGTCTTCTAACCGCTCGATTTTTTTCATCAGACAATCTGTGTGAACACTACACAGAATCAGTATCATCAGGTAAGGAGGTGATCC
>NZ_PEHF01000117.1 GCF_015762685.1 Candidatus Symbiopectobacterium sp. 'North America' | reverse complement strand
TTGAGATGAAAGTAAGCTGGCAGTAATAGGCCCGACACCTGGAATTGTCATAATGCGTTGAGCGGTATCATCAGTTTTAATTGACTGATTTAACGCTGATTCCAGCTCAGCTATTTGCGCAACAAGGTAAAGGTAGTGGGCATGTAACTTCATGAGTAACCGACTCAGATATTCGGGGATTTCGTGCTCAGAAAGCACCAGAGATAGCCGTTTTATTACAGCGTTTCCAATTGGCAAGCTGATTCCAAACTCCAACAGAAAGCCATGGAGCTGGTTGGTGGTTTTCACTTTATCTCTGATAAGTGATTCTCTGACCCGATGCAGCGCTCGCATTGCTTGCTGAATCTCTGTTCTCGGCTGCACGAAACGCATTGATGGTCGTGACGCAGCTTCGCAAATCGCTTCCGCATCAACAAAATCATTTTTATTACTTTTGACAAAAGGACGTACAAATTGCGGAGAAATGAGCTTTGCTTCATGACCGATATCGCTAATGCGTCGCGCCATAAAATGCGCACCTGCGCAAG
>NZ_PEHF01000116.1 GCF_015762685.1 Candidatus Symbiopectobacterium sp. 'North America' | reverse complement strand
TTACCTGTTCAAGCAACTGCCACATGTAACGGCACTGATGGTTTCGCGTTATCGTTTCGTGTAACGACAACCATAGCAACTCTATCGGATTCAACCACGGCGAATAGGTTGGCAGATACAGCAGTCGGAACTTCGTATTTTTTTCCAGCCAACGTTCTACCTTGCGGCTTTTATGGATGATGTAATTATCCACGACTAACGTGATGGTTTTTGCTTTTCGGTATGTACGCCGTAATATTTCTAATAGACTGATAAATAATTCAGAACTCTTGCTAGTGCCGCTGGCGTAATGGATTCGTCCCGTCCCTGAATGCAGTGCGCCAGCCAGATAATGTTTCTGGTTTTGTCCCGGTGTAGCTATGCGTTTTTGTTGCCCTCTGGGCATCCAGTCCGCACCGATTTTCGGGTTCAGGTCGATATCGACTTCATCCTGATAAAACATGGGATGATGTGTTTGCTTTTGAGACTTCGCTAGCTCAATGGCGTGCCGTTTTTCCTCATAATGTGGGTCTTTGATTTTCAGTGTCGGCGCAGCTCTGCGCCAGACAATGCCCGCTCGTCTCAGGTAGCGGTACAACGTGGCGGGATGGAGCTCTACATTAAAAAACCGATTAACGATGAGAGCTAACAACTCGGTGCTCCAGCGGGAGCGCAGCCAGCCAAAATCCTGATGAGAACGCTGAACCAGAAGCGGCAGAATGTGCAGAATATCCGTGGTCGGC
>NZ_PEHF01000006.1 GCF_015762685.1 Candidatus Symbiopectobacterium sp. 'North America' | reverse complement strand
CTCTCCTGAAAGAAAAACACCCTGTCAGCGTACCGCTACAGGGTGGGGGTGACCATCTCATTAGCACCGGGAAACCGCTGATGAGTGGCGCATTCCCGATGCGGACGCCTATGCGCTGTCTCGTACCGAAAAAGAGTGCTACGACGCCTTCCAGTCTCTGGAATATGAAGTAAATACGCTGCACACCGCCAATGGTCAGACGCCGTTCGTCACCTTTGGTTTCGGCCTCGGCACCAGTTGGGAATCGCGCCTGATTCAGCAATCCATCCTGCGCAACCGCATTGCTGGTCTGGGCAAAAACCGTAAAACCGCGGTGTTCCCCAAACTGGTGTTCGCTATCCGCGACGGTGTCAATCACAAGGCTGCCGATCCGAACTATGACATCAAGCAACTGGTACTGAATTGCGCCAGCAAGCGGATGTACCCGGATATCCTCAATTACGATCAGGTGGTTAAGGTTACCGGCTCGTTTAAGACGCCCATGGGCTGCCGCAGCTTCCTTGGCGTGTATGAGGAAGAGGGCAAGCAGATCCACCGAGGATGCGCCTGCCGGATTGGAATCCGGATTAGCGGCAGGCTGTCAGGTGATTGCCGTTAATGCCCCGGCTGATACCCTGGCGTTAGAGGACGTTGATATGGTTCTGACATCGCTAACGCAACTGACCCTGACGCCTACACCGATCGGTGTGCAGGTAAGTAAGCTAACCGATTGATAAAAGCGTAACTAAATATGATCAAAACCCCGCCTCGGCGGGGGTTAATGAGATGGTCACCCCCACCCTGTAGCGGTACGCTGACAGGGTGTTTTTCTTTCAG
>NZ_PEHF01000069.1 GCF_015762685.1 Candidatus Symbiopectobacterium sp. 'North America' | reverse complement strand
ATTTAAGCAAGCCCAACATCAATCGAAAATCAGTGTTGCAAAAACGGGGGTGACCATAGATTTTTTGCGTGCACAGCGTGAAATGCTCGCCCCGAAGATAGTCGGGCTACCCGCTGCGGGGCGGCGACGTACCAGCGGTTTGCGCCGTGAAGAGTTAGCGCAATTGAGCCGTATCAGTACCACCTGGTACACCTGGATAGAACAGGGGCGTGAGGTCTCCGTCTCTCCTGCCGCGCTGTCACGGTTGGCGCAAGCGCTACAGCTTGCACCCGTAGCGCGTGAATATTTGTTTAACCTGGCGAATGTTAAAGATCCGGATAAGCAGCCAGAGGCTTTGCCTTTGGGCGCACAGGTGACAGCGGCGTTACGGTATATGGATTGTCCGGCTTATCTGCTGGATGGTGTGTAGAATGTGCTGGATTGGAATGCGCAGGCACAGGCGCTGTTTCGTGGCTGGTTAGGTGAGGATCCTCAACCTAACCTGCTGCGCTTCATGTTTGTTCACCCGCTGGCAAAGCAACTGGTGATGGATTGGCCCGAGCGCGCTCGCCGTGTGGTGGCGGAGTTTCGTGCCGAATCGAGCCATTATTCCCATGAGATGATGCGCGAGCTGGTCATGCAATTATGTCGGGATAGTCGTGAGTTCGAACGCTGGTGGACACAACAAGCGCTGATGGCGCGCGAAGGCGGCGAGCGGCGCTTTCATCACGCCACCACAAGTCAGGAGATCACTTATCAGCAGCAGACTTTTCATCCGGCATTGCATCAGGAATTCAAACTGGTGATGTTGATTGCTGCTGATACCGGAGATGGGCCCACAGCGCGTTAATCTTACTAGCATACTGTTTTTTATTACTGTATTTTTATGGGTCTTCCCCGATCATGGTGGGAGACTCATAACCCCATGTTTAACCTGCCGTAATGGAA
>NZ_PEHF01000115.1 GCF_015762685.1 Candidatus Symbiopectobacterium sp. 'North America' | reverse complement strand
GCGATCACCACCGTACTGGCTAAAACCTACGGCGGTAGCGCGCGTGCATTCGATCAGATCGATAACGCGCCGGAAGAAAAAGCACGTGGTATCACCATCAACACCTCTCACGTTGAATACGACACCCCGACCCGTCACTACGCACACGTTGACTGCCCGGGACACGCCGACTACGTGAAAAACATGATCACCGGTGCTGCCCAGATGGACGGCGCGATCCTGGTAGTTGCTGCGACTGACGGCCCGATGCCGCAGACTCGTGAGCACATCCTGCTGGGTCGTCAGGTAGGCGTTCCGTACATCATCGTGTTCCTGAACAAATGTGACATGGTTGATGACGAAGAGCTGCTGGAACTGGTTGAGATGGAAGTGCGTGAGCTGCTGTCTCAGTACGACTTCCCGGGTGATGATACCCCGATCGTTCGTGGTTCAGCGCTGAAAGCACTGGAAGGCGACGCTGAGTGGGAAGCAAAAATCATCGAACTGGCTGGCTACCTGGATTCCTACATCCCAGAACCAGAGCGTGCGATTGACCGTCCGTTCCTGCTGCCTATCGAAGACGTATTCTCCATCTCCGGCCGTGGTACTGTAGTTACCGGTCGTGTAGAGCGCGGTATCGTTAAAGTGGGTGAAGAAGTTGAAATCGTTGGTATCAAAGATACTGCTAAATCAACTTGTACTGGCGTTGAAATGTTCCGCAAACTGCTGGACGAAGGCCGTGCGGGTGAGAACGTTGGTGTTCTGCTGCGTGGTATCAAACGTGAAGAAATCGAACGTGGTCAGGTACTGGCTAAGCCGGGTTCCATCAAGCCGCACACCAAGTTCGAATCTGAAGTGTATATCCTGAGCAAAGATGAAGGTGGCCGTCATACGCCGTTCTTCAAAGGCTACCGTCCTCAGTTCTACTTCCGTACTACTGACGTAACGGGCACCATCGAACTGCCGGAAGGCGTTGAAATGGTAATGCCGGGCGACAACATCAAAATGG
>NZ_PEHF01000063.1 GCF_015762685.1 Candidatus Symbiopectobacterium sp. 'North America' | reverse complement strand
GTCGGTTAGAATACCTGCCTGTCACGCAGGGGGTCGCGGGTTCGAGTCCCGTCCGTTCCGCCACTAAAAAGAAAAGCCCTGAGCAATTGCTCAGGGCTTTTTACTTTGTGCCATAGTTACCTTGCACTGTAAAGATCTGTTATGCAGTGCAAGTCTTGCCGAATATCTCTGTCACTCAGGCCGTTCTTTGCTTAAAGTAATAGCGTGTAGCACTGAAGAGACAAGCAGGTTCGTTGTGCGAAAGAAAACCTATGCGGTGAGGTACAGTGCGGGGCAACCCGTAGAGAGAATTTTTTCCTCTGGTGTACAGTATCCTGTTATGCAGGCACTGCCAGAGGAGCCGCTGCTTGAAAAAAACGACGTACTGCGTGTATTGGTGTGGAATATCTATAAACAGCAGCGCCTGTACTGGCTTTCGGTATTACAAAATTTTGGTAAAGATGCTCATCTCGTTTTACTGCAAGAGGCGCAAAGTACGCCTGAGCTGATTCGCTTTGCAACGGCGAACTATGTTGCTACCGATCAGGTCCCTGCCATTATTCTTCCCCAACACCTTTCTGGTGTGATGACACTCTCTGCCGCACAACCGTTGTATTGCTGCCCGCTGAGAGAGAGGGAGCCTCTGCTTCCCCTGTCTAAATCGGCGCTGATTACGGTTTATGCATTACAGAGTGCTCAGCAACTGATGGTCATTAATATCCATGCCATTAATTTCAGTATTGGCGTTGAAGTGTATGGCAAACAACTGGATGCGATTGGTGAGCAGGTCAAACGTCATGCCGGGCCAGTGATCATGGCAGGGGATTTTAATGCCTGGAGCCGGCAGCGTATCAACGCGCTTTATCAATTTGCCAGTGAGATTGCCTTGCGTGAGGTTCGCTTTGTCGACGACCAGCGGCGTCGAACGTTCGGCCGCCCGTTAGATTTTGTTTTTTATCGGGGGTTACACGTCATGCAATCTTCTGTATTGGTTACCCAGGCTTCTGACCACAACCCGCTATTGGTTGAATTTCAGTTGCCGGTATGACGTCAAAACAATAAAAAAAGCCACGGAGGTTAACCACCGTGGCTAATGAGATGGTCACCCCCACCCTGTAGCGGTACGCTGACAGGGTGTTTTTCTTTCAGGAGAG
>NZ_PEHF01000040.1 GCF_015762685.1 Candidatus Symbiopectobacterium sp. 'North America' | reverse complement strand
GTTATGTGCTGACCGGAGTGGATAACAACGGCCGGTTTCGACAAGGGGAATTTGAGCAGCATGGGTATCGTATTATCTGGTCTGAGTCATTACATTGAGGGGAAAGCAGTACCTGATTAGTAATTATTAATAGCAACTATCATCCACAGGTAATTAAAAATGGCAAAAGCAAAAAAGCGGCTTAAAGCTGCGGCAGTTTCCTACGCCGCGCAAACGAAAGAAGAAGTTATTTCCGGTATTAAACAACTTGGCGATATTCAACGGGAATTAACGCATGTTGAAACGGAAATGAATGATCAAATCGCGGCTGTGACGGAGTACCACTCCCCAGTCATCGAACAACTGAAAGCCAAGCGTGAAGAACTGCAAAGCGGTATCCAGACCTGGTGTGAAGCCAACCGTGACGAACTCACGAATGGCGGAAAGGTGAAAACGGCTAATCTGACGACAGGGGAAGTGCAATGGCGTAACCGTCCGCTGTCATTCGGTATTCGTGGGGCGGAGGCTGTTATCGAATTATTAAAACGCCTAAAACTGGATCGCTTTATTCGGGTGAAAGAGGAAATCAATAAAAACGCGATATTAAATGAACCCACAGCCGTAAAAAAAATTCCCGGCATCACCATCAAAAAGGATGTTGAAGATTTTGCCATCATCCCATTTGAGCAAGAGGTGGAATAGATGACACTGAAATGTATGATATGCAAAAACCCTATCGAGTTTTTAGACCCAATAAGTTCATATATTACTGAGGATTCAGTTAATGGAGGCTGGAATATTTATCTGACACTGGCATGTCCATGTTGCAAACAAAAGTACAACACATTTATTCCTACTGGCGAATTTACATTACTGGATGAGGACACCGAATGAAAGGGTTACCTGTCCATAATCGTTCAACTCTGTACCGTATGGCGTTAAAGCACTTTGGCCCTTAATCTCAGTCGCTAAAACTTATCGAAAAAGCGGCGGAATTAGGGGCGGCTGCATCCCGCAATCTTAACGGCCTCGGTAACGAGGTAGCTTTAGCGGAGGAAATGGCCGATGTCGAGATCATGATCGAACAGTTCCGCCTGAACGGCATGGATAAGTTAATCGAACTGGCAAAGCACAATAAATTAAAGCGACTGGCTGAAAGATTGGAGGTGGGATATGTCGGCGACAAATAAAGAAAAGCATCTACAGAAACTTAAGAAACTATTGAATCTTGCTCGTCGCACAACAAATCCTAATGAGGCAGCTAATGCAATGAGCCAGGCTCAGGCATTAATGCGTCAATATGGGCTGACTAGCACTGATATCGATCTAATGGAGATCAATGAATCCGGGAGTAAATCGGCTCCATCCCATGCGCAAAAAATCCCTAAATATATGGGATGGCTGGCTTATGTTATTTGCGAGGCATTTGGTGTTGAATGTTATCACTCGTTTCAACGTAACTGTCTCAGTAATAGCCAACGCTGCGTTATTTTCTACGGCCCGAATGAACGCCCACAGGTTGCCGCATATGCATTCGATGTCCTGTCTCGCCAGATGATGAAAGCGCGGAAAGAATTTACTGCAGGTCAGCGCAAAAATATTAAACCCAGTACAAAAGTAGCCAGAGCTGACATGTTCTGTGAGGGATGGGTTCAGGGTGTGTATAAAGTGCTCGACAAATTTGTTGTTTCAAGAACCGAAGCGACGTTGATTGAAGCCTATCACCATAAATTGCAACAAGATGGAGGGGTTGAGTCTGGCGAACTACGGGATGCAAAAAATGCCCGTGGTACTGACGTGGCAAAAGAAGTGGGCTATCAAGCCGGCAAGAACGCCAGCCTGCATCAGGCAGTTAATGGTTCTGGCCAAGCTGAGATAGCAAGAATTGGGAGGGCTGGATAATGGTTATCGGTTTCGTATTAATGGTATCGGCCTGCAGCACTGATTTCTACGATGCAATGCCTGTTTCAGACGACATTCATCTGAACCGAGAGTCTTGCCAGCTAGTCTTAGACGCCATCCATGAACGCCGCCCTGAAGCCATATTGCTGTGCGGTGAAGTCTGGCGGGAGGAAAGCGATGACAAAGAATCAACTGATTAAGTTGATCCATATAGCCAAACGCGATCTGCAACTGGACGATAATACCTATCGCCAGTTGCTAATCACCGTTACAGGCAAAGCATCAACGCGGGACATGACAGTCCCGCAGCTAGATACTTTGCTGGGAGCCATGAAGAAGCGCGGGTTTAGGATCAAAACGGCCAAAAAGGCTAACAGCACTCGTCCATTGAATGATTCCCCCCAGTCCCGAAAAATCCGGGCGTTGTGGCTGGAAATGGCCGATGCAGGCATTATTCGTGACCGTTCTGAAGCTGCTCTGGCACGTTGGGTGAAGCGTGAAACCGGTGTTGATAGTCTGCAATGGCTGAATTCAGAACAGACCAGCGTCATCATTGAGAAGCTTAAGCAGTGGCAACGCCGTGTAAGGAAGCCAGAATGAACAATGGCAATAATTTCCGCAGCAAAGGGCCAGAGTTATTGGTGGAACTGGCGCAGCATACTGCCAGCACAATCAAGGAGGTTGTCGAGATCGACACTGCTATCGCCGAGCAAATCGGCGAAGCAGTGGCCAACCGCATGATGCAGGTCTGGGGCGGGCAAAGTGTTTACTTTCCGATGGGGACGCTATGGCGTATCTCCCAGCGTGATCACGACATTTTCAACGACTTCAATGGCCGTAATCATCATGACCTGGCGCGTAAGTACGGTGTTTCTCTTCAGTGGGTTTACAGCGTGATCAAGCGTGTCAGAAAGGCTGAGACAGACAGGCTTCAGGGACGTCTGTTTGATGATGGTGAATTTGATGACGAACCACAGCAAGGGGAGTAAAATTTCACAGGCCGAACAGAAGAATGGCTAAATTTTTCGTCCGGCCTGTTTTTTCACATACTGTAAGAGAATTACAATTACCATCCAATCTTTTCCCTGTTCACCCCACGTAGTCCCACAATTATCTCGCAGACTCTATATTATTTATCTCACTTCTAATCAGCCATGCGCTTTCATGACATTCGTATCATCTATGAAAAAACCAATCTGATTTACAACATTAACATCGAAGTCTTTCAGGCAAAAATCAATCGACTCAAGTATTTTTATACCCCCGATGATGCCACCCAGACCGTGCTGAGCAATTTCATAAAACATGCCGCCGAACTGACGCAAAGCGCGCATTCGCTGCCCTGGCGCCATGAAGAGCAGAACGATCTGCAAGCGCTGGAACGTATCCTGGCCGATTTCCAACAGGCCATAAAAGAGATGGCCCTGGCGTCTCAGAATACCGTGGCATTAAAAAAACAGATTGCCGAACTGGACGGTCAGGACGCCATTCAGCGTTTTCGCGACGACATTGCCGCGCAACCATTGGGGCTGTCAGAGTACCAACGGGCAGATGATATCGCCTACCTGAGCGCGGCACTCAAGCAGTTAGCCAGCGTGCTGTATCAAAGCGACACCGACGATGCGGCAAAGGCACTGGATACCCGTTATCAGGCCGCACAGCACGCTTATCAGGCGGTGCTGCCGACGCTTCCCGCAGAGACACATGGACTGCTCGATGCGCTTTGGCGCTATACGCAGCGCTACGTTGCGCTTCATCAGGAGCACCACAACGCAATGGCAACGTTGAAGAAAACCGAAAACTCGGTAAAAGTGGGTGGAGACAAAAGCAGTGCGGTGATTAAATCGCTGATTGCCTCTATCAAAGATCAAAACGACCGACTGGCCTACGGTTCTGCCTATATCACGCTGGTGATAGGCGCGATTGCCGTGTTGATCGGTTGTTGATCACCTTTTATATCGTGCGTCAGATTTCACGCCCGGTGCAGCGTAACCTGGCACTGGCGGAACGGATCGCCAGCGGTGATTTGACCGCTACCATCCACTCCGACAGCAATGATGAACTGGGCAGACTCACGGCAGCCATGGCGCAAATGAATAACCGATTACATCACGTGATTGCCGATGTGCGCGACAGCGTTGGCCGGGTGTCATCTTCTGCGGCAGAGATTGCGGCAGGCAATAGCGATCTGGCTTCGCGCACCGAACAACAATCGGCCACCGTGGTTGAAACCGCCGCCAGCATGGAACAATTGACCTCAACGGTAAAAAACAACACCGATAATGCGCGGCGTGCCAGCCAAATAGCGTCCGAAGCCGCGCAAAATGCACAGAAAGGCGGAGAGGTGGTGCACAACGTCGTTACTACCATGGATGATATCGCCGCCAGTGCCAAAAAGATTGCCGATATCACGACCGTGATTAACGGCATCGCGTTCCAGACCAATATTCTGGCGCTTAACGCCCCGGTCGAAGCGGCACGCGCCGGTGAACAAGGACGCGGCTTTGCCGTAGTGGCGGGTGAAGTGCGAGCCCTCTCGCAGCGGAGCTCTCAGGCCGCCAAGGATATTGCCGCGCTAATCAATGAATCCGTGGAGCGCACCGGCGTAGGCAGTAAGCTGGTGGCGGAGGCCGGACAATCTATGGAGAGCATCGTCAATTCGGTCGCTCGGGTAAACGACATCATGGAAGAGATTTCGTCCGCCTCGGAAGAGCAGAGCCGCGGCATTGAACAGATCTCACGCGCCATTACGGAACTGGACAGCACCACGCAGCAAAATGCCACGCTGGTTAGCGCATCGTCCTCCAGTGCTAACACGTTGGAAGAACAAGCTATTGTGTTGTAGCAACTGATGGCAACCTTCCGGCTTGGCGATACGGAAACGGCGCCACCGTCGCGGCTGGCGCGTCCGGCAACCCAGGCTTTGCCAGCAAAAGCGCCGATTGCAGGCAATGAGCAGGATTGGACGCACTTCTGACGCTGACGTGACTGCCGCGGGTAAACACCGCGGCAGTCAACAGCGGCTTGATGGAATCACTTACCAGGGCATAGTCATGGGGTCGGGATATTGGTACTCAAACCCCAGTTCACGGCAGATACGCTGCCCGTCAATGATCCGCCCGCCTTGCTCACTCTCGGCGTTGAATTGCGGAGGCACAACGCCGAGACGATGCGCCTGTTCAATGTAAAACGCACGCTTGCTGGGATGCTGTGGCGCGCAGAGATTATAGCGATGGCCACCCGCAGGCAGTTGTAACAACAGCTCAATCGCAGCAATCACGTCATCGCGATGCACCAGATTCACGCCGACATCCCCATCGGGAAGATTGGTTTTCCCCGATAAAAAGCGTCCGGGGTGTCGATTGGGTCCCACCAGTCCAGCCAGTCGCAGAATATCCACTGAGGTATTGGGCAAGGAGTGCAACCATTGCTCTAACTGTACCAGAACATATCCCGCTGCCGTTTCCGGATGCAGCGCAGAGGACTCACGCATCGTCCCCGCGCCTTTACCATACACTGAGGTCGAACTGGTAAACAGGATGCGCGGAACGCCGTGCGCCAACGCGCTGTTCACCAATTGTTGAACGGCCAGCAGATAGTTCTCCCCCCCCTGCGCCGTACGGCTGGCAGGGAGCGTGACCACTAAAGCATCGACATTCAATACGCTGTCGAGATCGTCGGTATCACACACTAACTCAGGCGTTAAGTGCAACGCATAGCAGGCAATCCCACTCATGCGCGCCGCTTCCACCCCGTCAGCCGTGGTTTTCGTCCCCGTTACCCGGTAGCCACGCGCATTGAGCACTAACGCTAACGGCATGCCTAGCCACCCTAATCCTACGATTGACACCTTTTTCATCGACATAACTCCCGGCTGTCTGAGATTACCTTCTATTCTACTCTCGAATTACCGCCTCGGATCCGACAAGACAACTTTTCGCTTCATCTACCCACGGCGCGACCAAGAAAATGCATCGTTGCGTAAAACCCTAGCATCGTTCTAAGCCGCTCCATTTACTGGCAGATTATCCTATTTAATCCGTTAACCGCCGACGATAATGTGACTTCATTGCAGTTACAAAATTCGATTGTGCGTTTTCCGTAAATAAACGAAGCGACGTCGCATGCAACAAAAAAGGTTGCACAACGACAGTGAGATGGTTTAGGTTTATTGACAATGCAATTAGTGCTGTTTATTTAAGAGAATTTTTTATGTTACGCGTTCTGTCAAACCACCATCATCCTGATTAGTCTTTCAGGCAGTTGGTGCTGGAAGACGTTCGGATCTTCCAGTGGCGCAGAACCTAAAGAGAGCCCTCGGAAGATCATCTTCCGAGGGTTTTTTTATGGCCCGATGATGAACAAAAAGTGGTGGTTAGCAGCGCATCCATTTTGACAGGTAAAAGAGGTTTCCATGCTGGATAAAACACGTTTACGCATTGCAATGCAAAAATCAGGCAGACTGAGCGATGATTCCCGGGAATTGCTGGCGCGCTGCGGTATTAAAATTAATTTACAGCAGCAGCGTTTAATCGCGTTTGCAGAAAATATGCCTATCGATATCCTGCGTGTGCGTGATGAC
The DNA here is from genome assembly GCF_015762685.1 of Candidatus Symbiopectobacterium sp. 'North America'. Classification (GTDB taxonomy): domain Bacteria; phylum Pseudomonadota; class Gammaproteobacteria; order Enterobacterales; family Enterobacteriaceae; genus Symbiopectobacterium. Next base: position 125,463 of record NZ_PEHF01000040.1, on the reverse strand, counting down.
GATATCCCTGGTCTGGTGATGGACGGCGTGGTCGATCTGGGTATCATCGGTGAAAACGTGCTGGAAGAAGAGTTACTCAACCGCCGGGCGCAGGGGGAGGACCCGCGTTATTTTATGCTGCGCCGCCTCGATTTTGGCGCGTGCCGCCTGTCACTGGCCATGCCGCTGGATGAAGACTACACCGGCCCACAGTGCCTTGATAACAAACGCATCGCCACCTCTTACCCGCACCTGCTGAAAAAATACTTCGACAAACAAGGGATCAATTTTAAATCCTGCCTGTTAAACGGTTCAGTGGAAGTCGCGCCGCGCGCCGGGTTGGCCGATGCTATTTGCGATCTGGTGTCTACCGGTGCCACGCTGGAAGCAAACGGTCTGCGCGAAGTCGAGGTTATCTACCGCTCCAAAGCCTGCCTGATTCAACGTGACGGCGAGATGCCCTCCGAGAAACAGCAGTTGATCGATAAACTGCTGACCCGTATGCAAGGCGTCATTCAGGCGCGCGATTTAGCGCAGTGCATTGACATCAGCAATCAGTACGGCCCTGAGCACTTGATCATTCAAACCCGCGACCCCGAAGCGCTGGTTGCACACATCACTAGCGCAGGCTCTGTGTTCCTTGGTGACTGGTCACCGGAATCCGCAGGGGATTACGCCTCTGGCACCAACCACGTGCTGCCGACCTATGGCTATACCGCCACCTACTCCAGTCTGGGGCTGGCGGATTTCCAGAAACGGATGACCGTTCAACAGTTAACGCCGCAAGGTTTTCTGCGTCTGGCACCCACTATTGAGGTGTTGGCTCAGGCGGAACAACTAGTCGCCCACAAGAATGCCGTCACACTGCGCGTCGCTGCCCTGAAAGAGAAGGAGTCCCAATGAGCATTGAACAACTGGCACGTGCCAATGTACGTACGCTTACGCCGTATCAATCGGCACGCCGTCTGGACGGCAAAGGTGATGTGTGGCTCAATGCCAACGAATATTTCCAGGCACCGGAATTTCAGCTCACCGCACAGACGTTGAACCGTTATCCTGAATGCCAGCCACCTGTCGTTATTGAGCGTTATGCTACCTACTCAGGGGTGAAGCCGGAACAGGTACTGGTCAGTCGCGGCGCAGACGAAGGGATCGAACTGCTGATCCGTGTTTTTTGCGAACCGGGGCAAGATGCTGTGCTTTATTGCCCTCCCACCTACGGCATGTATGGCGTCAGTGCGGAAACCCTGGGCGTTGAACGCCGCACGGTGCCAAGCAAAGCAGATTTGCAGCTAGACTTGCCCGCTATTGCAGACAATCTCAATAGCGTAAAACTGATTTACGTGTGTAGCCCCAACCGGTAACGTCCTTGACGCAGACGATCTGCGTAAGCTGTTGGCATTGGCTGCGGGCAAATCGTTGGTAGTGGTGGATGAAGCCTATATCGAATTCAACCCTGGTTCCACCGTCGCAGGCTGGCTGGCAGACTATCCGCATCTGGTGGTCCTGCGTACCCTTTCCAAAGCATTTGCGCTGGCAGGGTTGCGTTGCGGTTTTACGCTGGCAAATGAACCGGTGATCGCGCTGCTGCTGAAGGTCATCGCACCTTACCCGCTTTCAACGCCAGTGGCAGATATCGCCGCGCAAGCGCTGGATGACACAGGGATCGGCACGATGCGTGAACACGTCGCAGAGATTGCTGAAAACCGCGCCTGGCTGATGGCCGCGCTGGCACCGTTACCTTGTGTGGAACAGGTGTTCGACAGCGCCAGCAACTACGTATTGGTACGTTTCGTCGCCGCCAGTAATGTCTTCAAAACGCTGTGGGATCAGGGCATTATTTTACGCGATCAGAACAAACAGCCCGGCCTTTCCGGATGCCTGCGCATCACTATCGGCAGTCGTGACGAATTCCAGCAGGTGGTTGCCGCACTGCGCGCCTTATCCGGCACTAACGAGTAATCTTCAAGAGCAGACATGGGACAGAAATTTCTTTTTATTGACCGCAATGGCACGTTGATTGCCGAGCCGCCGCAAGACTTCCAGGTTGACCGTTTAGATAAACTGGCGCTGGAGTCTGCCGTCATCCCTTCCCTGCTGAGCTTGCAGAAAGCCGGTTTCAAGCTGGTGATGATCACCAATCAAGACGGGCTTGGCACGCCCAGTTTCCTGCAAGAAACGTTCGATCCGCCGCACCAGTTGATGATGCAGATTCTTACCTCACAGGGCATTGAATTCGAAGAGGTGCTGATTTGTCCTCATCTTCCGGCGGATAACTGTGCGTGTCGCAAACCTAAAACCGCGCTGGTGGATGCCTTTTTGCAACAGAACCCGATAGACAGCGCCAACAGTTACGTGATTGGCGATCGCGAAACGGACGTGCAGTTGGCGCAAAACATGGGGATCACCGGATTACGCTATCAGCGTGATGGACTTGACTGGCAAACCATCACCGACAAGCTCACCCAACGCAACCGCCTTGCACTGGTGAATCGCGTGACGCGGGAAACCTACATTAATGTAGAAGTGTGGCTGGATCAGTAAGACGGCAGCAAGATCCACACTGGCGTCGATTTCTTCGACCACATGCTTGACCAGATTGTTACCCACGGTGGGTTCCGTATGAACATCGATGTGAAAGGCGATCTTTACATCGACGATCACCACACAGTGGAAGACACCGGTCTCGCTTTGGGCGAAGCACTGAACAAAGCGCTGGGCGACAAGCGTGGCATCGGTCGTTTTGGCTTTGTGCTGCCGATGGATGAGTGTCTGGCACGCTGCGCGCTGGATATTTCCGGACGTCCACATTTGGAATATAAAGCCGAATTTAACTACCAGCGCGTGGGCGATTTAAGCACGGAAATGGTCGAGCACTTCTTCCGCTCGCTCTCCTATGCAATGGGATGCACGCTGCATTTGAGAACCAAAGGCCGTAACGATCAGCATCGCGTAGAAAGCCTGTTCAAAGTGTTTGGCCGCACGCTGCGCCAAGCCATTCGTGTGGAGGGTGATACCCTGCCCAGCTCGAAAGGGGTGCTGTGATGAACGTGGTGATTCTCGATACCGGTTGCGCCAATCTAGCCTCCGTTACCTATGCGGTGCATCGACTGGGCTATGACCCGGTGGTGAGCCGCGACGCCGAGGTGGTGTTACGCGCCGACAAACTGTTTCTGCCCGGCGTCGGCACCGCACAGGCCGCCATGGACCAACTTACCGCCCGTGACTTGATTCCGCTGATCAAAGCCTGCACCCAACCGGTGCTCGGTATTTGCCTCGGCATGCAACTGCTCGGCGCTGCCAGCGACGAGAATGGCGGGATTGATACGTTGAATATCATTCCGGCTGCGGTAAAAAAATGCAGGATCGCGGCCTGCCGCTACCGCACATGGGCTGGAATCAGGTCACTCCCCAGGCCGGACACCGTCTGTTCCAAGGCATTGATGAAGGTGCTTACTTCTACTTTGTGCACGGCTATGCCATGCCGGTATGTGCCAACACCATCGCACAAGCAGAGTATGGTGGCACTTTTACCGCCGCAGTACAGAAGGACAACTTCTACGGCGTGCAATTTCACCCAGAACGCTCTGGGGCCGCTGGCGCTCAGTTGCTGAAAAACTTTCTGGAGATGTAATCAGCATGATTATCCCCGCACTCGATCTTATCGACGGACAGGTGGTTCGTCTTCATCAGGGTGACTACGGTCAGCAACGCCAGTATGGCAGCGATCCCCTCCCCCGATTGCAAGCCTATCAGCAACAGGGCGCTGAGGTGCTGCATCTGGTGGATTTGACCGGCGCAAAAGATCCGGCGGCCCGCCAGATCCCTTGATTGAAAACCCTGTTAGCTGGCGTGAGTGTACCAGTACAGGTGGGTGGCGGTATCCGTACCGAGCAAGATGTCGTTGCACTGCTAGAAGCCGGAGCGACCCGCGTCGTGATTGGCTCTACCGCCGTTAAACAGCCGGAGTTGGTACAGGCGTGGTTTACCCGTTATGGTGCTGATGAGTTGGTACTGGCGCTGGATGTGCGCATTGATAATGCAGGCGTCAAACAGGTTGCGATCAGTGGCTGGCAGGAAAATTCTGGTGTCACGCTGGAGCAAGTCATCGAACAATATCAGCCATTTGGTCTGAAACACGTGCTATGTACCGACATTTCCCGTGACGGCACGCTGAGCGGTTCCAACGTGGAACTCTATCGCGCGGTATGCCAACGCTATCCACAGATTGCGTTTCAGGCTTCTGGCGGCATTGGTGGGTTGCAGGATATCGCCAATCTGCGTGGCAGCGGTGTGAAAGGCGTGATCGTCGGACGAGCGCTGCTCGAAGGCAAATTCAATGTAATGGAGGCCATCGCATGCTGGCAAAACGGATAATTCCCTGTCTCGACGTGCGTGACGGTCAGGTGGTAAAAGGGGTGCAGTTCCGCAACCATGAAATCATCGGCGATATCGTTCCGTTAGCACAGCGTTATGCTCAGGAAGGCGCAGATGAACTGGTTTTTTACGATATCACCGCGTCGTCTGACGGACGTGTGGTCGACAAAAGCTGGGTATCCCGCGTGGCAGAAGTGATTGATATCCCCTTCTGCGTAGCCGGTGGCATCAAAAGTGTCGAAGATGCCGGGCAAATCCTCTCGTTCGGTGCTGATAAAATTTCAATCAACTCCCCGGCGCTGGCCGATCCTACCTTGATCACTCGCCTTGCCGATCGTTATGGCGTGCAGTGCATCGTGGTCGGTATAGATACCTGGTATGACAGCGCTACTGGGCGTTATCATGTGAATCAGTATACTGGTGATGAAAGCCGCACCCGTGTTACCCAGTGGGAAACGCTGGATTGGGTGCAGGAAGTGCAACAGCGCGGTGCTGGTGAAATTGTGCTGAACATGATGAATCAGGATGGCGTGCGTAACGGTTACGATCTGGAACAGCTGAAATTGGTGCGTGAACGCTGCCATGTTCCATTGATCGCCTCTGGCGGGGCCGGTACACCTGAGCACTTTTTACAAGCCTTTGAGCAGGCTCAGGTGGATGGTGCGCTGGCCGCGTCAGTATTCCATAAGCAAATTATCAATATTGGCGAATTAAAGCAATACCTTAAGCAACAAGGTGTGGAGATCAGAGCGTGTTAAGCCAACAACAGAAAGCCCAACTTGATTGGGAAAAAACCGACGGGATGATCCCCGCCATTGTGCAACATGCGGTATCCGGTGAAGTGTTGATGCTGGGGTATAGAATCAAGCGGCGCTGGAAACGACTGAACAGAGCGGCAAGGTCACCTTTTATTCCCGCACTAAACAGCGGCTGTGGACCAAGGGAGAGTCCTCCGGCCACTTCCTTAACGTAGTGAGCATTACACCAGACTGCGACAATGAATGACAGTCTGTTGGTACTGGCGAACCCCATTGGCCCGACCTGCCACCAAGGTACCAGCAGCTGTTTTGCCCCGACACAGCATGAGTGGTTATTTTTGCATCAGCTTGAGCAATTGTTAGCGAGCCACAAACAGGCAGACCCGGCCAGCTCTTATACCGTAAAACTGTATGCCAGCGGCACCAAACGCATTGCGCAGAAAGTCGGCGAAGAAGGGCTGGAGACCGCACTGGCCGCCACCGTACACGATACCGAAGAGCTGACTAACGAAGCCGCCGATTTGATGTATCACCTGCTGGTGTTGTTGCTGGATCTGGCAACCATTATCGGCCGACTGAAAGCACGTCATACCAAATAGAGTTATCACTGCGAGGGAAATTCCGGCCTGGCCCGGAATTTCCCTTTTACTCTTCAGCAACAACCTACAGCGACGCGTGTGTCAACAGTGCCGATGCTGACAATGTGGTCCCCGGCAACGGTTGTGCACGCCGCACTTTAAAGGTATCCATCGCCAAAATCAGCTGCCTTGACTGATCCTCCAGCGAACGGGTTACCATCGTCACTTCCTCTACCAGCGATGCATTTTGCTGTGCAACCACTTCCATCTGGGTTACCGCAATATTGACCTGATCGATACCGTGGCTCTGTTCCTGGGATGCCTGTGCGATTTCCTTCATCAACGCATTAACGTTAATGATCTGCGTTGAAATGGCAGACATGGTTTCACTGGCCTGAGCCGTCAGGGTTGACCCTTCGCTGACCCGCGTATTGGAGTCCACGATCAGCGCATGAATCTCTTTTGACGCTTGCGCGCTGCGCCAGCGTTCTTACTTCATTGGCCACTACCGCAAAACCACGCCCTTGTTCACCTGCACGCGCGGCTTCCACGGCAGCGTTCAACGCCAGTATGTTGGTTTGGAACGCAATGCCGTCAATCACCCCGAGAATATTACCAATGCTGTTGGCGCTGGTCGCAATCTCCTGCATTTTCGCCATCACTTCCTGTACCACTTTGTTGCCCTGCTGCGCCGTTTGCGCCACATCTTCTGCCAACGCATGTCCCTGGCGTGCATTGTCCGCGTTGTTGCGCACCGTTGCCGTCAGTTGCTCCATACTGGCCGCGGTTTCCTGCAACGAAGCGGCAGACTCCTCGGTGCGGCGTGATAAATCTTCATTGCCTTGCGCTAGTTCACGGCTGCCTACATCTATCTGCTCGCTGGCTTCCCGCACACGCACCACAGACTCTGATAACGACTGCTGCATATCGTGCAACGCGCTGTTTAATCGCCCCAGTTCATTCTTTGCCGATGCGGGCAACGTTTGGGTTAAATCACCCGCAGCGACAAACTCCAGGTGGTTGATGGCACTGATGAGCGGTTTAAGCAGCAGCGCGCGCAGCATCAACCATGACAGCACAATCAACACTACTACAGCGGCGCAGCACGCACCGATAAGCCACAGCATACGCACCCGGCCTTCTGAAGCCTGCGTTAGCTGATTGACCCCAGCCTGCTGGGCATAGTCGAAATAGGTTTTGTTGGCTTTATCAAAGACGGTCCCAAGTTGCTTGAGCTGGGTGACCTGATATTGGTAATAACGCTTAATGTCGCGATTTTTTAGCGCATTGAGCATCGGTAAAATGCCATTTTCGTAATAATTTTTATAGGCTTGGGAGATATCCTGAGCCAGTATTTCTCCCTGCCCGGTGCCCTCGGTTGCAGCAAAAAAGCGATCAAGATCGTCCTTCGCCGCACTGGCATATTGCCCGGAACGGCCCGCCGCCGCCATGGCCTCATCCCACTGCTGCGTTTCCAACGCGCGAATCGCAAAAGATGCCGCTACACGCACGCGCTGCATATTGGTGTTACTGCTCGCCAAATTTCCCAGTTCCACGCCCTGAATACGATTTAGCACCACGAGTGCATCGTAACTTTTATTGATGGCAATGATCCCCGTAGCGCTTACCAACAACAACAGAGCGGCCATCCGCCGAGCAACGCTAATAACTCTATACAAATCAATATATTTTTCAACATGTTATTCCCTTACACAGTAAACTATAGACTTAATAAGGTTATCGGAGCTTTGCGCTTTTGGCGGAAACCTCGCAATATTGACAACTATTGCAAGATAGTTGGATTTGGCGGCAATAAAAAAGCATCCTTTAACAGGTGCCTTTCTAAAAAGCTAGATATTACAGTCTATTGCAAGTAATACCACGGTGTTCCGTGCAGATTATCTCGGCGTATCAGCCATAAATATTTGCACGATCGCGCAGTTCTTTACCCGGTTTGAAGTGGGGAACGTATTTACCTTCCAGCTCCACCTTTTCACCGGTTTTCGGATTGCGCCCAACGCGTGGTGCACGGTAATGAAGTGAAAAACTGCCGAACCCTCGGATCTCAATGCGATCACCATCAGCCAGCGTTGCCGCCATCTGCTCGAGCATCTCTTTCACTGCATCCTCAACCACCTTGGCCGGGATATGAGATTGCTGTCCAGCAAGTCTTTCGATCAGTTCAGACTTGGTCATAATTCCTCCAAGTGCGTGGTTATATCAATATTGGATAGCCACGATTGACTTACTACCGTAACAGAATAAGCCAGCCGCATGGCCGACTCACCCCACCCTATTACTCGCCTTTAGCTGCTTTGAACGCTTCAGCCATTGCGCTGGAGAAGTTACCTTCTTCCTGCTTGTTGTTTACGGTAGCGATAGCGTCTTTCTCATCCGCTTCGTCTTTCGCACGTACAGACAGGCTTACAACACGGTTTTTACGATCAACACCGGTGTATTTGGCTTCAACTTCATCGCCTACGTTCAGAACCAGCGTAGCATCTTCTACACGGTCACGAGATGCTTCAGAAGCACGCAGGTAACCTTCAACGCCATCTGCTAATTCAACTGTAGCACCTTTTGCGTCAACAGCAGTGACTTTACCCGTTACGATCGCACCTTTTTTGTTCAGTGACAGATAGTTATTGAACGGGTCTTCCGCCAGTTGCTTAACGCCCAGGGAGATACGCTCGCGCTCTGCGTCAACTTGCAGAACAACAGCGGCGATTTCGTCACCTTTCTTATATTCGCGAACGGCTTCTTCGCCAGTCACGTTCCAAGAGATGTCAGACAGGTGTACCAGACCATCGATACCGCCATCCAGACCGATGAAGATACCGAAGTCAGTTATAGACTTGATCTTACCTTCTACGCGGTCACCCTTGTTGTGGGTTTCAGCGAACAGCTGCCACGGGTTGGATTTGCATTGTTTCAGGCCCAGGGAGATACGACGACGTTCTTCGTCGATATCCAGAACCATAACTTCAACCACGTCGCCCACGTTAACCACTTTGGACGGATGGATGTTTTTGTTGGTCCAATCCATTTCGGATACGTGTACCAGACCTTCAACGCCTTCTTCGATTTCTACGAAGCAGCCGTAATCAGTCAGGTTGGTCACACGACCGGTCAGACGGGTGTTTTCCGGGTAGCGCTTAGCGATAGCAACCCACGGATCCTCGCCCAGCTGTTTCAGGCCCAGGGACACACGAGTACGTTCGCGGTCGAACTTCAGCACTTTTACAGTGATCTCATCGCCAACATTGACTATTTCGCTCGGATGCTTAACGCGTTTCCACGCCATATCAGTGATATGCAGCAGACCATCAACGCCACCCAGGTCAACGAATGCACCGTAGTCAGTGAGGTTCTTAACGATACCTTTAACTTCCATGCCTTCTTGCAGGTTTTCCAGCAGTTGATCGCGCTCAGCGCTGTTCTCGGATTCGATAACGGCACGTCGGGAAACGACAACGTTGTTGCGTTTCTGATCCAGCTTGATCACTTTAAACTCAAGCTTTTTGCCTTCCAGGTGCAGCGTATCGCGAACCGGGCGAACGTCAACCAGAGAACCCGGCAGGAACGCACGGATGCTGTTCAGTTCAACCGTGAAGCCGCCTTTCACTTTACCGTTGATAACGCCGGTAACGGTCGCAGCTTCTTCGTAGGCTTTTTCGAGCATCAGCCAGGCTTCGTGGCGTTTCGCTTTCTCACGAGACAGCAGTGTCTCGCCGAAACCGTCTTCTACCGCGTCCAGGGCAACGTCAATTTCGTCACCCACCTGGATTTCTAGTTCGCCTTGTGCGTTTTTGAATTGCTCTACCGGAATGGCAGATTCAGATTTCAGACCGGCGTCAACCAGTACGACATCTTTATCAATAGCAACGACAACGCCGCGAACGATGGAACCCGGACGAGTTTCGATTTCTTTCAGCGATTCTTCAAAGAGTTGAGCAAAAGATTCAGTCATGTTGTTAATCTTAAGGGTTTCAATTTAACGTCCATCTGGCATCCTGCTTGATGGGGTTGTTTCACATGCCCTGCTGTTATCCTTACAACAAGGTTAAAAAAACAATGCTATAACCGCGCCTCAATCAACCCTGTGATTGAGCAAGGATTTTACGCGCATAAGTGAGCGATTTCGCAATAACGTCATCAATAGACATATCGGTCGAATCCAACACCAGCGCGTCTGCGGCAGGGACTAGCGGTGCTACCGGACGATTCCGATCGCGCGCATCCCGTTCTTTTATCTCGGACAAAAGACGTTCAAAGTTAACATTAAAGCCTTTTTCCTGCAACTGTAGCATGCGTCGTTGTGCACGTTCTTCCGCGCAGGCATCCAAAAAAATCTTCACAGGCGCATCGGGGAACACCACCGTACCCATATCGCGGCCGTCCGCTACCAGTCCCGGCGCATCACGAAATGCGCGCTGACGGCGCAATAAGGCTTCTCTCACACGCGGAAAAGCGGCTGCCTGCGAGGCGGTGTTACCGACCGTTTCATTACGAATTTCGTTACTGACGTCCTCGCCTTCCAGAATCACTTTCAGTTGCCCGTATTCAGCAACGAAACGCACGTCAAGGTGTGACGCCAGCGGCACTAACGCTTCTTCCGAACCGATATCAACCTGATGATGTAAGGCAGCCAAGGCGAGCACGCGATAAATCGCGCCCGAGTCCAACAAATTCCACTGCAATGTTTCTGCCAACGCCTTGCACAGCGTTCCCTTGCCTGCGCCACTCGGCCCATCAACCGTTATTACCGGTGCCGTTACCGCCATTTCTTTCTCCTATTACTCGGGTCAACCGCGAGGTCTGTTACGACTTAGGGTGCCTCATTATACGCGCCAACGAGCAAAACCGTTAACCTAACACCCGGAGAAAGATAAAATTTCAGAAGATGCCTTGCAAAACTGCGGGCGGGCATAGGCCCGCCCGACAGAAAAAGTGCAACTACCGTCCGGTTATTAACCGTGGCTCAGACGCGCCAACTGTTGAAAATAGTCCGGGAAGGTTTTTGCCGTACATTTGGGGTCGAGAATGGTCACTGGTGTATCGGATAATGCCACCAGCGAGAAACACATCGCCATACGGTGATCGTTGTAGGTGCCGATCTCGGCAAAACGTAACTGAGGGGCAGGCGTAATGCGAATATAATCGTTCCCCTCTTCCACCGTCGCACCGACTTTGCGCAGCTCAGTCGCCATTGCCGCAAGACGATCGGTCTCTTTTACGCGCCAATTGTAGATATTGCGCAGCGTCGTGGTGCCGCCCTCGGCAAACAGCGCTGCCGTGGCAATCGTCATGGCCGAATCGGGGATATGATTCATGTCTATATCAATGGCATGCAACTTACCGCGCTGACACTCAATATAGTCATCGACCCAGAGGATAATGGCACCCATTTTTTCCAGCACGTCAGCAAACCGGATATCGCCTTGCACGCTGTTGCGCCCCACGCCCGTGACACGGACGGTTCCACCTTTGATGGCCGCCGCCGCCAGAAAATAGGAAGCGGAAGAAGCATCACCTTCCACCAAATACTCACCTGGCGCACTGTATTGCTGGTTGCCCTGTACGCTGAAGTGCTGATAATTCTCGTTGTGCACCTCCACGCCAAAATCTTTCATCATGCGCAGCGTGATATCGATATAGGGCTTGGACACCAGATCGCCTTTGATACTGATGCGGGTGTCTTTGCTCGCCAACGGCGCTGTCATCAGCAACGCAGTCAGGAACTGGCTGGAGACGCTGCCATCAACGGCGATCTCACCGCCCTGGAAACCGCCGTGCAGGCGCAATGGCGGATAGTTGGGCTGTTCAAGGTAGTCGATGGTCGCGCCGCCTTGGCGTAGCGCATCCACCAGGTGACCTATCGGGCGCTCTTTCATACGCGGCTCGCCGGTCAAGACAATATCGCCCTGCATCAAGCACAGCGCGGCGGCCAACGGACGCATCGCCGTGCCAGCATTGCCAAGAAACAGTTCTAACGGTTGCGACGCGCTGAACGGCCCACCGATACCGGTGACGTCACACTCGGTGCGGCTGGGCGAAAGCTGATATTGCACGCCTAACAGTTGCAACACATCCAGCATATGGCGAACGTCATCGCTATCGAGCAGATTTTTCAAACGTGTCGTCCCCGTTGCCAATGCCGCCAGCAACAAAGCACGGTTAGAGACGCTTTTCGAACCAGGAAGGTTAATCACACCATCGATCAAGGAAATAGGCTGTAGGGTAAGGGATTCCTGCATGTAACTCTTAACTCCGATCATCAACATAAGAAACCCCGGTACACACCGGGGTTTACTGGAAACAGGTTGCCGCTTCACGTTCTGCGACAACAGTACGACCTGCAACGCCGCGGGCAAACCACGGCGTCACCCGCTGCGGTATTAGCCGTGGCGACGTTCAAAATCCGCCATAAAGGCGGTCAGAGCCTGCACACCTTCCAGCGGCATTGCGTTGTACAGCGACGCACGCATTCCGCCCACCACGCGGTGGCCTTTCAGCGCATGCAACCCAGCCGCTTTGGACTCTTCCAGGAACAGTTTATCCAGCGCGTCATCACCGAGCAGGAACGGCACGTTCATGCGCGAGCGGTTGGCGGCCAGCACGTCATTACGGTAAAAATCGCTGCTATCGATAGCGCCGTAAAGGTGATCCGCTTTCTCACGATTACGTTTTTCCATCTCTACCAGGCCGCCGTGTTCTTTCAGCCATTTGAACACCATGCCAGATAAGTACCAGGCAAAGGTCGGCGGTGTGTTGTACATGGAGTCGTTATCGGCCAGGATTTTGTAATCCAGTACCGACGGCAGCACGCTGCGGGATTTACCCAGCAGGTCCTCGCGCACAATCACCAACGTCAACCCCGCAGGGCCAATGTTTTTCTGCGCACCGGCATAAATCACGCCGAAACGGCTGACATCGATCGGGCAGGACAGGATACTGGAGGAGAAGTCAGCGACCACAATCTTGTCGCCAAAGTCAGGCGTTTCTCCAATTGCCAGACCGTCGATGGTTTCATTCGGGCAGTAGTGCACAAAGGCCGCATCGTCAGACAGAGCCCATTCACGCATGGGTTTGGCCGCGCGTAGTCCGTCAATGCGGGTTTTTACGTCGATAACGTTCGGTTTGCAATATTTCTCCGCTTCGTTGATCGCACTGTGCGCCCAATAGCCGCCGTCGATATAGTCCGCTTTAGCGCTGTCACCCAGCAGGTTAAGCGGCACGGCAGCAAACTGCGCGCGTGCGCCGCCTTGGCAAAACAGCACGTTGTAGTTGGAGGGGATCTTTAACAGATCGCGCAGATCCTGTTCGGCTTCCGCCGCCACCTGCATAAACTCTTTACTGCGGTGGCTGATTTCCATTACGGAGGTTCCCAGCCCACGCCAGTTACATAACTCTTGCTCGGCACGACGGAGCACTTCAACCAGCAGCATGGCTGGACCGGCGCTAAAATTGAAAACTTGTGTCATTTCCCCTCACCACGTACTTAGTACGACTATTTTTAACGTTTTGTCTGTTTTACAGCGATAATTATGATTCTTTGCAACAACCACGTTAGCTTTTTGCAGCAACCGTCATCATTTGTTTTTATCACTGGCTCCTTCCCGCTGCAATCCTTATTACGCTTTCCCGTATCAAACCCGCACGGCGACAGCGTGGAGTTGTCCGTGAAAAGTCCGTATGATGCACGTCCCATAAAAGATAAAAGTGACAATCATGAGCCAAACGTTCATCCCAGGCAAAGATGCCGCCCTGGAAGACTCCATCGCCCGTTTTCAACAACAACTCCGTGACCTGGGGTTCAACATCGAAGAAGCCTCCTGGCTGAACCCGGTGCCTAACGTCTGGTCCGTGCATATTCGCGACAAAGATTGCCCGTTGTGCTTTACCAACGGCAAAGGTGCCAGCAAGAAAGCCGCCCTGGCTTCAGCCTTAGGTGAATATTTCGAGCGTCTTTCCACCAACTACTTCTTTGCCGACTTCTATCTGGGCAAGTCAATCGCTAACGGTGATTTCGTACACTACCCGAACGAGCAGTGGTTCCCGCTGCCGGACGATGACAGCTTGCCACAGGGGATTCTGAATGATCACCTGCGCGCATTTTACGATCCTGATAACGAATTGAGCGCCAGCATGCTGGTGGATCTGCAATCCGACAACCACAAACGTGGCATCTGCTCCCTGCCGTTTACCCGCCAATCCGATGACACCACCGTCTACATCCCGATGAATATCATCGGTAACCTCTACGTTTCCAACGGAATGTCCGCTGGCAACACTGCCAATGAAGCGCGTGTGCAGGGGTTGTCTGAGGTGTTCGAACGCCACATCAAGAACCGCATTATTGCTGAAGCCATCAGCCTGCCAACCATCCCGGACAGCGTGTTGCAACGTTATCCTGGCGTGGTGGAAGCCATCGCCACGCTGGAAAAAGAAGGGTTCCCGATCCTTGCCTATGACGCCTCGCTGGGCGGTAACTATCCGGTGATCTGCGTGGTGCTGTTCAACCCCAGCAACGGCACCTGCTTCGCCTCTTTCGGTGCTCACCCGAATTTCGGCGTCGCGCTGGAGCGTACTGTCACCGAACTGCTGCAAGGACGCGGGTTGAAAGATCTCGATGTCTTTACCCCACCGAGCTTCGACAATGATTATGTGGCGGATCATGCCAATCTGGAAACCCACTTTATCGATTCCAGCGGTTTGATCTCCTGGGATTTGTTTAAAACCGACGCGGATTATCCCTTTGTCGACTGGAGCTTTAAAGGCAGCACCGAAGAGGAATTTGCTACCTTGATGGCAATTTTCCACAAAGAGCACAAAGAAGTGTACATCGCTGATTACGAGCACCTGTCTGTCTACGCTTGCCGCATTATCGTGCCGGGGATGTCCGACATTTATCCGGCAGACGATCTACTGCTGGCAAACAACAATATGGGTGTGCATTTACGCGAGACCATCCTCTCTTTGCCCGGCAGTCAGTGGGAAAAGCAGGCGTATCTCGATCTGATCGCTCAGTTGGATGATGAAGGTTTTGATGACTTCACCCGCGTGCGCGAACTGCTGGGGCTGGCAACTAGCAAGGATAACGGCTGGCTCACGCTACGCATCGTTGAATTAAAAGCGATGTTGGCGCTGGCTGGCGGCGATCTGGAACAGGCCCTAATCTGGGCGGAATGGACGCAAGATTTCAACGGCTCCGTCTTCAACCCATCGCGCAGCAACTACTACCGCTGTTTGCAGACGCTGTTGACGCTGGCATTGGATGAAGAGCGTGAGCCATCGCAATATTACGATGCGTTTGTCAAAATGTACGGCAGCGACACCGTCGACGCCACGAGCGCAGCGATTGCCGGTGAGCAGTGTTTCTATGGGCTGTTTGACGTCGATGACACATTTTCCACATTGCCTGCACACCAATCGCTGCTGGCAGCTTACGAGAAACTGCAAGCGGCGAAGCGTCGTTTCTGGGGCTAATGCCGTAGCGCCCGTCCTCCCCGGTTAACGCCGAGGAATATTCACACTGTTGTGACCTCAAACGGCAACCTTGTTTTTTTCGAACAATTTTCCAGCAACACGCAAGATGTCATCATCCAATTATCTTATAGCTGCGTAATTTGAATAATTCGGCATTTCTCATAAAATGAAGAATAATGTACTTATTGTTATTGAATGGTGAATTTTTAATTAATTTGCAGCAACTCACAACACCGAAATGATACAAAAACGCATATCATTTAACTCTTTTCTGCGCTATTCCACCCCCTGCATTCAACTCTTTTTATAATTTTTAAAATATTTTTTATTTTTTTATTTCAATAAGTTAATTTGACCTTGGTGCAGATCGCAGAGGGATTTTACCCCACTAAATTTTCACGATATGATCCAAGTCAAATTTTGCTTTATACTGCTTTATTAGTATTCCCTCGCGGATAAATCTTGGAGAACGTTAGTGTGAAAGCTGACAACCCCTTTACACTTTTACTACCGGCAGCCATGGCGAAAGTCGCTGAAGATGCTGGTGTCTATAAAGCTACGAAACAACCCCTGACCACGTTTTTTTTGGCGATTACTGCTGGTGTTTTTATTTCTATCGCCTTCGTTTTTTACATCACAGCCACAATCGGTTCCGCGTCTATGCCTTACGGCATGGCTAAACTGATTGGTGGGATCTGCTTCTCACTTGGCCTGATGCTGGTTGTTGTCTGCAGCGCTGAGCTGTTTACCTCAACGGTATTAACAGTGATTGCCAAGGCAAGCGGCCGCATCACCTGGAAACAGCTGGCCTGCAACTGGTGTAACGTCTATGTGGGCAACCTGTTCGGCGCACTGTTTTTTATCGCCCTGATCTGGTTTGCCGGTGAGCACATGTTCGCCAACGGTGCATGGGGCTTGAATGTCCTGCAAACCGCAGAGCACAAAGTGGAACACACTTTTGTTGAAGCGTTTTGCCTCGGTGTGCTGGCTAACCTGATGGTTTGTCTGGCGGTATGGATGAGCTACTCCGGCCGGACACTGACAGACAAAATGTTCGCGATGATCCTGCCAGTCGGCATGTTCGTTGCCAGCGGCTTTGAGCACAGTATTGCTAATATGTTTATGATCCCCATGGGGATCGTTATCAAGAATTTCGCGGCGCCCGAATTTTGGGAAGCCATTGGCAAAGCGCCGTCCCAATTTGAGCACCTTACACTCCACAACTTTATCGTGGACAACCTGATTCCTGTCACGCTTGGCAACATCGTCGGCGGCGGTTTTCTGGTAGGGTTAACATATTGGGTTATTTATTTGCGCGGTGGCGACAAACATTAATCTGTCGCCGACTGCAAATCGGGTTATGAATTCCAAACCAAAGGTAGGTGTAATATGACCGAACTGAATGAAAAATTGGCTAACGCGTGGGAAAGTTTTAGCGCGGGTGAATGGCAGAATGGCGTCAACGTACGTGACTTCATTCAGAAGAACTACGCACCGTATGAAGGTGACGAGTCCTTCCTGGCTGGCGCTACTCCGGCAACCACCAAGCTGTGGGATGCTGTTATGGAAGGTATCAAACAAGAAAACCGCACTCACGCGCCGGTTGACTTCGATACTAACGTTGCAGCCACCATCACCTCTCATGACGCCGGTTATATCGACCAGAACCTGGAACAAATCGTTGGTCTGCAAACTGACGCGCCTCTGAAACGTGCGCTGATTCTGTTTGGCGGCATCAAAATAGTTGAAAGTTCCTGTAAGGTTTATGGCCGTGAAATGGATCCGCAACTGAAAAAAATCTTCACCGAATACCGCAAAACCCATAACCAGGGCGTATTCGATGTTTACACTCCGGATATCCTGCGCTGCCGTAAATCTGGCGTGCTGACCGGTCTGCCGGATGCTTATGCCCGTGGCCGTATCATCGGTGACTACCGTCGCGTTGCGCTGTACGGTATCGACTATCTGATGAAAGACAAATTCGCTCAGTTCACTTCTCTGCAATCCAAACTGGAAAAAGGTGAAGACCTGGAAGCGACTATCCGTCTGCGCGAAGATATTGCCGACCAGCATCATGCGCTGTCTCAGATCAAAGAAATGGCTGCCAAATACGGCTGCGATATCTCTGGTCCGGCTACCAACGCGAAAGAAGCGGTGCAATGGACTTACTTCGGCTACCTGGCTGCAGTTAAATCTCAGAACGGTGCCGCCATGTCCTTCGGTCGTGTATCCAGCTTCCTGGATATCTTCATCGAACGTGACCTGAAAGCCGGTAAAATCACTGAGCAAGACGCACAGGAACTGATCGACCACCTGGTGATGAAACTGCGTATGGTACGCTTCCTGCGTACTCCTGAATACGATGAACTGTTCTCCGGTGACCCGATCTGGGCAACAGAGTCCCTGGCCGGTATGGGCCTGGACGGTCGTACTCTGGTAACCAAAAACAGCTTCCGTTTCCTGTACACCCTGTACACCCTGTACACCCTGTACACCCTGTACACCCTGTACACCCTGTACACCCTGTACACCCTGTACACCCTGTACACCCTGTACACCCTGTACACCATGGGGCCGTCTCCGGAACCGAACATCACTATCCTTTAGTCTGAAAAACTGCCGCTGAACTTCAAAAAGTATGCAGCGAAAGTGTCCATTGATACCTCTTCTCTGCAATACGAGAACGACGATCTGATGCGTCCGGACTTCAACAGCGATGACTATGCTATCGCTTGTTGCGTAAGCCCGATGGTTGTTGGTAAACAAATGCAGTTCTTCGGTGCACGTGCCAACCTGGCAAAAACCATGCTGTATGCTATCAACGGCGACGTGGACGAAAAACTGAAGATGCAGGTCGGTCCGAAATCTGAACCGATCAAAGGCGATGTGCTGGACTTTGACGTGGTAATGGACCGTATGGACCACTTCATGGATTGGCTGGCCAAGCAGTATGTCACTGCATTGAACATCATCCACTACATGCACGACAAATACAGCTACGAAGCATCGCTGATGGCGCTGCACGATCGTGACGTGTTCCGTACCATGGCATGTGGTATCGCCGGTCTGTCCGTTGCCGCTGACTCCCTGTCTGCCATCAAATATGCGAAAGTTAAACCGATTCGTGACGAAGATGGCCTGGCCATCGACTTCGACATCGAAGGCGAATACCCGCAGTTCGGTAACAACGATCCGCGCGTTGATGACCTGGCTTGTGACCTGGTAGAACGTTTCATGAAGAAAATTCAGAAACTGACCACCTACCGTGGTGCTACCCCGACACAGTCTGTTCTGACCATCACCTCTAACGTGGTATATGGTAAGAAAACCGGTAACACACCGGATGGCCGTCGCGCTGGTGCACCGTTCGGACCGGGTGCTAACCCGATGCATGGTCGTGACCAAAAAGGTGCTGTTGCCTCTCTGACTTCCGTTGCCAAACTGCCGTTCGCCTACGCGAAAGACGGTATCTCTTACACCTTCTCCATCGTACCTAACGCATTGGGTAAAGATGATGACGTGCGTAAGACCAACCTGGCAGGCCTGATGGACGGTTACTTTCACCACGAATTCAGCATCGAAGGTGGTCAACACCTGAACGTGAACGTGATGAACCGTGAAATGCTGTTGGATGCGATGGAACACCCTGAAAAATATCCGCAGTTGACCATCCGTGTTTCTGCTTATGCCGTGCGCTTCAACTCGCTGACCAAAGAACAGCAGCAAGACGTTATTACCCGTACTTTCACTCAGTCAATGTAATTTCCCTGACTGCCTGAAAAGGCGTAAAATAAAGGCTCCACCCCGGTGGGGCCTTTTTCTCACCACCCGCACTGATAACCTGTTTTGCCAGCCTGCTCCTTGTACCGCGGCGGGCTGGCAAAACAGATTCAACACGACACCGTCGAGACGGTTTACCGTTCGTTTATTACACGTCCTACATTACGTCGGCGCACCGTTGCATTTCCCTGTTCGTGTTAACACCGGCTGCTATTGAACGGCCACATTTGGAGAAACACTTGCAATGTCACTGATCGGTCGCATTCACTCATTTGAATCCTGCGGAACCGTTGATGGTCTCGGTATTCGTTTCATCGTTTTCTTTCAGGGATGCCTGATGCGCTGTCTGTATTGCCATAACCACGATACCTGGGATACCCACGGTGGCAAGGAGATCGTGGTTGAGGATCTGATGAAAGAAGTGGTGACCTATCGCCACTTTATGAATGCCTCGAGCGGCGGTGTTACCGCATCGGGCGGTGAAGCCATTCTTCAGGCTGAATTTGTGCGCGACTGGTTCCGCGCTTGTCAGGCAGAGGGCATCAATACCTGCCTCGATACCAATGGTTTCGTGCGCCGCTACGATCCGGTGATTGATGAACTGTTGGATGTCACCGATCTGGTGATGCTGGATTTGAAACAGATGGATGAGAGTATTCACCAGAATCTGGTGGGCGTCTCCAATCACCGCACGCTGGAATTTGCCCGTTATTTAGCCAAGCGCAATCAGCGCACCTGGATTCGCTACGTAGTCGTCCCCGGTTGGTCGGATGATGATGCCTCAGCGCACCTGCTGGGTGAATTCACCAAAGACATGACCAACATCGAGAAAATCGAATTGCTGCCCTACCATGAACTGGGCAAACATAAATGGGTCGCTATGGGGGAAGAGTATAAGCTGGATGGTGTAAAACCGCCGAAGGCCGATACCATGAACCGCGTGCAATCGATACTGCAAAGCTACGGACATAAAGTCATTTACTGATGTGACGCGCTCCCAAACGATGACCGGATGGGAGCGTTTCATATCATGCCTTGCTTGTTATAGCAGATTTCCAGCAACCTTGACTTTTACCTGAACGGCATTGCCCGGCAAATATGCTAGCGGTACTTCAAGAAACTCGATGACCGTTATGCTTCCGCGTTCTGCACCCGCCGCCTCGGCCAGCGCAATCGCCTCTTGTTGCAAGGCATCACGCACGCTAGCGCGATCGCCCACGTCCATCGTCACCACTCGATTGATTTGTCCGCCGATCTGTCCCAGTGCCACACCGATAGCATTGGCCGCATCAAAATTCGCAGGCAGGATCACCTGGCTGACGCCTTTCAACCTATCAGGTAGCAGAATGCACCCTCCCCCCACTACGATAGCGGGCATCAACGCCGCAGACGTCTTCATTCGATCAATGGCCTCCTCTACCCTGGCAATCATGGCATGGTAAACGCGTTGGCAGAATGATGCATCCAACGTGGGGCGCACCGTCGGTTGCGGTCCCGACCACCGTTCCGGCTCACAGTTGATCAGCACATCGCTCAACGTTAGCCGATCGCCACCAAAACTCATGGCCTGCTGCAACAAGCGATAACCGACGCTGTCCGGACCAATCAGCACCTCCCCCTCACGGGTTTCGCGCACCAGCGTGCCGCCACCAATACCGATGGAGAGGATATCCGGCATGCGAAACTGCGTACGTACGCCGCCGATATTCACTGCGAGAGAGGACTCACGTGGAAAGCCCTTGGTCAAAACGCCGATATCGGTTGTCGTACCGCCCACGTCAATCACCAGCGCCTCTTTCAGTCCCGATAAATGACATGCGCCGCGCAACGAGTTGGTGGGTCCGCAGGCCATGGTCAGGATGGGATAGCGTTTGGCTGCCTCCATCGACAGTAGGGTTCCGTCATTTTGGCTAAAATAAGGCTCAACCGAGATACCATGGTGCCTTAATGCATTAATGAAGCCATTTACAAAACGATCCGCTGTGGTATGCAGTGCCGCGTTCAGAACAGTTGCATTTTCGCGTTCTAACAACCCGATATTGCCAATACGGTGCGACAGCGACAACACGACGCCGGGTAGCCTCTCACTCACCCAGCGCGCGACCTGGTGCTCCTGAGCAGCATTGATCGGTGCAAACACACCACAAATTGCGATGCAGTCGACCTGCCCGCACATCCTTTCGCAGGCAGCGATGACCTCTTGGTAGATGAGAGGGTGGATCTCTCTCCCATCAATCTCATAACCGCCGTGCAACTGATAGAGATGATCGCCCACAAGCGCTCGCCATGCTGCGTCCCATCCCGACAAGGGAGGGACGCCATCGCTGCTGGGCAGACTAAGCCGCAGCAAGCCTACGCGGTTTAATCCCTGACGTGATACCACGGCGTTTGTGCACTGCGTGGTGCCAAGCATGGCATAGCAGATGAGGTCTGGCGCCAACCCCGAACGGGCCATCACCCGTGCAATAGCTGACAGTATACCGCCATACACATCCTCGCTCGTCGGGGCCTTCGCGGTGGCGACACAGCGCAGATCGCCATCCAGAATTGCAGCATCGGTATGTGTTCCCCCCACATCAACACCGAGACGATAGTGATTTTTTAACACCATCATGTCGCCTTACCGATTCACCAACTGTTCAATAGCCACATAGTCAACGGGATAACCAAAATATCTGGGGCCAGCGACAGCCAAACCTCTCGCGCTGCGCCACTTGGCGTGGCAGGGGGATGCCACCACATCAACTCGCTGCCCATAGCGAAGGTTTTCGGTTACGATCGGGCGACCCGTTTCACTGTCAGTAATTGAGATCAGATCGGGCACCACCGCCAGCAGATTATCCTGCGTAGGTTCTAGGTGGGCAGATGAACGGTATGCCAGCAGAAACTCATTCTGAAATAATACGGTAACCTGTTCACCCTTATCGTTGCGCATCCCCTCGATAAGCACGTGACCACGCACAAAACCGCCCGTGGTCTGGCGCTTAACGTCTATAATCTTGCCGGAGGCTATAACGTGGCCGTTGAGCGCCTGGGTGATGGCGTGAATCGGGTTACTGCCCAACTGCCACGCCAGCCGTAACGTTTGTCCGATGTGTTGGGCCAGGGTGAGGGTGCTGGGAATAGCGCTTTTTTTTAACGCCCGCCCGGTTAAGGGGTAGTCGCACATCACCGCTGCTGCGCCCATTTGTTCCATGATCGCGCGAGCAAAGCGTTCAGACCAGAGGCCATCAATCGGGTGTAAAACCAGCGTATTGCCTTTTTCATCCGCAAGGGTATTTGGCCCTGAAGGAAGATCGTCAAGATAGAAGCTAACCATTTGTACTTCAGGGAATGCGCGCCCTACACCATCACAATCCACCACAGGGATCTGCTTTTGCGCGGCCAGAATCATTGGTATCAACGAGTTAATACCACCGACTTCAATGGGGAAAGTTCCCGTAGCACATCGCGCAAGCATTGTCTCCATCATCTCAAAGGCACGTATCACTTGCGATGGAGAAATAATTTTCTCAATCGCCACCGTCGGAGACCCCATTAAACTACAGGGGATAAAAAGTGCGTTATCTTCAATATCGTTAATATTCCACAGATGAACTGGCCCCCAGTTGTTCATCGCTTGCTTTGCAATCAAAGCGCCAAGATAAGGATCCCCACCTCCACCAGATCCTAATAACGATGCGCCTAACGCGATATCATCAATGGCTTGTTCGTCAATATAACGGCTCATGCATCATCCAATCGGGTAGTTTCGAGAATACGGTTCGTTCTAACAACTACCAACCAAACGTTTTTGCATGATGCTGCTCAGGGCAACATAAATGATTATGCTCACAGAAACACCGTCCAACGCGGGTACAGTGGTGAGCGTCAATTTCCCACTAAACTCAGGCGACGTGAGCAAACTGGTCCCGCACCCAATAATCCATGCTATACAGGCAGGAACATTAACTACCTTAGCTGTGTCAATTCGCTGTGCTATGTGTTGGGCCCCCAAAAAGTAGTATTCAGCCAAATAGACACCGGCTATTGGCGAGATAAAAATCCCAAGGAGTGACAAAAAGACAGTGAAATTGGTCACCATGCCGTTACAGGCAAGCCCCAACCCGGCCAAAGCAAGCAGCGTAACCAAGACTGGACGAGGTACGCTGCGCATGACGACGGAGAGCCCTAATGCGGATGATATAAGGTTGGAATTGTTCGTTGTCCATTGGGCAAAAATCAAAATGACAATAGCGGATATTCCGAGACCGATGCCGAAAAATATCTCAACCAAATCACTGCTTCCAACTAAATGCGTCAGAATTAGCCCTATCAGAATGATAATGCTGTTACCGACGAAAAATCCGATACCAGCGCCTAAAATTGCGTCTTTACGCGTTTTCGCATAGCGTGCAATATCTGGTGAAACAACAACAGCCATAATCCAAATTGAAACCACATAAGAAATACCGTTCCCCATGCTCAACGAACTTGTCAGCGTTAAGGGCGCAACAACTGTCGACTGATTTTTGGCTGCTAAAAAGATCCCGATGATAATCAACACCAACATTAGCGGCACACTGAATGCGCTGAGTGTACCCAGCGCACGGACACCCCAGATAGCAGGTATCGTCATCAGCAGCATACCAAAACCCAAAATACTCAAGCGATCAGGAAATAGTTGGTAGTAATACATTGATTTTTGAAATATTTCTCCAAAAAAATCCAACTGAAATGCAAACCACCCGATTAGCGATAGCGACAGCATAATATTTATCAGTTTTCCGCCCCAGAGACCAAATACTGAATTGCTCAATAATGCTGTTGAAAATCCAGTGCTAAAACCAACGTTCCCGCAAAGTGCCGCCAATATACTGAGAATAGCAGATCCAATAAGTGTCACACTGACAGCAGCACCAAATGATAACCCACCACTCAGATAGGAAGCCAGATAAAGCCCAGATATATCAATACCAATAGCAGTCCAAATCAGCGCAATGATATACCATCGTTTGCGTGCTTCACTGGGCACGGTTTCATATTCATAGTCACATATATATCGAGGTTTTGATTTTATTCGAACACATTTTTCGTAAGACATACTATTCCCCATCTAGGTTAAATTTCACTAGCGAACATTCTACGTGATGTTTTCGCGCGGCTATCAAAAAAACATTGCCACGTTTAACGTGGAAATAGGATTTCCCTGGTGTAATACGAAAAAACGGTAAGACTTCTTTCTAATCGGGTGTGTATATAACATAAAGCGAATTTACTTCTGGTAATAGCGCTTTGTTTCAATGTTAACATTCAGCATATTTGATATATTGAATAGGATGCTTTATGCGATTAGATAAGCTTGAAATTCGTTGGCTGAAATTGTTTTGTATCATCGTAGAAAAACGCGGTATTACCAATGCACAAAATGCAACAGGGCTGACCCAACCTGTTTTAAGCAACTATCTTTCTCGCCTGGAAGATGTGCTTGGCGTGTTACTTTGCGAACGGGGCCGCAGTGGTTTTAAACTCACAAGCGAAGGAGAAATTGTCTATCAGGAAGCGAAATCTATTATCTCCACGATCAATGAGTTTGCCAATCGATTAGCGCGTATTCAACATCAGCTTAAAGGTACCGTGAAACTCGGTTGTCTGGACAACACGGCGACACATCCCAACAATGTGGTCTCACACGCAATAGCAAAGCTGTACCAACAGAGTTCTGAAGTGAATGTAGAATTGGAGATCACCGAATATACTCCACTGATTGAGCACCTAAAAAATGCCAATCTGGACATTGTGCTTAGCGTATTACCCGATGACTTCCCTGTTGATATCTATTACGAACCGGTATTTATTGAGCACAGCTATCTGTATTCAAAAGCAAAAGAGGCAAAATACATTGAAAGAGATTGGCGCAATGGCTCACTGAACCCGAGAAGGATTCTGATTGGTGGGCATGCTGTTAATGAAATCAGCAAACAATTAGGGCCAGTCTCTAAGCAAGGTTTTCATCAAACCGCCTGGCACCTCGAAAGCAGTTTATTGCTCGTGTTAGCCGGCACCCATATTAGCTACTTACCCGATCACTACGCCGCAGCCTGGGTAGAACAGGGCAAATTGGCCGCTATCGCCCCTGACGAGTTAAACCTAACCAGTATCTTTTACCTGATTCGCAACGCCAGGCAGCGCCTGAGCCCGGTAGCAGAAGCGTTATGGAACAATATCGTGGAGGCAAGCAAAAGCTAATTAGCCAGCCTAAAGTGACATTTATGCCGCCAACGGTTTGGGGTGGCGATCGCTTTTCTTCATAAACCAGCGATACCGCAGCAATCAGCACAAACAGCACGCGATCAGAATAGGTTTGCATCAGCGCGGCCGCCACACTGGGACCAACAATGCTGCCGACGGTATAACTGAGCAGCAATGACTGGTTCATCGCCACCAGCTCTTCATTACATACCTTTTCGCACTCCCAGGACATTGCTACCGGGTACAGCGTAAATCCCGCTCCGCCCATCAAAAACAACGCAGGTGCCATTACCAGATGTCCAACGCTCAATAGCGCAACGCAGGCAACAATAACGGCAAACACCAGCACGCGCAGCACCAGTAAGCGCCCATAGCGATCTGCCATGCGCCCCACTGGCCACTGACCGACAATACCGGCACCAATCAACAGCGCCATCCAATAACCCACGTCAGCATCGCTGGTGCCACTGTGGGAGAGATAAAGCGGCATCAACCCATACAACGATCCCAGGATCACGCCGGAAATCACACAGCCATTGATGCCCAGACGCGCACTGCGCTTACGCAACATTTTTCCGACGTGGACTGGATGCTCCGGCTGCGTCAGACGCGGTAAACGGGTGCACAGCAACGGTAACACGGCAAACACAATCAGCATTACCATCCAGGGAACAACACTCGCTACAGCGGTTGGCAGCAGGCCGACATAGATCTGGCCAACGACGCTTCCCAGATAATAGGCAACCATATAGGCTGCAAGCAGTTGAACACGGTGCGTGGCTGAGCCGCTGCACAACAGCGCACTTTCCACGACACCCCATATCAGCGAGCAGCCGACACCGGCGACAAAACGCCATACCAGCCAACTGGTTAAGTCCGTGGAAAACATCAGCCCCTGCGTTGCCAACGCAAACAGCACAGCGGCAAGGTAATAGCTGCGATTAAACCCTTGACGGAGAATCAAGCGTCCGGCCAACAGCGTCCCCAGCAAGTTACCCGTAAAATAGGATGACCCCACGACGCCGACCTGCCACACAGAAGCATGCTGATAGTTAAGCCATAACGGAACCAGCGTATTTAGTACAGCGATACAAACCGTAAGCAGCATAAGACCGCAGAGCAATAACAGCACTGGGCGAGAAAAAGCAGACATAGTGGACGTGGGTAACCAATACAACAAGGAAGTGTGCGCGCATCATGACACTGCGCGTTTAAAAGTCAACGAGGGCAATCTCGGTCCGCACGTTTTGTGATACTGAAGCGCCATAATGCAAAAAGCGCCCCGAAAGGCGCTTTTAATAAGGAAACAGCGGCGTGTTTATCCGATAAACTCCAATCCACCCATATAAGGGCGCAGTACATCAGGAATGGCAATACGTCCGTCCGCCTGCTGATAGTTTTCCAGCACGGCAACCAGTGTACGCCCAACCGCCAGACCGGAACCGTTCAGCGTATGCACCAGACTCGTTTTCTTGTCGCTCTTGCTGCGGCAGCGCGCTTGCATGCGTCGAGCCTGGAAATCCCCCATGTTGGAGCAAGAAGAGATTTCACGGTAGGTATTCTGCGCTGGCAGCCACACTTCCAGATCGTAGGTTTTGGTTGAGCCAAAGCCCATGTCACCGGTACACAGCAGCACCTTGCGATAAGGCAATTGCAGCAGTTGCAACACGGTTTCCGCATGCGTCGTCAGCGTTTCCAGCGCATCCATGGAGTCTTCCGGGCGCACAATCTGCACCAACTCCACTTTGTCAAACTGGTGCATACGGATCAGGCCACGGTTATCACGACCGTAGGAACCTGCTTCAGAACGGAAACATGGGGTGTGCGCCGTCATTTTGATCGGCAGTGTTTCTTCGTCCAGAATTTCGTCACGCACCAGATTGGTCAACGGCACTTCCGCCGTCGGGATCAGCGCATAATTGCTGCTTTCCGCTTCTTCATCCAACGGTTTAGTGTGGAACAGGTCTTCACCAAACTTCGGCAACTGGCCGGTACCGTACAGCGTAGCGTGGTTAACCAGGTAAGGCACGTAGGCTTCCTGATAACCGTGCTGTTCGGTATGCAGATCCAGCATAAATTGTGACAGTGCGCGGTGCAGGCGAGCAATCTGCCCTTTCATGACAACGAAACGCGCACCGGTCAATTTAACACCGGCAGCAAAATCGACACCTTTCGCCAGTTCGCCTAAATCAACGTGATCGCGCACCGGGAAATCAAACTGACGTGGCTCACCCCAGCGGCTGATTTCTTGGTTATCGTGCTCATCTTTGCCCAACGGCACAGCGTCGTCCGGCATATTCGGAATGGTTAACGCCAGTTCACGAATGGCATTTTGCAAGGCATCCAGCTCGGCCTTGGCCGCATCCAGCTTTTCACCCAGGGTATTCACTTCGCGGCGCAACGGTTCGATATTTTCACCACGAGATTTAGCCGCACCGATCTCTTTCGATCGGGAGTTACGCTCTGTTTGCAGACTTTCCGTTTCTACTTGTAGCACTTTGCGGCGTTCTTCTTGTTGACGCAGTGTGTCTACATCCAGTTTAAAACCTCTGCGAGCCAGTAGCTTTTCGGCAACTGCGTCTAGCTCATTACGCAGTAAATTGGGATCGAGCATGCTAATCCTGTTTTAATGTTTTTTGGTGAAATTTTACGTTGCGCGACACCCGTCGCGCGATAGAAAACAACCTTATAACCTTACCGCAACGCCTAGTTCAGCGGTAGCGTTTTGTCGGGCTATTTTGATCCTGTGCAGTCAACCAGGCCAGCTTTTCACCAATTTTGGCTTCCAGACCGCGTGACGTTGGCTTATAGTAGCCAGTTTGCGCCATAGCTTGCGGGAAATAGTCCTCACCCGCCGCATAGGCATTGGGTTCATCATGGGCGTAGCGGTATTCCGCACCCAGCCCCATCTCTTTCATCAGTTTGGTGGGCGCATTGCGCAAATGCTCCGGCACGTCGTAATCGGGTTTCTCTCTGGCATCTTGCATCGCCGCTTTAAACGCGGTGTAGACCGCATTACTCTTGGGTGCGCAGGCCAGATACACAATCGCCTGAGCAATAGCGCGTTCCCCTTCTGCCGGACCCACGCGGGTGAAACAATCCCAGGCGGCGATCGCCACCTGCATTCCCCGCGGATCGGCATTGCCCACATCTTCGGAGGCTATCGCCAACAGACGCCGTGCAACATACAGCGGATCGCCACCGGCGGTAATAATGCGTGCATACCAGTACAATGCGGCATCAGGTGCGGAACCTCGCACCGATTTATGCAATGCAGAGATGAGGTCATAGTAGCGGTCGCCTTTGTTATCAAAGCGCGCGCTACGTTCGCCCGACACTTCGTGCAGCAGTTCGGGGGTTAGCACCCGGTTGCCCTGCGCATCGACCTCGGCCATATCCGCCATCATTTCCAGACTGTTCAACGCGCGCCGCGCATCGCCATTCACCAGTTCCGCCAGCAATCGCTGCGTCTCAGGAGGCAATACGATGTTCTGCCCGCCAAACCCTCGTGCGGTATCGGTCATCGCCTGCTGTAACACCTGTTCGATGTCTTCTGCGGTGAGTGCCTTCAGTAAATAGACGCGCGCACGCGACAACAGCGCCGAATTAAGCTCAAACGAAGGGTTTTCGGTGGTTGCGCCTATGAAAGTAATGGTGCCGTCTTCAATGTGCGGCAGAAAAGCATCCTGCTGACTCTTGTTGAAGCGATGCACTTCATCTACGAACAGGATGGTACGTCGCCCGGCATCGCGATTTTGCCGCGCACGCTCTATCGCTTCACGAATCTCTTTGATGCCGGAGGTCACGGCAGAGATTCGCTCCACGTCAGCTTGTCCGTAGCGACCAATCAGTTCTGCCAGCGTGGTTTTTCCGGTGCCGGGCGGCCCCCATAGAATCATGGAGTGTAACTGCCCCGCCTCTATCGCTCGCGGTAAGGGCTTACCCGCGCCTAGCAGATGCTGTTGACCGATATATTGCGCCAACGTAACGGGTCGCATACGCGCGGCAAGTGGCTGAAAGCTATTGTCCGAAAAATCCAGCGACAGGTTACTCACGATGGCCTCACTGCCGTTGATCGTCCAGCGTCACGCCTTTTGGCGGCGTAAAGGTGAACTTGCTGCCATCCACAGCACCGTTTTGCTGGTTTTGCAGGGTATAGCTGCTGCGTTGCCCATCCTGCTCCGTCGCGACAAAGCTCTTGATGGTGCCGCTGGCATTGACCTTGATGGCAAACTGTTTCAGGTTACCCTTCGCCGCTTTCGGCGTTAACTCAAAGTCATCCCCTTGCTGACGCACGTTATACTGGCCCCATTCGCTGGCATCGTTACGTGTGATGAGCATAAAGGGCGTATTACCCGTAGCTTCTTTCAGCCAGGTCGCTGTCACCTGCTCAACGAACGGGTTATAGAACCACAGCGTCTTGCCATCAGAGATTAGCACGCTTTCATCCGGCGCGGTGGTCTTCCAGTTGAACAGATTTGGCCGTTTCAGCCAGAGCTCCCCCTGACCTTCCTGCACCGCCGTTCCTTCAGCGCTAGTGACTTTCTGGGTGAACGTCGCGTGGAAGCTGTTCACTTTGTTCAGTCGGCTCTGTAAATCGCTCGCTGCATCGGCATAAACCGCGCTGGACGTCATCCCGGCGATCAGCACGCCTGCCACTAAGCCTGTTCTCATTATTTACATCCTTTGCTGTCGATTCAAAAGACCGCCATCGCGGTCTGACTATTGTACTTTGCACATGTCGTACTGCACGACCTACTGCTCGCCGTGCTGCCTATAACTATTGCCTGAGAATCACGCGATGCGGTAGACGAATTGTCTGTAAATGGCATCAGTCCATGGGCGGTGGTGCCAACACGTCTCGGTTGCCATTATGCCCCGGCGCGCTAACGATGCCTTGCATTTCCATCTGTTCCACAATACGCGCGGCACGATTGTAGCCGATGCGGAATTGACGTTGCACGCCAGAAATGGAGGCTCGCCGTTTTTCTACAACAAAGGCCACGGCCTGATCGAACAGCGGATCCAAATCTTCATCGCCGCCAAATTCCAGATTGCCGCCTTCGCCGTCATCGCTGGCACTGGTTATATTGTCGATGTACTGCGGACGCCCGCGCGCTTTCCAGTCCAGTACCACGGCATGAACTTCCTGGTCGCGAACGAACGCGCCATGCACACGCACCGGAATGGAGGAGTTTGGCGCCATATACAACATATCCCCCATCCCCAGCAGCGATTCTGCTCCGCCCTGATCGAGGA
Organism: Candidatus Symbiopectobacterium sp. 'North America'; assembly: GCF_015762685.1. Classification (GTDB taxonomy): domain Bacteria; phylum Pseudomonadota; class Gammaproteobacteria; order Enterobacterales; family Enterobacteriaceae; genus Symbiopectobacterium. Next base: position 95,012 of record NZ_PEHF01000040.1, on the reverse strand, counting down.
TGGTACGTGAATCAATCTTGCTCGACACAGTAAAGGCGATACGCGTCGGAATATTGGCCTTGATGAGGCCAGTGATAACATCCACGGAAGGCCGCTGAGTCGCCAGCACCAGGTGGATACCAGCAGCGCGCGCTTTCTGCGCCAGGCGAGCGATCAGCTCTTCTACCTTTTTGCCAACCGCCATCATCAGATCGGCAAATTCATCCACCATCACCACGATAAAGGGTAATTTCTCCAGCACGGGCGGTGTGGTATCCATGCTATCGCCGGGTTTCCAGAACGGGTCAGGGATTGGACGCCCCATCGCTTCCGCCGCTTTCACCCGCTCGTTATAGCCTTCCAGATTTCGCACGCCCAATGCGGACATCAGCTTATAGCGACGGTCCATTTCACCGACGCACCAGCGCAACGCATTCGCCGCATCTTTCATGTCGGTAACCACTTCGGTCAGCAAATGCGGGATCCCTTCGTAGACCGACAGCTCAAGCATTTTGGGGTCGATCATGATAAAGCGCACATCTTGCGGCGTCGCCTTATACAGCATGCTGATGATCATGGTGTTCACGCCGACAGATTTACCCGACCCTGTCGTCCCTGCCACCAGCAAGTGCGGCATACGCGCCAGATCGGCGACCACGGGTTGACCAGCAATATCTTTGCCCAGCACCACTGCCAGCGGTGACGGGTTATCCCGGAATGCCTTGCAATCGAGCACTTCGCGTAGATAAACGGTGTGGCGAAGTTTATTCGGTAGCTCCAGACCGACATAAGGTTTACCGGGGATAACTTCCACCACGCGCACCGCTACGACAGACAGCGAGCGCGCCAGGTCACGCGACAGGTTGGAAATACGCGCGGCCTTCACGCCGGGAGCCAAGTCCAGCTCAAAACGGGTGATCACCGGCCCTGCATCGTAACCTAGCACGCTGGCGGTAACACGATAATCCGCCAGACGCGCTTCAATCAGACGCGCGGTCTGCTCAAGCTCGAAATGGTCAACCGGCGCTTCACTTTCCGGCGGTGCTGTGAGCAGTTCCAGCGTCGGCAATAGTGTGGTTGGCTTTTGCAGAGGCTGATCGTTACGCACCAGGAACGGATGAATAAGACTATCCATCAATGAGGGCACGGCATCGCTTTCAGGCTCATCATCATCGGCGAAATCCTCGCTATGTTGAGGCTCCACCACCGGATGTGCGCGCGTTGCCAGGCTATCATCGTCGTCAGTTGCCGCACGCCATGTGGGCAATGGGGGGGCAGAATCCTGCTCCGGTTTAGCCACATCGGCTGGCGACAAGGTAAACAGCGGCGCTTTAGGCGACTCATCCACCAAATCGTTGAACGGCGAGAAAGAAAAAGCAGGCTCATTCGCATCGGCATCCGCAGCGACACCGGCGATAAATGCTGCCGTCACACTGGCTGAGGCCAGCTCTTTTGTGCCTACCGACTCGACGGCTGGCGTTGCTCTCGGGCTTTCTGGCTGCGCACTGACGTCATAACGCGCCTGTTGCTGCTGAGCAAACGCCTGCGCCAATTGCGCCTGCAACAGCGCCTCTTCATCCTGCTCGCGTTCGGCATAGTCTTCGCCGTAGCGCTGCTCTTGTTGCTCCAGATAAGCCTGACGCAGGGCAGCCTCTTGTGCGGCCTCGTCAATCTCCGCATCGTCGGGTGCAATCCTTTCAATCGTTTCAGGCTGGGACTGTGCCAAACGTTGCGCTTCTCGCTCTTGCTCTTCTGCCTGACGCTGTGACGGCAATTTGATGCCATAAGACGCCAGTTCACGCCGGGTAGGAATACGCACCGGATTCGGACGCGGCAATTCCGGGCCCATGCCTTGTTTCACCTGAGGATTATCCTCCCCAGCGGCCGTAAAGGCAGGCATAAAGGGCACGGCATCGCTAGACGCAGGCGTGGCCGTGGCCACTGTGGGTACACCCAGATCATGCATAGCGCCCAACGGCGGCGTGCGATCGCGATTTGGCCCCACCGAAGGTGAAAAGGTGGGTAACGTGCTATTTTCCTGCACAGCAGCCTGTGGCAACTCAAACGCGTAAAGCGGCGGCAGTGAATCCTGCGCAACGGGATCATGGCTGACGGCCGTTGCTATCGTGTCCGGATTGACTGCGCTGGGCGAAACCGCTGGGTCTGACGCCGTATCAACCGGAACCGATTCCTGCACCGATGCAAGATGATCCGTTGCCTCCGCGCCACTTACCGTACTGTTTTGCTCTGTTTCATCAGCGGCGCGCTCACGCGCAGTTGGTGCCAGCAATATGTCATCCGCCTCCACGTCTTCGGCTATTGCCTCCGTTGACGCGGTTAACGTATTGGGCTGTTCGCCCTCCCGATCCGCATTGTCGTGCAAATCGTCATCCTCACCGCGGTAGTTATCTTCCGCGCGAGAACGATTGGAGAAGAATGTGAGAAAGCCCAATACCGCGCCACCGATTTTTTCCGCAATGGTCAACCATGACCAACCGGTAAACAGCGTCAAGCCCGCTGCCCAGACGCAGAGCAGAATCAGCGTGGCACCAATGCTGTTGAAGCGCGGAACCATTGAACTGCTCAGCAAACTGCCCAGCACACCGCCAGAGGCGAAATAGTAGAGATCGTCCACATTGAGCGCGGCCAGACCGCAGGAAGTGAGGATCAGCGCCAACGTACCAATCAGGCGCAAAGAGAGAGTAAACAGATCGACATCGCTCTGATTATCGCGCTGGCGAAAGGCCACCCAGCACAGCGACAGCATGATCGGTGGAATGGCATAAGCCAGCACGCCAAAGATGAAAAACAGCGTATCGGCCAGCCAAGCGCCGACACCACCGCCCAGATTATGGATGGGCTCATGCCAGGCAGTTTGTGACCAGCTCGGGTCGGACGGACTGAAGCTAAACAGCGCTACGCTCAAATAAACAGCGAATAGCGCAACAACGATTAAAATCGCTTCAAATAAACGACGGCTGCCGCTGAGTTTCTTCAGCGCCACATCTTTGTCTTCGGTATATTCCTGGCTCAAGCATCTCTCCAGGGGTCCTGTTCATGTTCATGACAAAACTCCGAGGCGAACTCGGCGCTGTGACTGTATATATTCACAGGAGTGTAGCTGAAATTAGCGGGCTTTGCACCCCTGCGTTTAGCGCGTTCTGATCACCAGACGATTGCTCTGTTTTACTTCTTCCATCACCACGTAGGTACGGGTATCGTTCACACCCGGCAAGCGTAGCAAGGTCTCACCCAGCAGCTTACGGTATGCGGACATATCCGGCACGCGTGTTTTCAGCAAATAGTCGAAATCCCCAGAGACCAGATGACACTCCTGAATTTCTTCCAATTTTTGCACAGCCGTGTTGAACTGCTCAAAAACATCAGGTGCACCGCGGTTCAGCGTGATCTCAACAAACACCAGCAGTGAAGCATCGAGGTAATGCGGGTTCAGCAATGCGGTATAGCCATTGATAAAGCCCTGACGCTCCAGGCGGCGCACGCGTTCCAGACACGGTGTAGGAGAAAGCCCTACGCGTTTGGAAAGCTCAACGTTAGAGATTCGGCCATCTTTTTGTAATTCATTCAGGATATTGCGATCGATGCGATCAAGATCTTTTCCCGGTCGTTTTTTCGTGTCTACCATTCTTATTGTCTCTCTTCACTACATCCTTGTCCTTGCTACACTCCGACCCACATCAATGTATCAGAGCAGCCCTAAAAGAAGACGCGCTGTCTATTTTGTATATCAAGGGTCGCTTTACGTCACTCTCCTTTCACCGCCGCGGCGCACCGCAACGTCATCCCTGCGTGCATAACACCCTGTCTGTCCTGTTATAAACGCACCATCAGCGGGTCGCACGGTAAAAGCTACAACATAAAGAAAAACCGAGCTTTCAACCATTCACATACAAATGTTTCCTCTTCCTTAGATGTTTTCGCAAAATGGTAGCCGATTGTCAAAGCAAAACAATGAAAATCAGAAGAAACTGCCAAATAAAACCCTACTGCGCGCTCGGTAAGACCATTTTCAATCATTTCACTAATAAATGACGCTGTGTTATCAGTGAATTGTATGGGTTATCGATACAACCGATTAAACAAATAGGTAACAATTTTTCTGCCTACTTTTTTTAACCCGGTAATTTCCTTACAATCGGCATTAAGTAGACCGTTGCAAAAAGAGGAACACATGGGTACCGTCAAGCACCACAAGCTATTGATTTTAGGTTCTGGCCCAGCGGGCTATACCGCTGCGGTGTATGCCGCGCGCGCTAACCTGCATCCGGTGTTGATCACCGGCATGGAAAAAGGCGGGCAGTTGACAACCACGACTGAAGTGGAAAACTGGCCAGGCGACGCGGAAGGACTTACCGGGCCGTTGCTGATGGACCGCATGCACGCTCATGCTGAAAAGTTCAACACCGAGATCATTTTCGATCACATCCAGCGCGTAGATTTGCAACAACGCCCGTTTCGTCTGTTTGGCGACAGCGAAGAATATACCTGTGATGCCCTGATCGTGGCGACCGGTGCCTCCGCACGCTACATCGGTCTGCCTTCCGAAGAAGCCTTTAAAGGCAAGGGCGTGTCTGCCTGCGCCACATGTGACGGATTCTTTTATCGTAACCAACGCGTCGCCGTAGTCGGTGGCGGCAATACCGCGGTGGAAGAAGCACTTTACCTGTCTAACATTGCGCAGCAAGTTCACTTAATCCACAGTCGTGACAGCTTTCGCGCAGAGAAAATCCTGATCGACCGTCTGATGGACAAAGTGCAAAACGGCAATATTGTGTTGCACACCGATCGTACGCTGGACGAAGTGCTGGGCGATGACATGGGTGTGACCGGCGTTCGTATTCGTAACACCCGCACAGATGAGAGTGAAGAACTGGCTCTGGCTGGCGTATTTATCGCCATCGGCCACAGCCCAAACACCGCCATTTTTGACGGTCAACTGGCGCTGGAAAACGGCTATATCAAGGTACAATCCGGTATCCACGGCAACGCTACACAGACCAGCATCCATGGTGTGTTTGCCGCAGGCGACGTGATGGATCATATCTACCGTCAGGCCATTACCTCGGCGGGCACCGGTTGCATGGCCGCGCTGGATGCAGAGCGCTATCTGGATGGCCTCTCTACCCGATAATATTCTGCCCTTTTCCCCTTATTCAGATCGTACCACCTGAATAAGGGGATTCTTTTGGCTCCCTTTTGGGAAAATTGATCTCTCCCCGCATTTTCTCCCTTCTTTTGGTTTGCAACTGCACTTTAGCGCGGTAACATGAGGCCACGCTGAATACCTGCTTGCTTTTTGTTATATAAAAGTTACACAAAGGTTGAATTTTTGGGTGTTCTCATCTCTATAGCGCAGCCCGGTACTCTATGAAACAGACTCGACAGCAACAACTTGCACGCTGGCTAAAACAACAGAGCAAACTGGCACAACGCTGGCTCTGCCTCTCTTTATTACTGGGAGTGGTAAGCGGTCTTCTGATCGTGGCACAGGCGTGGGTATTGGCAACATTGTTGCACGCCTTGATTATTGAGCACGTGCCCCGTCAGACACTCGTCAGCGAGTTCATGCTGCTTATTGGCTTGTTTGCCGCACGCGCGCTCACACACTTACTGCGCGAGCAGGTGGGCTTTCGCTGTGGCGAGGCAGTACGGCAACAAATTCGCCATCAGGTACTGGAAAAATTACAGCGCCTGGGACCCGCCTGGGTGCAGGGAAAACCAGCCGGCAGTTGGGCGACGCTTATTTTAGAGCAAGTCGAAGATATGCAGGATTACTATGCGCGCTATCTGCCACAAATGTATCTTGCGGCCTTGATTCCTCTGCTGATTCTGGCCGCCGTGTTTCCCATCAACTGGGCGGCGGCACTCATCTTGCTGGTTACCGCCCCGCTGATCCCGTTGTTTATGGCGCTGGTCGGCATGGGGGCCGCCGATGCCAACCGCCGCAATTTTCTGGCACTGGCACGACTGAGCGGCCATTTTCTCGATCGGTTGCGCGGCATGGAAACGTTGCGACTGTTTCATCGCGGGGCGGCCGAGGTGGAAGACATTCGTCGGGCATCGGAGGATTTTCACAGTCGCACCATGGAAGTGTTGCGCATGGCGTTTCTTTCCTCCGGCGTACTCGAGTTTTTTGCATCTATTTCCATCGCGGTCGTCGCGGTGTATTTTGGCTTTTCTTACCTTGGCGAGCTGGATTTCGGCCATTATGGCACCGGCGTCACCATGTTTGCTGGCTTTCTGGTCTTGATTCTTGCCCCCGAGTTTTTTCAGCCGTTGCGCGATCTGGGCACGTTTTATCATGCAAAAGCGCAAGCCGTCGGCGCCTCGGAATCGCTGGTGAGCTTTCTTACCGCTGAAGCGCAAGAGGTCGGCCTCGGCACACAACCTTTCGACGCGGAGACGATTACCATCCAGGCTGACCAACTGGTGGTGTTATCGCCCACTGGCACTGCGCTAACCGAGCCTCTGACCTTTACGCTCGAACCGGGACAGCGGGTAGTGCTGGTCGGCGTGAGCGGTGCCGGGAAAAGTTCGTTGCTTAACGTACTGCTCGGTTTTTTGCCCTATCGTGGTTCGTTATGTATCAACGGGCAGGAACTGCATGCGCTGGATGCGACTGCATGGCGTAAACACATCAGTTGGTTAGGGCAAAATCCGCATTTACCAGAAGAAACGCTGCGCAGCAATATTCTGTTAGGGAACCCACAGGCCAGCGAGGACACGTTGCAACAGGCGGTGGAACGCGCTTACGTGCACGAATTTCTGCCCCTGTTGCCGCAGGGTCTTGATACCGTCGTGGGTGATGACGCAGCGAGACTCTCTGTCGGACAGGCACAACGCGTTGCTGTTGCGCGGACATTGTTAAAGCACTCGCAGTTGCTCCTTCTGGATGAACCAACGGCCAGCCTGGATTCCCACAGTGAACAGCGCGTGATGCTCGCCTTGGAAAACGCCGCACGCCAGCAAACCACTCTGCTGGTGACGCATCGCCTTGATGACACTCGCCATTACGATAGCGTATGGGTGATGGAAAAAGGACAACTGGTGCAGCAGGGTAACTATGACACGCTACGTCAACAGTCAGGCCCGTTTGCCGATCTGCTGGCACAGCGTCAGGGAGCTTACTAATATGTCGCAGAACACGCCGTTGCAGGTACTGAAACCCTTTCTCCTGCTGTATCGTCGCCACATTTGGCGGCTGAGCATTGGTGTAGTGCTCGCCATTGTCACATTATTGGCAAGTATTGGGCTGCTGACGCTTTCCGGCTGGTTTCTGGCAGGGGCTTCACTGGCCGGCCTTGCCGGATTGATGACCTTCAATTACATGCTGCCTGCGGCGGGCGTGCGCGGTGCGGCGATCCTACGTACCGCCGGGCGTTATGCCGAGCGTCTGGTGAGCCATGACGCGACCTTCCGCGTGCTGCAACACCTGCGCGTGTTTACCTTTTCGCGCACGCTCCCACTTTCACCAGGAGGGCTCGCCCGGTTTCGTCAGGCCGACCTGCTCAACCGTCTGGTTGCCGATGTTGATACGCTCGATCACCTTTACTTGCGCGTGATATCGCCATTGGTCAGCGCGCTGGTGGTGATCCTGGCGGTGACTTACGGGCTTAGCTGGCTTGATGCCTCGCTGGCATTGACCCTCGGCACCATTATGTTGCTGCTGTTAGCTTTGCTCCCGCCGGTGTTCTACCGTGCGGGCAAACCGATTGGCACCCACCTCACGCTGCTGCGCTCACGTTATCGCACGCAGTTAACTACCTGGCTACAAGGGCAAGCCGAGTTGACCCTGTTTGGCGCGCAGACAGCCTTTCGCCGCCAGCTCACCGACACGGAGCAGGCCTGGCTGACACAGCAACAGCGTCAGGCGCGCCTGACGGGCCTGTCGCAGGCACTAATGCTGCTCTGCACCGGTGTTACCGTTACCGCCATTCTCTGGCTGGCAACAACGGGGATTGGCGGTGATACGCAACCGGGAGCGTTAATTGCCCTGTTTGTATTTGCCGCACTGGCTGCGTTTGAAGCATTAGGTCCGGTTACCGGTGCATTTCAACATCTGGGTCAGGTGATCGCATCAGCCACGCGCGTTGACCAGATTCTGCATCAGCAACCTGCGGTGGTTTTCACGACGGCCGCCCCCTCCGCAACCTCAACCACCACAGCAACGCTATCACTACAGCGGGTAAGCTTCACTTATCCGGGTCAACCGCTGCCGGTATTGCAGGACATTACGCTGGATATCGCGCCGGGCGAACACATTGCGCTGCTGGGACGTACCGGGTGTGGCAAGTCAACGCTATTGCAATTACTGACCCGCGCCTGGGACTGCGATGCAGGAAGCATTACCCTCAACGGTCTGCCGCTCGCACAGTGGAGTGAACCGGCACTGCGTGACATGATGGGCGTGGTGCCGCAACGGATACACATTTTTAGCGCAACGCTGCGCGACAACCTGCTACTGGCCGCACCGCAAGCCAGCGATGCCCAACTGAGCCAACAGTTGGAACAGGTAGGATTAGGTAATTTACTGGAAACGCCAGAGGGCCTTAATGCCTGGATCGGTGAAGGCGGGCGCCAACTCTCAGGCGGGGAACAGCGCCGCCTTGGACTGGCTCGCGCCTTACTCCATCCTGCTCCCTTGGTGCTGTTGGATGAACCGACCGAAGGATTGGATGCTGATACCGAGCAAAAAATTCTGCATCTACTGCGTGAAAACACCCACGGCAAAACGGTTATAATCATTACCCATCGCCTGCACGATCTGGCGTATCTGGATCGTATTTGCGTACTGGATAATGGTCATCTGGTTGAGCAAGGGCACCACGCCGATCTGCTGGCAGCACGCGGCCGCTATTGGCAGTTCCATCAACACGCCATCCGGCAGGCATGATGCAGCTATTTCAACTTTCAGCCAATACTACGCGTTTTCCTCCGGTGGAAAAGGCGTTGACTGATGCCAACGGCTTATTGGCCTTTGGCGGAGACCTTTCGCCAGACCGATTGCTGGCGGCATATCGAAGCAGCATTTTTCCCTGGTACTCTCCCAGCGATCCCATTCTGTGGTGGTCTCCCGATCCACGCGCCATATTGCACCCTGAAGCGCTCCATATCAGCCGTAGCCTGCACAAGTTCATACGCAAGCAGCCTTTTCTCACGTCATGCTTAATTATGCGTTCAGCACCGTGATAAACGCCTGCGCGCACACGCGTCAGGAAGGAACCTGGATCAGTCCAGAGATGATTGCCGCTTACTGCACGCTGCATGAACTGGGGCATGCGCATTCCATAGAAGTCTGGCACCAGGATGAATTGGTGGGTGGGTCGTACGGCATTGCGCAAGGAAAATTGTTTTGCGGCGAGTCGATGTTCAGCAACCGAGATAACGCGTCTAAATGCGCGCTGGTTGCCCTTGTCACGCATTTTGTGCGCTGTGGCGGGCAGTTGCTCGATTGCCAGGTGCTAAACGCGCATACGGCGTCTCTCGGTGCTACCGAAGTCTCACGCGAGAGGTATCTGGCGGCACTACGCGCATTGCAGGACGCCCCTCTCGCGGCATCCAGTTGGCAGCCACAAGCACTGTCACTGATGCCTATTGGAGAAAGATAAGCGTGCTCATACGCCCTTCTTATCCGAAAGTTGCTGCTGAGATCATCAACGCTCCTTTACATAATGCCGGTTTTTCGGCATTATCGTGCCCGTTAAAAAAGTTAAGGTAGTTAACCCTAGAGGATTCGATGGCCAAAGAAGACAATATTGAAATGCAAGGCACCGTGCTTGATACACTGCCTAACACCATGTTCCGCGTTGAGTTGGAAAACGGACACGTGGTTACCGCTCATATCTCCGGTAAAATGCGTAAAAACTATATCCGCATCCTGACGGGTGACAAAGTCACTGTAGAGCTGACCCCGTACGACCTGAGTAAAGGCCGCATTGTCTTCCGTAGCCGTTAATCGGTTCACCTGTCGCTAGCGCAGCGACACCTGAGGATGTACCCGCCTTATGTGCCCTTCCCTGTTCAGGTAAGGGCTTTTGCTTTTTGGTACAGATTGCGCGTGGCGGTACTCACCACAACCAAGACAAAAAAGCAGCGCTTTCGCACTGCTTTTTCTTTTGCTGCTCAATGACACACTCAGTGTACAGTTCCTTCCGCTTTCAGCTTTTGCGCACTGTGGAAGCTGTAAGTTAATGCTTTCGTCGCGCTATCCAGTTCCACCTTCACGGAGCCGCCATTCACCAACGAGCCAAACAGCAGTTCGTTTGCCAACGGCTTTTTGAGGTTTTCCTGCATCACACGCACCATTGGCCGAGCGCCCATCACCTTGTCATAACCTTTGTTCGCCAGCCAGTTACGCGCATCTTCGCTGACTTCCAACGACACTCCCTTGGCGTCCAACTGCGCTTGCAGTTCCACGACGAACTTATCCACCACCTGCTGAATAATCTGCGTTGACAGATGGTTAAACCAGATTATGGCGTCGAGACGGTTGCGGAATTCCGGCGTGAAGATCTTTTTAATCTCTTCCATCGCATCGCTGCTGTTGTCCTGTTGAATCAGGCCAATCGATTTGCGCTGGGTTTCTTGCACGCCCGCATTGGTGGTCATGACGACAATCACGTTGCGGAAATCCGCCTTGCGACCATTATTGTCGGTCAGCATACCGTTATCCATCACCTGCAACAGCAGGTTAAAGACATCCGGATGCGCTTTTTCAATTTCATCGAGCAGCAACACAGAATGCGGATGCTTGATCACCGCGTCAGTCAGCAATCCACCCTGATCGAAACCAACGTAGCCCGGAGGCGCACCGATCAGGCGGCTCACCGTGTGGCGCTCCATGTATTCCGACATATCAAAGCGCAGAAGCTCAATGTCCATCGCTTTCGCCAGTTGCACGGTGACTTCCGTTTTCCCAACCCCGGTAGGCCCGGCAAACAGGAAAGAGCCGACAGGCTTGCGCTCACTGCCCAAACCAGCGCGGCTCATCTTGATGGACTCACTCAGCGCTTCGATGGCCTTATCCTGACCGAACACCAGCATCTTCAAGCGGTCGCTCAGGTTTTTCAGCACATCGTGATCGCTGGCTGAAACAGTCTTCTCGGGGATGCGGGCAATGCGCGCCACCACCGATTCAATATCTGAAACGTTCACCGTTTTTTTGCGTTTGCTGTCTGGCAGCAAACGACTGCGCGCGCCAGCTTCATCGATCACATCGATAGCTTTATCCGGCAGGTGGCGATCGTTGATGTATTTGACCGACAGTTCAACAGCGGCGCGCACGGCTTTGGCCGTGTAACGCACGCCATGGTGAGCTTCATATTTCGGTTTGAGTCCATTAATGATTTGTACGGTCTCTTCGACGCTTGGCTCAGTAATATCGATTTTTTGGAAACGACGCGCCAAAGCACGGTCTTTTTCAAAGATTGTGCTGAATTCCTGGTACGTGGTAGACCCGATAACCCGAATCTTGCCGCTGGAGAGCAGCGGTTTAATCAAATTAGCCGCATCTACCTGTCCACCCGAAGCCGCGCCCGCACCGATGATGGTGTGGATTTCATCAATAAACAAGATACTACTTTGATCCTGTTCCAACTGTTTGAGCAGCGCTTTGAAACGTTTTTCAAAATCGCCACGATACTTGGTGCCCGCCAGCAGCGAACCGATATCAAGAGAATAGAGCGTGCAACCGGCCATCACTTCTGGCACGTCGCCTTGAACAATGCGCCAGGCCAGACCTTCCGCAATGGCCGTTTTCCCTACGCCAGATTCGCCCACCAGCAGCGGATTGTTTTTACGCCGACGGCACAGCACCTGAATGGTGCGTTCCAGCTCTTTCTCACGCCCAATCAGGGGATCGATACCGCCAACGAGAGCCAATTGATTGAGGTTAGTGGTGAAGTTTTCCATGCGATCCTCCCCACCTACCGGCTCTTCGTTGACAGAATTTTCCGAGCTTGGTGCCTGACCAGGCTCTTCTTTGCGCGTGACGTGGGAAATGAAGTTCACCACATCAAGCCGACTCACATCATGCTTACGCAGCAGGTAAGCCGCCTGCGATTCCTGCTCGCTGAAGATAGCCACCAGCACGTTGGCACCAGAGACTTCACTGCGGCCAGAAGACTGAACGTGGAACACGGCACGTTGCAATACGCGCTGAAAACTCAGCGTCGGTTGCGTTTCACGTTCTTCATTATTTTGCGGTAACGTAGGGGTGGTCTGTTCGATGAACTTTTCCAGCTCCTGGCGCAGTGCAGCCAAATCCACCGAGCATGCTTCCAACGCTTCGCGCGCTGCCGGGTTGCTGAGCAACGCCAGTAGCAAATGCTCCACGGTCATAAACTCGTGGCGGCGCTCACGCGCTCTGGCGAAAACCATGTTGAGACTGAGTTCCAGTTCTTGATTAAGCATAGGCGCCTCCCCACAATAAATTACCTGATATCAGGCCCTTTCCAGCGTACAGAGCAACGGGTGCTCATTTTCCCTTGCATAGCGATTCACTTGCACCGTCTTGGTTTCAGCCACATCGGCACTGAAAACACCACAGACCGCCTTCCCTTCATAGTGAACCGTCAGCATAAGTTGCGTTGCGCGTTCAATATCATAAGAAAAGAACTTTTGCAGAACGTCAATAACAAATTCCATCGGGGTGTAATCATCATTGTTTAAAATCACGTTATACATCGATGGCGGTTGCAGTTTTTGCTGCTGTTTTTCCAGCAGAACGCTGTCAGAATGCGTCCAGGGACGGCTCTCCATACGTATCTCCGACGTTGCATCAACGTGGGTAGCCTGCCCCCACTTATTTTCAATCCCCACACTGCGGTTACTCATTATTCATCTATCTTCATTAATGCGACACCGGGCTGAATGTCCCACATCAGCCATTTACTCTTTATTTTATCACCTGCACGCGCGCTGTGTTGCCAAGAAGCAAGAAATAGTCCGGTGATGTCATCGGTAACAGCACACGTATTAAAGCAACAACCCTGCATGAAAATCATCAATTGCGTTACCTGCATCAAACTTTGACACACTGCTCTGTGCTGCCCCGGAGGGATGGCTTGACGCTCTTTTCGATTTCACTAGAGTGTACAGGTGAATTGACGGGGTTTTAATCAATTCGCATTCATATCGACCAAATAACCTAACCTCTCGTTTCGATAACACTCTTGCGAAGGACGTAAATGCATGGAGATAGGTACTGTTAAATGGTTCAATAATGCCAAAGGCTTTGGATTTATCTGTCCCGAGGGTGGAGGCGAGGATATCGTTGCCCACTACTAGACTATTCAAATGGACGGTTATCGCACGCTGAAGGCAGGCCAGGCGGTCAGATTTGATGTTCATAAAGGTCCTAAAGGAAATCACGCCAGTTTGATCGTACCGCTGGTCGCCGAGGCCGTAGCCTAGCGATGATTTGAAACAGGTTCACCATTATCCACAGAAAAAAATGCTGGTTTTACAACCGGCATTTTTATTTTGGATCCTCTGAGCGCGAATCGGCTCAATCGGCTCGGCCACGCGCCAACCAGAGCACGCGTGAAAAAAGCGTGCGAATCAACACAGGAATGGCGTCATTACCGCGTTCGGCCGCAGCCATTGCCACCTCGATAGCCAGATCCGGTTTTGAGGCACGGTGAATCGCTTTCACAATCACTTTCGCGGCCGAGAGCGGCACATTTTCCGGCAGTTGTGCAACGCGGTGGAAAACGTCCTTATAGCCATTGCGATACATAAAATGTTCCATATCAGGAGCAGAAAGCATCGTGATGTGGTCACGATCGGTTTCCCCCTGTTGGGTGAGCAGGCTGCGCGCCGTGGCAGCATACTTTTTACCTGCGTCATCACCGTCCACCAGCACATGCCACTCAATGCCCATGCGGTGCGCAAATTTCAGCAACGGCCGCAGCCCTGATTGCGCGAATTCAATGACGCGTACCCCTTCTGCCTCAAAGTGATGCCCACATTGACGGCCGAGTTCGCTAAGCATCCACACTTCCGTTTCACCTTCCACCAGCAGCCAGCAGCGCGCAAACAGCGATGAAGGGCGATTAAAGCGGATATGAAAGGCAATACGGCGGCTGTCTTCAGGACTCATCCCTTGCTTCCCGATACGGTAAGTCGCCACCCGCGAGGACTCCCGCACCAGGCGGCACACCAGCTCCACAGGCACCAGCGACAGCAGATCGCCGGAATTGGTGGTGGTGACTTTTTGCAAGGGCAAGTGCATCAGCAACTCCCAGGCAACCGACAGCATGATCGGGTGTAATCGTGTTTCAGGATCTTCTACCAGCAACAGCGGACGCGACTCCGTATCCAGCGAAACCGCGCCTTTCGCCTGCAACAGCGTAGAAAACAGTTCGAGCAGGATGATTCGACGGCTACGACTATTGGGATCGCTCAGCATTCGGTTGATATTATCCAGAGAGCGCCAGGATTTTCCGTTGTGTGCACGCGCATGGCGGGGATGGCGCGGCGTAATGCCTTCATCTCCCTGCTCGGAAAAGTAATGCTCCAGCAGTTGCCGCATCGCCACAATCCCTTGACGCAGATCCTGATCGGTCAGTCGCTGCGGATTGCGAGTCAGTTCCTGCATCAGTTGATTGAGGTGCTGGGTCAGGTCGTCGCTGTTACTCTCCCGCACCGGCAACGGCACCACGTCAACCCGTTTGCGTCGGGTAAAACGCGCATCACGCAGCCGCAAAACCGGGTGCAAACGAATGAGTTCACGCGCCAGCGCATCAATGTTTTCCAGCAGCAGCGGCTGCCCGTCCGCGTCAAGGAAACTGCGCCAGGTGCACACCGCACCGCAGTCATCCACTTCACCTTCCAGACGGTAGAAAATGCGCTGTAATCTGCCCTCGCCCCTGACCCAAACCAGTGCCAGGCCACGGTAACGCGGCCCAAGGTGATGCCCGACGCCGCTTTCACAAAAGGTGAAAATAACCTGCAAGTGGTGTTCCCGGCTCGCTTCATCGCCGGGCGTAAAATGGAAATCCTGCAAAGAGAAATGGTACAACGGCAACGCTGGCGACAGCAGCAGGGACAGGGCATCCAACAGACTTGACTTGCCCCAGGCATTTTCCCCAATCAAGACCGTATTGTGCTCCAGTACCATTGACAAACGATTGATGCCGCGGAACCCAACAATCTCCACGCTTTCAAGGTACATGCACACCTCCTGATGTTCGGGCTGCACAACTGCACAGCACTGTTTTCATTGTATACCCTAACCAGCGTGCTTTACCCCGACTGCTGTGTCATCCAGCAGATGCCTTTTCTGTGATCCCTTACGGGTTCGAACTTGCGTCACCAGAAATGTTTATCTTCATTGCCTTACAGTACGCCAACACGTCATTCCCTGAACGCAGCAGCGTGACATAGGAACGAATGGTTTTATCAACCGCCTGCCTGTCAAGGTTGGCAGGCGGGTACGCACGCCAGAATTGGTGTAATTTGACCATCATTGCGGTCAGATAAATGCGTTGCGGAATCGCAAGCTCATCATAGAGTTGGTGCGCACAGGCATAAAAATCATTGAGCTGAGATAATTTGCAAATATTACTTGCCTGAAAAGTCACTTCTGCTTGCGCATCAAACGTGCGCAGCTCAATGCTGATATTATATTGGTATCGGTAGCACAGCGCTGGGCTCAATGACGGTTTATGGCTCATGGCCATCGTCGTCAGCTTTTTACAAAAAGCTTCCAGGATCTCCATGATGCTATCGTTAATTGTCATAGTCATTGGTTGGAAGGTAGGTTGCAATTTTTTGGATCATTTCAACCGGTAAGCTGTCTATATTGGCGATTTGGCGGGTCAATGCTGGAAATGTCGATAAACACGGCGATGCTGACACAGCAAGATCTTCATACCGCTTGCAAACGCAGTTCCCCTCGGCGCTAACATCTAGCATAGGCAACAGAGCTCCTGTACCACAGATTATTCAGAGGCAGGTACGCTACGTGAAAGTTGTGACAGCCCCTTTCATAAAGTAGGCGCGACGCTTTGCGGGTATGGTCTCCTCTGCGCAAACAGACTGAATTGAGACGTATTTTCATCCGCCAAGATGAAAATTGCGCTACATCAAACTTACCTAAAGTTGCATGTAAAAAGCCTTTTTTACTGAAGGGGAAGTCACTATTCTTTAAAAAAGCATTATAAATGCAACTTTAAAAAAGGATAACGTTATGTTTTGTGTGCAATGTGAGCAAACTATCCGTACCCCGGCTGGAAACGGTTGCGCCTATGCGCAAGGCATGTGCGATAAAACCGCTGAAACCTCCGATTTGCAAGACCTGCTGGTCGCCGTATTGCAGGGGTTATCGGCCTGGGCGCTAAAAGCCCGTTTTCTGGATATCATCGACCATACGGTCGATAACTTCGTTCCTCGCGCCTTCTTCGCCACGCTGACCAACGTCAACTTCGATTCGCAGAGAATTATCGGTTACGCACAAGACGCAATCCAACTGCGTCACGGACTGAAAACACGCTGCCGCCTGCTTGAGGCAGATGCCAGCGTTGATCACCCGCTGTCTGAACTGCAACTGGCGGGCAACGATATTCCAACACTGTTACAGCAGGCGAGCCAATTCGCACTGGATCATGATAAAGCCACGATCGGTGCCGACCTGCACGGTTTGCGTATGCTATGCCTGTACGGTCTGAAAGGGGCCGCCGCCTACATGGAGCATGCCCACGTGCTCGGCCAATACGATGACAATATCTATGCCGAGCTCCACGCCTTGATGGCCTGGCTGGGCACGCAGCCAAGCGACATGGATACGCTGCTGAATAACGCCATGGCGATTGGTAAAATGAACTTTAACGTGATGGCTATCCTCGATAAAGGTGAAACCGACGCCTACGGTCATTCCCATCCGACCCAGGTGAACGTGCGCCCGGTGGCTGGCAAGGCCATTCTGATTTCCGGTCACGATTTGAAAGACCTGCGGATGCTGTTGGAACAGACCGAAGGCACTGGCGTCAACATTTACACCCACGGTGAAATGTTACCGGCGCACGGCTATCCCGAGTTGAAGAAATTCTCGCATCTGGTGGGTAACTATGGCAGCGGATGGCAGAACCAGCAGGTTGAATTTGCTAAGTCCCCAGGCCCTATCGTGATGACATCCAACTGTATCATCGACCCGAATGTCGGAAACTACGGCGATCGTATCTGGACGCGCACGCAGCATTGTGAGTTGGCCGGGCGTAAACCATCTGCAAGTATATAATTTAAAACATATTATTGCTCAGGCGCAAGACCTGGCCGGTTTCCCGTACAGTGAAATCGAGCACAACATTACCGTCGGTTTCGGACGTGAGACCCTGCTCAGCGCGGCGGATACCGTGATCAATTTGGTGGCTAACGGTAAGTTGCGTCATGTGTTCCTGGTGGGGGGATGTGACGGTAGCAGCAGTGAACGCAGCTACTTCACCGATTTCACCCGTAGTGTTCCTGATGATTGCCTGATCATGACGCTGGCATGCGGCAAATATCGCTTTAACAAGCTGGATTTTGGCACGCTGGAAGGGTTACCGCGTCTGCTCGATGTCGGTCAGTGTAACGATGCCTACTCAGCCATCATTCTGGCCGTGAAACTGGCAGAAAAACTAGGCTGCGGCGTGAACGACCTACCATTGAGCCTGATACTCTCCTGGTTTGAGCAAAAAGCTATCGTCATTCTGCTCACGCTGCTGTCGCTGGGCGTCAAAAACATCAGAACCGGTCCTACCGCCCCCGGCTTCCTGACGGATAACCTGCTGGCCGTGCTGAACGAAAAATTCGGTATGCGTTCAATAACCACCGTAGAAGAAGACATCAACACTATTCTGTCCGCTTGAGAGCAATCGGACAACAAGCGGCGCGGCAACGCGTCGCTTGTGCTGTTTGGAGAGCACACATGACACAACCGACCTCCGCATGCCCGGACCGCATGCAAGTTCACTCCATTCGTCAGGAAACGCCTGACGTCTGGACGCTTTCGCTGATTAATCACGATTTCTACCCCTATCGTCCGGGGCAGTATGCACTGGTTTGCATTGCCAACGACTCCGACACCCTGCGCGCCTATACCCTCTCCTCAACCCCAGGATTAAGCCCGTTTATCACGCTGACGGTGCGGCGGGTAGAACAGAGGACGGGCTTAGGCTGGCTGACGCAGCAGGTCAAACCCGGTGACTATCTGTGGCTTTCCGATGCACAAGGCGAATTTACCTGTGTCGATAGGGGTCATGCCGAACAGGAACGTTATCTGATGATGGCCGCAGGCTGTGGCGTTACGCCCATCATGTCGATGAGTCGCTGGTTATTGGCGCACCATCCCAACGTTCACTTGCAGGTTATCTTTAATGTTCGTAACCCGCAGCAGGTGATTTTTGCCACAGAGTGGCAACGCCTTACAGAGCACTATCCATCACAGCTGACGCTGACGTTGGTCGCCGAATTTGACGCCGAAACGGGTTTTCTCGCCGGAAGGTTAACGCCTGAGTTACTGAAACAAGCGGTGCCGGATCTGGCACAGCGCATTGTGATGACCTGCGGCCCAGCCCCTTATTATGCAGCAAGTTTCCGCACTGGTCGCCGATGCTGGCGTCCCCGCCACACGTTTTTACAAAGAGCAGTTCCAGATTAGCGCTGAAGCACTGAAAGAGGACGGTGAGCAGTTGACGCTGATCATTCGCCAGCCGCTTATACGCTGCGTGTTCCGGTGGGGATCAGTCTGTTAGCGGCGCTGGAAAGCCATAAATACCGGTTAATGCCGCCTGCCGCGCAGGCGTATGCGGCAGTTGCAAAACCAAAGTGCTTTCCGGCGATTACACCACCAGTAGCACCATGACGCTGACAGCGGAAGAGATTGCACAAGGCTATGTGCTCGCGTGCAGTTGTCAACTGCACGGGGATACGGTACTGGCGTAACCTAAGGCGTTGCCACACCCTCAACCGTGGGTGTGGGCTCCTTATAGGCCAATGCGATAATTTTTTTGACGCAGGCATCGATAGAGTAGCGCAATACCACGTCATCGCAGGCGTGGCGGGCCGTCTGCCGGTAGGATTCAGGATGCATAAGGAAATCAGCAATAGCATTCTGCCAAGCCGCGACATCATCGCACGGCAACAATACGCCGTTTTCCTGATGACGGATAACATCCGGGATGCCTCCCACGTCGCTTGCCATCACCGGGACGCCAAAATACATCGCCTCAACCAATGCCATCCCGAATGATTCGTTACGTGAAGGCATCAACACCAGATCTGCATGCCGGTAGACGGCCGCTGCCGGGAACAGCTTACCCGCCATCATCACGTTATCTTGCAAACCATAGCGCGCAATCATTGCATTGATAACCTTACACTCAGGACCATCACCGACGATCAGGTAACGAAACCCATGACCTGACTGCTTGAGCGCCGCCAACGCGGCCAAGGCGGTATCGTGCCCTTTTTCACCGCGCAGCATACCAACCTGAACAATGACTGGCGACGTACTGGCCTCCAGCCAACATTGCACAGAGACAGGCAAGGCCCGCTCGCTCTGGGCATGCAAGGTAGCAAAGTCAAACCCAGGTGCGACCACCTCAATTTTCTCATCACGACAGCCACCCGCCACCATCGCTCGCTTCATGCCACTGCTGGGCACCACTACCTGATCCGCCAGATAATTGGTGCTAAACGGTTTAATCCTGCTGGTCAGATAGGTTTTTTGCCGCACGAGTGTTGGCTTGTTCCAGGTCAGCTTGGTTGCCAGTGCAGCAATATTTGCATCATGCCCGCTGTGACTGACGACAAATAAGGGATGATATTCATTAATAAGCTGTCTGAAACGCCATAGCGAGGGGAAATGATAACTATTTCTAAATGTAATCGGGTATATTGGAATATGTTTTTCGGCGGCAAGTGTAGCAACTTCACTTTCCGGGCGACATACCAATAACACCTCAAAGCCTAAATGTTGTAAGGCTTGTAATTGCATCATTGCTTGCAATTCCTGCCCGCCTACATGCTTAGAGGATTCCGTGTAGAGAATGCGTTTTCTCATAAATAAACCTAATAAAAACAATCAACACCTTACCCTCAAACGAGGATATGCACGGTGTGTATAACGTCTGGCGTAATTTTATGAGAGCGAAACTAAACGGAAGGTAAATAATTTTTATACAGGAGGGTATTTTCGGTAAATAAATACATAAAAGGCTCAGGAACATTATTCTGGGCATGTGGTCATTGTCGTGAAATAAACGATCAGGTATAACGCTGACCTTTATGTAAGGCAAATAATGAAGAAATAACCGGTGTGGTATACAGAAACAGTCGCCGTTTAAGCCAGGAGGTGTCTTCTAGCTCTTTGGTGCTGATTCGTCCCAAACGCCAGGTGAGTTGTCGCGGCATGTTCATCCTCCGCTCGGTGGTGTAGAGATAGTCAAACCCTTGCGCTTGAGCAATGGCAACGTAATCATGGTTATAAAAACCCATAGGCCAGCAAAAATGACGACTATACGACCCCAGTCGAGCAAGCAGCGTTTCACGGCACAGACGCAGATCGGTTTCCAATGCGCGGTGGCGCTCAGTAGGATCGGCGATTTGCCAGTCCCAGCGCTGATGGTTATGGGTATGCGCGTGAAACTCCACTAAACCACTGGCTTGCATCTCTTCAATTTCAGACCAGCGCATCATCACATCGTCGGCATGGCCAGTGGCGACTTTTTCCTCGCATTCTTTGTGGGAGAAAGCAATCTCCGCAAGTTCACGCACGGGTCCGTCACCAATCTGACTGGTAATCAAAAAAATATGCGCATGCAGCCCAAGACGTTTTAACACCGGAAACGCATAAACCCAATTGTCCAAATAACCGTCGTCAAAGGTGATCATCACACTTTTACGCGGCAAAGGCTCTCCACGGTAAAATCCTTCCAATTCAGCCACGGTCACGGTTTTCCACCCGGCACGCGCCAGCCAGGTCATCTGTTCAATAAAGGTGTCGGACGACAGCGTCACCAGCCCAGGTTTAGGGCCAACGTGGTGATACATCAGGATGGGAATTGCACTTGCATTCATTCTATTACGCTCTTTTCTGTATGCGCTTGTTGACAGGCACAACCTACCGTTGCCATGGGTGCGCTAACGTCATAACCAAAAACACAAAAACTATTAATTTTCCCACACAAAAATTCAACAATACATCACTACAAAGCATTCATAACCTGTATTTTTTGATGCTATCGACGCGTAACTGCAGCATGATAGTCGCCGCTACGGGCAGATTTGCTGTCTGTTATCCTTCGGTCCCGACAATTACAGCCACCCCGCCGCTTAACCGATATTTTGTGCTATTATTTATCCATTAGTCCGCTAATAAGCAAATTTTAACCCACGGCGATTGCATAAGTATCCTGCCGACGTTAACATTCGCGGCATCAATGTCTATTCAATTCTTGCGCATGAGTATTCAACTAAACAGCATTAACTGTTTCTATGGCGCGCATCAGGCGCTATTCGATGTCACCCTTGATTGTCCGGCTGGCGAAACGCTGGTGTTATTGGGCCCCAGTGGTGCGGGGAAAAGCTCGCTGCTGCACGTATTGAACCTGCTGGAAATGCCGCGTTCGGGCACGCTTGCCATCGCAGGCAACCAGTTTACGTTTGCGCAGCCGCCGAGTGACGGTGCCATTCGTGAACTGCGCCGCAATGTCGGCATGGTATTTCAGCAATACAACCTGTGGCCACACCTGACCGTCACGCAAAACCTGACCGAGGCACCTTGTCGGGTATTGGGGTTGAGCAAAGACGAGGCGCTGGCACGTGCAGACAAACTGTTAACACGTTTACGTCTGCGCGATTTTGCCGATCGTTTCCCGCTGCATTTGTCCGGTGGGCAACAGCAACGCGTGGCGATTGCCCGTGCACTGATGATGGAACCTCAGGTGCTGCTGTTTGATGAACCAACGGCCGCCCTCGATCCTGAAATCACGGCCCAGGTGGTCGGTATTATTCAGGAACTGGCACAGACCGGCATCACTCAGGTGATCGTCACTCACGAAGTGGATTTTGCACGTAAAACTGCCAGCCGTGTGGTGTACATGGAAAATGGTCGTATTGTCGAACAGGGTGATGCGGGCCACTTTACCGCGCCGCAAACCGCCGAGTTCGCCAGTTATCTTTCTCATTGATGAACAAGATGGAAATGACAATGAAAAAATTACTCGTTGCAGCACTCCTCGCCAGCGTTGCCGCCAGCGCCGCTGAAACCATCCGTTTCGCGACCGAAGCCTCTTACCCTCCGTTCGAATTCGTGGGCGATGATAACAAGATCCAAGGGTTTGACGTCGATCTTGCCAATGCGCTGTGCAAAGAGATGAACGCCACCTGTACGTTTAGCAATCAGGCCTTTGACAACTTGATCCCAGGGCTTAAATTCCATCGTTATGAAGCTGTTATGGCCGGGATGGATATTACGCCGGAACGTCAGCAACAGGTCACCTTTAGCCAACCTTACTACGACAACTCTGCGCTGTTTATCGCACAGAAAGGCAAAGTGGCCGATATCGGTGCCCTGAAAGGTAAACGCGTTGGCGTGCAAAACGGTACGACTCACCAGAAATACCTGCTGGACCAACACAAAGATGTAACCACAGTGCCCTATGACAGCTATCAGAATGCCATTCTGGATCTGAAAAGCGGCCGTCTGGACGCAGTATTCGGTGACACCGCCGTGGTGAATGAGTGGCTGAAACAGAACGACCAGTTGGCTACCGTAGACAGCAGCGTGACGGATAAAAACTACTTTGGTATCGGTTTGGGCATTGCGGTGCGTCAGGGTAACGATGCACTGGTCAAACGCTTCAATGACGCGCTGGACAAAGTCAAACAGGATGGCACTTATCAGTCCATCTACAACAAATGGTTTCAGCAGTAATCTCGCTCAATGATTGAATTTCATCCTCTTGCAAGCGCCGCCGGCATGACCGTCGGCCTTGCCGTTTGTGCACTGGTACTCGGTTTGATTCTGGCGATGCTGTTTGCTGTCTGGGAAATGGCGCGCTGGAAGCCCGTTGCCTGGTGTGGCACAGCGTTAGTGACGCTGCTACGCGGTCTGCCGGAAATTCTGGTGGTGCTGTTTATCTATTTTGGTTTATCACAGCTGCTGCTGATACTGGCCGATGGCTTTACGCTCAGTGTTGGTGGCACAGCGTATCCCATCAAGTTAAACATTGAGACGTTTGAAGTCAGCCCGTTTCTATGCGGTGTGATTGCATTGGCGCTGCTGTATGCTGCCTATGCGTCACAAACGCTACGCGGCGCGCTCAAAGCGGTCCCTCAAGGGCAGCGCGAATCAGGGCAAGCCCTGGGTTTGAGTAAAGCAGCCATATTCTTTCGTCTGATCATGCCGCAAATGTGGCGTCATGCCCTGCCCGGCCTCGGCAACCAATGGCTGGTATTGCTGAAAGATACCGGATTGGTGTCATTGATTAGCGTGAACGATCTGATGCTGCAAACCAAGAGCATCGCCACACGTACCCAAGAGCCCTTTACCTGGTATGTGATTGCGGCAGCGATTTATCTGGTAATCACCTTGTTAAGTCAATACGTCCTCAAACGTATCGAACTGCGTACTACGCGCTTTGAACGGAGGCCGTCCTGATGCTCGCCTACTTACCTGAATTGCTCAAAGGGTTGCACACCAGCCTCAGCCTTACGCTGGTGGCGCTGATTGCCGCACTGGTTATCTCTTTGGTGCTGACGGCAGTGCTTGCGTTAAAAACATCGGTGTTGTCCCTGCTATCCCGGGCGTACATCACCCTGTTTACCGGCACACCGCTGCTGGTGCAAATCTTCCTGATCTACTATGGCCCAGGCCAGTTTCCGGCAATCCAGCAGATCCCGTGGTTGTGGCACTTGCTCTCTCAGCCCTGGCTGTGCGCCATGATTGCGTTGGCATTAAACAGCGCGGCCTATACTACGCAACTGTTTTACGGCGCGGTGCGCGCCATACCTTCCGGGCAGTGGCAATCCTGCGCGGCACTGGGTATGTCGCCGGCACAAACATTGCGTATTTTGCTGCCCTATGCCTTCAAACGCGCCCTGTCGTCCTATTCAAACGAAGTGGTGTTGGTGTTTAAGAGTACCTCCCTGGCTTATACCATCACGCTGATGGAGGTGATGGGTTACAGCCAACTGATGTATGGCCGTACCTACGATGTCGCCGTGTTCGGTGCCGTAGGGATTATTTACCTGTGCGTCAATGGGTTGCTGACATTGCTGATGCGTCTTATCGAACGACGCGCACTGGCGTTTGAACACCGTAACTGATCTCTCTTGTACGACATAAAGCAGGCTTAGGCCTGCTTTTTTTGTCTGTTTTATCGCCATTTAAATGTATTTTTAATCATTTTATTTGCATATAAATTCATTTGATGGCAATGTGATTGCCGTTGAGCGGAAAGCATGCCGCAGGAAAAATTTTAAAAAATCGTTGGAGCACAACATGAAAAAATTCGTGGTCGCCACGTTACTGGCAGGTATGGCATTCGGCGCTAACGCCGCAGACACTATTCGTTTTGCCGCCTCCGCCACCTATCCGCCGTTTGAATCTCTCGATGCCAACAACAAGATCGTCGGCTTTGATATGGATTTGGAGAAAGCCCTGTGCAAACAGATGCAAGCTAACTGCACCTTCACCAACCAGGCTTTCGACAGCCTGATCCCGGCGCTGAAATTCCGTCGTTACGATGCCGTGATCTCCGGGATGGACATCACCCCAGAGCGCAGCAAACAAGTGGCGTTTACCCAGCCCTATTATGCCAACTCTGCCGTGGTTATCGCGCAGAAGGGGAAATTCAGTGATTTTGCCGCCATGAAAGGCAAGCGCATCGGGATGGAAAACGGCACCACGCACCAGAAGTACATGAATGACAAGCACCCGGAAGTGCAGACTGTGTCCTACGACAGCTATCAAAATGCGGTGCTGGATTTGAAAAACGGACGCATCGACGGCGTTTTCGGCGATACGGCGGTGGTCAATGAATGGATCAAGAACAACCCGGAATTGGAAACCGTTGGCGAACATGTGACTGACGCGGAATACTTCGGCACCGGTCTCGGTATCGCCGTTCGTCCTGATGACAAAGCACTGCTGGCAAAATTAAACGGCGCGCTGGAAGCCATCAAAGCAGACGGCACCTATAAAGCCATCAACGACAAATAGTTCCCGCAATAAGTCAGAGTCTGGTCAACAAGCGTCCTCGGGCGCTTTTTTTGTCTCTTTTTCCTGAGCCTTACCCACGCCGCAACCTCATAGTGCGTGGTATGCGGGAACATATCGAACAGTTGCACCTGGACAATCCGGTATCCCGGCAACAGAATGATATCACTCGCCATGGTCTGTGCATTACAGCTTGAGTAGAGGATATATGCTGGGGCCATCTGGCTCAGATACGCGCAGAGCTCGCTCCCTATGCCGCGTCGGGGGGGATTTACCAGCACCAGATCCGGCGCACTGGCATTGCCAGTGGCAAATTGGGTGGAGTCCAGCGCCTGAAATGTCACCTGCGTTAACCCAAGGAGTGTGGCAGAGCGCTGCGCGCAGGCTATAGCCTCGGCGCTGATTTCAATACCGGTCAGAAGCATGTCCGGCGTGGCAGAGTGCAATCCAAAACCACCGACTCCGCAAAACAGATCCCACATGCTGGTCACTGGCAACGCGGCAACCCAGTCACGCGCCGTGGCATAGAGTGTGGCGGCGACTTGCGGGTTAGTTTGAAAGAAACCGCGCGGTCGCAAGAAAAGCGGTACCTGATTGAACGCCTCTTCCAGCATCTGGTTTTCCGTCAGTGCAATCTCCTCTTCCCCTTCCAGAATCGCCTGATGAACAGGCTGGATATTGGCTGAGATCACCGCCAACTGAGGCAACTGCTGCTGTAACCAGGGAAGCGCCTGTTGTAGCTGCGCCAGCTTGGTTTTAGAGAGCAACACGAAGCGCAGCATAAACTCACCGCGCAGGCGACTCTCCGTCAGCAGCAGATATTTTAATTCACCGCGCCGCCGGGCCACCTGATAGGGCGTCAGCCCGGCGCGCGCAATAAACGTTTTGAGCACAGAAAACACCGGCGCGAACGATGCCGGATAAAGCGGACAGTCACACAAATCGACCGCGCTGCCATCCTGACGCAGAATACCGAACACCGGGCGTTCGACGCTGCCACTGACCACCATTTTGGCCTTGTTGCGAAAAGCCTGCTGTGGCGAGGAAACCACGGGCAACCAAGCCCCCACCGCCTGTTTGTCCAGCAACGCAACCAGCTGGTGCTGCTTGTCAGACAGCTGCTGTGTATAAGGTTTTTCCAGCCACTGGCAGGAGCGGCAACTGCCTTCGGTATATCGTGCACACTGCATAGAAGAAGATGAGTCAATAAAGTCGGGGCGGCATTATAGCACCGTCAGGCACGATGTCTTATAGTCGCGCGCCGATCGGCACGCTGACACAGCGCTACGCGGTATCGCGCTGAAAAAAAAGGCGGCTACGGTACGGGACAAAAAGCAAAAAAAGCACTAGCACATCAGGCAGACGCTGTGTGGCAAACTGGTGCAAGACGTCCCAGCGGGTCTCTCCACTAAAGTGAAAAATGTCAGGCAAAAAATCGCTAAAAGAGGCCAGCAGCATGTAGCCAGAGATCACCCCCTGACCAATGAGGTAGCCCCAACGCCCCCAGTTTTTCCCTGCCATCACCGCCACACCGCAGAGCACTTCAAAGCAGAAAATTACCAGCGCGGCCAATAACACCAGCGTTGAATCCCAGGACTCAGCGCTGCTACCAATCCAGCCACCAAAACTGCTTAATCCCAGATCCCACAGCAGCATCACAAGGCTCAGTACACAGGTGGCGATAATACCAATGCCCGCGACTGTCACAGCGACAGGGGCATAATTACCTTGTGCAACCAGTGTCTTTTTGCTTTGCAGCATCGTTAGTCAGTTTCCTTTACAGAGACAACAGCGCCACCGGAGAGGTGGCGCTGTGCAGTTTATATCCTTAGCACTTAGCTCAACCGTGTCTGGCTCGCTGCATATCACGAATGCGCTGCTTCTCCGCACGTGCCATAAACCACCAGGCAATCAAGCCAATCACACCTACCACCAATAATATCAACGATGCCAGCGCGTTAATTTGCGGATTAACGCCCATTCGCACACTGGAGAACACCAGCATCGGCAGCGTGGTGGCCCCCGGCCCGGAAACGAAACTGGCGATCACCAGATCGTCCAGCGACAACGTAAACGCCAACAGCCAGCCGGAAACCAGCGCCGGCGCAATCATCGGGACAGTGATGATGAAAAACACTTTGAGCGGCGCCGCCCCCAGATCCATTGCCGCTTCCTCAATGGAACGATCCAGTTCACGCAGTCGCGCACTGATGACCACGGTGACATAGGCGGTACAGAAGGTCACATGGGCCAGCCAGATGGTCAGCATACCGCGCTCCGAGGGCCAGCCGATAGCATGCCCCAAGGCAACAAACAGCAGCAGCAACGACAAGCCGGTAATCACATCAGGCATCACCAGCGGTGCCGTCAGCATAAACGCAAAGCCGTTGGAGCCGCGAAAGCTGCCAAAACGCACCATCACCACCGCAGCCAGCGTGCCGAGCACTACCGCCATAGTGGCGGAGGCGGCAGCAATAGTCAGGCTTAATGCCACGGCGGTCATCATGGCGCTGTCATGGAACAGTGCGCTGTACCATTGGGTCGACCACCCCGCCCACACCGTCACCAGTTTGGAACTGTTGAAAGAGTAAATCACCAGCATCAGCATCGGCGCATACAAAAAAGTAAAGCCGATAACCAGAATCAGGGTACGCCACGGGGAACGAACCACAGGTAAATTATTCATGCCTGATCTCCCGTACTTTTGTTCTGATGCTTGTGGAACCACATGATGGGCACAATCAGCAGCAACAGCATAATCGTCGCTACCGCAGACGCTACCGGCCAGTCGCGGTTGTTAAAGAATTCTTGCCACAGGATACGGCCAATCATGATGCTATCCGAGCCGCCTAACAGCTCAGGGATCACGTACTCCCCGACCGCCGGGATAAACACCAGCATGGAGCCGGCGATAATACCGCCTTTGGTCAGCGGTACAATCACGTGGAAAAAGGTTTTCAACGGACGCGCGCCCAAATCCAGTGAAGCTTCCACCAGAGAATAATCCAGGCGGGTCAATGCAGTATAAATCGGCAACACCATAAACGGCAGATAGGAGTAGACGATACCGATATACACTGCCAGATTGGTGTGCAGGATGATCATCGGCTTATCAATGACGCCCAGCCATAGCAGGAAGTTATTCAATATCCCGTTGTTCTTCAGTATCCCCATCCAGGCATATACGCGGATAAGAAATGAGGTCCAGGAAGGCAGGATAACCAACAACAGCAAAATGTTGCGCGTGGAAGGCTGGCTGTGTGCGACCGCCCACGCCAGCGGATAGCCAATGATCAGGCAGAGTACCGTCGACACCGCAGCGACTTTCAGCGACTGCAAATAGGCTTCGAAATAGAGCGGGTCATCAAGCAGATGAAGATAATTGCCCAGATTGAGGATGATATCGAGCTTATCATCCGCCCAGGAGAGCAAATCGGTATAGGGTGGCACCGCGCGCGCCATTTCTGCCAGACTGATTTTGAAAACAATCAAGAACGGTAGCATAAACAGCAGAATAAGCCAGATATACGGCAGCGCAATCACCAATTTGCGCCCGTATTTCAGGTGCCACTGCGTCAACAGCAGGCGCAAAGGACTGCGCGGCACATCCGGTGGTTCCGCCGCTTTGCCATCCGAAAAGTTATGTTCAGGAAACATGGTCATTATCTCGCCCTATCACACCGTCAACACCACACAGCTATCCGCTTCCCAACACAATCGCACTTCGTCACTCCAGGTGGGTGCGCCTTTGCGATAGCGGTAAGCATTTTGCAACTGGGCGCTGATGATCTGCCCACTGTTGAGACGCACGTGGTAAATTGACAGATCGCCCAGATAAGCAATATGCACCACTTCACCGACAGCAAAGTTACAGCCGTCTTGGGGCACCTCTTCACACAGCATGATTTTTTCTGGGCGCAATGCGACATGCACCGGTACGCCATCTACCACGGAAACATCGGTATTCACTTTCAGCGGATGAACCAGACCCGGACTCTGAATAATCAATGCATCGTCCTGACGCTCTTTCAGCAACCCTTCAAACATATTGACCGAGCCGATAAATTCAGCGCTGAAACGCGTGGTCGGGTGTTCGTAAATCTCTTCCGGCTCGCCGATTTGCACAAACTTGCCGCGATTCATGATGGCGATGCGCCCGGCCATGGTCATGGCCTCTTCCTGATCGTGGGTTACCATCACACAGGTCACGCCGACACGCTCAAGAATATCCACCACTTCCAGTTGCATACGGTCACGCAGCTTTTTGTCCAGTGCGCCCATCGGTTCATCCAGCAGCAGCAGTTTCGGGCGTTTCGCCAAACTGCGCGCCAGTGCCACGCGCTGACGCTGACCACCGGATAGCTGATGCGGTTTGCGTCCGGCAAACTCCTGCATATGTACCAGCGTCAGCATTTCTTCAACCCGGTCTTTAATGTCAGCGTGGGACAGTTTGTCCTGCTTCAAACCGAACGCGATATTCTTCTCAACCGTCATATGCGGGAACAAGGCATAGGACTGAAACATCATATTGATGGGGCGCTGATAGGGTGGCACCAGCGACAGATCCTGTCCATCCAGCACAATCTGCCCCTGAGTTGGGTGTTCAAAACCGGCCAACATGCGCAATAAGGTGGATTTACCGCAGCCTGAAGCCCCCAGCAGTGCGAAAATCTCACCTTTGTAGATAGTCAGACTCACATCATCCACCGCCGCCTGACCGTCAAAGGATTTGGTCAAATTGCGCACTTCCAACAGTGGCGTTACGGCCTTTTGCGTTTTAGGCTGGGGACGGGAAATTGCATCATTCACTTAGCATTGCTCTCCGGCAAAAGCAGAACAAACGAATAACCCATGGTGGAGAAGGATCTGCGACAGCCCCTCTCTCCATGCGTTACACCACAAACAGCACAAACAGGCGGGGATTAGCCGCCTGCGGATTATCACATAATCTCAACGTACAAAAACAGTTACTTGCCGCTTTTTACCTTGGTCCAGGCACGTGTACGCGCGCGGTCAATCTGCGGTGATTGCACTTTGAGTGTAAACAACTTGGCACGCACGTCATCCGGCGGGAAGATGCCCGGATCGTTACGCACCGCCTCATCAACCAGCGGAACGGAAGCTTTGTTACCGTTGGCGTAGAAGACGTAATTGCTGATATTCCCAATCACTTCCGGTTTCATCAGGTAGTTAAGGAACTGGTAAGCTTCTTCTTTGTTTTTGGCATCGACTGGCATCGCGAGCACGTCAAAGAATGCCAGAGCCCCTTGCTTCGGAATGCTGTAGCCGATGTTCACACCGTTCTTCGCTTCCTTGGCACGGTTAGCCGCCTGTTTCACGTCTCCGGCCCAACCGATAGCCACACAGATGTCGCCGTTAGCCAGATCGTTGATGTACTGCGAAGAGTGGAAATAACGGATGCTCGGGCGCAATTTCAGCAGCAAGTCAGTAGCGCCTTTGCTGTAATCATCGGCCTTGGTGCTGTTCGGATCTTTACCCTGATAATTCAGCACGGTGGCGAAAATCTCTTCTGGCGCATCCAGGAAAGCAACGCCACAGCTTTTCAGTTTTTCCAGATTTTCCGGCTTCAACACCAGATCCCAACTGTCGATTGGCACATCCGCACCCAGCGCTGCTTTGACTTTATCGATGTTAAAGCCGATGCCCGTGGTCGCCCATAGATAGGGAATCGCGTATTTGTTGTCAGGATCGTGCTGAGCAATCAGCTTCATCAGCTCAGGATCGAGGTTTTTGTAGTTAGGCAGCTTGCTTTTATCCAGCGGCTGGAAAACACCGGCAGCAAGCTGGCGCTCAAGAAAGCTGGCAGAAGGCACGACCAGATCAAAACCGGTGCTGCCCGCCATCAGTTTACCTTCCAACACTTCGTTGGAGTCAAAGACGTCATAAACGACTTTGATGCCAGTTTCTTTCTGGAAATTGCTCAGGGTGTCCGGCGCAATGTAATCTGACCAGTTATACACATGCAGCGTTTTTTCTTCCGCAGATGCGGTGACGGACGCGGCCATCATCAAGCAGGCAACAACACCCGAGAGCCATGTTTTACGTTGGGTGAACATCCGTTCCTTCCTCCATACCAGGGGTGAATCATGGAATAAAATCCGTATCAGGACGATACCGGACACATACCTGAATTTATCGCTCCGACGGGCGGGGATGTTGAATGGCTATGCACTAAAAATAATCATAGTACACACAGACATAAATGCATTGTCATCGCCTGACGGTCACAGAAAGTTAGCATAACCGCCTCGTGTTCGCGGTGCTATATGTGCAACGTAAAAAACGGCTTTTATCGATTAATTATGCAGGAGTTGGCGCGGTGAACGGGAAGCCTTTACTCTGGGCGGTGGAATATATCGAAAAAAAGATTTTTTTCAGAATAAACCAAAGACAACGGGAAAATAAGAAAAAATGATTGCTGCCCGCAGGCAGCAACAGAATCAATGCAGACTGTGTGACAGAGTGCGCGCAGGAGAGGTCTCTTCTTCTTCACCAAGAAACAGCATATTGTTAGCACAGGCTTCCAGAATAACCATGGAGATCTGCTCTTCTGACTGCTGCATAAAGTGGCGGAACTGCTCAATGACCACGCCTGCCGCCACGTCGAGCGTCTGACAGACGATAAGCTTTGGCAGATTATCATCTTGCACATCAAGAAAGGCTTTCACCGTCAAGGAGCTGGCATTGATTTGGCTCAGGTTGCCCGCCAGCGAAATCAAGGCGCTGGGCTTCACCTCGGCCAGCGCAGAAAATAAAACAACGCCGTCCATCAGATCGACCTTGGCATCGAAAATGCCATCGAAATTCTGCATATGGGGCAAATGCAACGCCTGACAGGAGTCACATTCAAAATAGAGAATATTGAGTTGATCCAACCACCGCCGCAGCAGATTCAGATCCGGAACGATGAGTGAATCCATCATAATTTGCCTCATTTGCGCCTGTAACGTAAAAACCTTACTAGCTTACGTAAAATTTACACACGATACCAATAGAAAAGCGGGATTGCCTATCTTGCTGGCGATACGCCGTTGCGTGCGTGCTGCTCAATGAACGCAATTATCATGTCGGCGATATCCAGTTGGGTGGTGCGCTCTATCCCTTCCAGACCGGGAGAAGCATTTACCTCCATCACCAGCGGTCCACGCGTGGCTCGCAAAATATCCACGCCCGCCACGCTCAACCCCAGCGTTTGCGTCGCTTTCACCGCAATGGCACGCTCACGTTCCGAGATAATGACCGGGCGCGCGGTGCCGCCACGGTGCAAATTGGAACGGAAATCTCCTTCTTTGGCCTGACGTTCGATGGCCGCGACCACTTTATCGCCAATCACCAGACAGCGGATGTCCTACCCTGCGCCTCGCGTACATACTCCTGAACCAGAATGTGCGCATTCAGGCCGCGAAACGCATCAATCACGCTTTCGGCCGCCTGACGCGTTTCCGCCAACACCACGCCTATCCCCTGAGTGCCTTCCACCAGTTTAACCACCAGCGGTGCACCGTCTACCATATCGATCAGATCGCTGGTATCGTCCGGTGAATGCGCAAAACCGGTGATCGGCAGATCGATACCCTCGCGCGCCAGCAGTTGCAGCGAATGCAACTTGTCCCGTGCGCGGGTGATTGAGAGCGCATTGTTCAACGCAAAGCTTCCCAGCATTTCAAACTGGCGCAACACTGCGGTGCCGTAAAAGGTAATTTGCGAGCCGATGCGAGGAATTACCGCATCGTATTTTACCAACTGGCGGCCGCGATAATGCACCGTGGGTGCAGCAGAGTTGATGTTCATGTAGCACGAGAACGGATCAATAATATCGACAACGTGCTTGCGTGCTTCTGCGGCCTCACGCAGCCGCTTGCAGGAGTACAGACTGCCGTCCCGTGATAAAATGGCGATCTTCATCAGTTCCTCACCCACATTTTAGCTGATTGCCCAGCCTTGCTGATGCAAGTAGTCCAAAATAAAGAGCCTCAGCTCTTTTTGCAGTGTGCGCTGCACGTGCTCACTCCAGGTGTCGCGACGACGATTACTGCCACGCTGCTGGTAGTAATCCCCCAATTGCTGGCCATACTGTGCCAACGCCGCTTTATCTAACGGTTGATAGCCATTCTCATGCACCACCAGCGAGGCAGGCAGGCGCGGTTTGAGGTCGGGCGTCGCAGCGGGGTAGCCCAGGCAGAGGCCAAACAGCGGCAAGACTTGCTGTGGCAACGCCAACAGCGAGGTGACATCGGCAATGTGATTGCGAATACCGCCGATGAATACCCCGCCCAGCCCCAGCGATTCTGCCGCGACCAGTGCGTTCTGGCCCATCAGTGCCGTATCTACGCATCCCAGCAGCAATTGCTCCGCCATCCCGGTTTGCGCCTGCGAAAAAATGTCCAGGTGGCGATGGAAATCGGCACAAAACACCCAAAACTCGGCGGTGTCGGCCACATGCTGCTGATCGCCACAATAATGGGCCAACGTTTGGCGCAGAGTGGGATCGGTAATGCGAATAATGGAGCTGCATTGTAAAAAACTCGAACTGGACGCGCTCTGGGCAGCAGCAATAATGGCGTCGCGCGCATCTGGCGCAATAGACTGTGTGCTAAAAGCACGAATGAATCGATGGTTTAGCAGCAGATCGATAGTTGGCGTCACGCTTCGTGTCCTTATGATGGTGTGTCCTGAAGATCGCGGGGTCGGCTTAGTGAACCGGATAGCCAGGCGCTTAACAGGCAGTATAAGCCAGCCGTCGCGACTGACCAATGCCGCTCAGCGTATGTTATGCGGTTTGATAGCCATCACATATTAATGTAACAGGGATTTACTGCTTTTTTTTCAGCGCAGATGGGGGGCATAGTACCCCTACAGAAAGACGAGGATAATATCGTTTACCGCCTTTTGTTTTGATAAGGAGTTAACATGTTTGCTGTTATTTTTGGCCGCCCTGGCTGCCCTTACTGTGTTCGCGCCAAAGCGCTGGCAGAAAAACTGACCAAACAACGTGACGACTTCAGTTTCCGCTACGTTGATATTCACGCAGAAGGGATCACCAAAGACGACCTGTCTAAAACCGTGGGTAAGCCGGTTGAGACGGTTCCGCAGATCTTTTTGGACGAAAAACACATCGGCGGTTGCACCGATTTCGAAGCCTATGCCAAAGCGAACCTGTTTCAATAAAACGGCAACGCATCGACAACATCCTGACCAAAGGCGCACCCTGCGCCTTTGGTGTTTTTATCTTCAGCGAAAATACCGCTGGCACGAGACGTAGACGAACAAAAACCCCAACGCGCCCATCAAACTTCAGAACACGGCGCTCATCACATAGGCCAATCGCGTTCATCGGCGTGCGCCAAAAATGCAGGATAATCAGGCACAGCGGCATGGCCATCAGTGCGCCGAGAAAGGGGTAACGCAAACGCCCGCGTGCCGATAAACCGCTGGCTACAATGCCGGGCAGCAAAAACAACAGCATTCCAGGCTCTCCCCGGAATCCCGTTTCCGTTACCGTTACCGAAAAGACATCCATTTTTTGACTCAAAAACACCACGGTAAACAACAAAAAACAGCAGGTTGCACCCACCCACCCCTTATTGCTTCCCATATTCGCCTCTCTTTGCCCCACGCCGACGTCGCAAGACGAGGTCGAGTGAGGTGTATTTAATCGGAACAACATCGGAATATTCCTGATATAACAACAAGCAAGGCGGCATCACTTTTTATAAAATAAAGGCTGGCTGTAACACAAACACCCAACTAAAATGGCAGCACTCTTGCTACGCTTCAGGCAATTTATTTTCAGGAAACGGATGGCACCTGTGCCGAATCACGCGCTTTCCCTGCCGGATTATTCACGCCCTGTTCCGCCATTGCCCTACAGTGAGTATTCTGAGTGAATGGCAATAAATTTAGCCCTTACCTTCATTAATATCAATAACTTAATAGTAAACAACACGTTACAGGCCATGAATATAAACGTCGCTGAGTTGTTAAACGGGAATTACATACTGCTGTTATTTGTGGTGCTCTCATTGGGGCTGTGCCTGGGGAAAATACGGCTAGGCAGCGTTCAACTGGGTAATTCCATTGGTGTTTTAGTGGTGTCGTTATTATTAGGGCAGCAACATTTTGCCATAAATACCGATGCGCTGAATCTTGGTTTTATGCTGTTTATTTTTTGCGTCGGTATCGAAGCGGGCCCTAATTTTTTCTCCATTTTTTTTCGTGACGGTAAAAACTATTTCGCCCTGGCCTTAGTGTTGGTCAGCTCAGCGCTGATGCTGGCACTGCTGTTGGGCAAGCTCTTCGGCTGGGATATTGGTCTGACGGCAGGCATGCTGGCGGGGGCAATGACGTCAACGCCCGTGCTGGTCGGGGCGGGAGATGCGCTGCGCAATGCTAACAGTGTCGACCCACAGTTCAGCATCGAGTTGGATCACCTGAGCCTTGGCTATGCGCTTACCTATCTGATCGGGCTGGTCAGCCTGATTTTTGGCGCGCGCTATCTGCCGAAACTGCAACATCAGGATCTGCCGACCAGCGCGCAACAAATCGCGCGTGAACGCGGTCTCGATCCTGACAGCCAACGTAAAGTATATCTCCCCATTATCCGTGCTTATCGCGTCGGACCGGAACTGGTTGCCTGGGCTGACGGAAAAAATCTGCGCGAGCTGGGCATTTACCGGCAAACCGGCTGCTCCATTGAGCGTCTGCGCCGTAACGGCATTCTCGCCACGCCCGATGGGGATGCCACCTTGCAACTGGGTGATGAAATTGCACTGGTGGGCTACCCGGATGCCCATGCTCGCCTCAATTCCAATTTCCGTGACGGCAAGGAAGTGTTCGATCGCGACCTGCTCGATATGCGCATCGTCACCGAAGAGATCGTGGTCAAAAACAACAACGGCGTCGGCAAACGCCTCAGCCAGCTAAAACTGACCGACCACGGCTGCTTTTTAAACCGCATCGTACGCAACCAGATCGAAATGCCCATTGATGACGGCGTGGTACTGAACAAAGGGGATGTGCTACAGGTGAGCGGCGATGCCCGACGGGTGAAAAGCATCGCCGATCGCATCGGGTTTATTTCCATCCACAGTCAGGTTACCGATCTGCTCGCGTTCTGCGC
This sequence comes from Candidatus Symbiopectobacterium sp. 'North America', assembly GCF_015762685.1. Taxonomy (GTDB): domain Bacteria; phylum Pseudomonadota; class Gammaproteobacteria; order Enterobacterales; family Enterobacteriaceae; genus Symbiopectobacterium. The sequence continues at coordinate 58,668 of NZ_PEHF01000040.1, read as the reverse complement.
CTTCTTTATCATCGGCATCATGGTCGGGCTTATCACCTTCCAGTTCCGTAACTTCAATTTTGCCATTGGCAGTGCAGCCGGGTTGCTGTTTGCAGGGATCATGCTGGGCTTCCTACGCGCCAACCACCCGACCTTTGGCTATATCCCGCAGGGTGCGCTGAATATGGTAAAAGAGTTTGGTTTGATGGTGTTTATGGCGGGCGTTGGCCTGAGCGCTGGCAGCACCATCGGCACCAGTTTTGGCTCGGTGGGGATACAAATGTTGTTTGCCGGGCTGGCGATCAGCCTGATTCCGGTGGTTATCTGTTTCCTGTTTGGTGCCTATGTGCTGCGCATGAATCGGGCGCTGCTGTTTGGCGCCATTATGGGCGCGCGTACCTGTGCGCCCGCCATGGATATCATCAGTGATACCGCACGCAGTAATATCCCGGCGCTCGGCTATGCGGGCACTTATGCCATCGCCAACGTGTTGCTGACATTAGCCGGTTCGCTGATTGTCATTATTTGGCCTGAACTGCCGTTTTAAGCGGGTTGAAAAAATTGTCACTCTTCTTTAAATAAAACCGAACTTTTTCGCGTGCAGAGCGTCTGAATAAGTGCCGCTGCTTTTCTTTGAAATCCCCTTATTGAGGAGCCCGTCGTTCCCGCCTTTTTAGGTTCAAGAATGATGGGCCTTTTCTTACCGACCAGACTTATCTTTGCGACCCGATTCTATTGGATGGTACTATTTACGCCGGACTCACAGGGGATCACCACACGATGGAAACACGGCGCGCAGCACGGATTAACAAACTGACTCAGGCATTGAAGAATGGCGATCGGCTGCATTTGAAACAAGCGGCAGAATTGTTGGGCGTATCCGAAATGACCGTGCGCCGCGATCTGAATGCCACGTCAGCCAGTGTGATTCTGTTGGGAGGCTATGTGGTTAACGATCCGCAAAGCAGCGCTATCGCTATCGGTCACTATTTTGTGTCCTATCAGCAGAACCAGCAGGTGCAGGAGAAACGTGTGGCGGGCCGCCTGCCAGCGCAACTGGTCGAGGTGGGTGATACCGTTTTCTTTGACTGTGGCACCACCCTGCCCTTTGTTATCGATGCTATCGACGAAGATCTGCCGTTTACCGCTGTCTGCTACTCCCTGAACACCTTTCTGGCGCTGCAAGCCAAACCCGCTGCCAAAGTCATTTTATGCGGCGGAGAATTCCACCCCGATAATGCCATTTTCACGCCGCTGACGCGGCAGAGTGAACTGGACCCGATCTGCACCAACAAGGCCTTCATCTCGGCAGCGGAGGTCGATCTCAAGCGGGGGAGCGACCTGCTTTAATTTTTCCGAACTGAATATCAAACACCGGGCGATGGCGCTATCGCAGCGCACTATTCTGATGGCCGACAGCAGCAAGTTTGGCCGGATACAGCCTGCCACTATCGGCGCATTGACGCAGTTCGATACGCTGGTGACCGACTGCGCCCCGCAGGGCACCTATCAGGATTTCACGCTAGACAACGGCATCATGCTGATCTATCCCGGCTGTTAAAACCAGCCGCCAAACCATTTAGTCAGAGTTAGCCATATCGCATCCCACAGTCGCCCGAACAGACCGGCTTCAGGCACCTCATCCAGCACCACCAGCGGTCGCTGGGCAATCACTTTGCCATCCAACTGGAAATCCACGGTACCGACCGCCTGATTTTTTGCCAACGGAGCCCGTAAATGTGGCGGCGTCAGAGTAAAACTGGCTTTCAGGTTGCGCATTTGCCCTTTAGGCACCGTCAGTGCGACATCGTCAGCAACCCCTAACCGTGCTTCACTCTGCGCGCCATACCAGAGACGCTGTGTGGTAAACGTGGTATTGGCCTGAACTGGCGTGACCGTTTCGAAGAAGCGGAAACCCCAGGTCAGCAGCTTTTCGCTATCGCGAAAACGAATGGCATCCGTGGGTGCGCCCAGTACCACAGAAATTAACCGCATGTTGCCTTCCGTCGCGGATGCCACCAGATTGTGTCCGGCACCGCTGGTATGTCCGGTTTTGATGCCATCGACATTCAGATTACTGTTCCACAACAAGCGGTTGCGATTGGGCTGCTTAATGTTATTGAAGGTGAACTCTTTTTCTTTATGCAGGGCATACTCTTCCGGCACATCGCGAATCAACGCCTGCCCCAACAGCGCCATATCACGCGCCGTGCTGTACTGGCCGGCGGCATCCAATCCGTGCACGGTGAGGAAATGGGTATTGGTGAGGTTAAGTGATTTGACATAGTTGTTCATCAGGCTGACAAACGCATCCTGACTGCCTGCCACGTAGTCAGCCAACGCAATGCTGGCATCATTGCCCGATTGGATAACGATGCCTTTATTCAGTTCCAAAACCGAAATTTTATCGCCGGGTTTCAAAAACATCAGCGACGATCCTCGCAGCGCCGGGTTACTTGTTGCCCAGGCATCTTTACCGACGGTAACCAGGTCGTCTGGTTTAATTTTTTCCGTTTTTATTGCCTGACCGATAACGTAGCTTGCCATCATTTTCGTCAGGCTGGCGGGGTCCAGTCGCTCATCCGCTCGCTGTTCCGCCAGTACCACGCCGCTGTGGTAATCCATGAGAATAAAGGCTTTGGCCTCAATCTGCGGTGCGGCAGGTGCCTGTTCGGCGTATACGTGCGGGGTTAGCGTCAGCCACAGCAGCGTCGCTCTGCATAGCATCAAATGGGAGCATACGGCCTTGGGAAATCGAGCCTGGGGGAAATGGGCCATGGTGTTCATGCGTCCTCCATGTCGTAAGTCGTGCAGTTAATCTGATTAGATTTCGATATTCGTTGCAACGAATGGCAATAAGCTGTAAACGGTACCGTTCGCCGCCCGACAATGAAACGCCCTACTCTGTAAAGATACTCAAAGAAATGCAAACGTCTAGAAAATACGCTGATTAATAAATATGTTATGAGAGTTTTCTCATGGAATGAAGGGAAAACCGGCAAGCGTCACGGACCGCTCGCCGGTAACAGACCGTTAGCGACGATCGCGTTTATCCGCGCGCTTGGCAAACCAGTCACCCAGCATCTGCACCACTTGCACCAGAATAACCAGCGCCACCACGGTCACCACCATCACCTGCGTTTCATAGCGGTAATAACCAAAGCGGATCGCTAAATCACCGACGCCACCACCGCCCACAATGCCCGCCATCGCGGAGTAGCCAATCAGGCTAACCAGCGTGATGGTCAGACCGCGCAGCAAACCCGCCTTGGCTTCCGGCAGCAGCACGGTCGCAATAATACGCATTGGGCTGGCACCGAACGCCTCCGCCGCTTCGACAATGCCGGGATCGACTTCGCGCAGGGCGCTGTCCACCAGACGTGCATAAAACGCCATCGCAGCTACCGACATCGGCACCGATGCCGCCACCGGACCAATGGTGTTACCCAGCAGAATCTGGGTAAGCGGCAACAGCAGCACCAGCAGGATGACAAACGGGATAGAGCGGATAATGTTGACCAAAATCGTGCTGCATAAATACACCGCACCGTTTTGCCAAAACAGGTTTCTGTCGGTGACAAAGATCAACAGACCCAAAGGCAGGCCTCCGACAATGGCGCACAGCGTCGCGATGCTGACCATCTGAAAGGTTTCACCAAACGCAACGGTCAGGTCAAGCCAAAAATCACCCATGTAACACCTCCACGCGCGCCGTGCTGGTCTGAACATAATGGATAGCAGCAGCCAGTTGCTCGCTGTCCGTCGGGTGGGTCAGTAACACCACCAGAATACCTAACGCACGGTTGCCGATATATTCAATCTTGCCGTGCAAGATGTTAACCGAAACCCCATAGCGCACTGCCACATCAGATAACACCGGCTGCTCGGCGGAATCGCCGATAAACAGGATTTTCAGCAACGTGCCTTGCAGCTCTTCTTTCAGGCGTGCGGGCAATTCCAGATTCAGCGTGTGGGAGACCAACTGTTGCGTGAACGGATGTTGCGGTGCAGCAAACACATCGAGCACCTCACCTTCTTCCACTACGCGGCCTTGCGTCATCACCGCCATGCGATCGCACACCGTTTTGATGACGCTCATTTCATGAGAAATCAGCACAATGGTGATCCCCAGGCGCTGATTAATCTCTTTGAGCAGCACCAGGATGGCGGCTGAGGTTTCAAGATCTAGGGCCGAGGTCGGCTCATCGCACAGCAGCACTTCGGGATGGTTGGCAATCGCGCGTGCAATAACGACGTGCTGTTTCTGCCCACCGCTCAAACGGGAAGGATAGACATCTGCCTTATCGGACAATCCGACAAGGCTCAGCATTTCAGGCACGCGCTGGGCAATTTCCTGCGGAGATTTGCCCGCTGCTTTCAAACTGAACGCGACGTTTTCCGCCACGGTACGCGTCTGCATCAGATTGAAATGCTGAAAAATCATGCCAATGCCCTGACGGGCACGGAGCCGCTCACTGCCATTTAAATCACTGATCGTGACACCATTCACCGTGACACTGCCGCTCGTCGGGCGTTGCAACAGGTTAATGGTACGCAACAGGGTACTTTTTCCCGCACCGCTGGTGCCCACAATCCCAAAAATTTCGCCCTGCTGGATACGCAAGCTGACGTTATCTACCGCCGCCGTTGCGCCCACTTTCCCCTGCGAAAAATTCACGCTAATCGCGTTGAGTTCTATCATCACCGATTATCTGTTTTATCCCGACCAAAGGCCGGGATAATAACACGCTATCGGGCTTATACGGACTTACTGTGCGGCACGCGCCTTCATCCATTCTGGCTTCTGGAATTCACTGAACACGCTGCCCGGTGCGTTGATCGCAGCAGCATACTCCTCGGATTCCACTGCGGCTTTGATATTTTTGGCGAACGGCTTATCAATATCGTCCGCGCGCACGGCAATCACGTTTTTCAGGTTTTCGTCCAACGTTTCCAGCTTGAGCGCGGTGGACAGTTTCAGCCCGGCAGCAAAGGCAAAGTTACCGTTAACCAGCGATGCGGTGACGCTATCCAGCGTGCGCGGCAGTTGGGCCGCTTCCAGCGGTTTGAATACCAGACCGCGCGGGTTATCAACAATATCTTTTTCTGATGCTTTGGTGGCATCAAGTTCCGGTTTGATGGTGATTAACCCGAGCGATTGCAAAAAACGCAGCCCGCGTGCCAGATTGGTCGCATCGTTGGACAACGTAATCACATCGCCTTTTTTCAACTCGTCCAGCGAGTGGATTTTTTTGGAGTAGAACCCCATGCTCGCTGTCGGCACGATGATCAACTTCTCCAGCTTCAAGCCTTTTTCAGCCGCAAACTTTTCCAGATAGAGCGAGCGCTGGAACAGATTGGCATCAATGCTGCCGTTTGCCAGCGCCAGATTGGGCTGCACGTAGTCGCTAAACTCACGTACTACCACTTTGTAGCCCTTTTTCTCGAGCTGCGGCTTGATGGTCAGATTTACCATGTCGCCATAAGGACCGGGTGCCACACCAAACGTCTGCGGATCGGTGCTGGCCAATGCCGTGGAAGTGCTGGCCACAAACGGCAGTGCGGAAAGAAGCGCCGCGCCCAGTAAAGCGCGAAAACGATGGGTCAAAGTCATTGTGTTTTCCCTGTTTTATATTGTGTACTGCATTATGAAAAATCCGCTTTGGGATGATAAAGATTAAATTGGCATATCTTTATGTCGGCGACACGTTAGCACAGGCAAGCCGGGATCAAAACAGCATGCTATTCAGGATGATAATTACCTTTTCTTATCCCCCGCGCCGTTGAAAAACCGGTATAGTGGTTGGTGCTGTTGCTGCCGGGGCGTCAACGCGCTTCCTCCCATTCATCATCAGAGGGTTATCATGCTTACTTTATGGGGCCGAGAGAATTCGAGTAATGTCAAAAAAGTCCGCTGGCTTGCCGCAGAACTGGGGTTGAGTTATCAGCACATTCCAGCTGGCGGTCAGTTTGGCCGTAATCGCGAGGCGGATTATCTGGCGATGAACCCAAACGGGCTAATCCCCTGCCTGCAAGACGACGATCTGGTGTTATGGGAATTCAATACCATTGTTCGTTATATGGCCGCCAAATACGCTCAGCAGAGCCTGTATCTGGCCGATCACGGTCAGCGCGTTAATGCAGAAAAGTGGATGGACTGGGCAATATCGTTGGCCGTACCGTTTGGCACCGTATTTATTGGCCTGGTGCGCACGGCGCCTGAACAGCGTGATGTTGCCCTGATTGCCAAACAGAAAACAGAGTGCGAACGCCTGCTGGCTATCGTTGACGATGCCCTCTCCCGTCAACCTTGCCTGTCCGGGCCGGCATTCGGTATTGGCGATATTCCTCTGGGATGTATCGCGTATGGCTGGTTTAACATGGACATCGAACGCCCGTCATTGCCACATCTGGAACGCTGGTATCAGCAGTTGACCGCGCTCCCCGCCTTCCGCGACACGGTCATGTTGCCGTTAACCTGATGCGATGTATCCGGCGTCATTCTCTAACGGAGTGCGCCGGTTATTGCAGCCCGACACGCAGCAATTTTCCATCGCTGTCATCGGTGAGCAGGTACAGGTAACCATCCGGCCCCACCCTGACTTCGCGGATACGTTCATTGCGATCCGCCAGCAAGCGCTCCTCAGACAGGATTCGATCGCCCTCCAGCGTTAGGCGTATCAGGTTGCGCTCTGCCAAGGCGCCGATAAACACCGAATTTTTCCATTGCGGGAAGCGCTCGTCCTGATAAAATGTCATACCGCTGATACCGGGCGACTTTTCCCACACGTGCGCCGGATCGGCCATGCCCGGCACACGGGCTCCCTTCGCTTCCGGAATTTTCAGCCCAGAGTAGTTGATACCGTGCGTCGCCAATGGCCAACCGTAGTTTTTCCCGGCGGCGGGAAAGTTGATTTCATCACCACCGCGCGGACCATGCTCGTGCTCCCACAGGGTTCCGGTAACCGGGTTAAGGGCCAGCCCCTGCGGATTACGGTGACCGTAGGACCATATTTCCGGTCGCGCCCCGGCCTTGTTCACAAAGGGATTATCGACAGGGACTTTACCTTCCGCCGTCAGCCGCACGATCTTCCCTTGCAGCTTATCCAGATCCTGCGCAGTGGGACGCTGGTTATTTTCACCGAGCGAGATAAACAGCATACCGTTTTTATCGAAAGCCAACTTGCCGCCAAAGTGATTGCCGCTGGAGAGTTTGGGCTGTTGGCGGAAGAATACGGTGAACTGCTCCACATGGTGGTAATCCTCAGATAAACGCCCATACCCTACGGCAGTGCCCGCATTACCGTCATCGCCCACTTCGGCAAAACTCAGGTAAATACGACGGCTTTGTGCAAAATCTGGGGCCAGAGCAACTTCCAGCAATCCCCCCTGAGATTTGGCAAATACCGCCGGTACGCCCTCAATCGTTGCGGAAAGCCCCTTCCCCTCCTGCCAGTGCCGCAATTGCCCGGCACGTTCGGTAATCAGCATGCCGTTATTTCTCAGTAAGAAGGCCAGTGACCAGGGGTGGTCCAGTTTATCCTGCAACTCCGTCACCGCAGGCTGCGCCGCCAGCAACAGGGTGGCAACGGTAAGTGCAAGCGGCAGCAAACCGCGAGCAGGGGCAGTAACGATGCGGGTCAATGAAAACAGCATGGTAGGGCTCCTTGGCAAGGCATTTCACTAACTGTAGGCAGCACCGCCACGGCACGCAAAAAAAGCAACGGCGTTTTACTTTTCTTGACGTTAACGCGGCAAATCACGCGCCTGATAGCGCATGTCGCCACGTTCTCGCATTACCCCCACACTTAGCTGTATAATATTTGCCGTAATGCAATTAAAATCCCGCGCCATTGATGCAAAGTGAGTAACGTTGAATGTCCCACACAAAAACACCTGCCGCCGCGCCGAAAGTCGGTTTTGTCAGTCTCGGTTGCCCGAAAAACCTGGTCGATTCCGAGCGTATCCTGACCGAATTGCGCAATGAGGGCTATCAGGTTGTGCCAACCTACGATGATGCCGAGGTGGTTATCGTCAATACCTGCGGTTTCATCGACAGCGCGGTGCAAGAGTCGCTGGAAGCCATTGGCGAAGCACTGAACGAAAACGGCAAAGTGCTCGTTACCGGTTGCCTCGGTGCCAAAGAGAACCAAATCCGTGAAGTGCACCCGAAAGTGTTGGAAATCTCTGGGCCGCACAGCTATGAGCAGGTGATCTCGCATGTGCATCATTATGTTCCCAAACCGGCGCATGATCCCTTTACCAGTCTGGTACCGGCTCAGGGCGTCAAGCTGACCCCCAAGCATTATGCCTATCTGAAGATTTCTGAAGGCTGCAACCATCGCTGCACCTTCTGCATCATTCCGTCGATGCGCGGCGATTTGGATAGCCGCCCAATTGGCAGCGTGCTGGATGAAGCCAAACGCCTGGTTGAAGCGGGTGTGAAAGAGCTACTGGTGATTTCGCAGGATACCTCGGCCTACGGTGCCGATGTGAAGCAGCGCAATGGCTTCTGGAACGGACAGCCGGTAAAAACCAGCATGGTCAGCTTGTGTGAACAGCTTGCCTAACTGGGCGTGTGGGTGCGGTTGCACTATGTTTACCCCTATCCACATGTGGATGATGTGATTCCATTGATGGCCGCGGGCAAGATCCTGCCCTATCTGGATATTCCATTGCAGCACGCCAGCCCGAAAATTCTCAAGCTGATGAAACGCCCCGGTGCGGTAGAACGCACGCTGGAGCGAATCAAACAGTGGCGCGCAATGTGTCCCGATCTGACGCTGCGTTCCACCTTTATTGTCGGTTTTCCCGGTGAAACCGAAGAAGATGTCCAAATGCTGCTCAATTTTCTGAGCGAAGCGCGGCTGGATCGTGTGGGCTGTTTCCAATACAGCCCGGTTGAAGGCGCAACGGCAAACGAGCTGCCGGATCAAGTGCCGGAAGCGATCAAAGAAGAACGTTTCCACCGCTTTATGGCGCTGCAACATCGTATCTCCGCGGAGCGCTTGCAGGAGAAAATCGGCCGCACATTGCGCGTGCTGATCGATGAAGTGGAGGACGAAGGCGCGATTGGCCGCAGCATGGCAGACGCACCGGAAATCGATGGCAGCGTCTACCTTAACGGCGAAACCAACGTCAAAGTGGGTGATGTTGTGCAGGTGGTTATCGAACACGCCGATGAATACGATCTGTGGGGCAGCCGGGTAAACTAACCGGACCTCACACCGCACAAACCGGCCCTCTGGCCGGTTTTTTTTGCCTGCTTTTCGCGCGATCGCACAACAATCAATCAATAATCGGCTATTACCTTGGCTATGGCTTGCTTACACCAGACGGGTAAAGTAGCCTTTGTTCATGATCTTTTTTCTCATTTTGATACCCGTATGAGCATATGGAAGCGCCTGATAGTCGGTTCAGGTATTGTTTTTTGCGTATCATTACTGTCAGCATTCGCTCTGGACCGGTGGATTGGCTGGAAAACGGCACCTTACATCTATGACGATTTAGCTACGCTGCCGGAGCGTCAAGTGGGAGTAGTGCTGGGCACGGCAAAATATTACCGCGTTGGCGCATTGAATCAGTACTACCTGTTCCGTATTCAAGGGGCTATCAATGCATACAACGGCGGGAAAGTCAGCTATTTGCTGCTCAGCGGTGACAACGCGCTGCAAAGTTACAATGAACCGATGACCATGCGGCGCGATTTGATCGCAGCGGGCATTTCACCCAGCGACATTGTGCTGGATTACGCAGGGTTCCGCACGTTGGACTCGATTGTGCGCACACGCAAAGTGTTTGATACCAACGATTTCACGATTATTACCCAGCGCTTCCACTGCGAACGCGCGCTGTTTATCGCTATGCATATGGGCATTCAGGCACAGTGTTACTCGGTACCCTCGCCGAAAAACATGATGACGATCCGGCTGCGTGAGGTGGGTGCCCGGCTAGGGACGCTGTTCGATCTCTATATTCTCAAACGCGAACCCCGCTTCCTTGGCCCGCTGGTGCCCATCCCAGCAGAGCATAAAATTGCCAAGGATGAGCCTGATTATCCTGCTGTACCACCCGAATTGCTCAGCACGTTAGACAATCCGCCCGCTGAAAAAGAGCATGACGGTAGCGCCAACGCAAACGGCGCTAGCGCGCCACAACAGCCATAATGCGGGTGCTGCCACTATCAAACGAGGTTATCGGCCAGATTAACGCGAAGGCCCGGCAATCAGCCTGGTTAAGCGTCGCCATCCCCATTCCAGTGGGCCTTGTTCGAAATTACGCAGCCAGTACGCCGCCAAACCGTTAATCAACCAGATAAACGGTACAATGCCCAGCAATTGCAAACGGTCGAACTGCATAAAACCGCCCCAGTGATAAAAGAATCGGGTGCAGATCAGCGTCTGCAACAGATAGCTGCTCAACGCCATTCGTCCGATGTCGCCTATCCAGGAGGATACCCGCCATTGTCGTAACGTTGACCAATACCCGTAGCAGAGTGCCAGATAACCGATGGCCTGAATTGGCGCGGCAATATCGCGAGGAATTTGCAGCAACAGCCCGCTCCAGCGGTACTCCCAGGCAAGATGCCACTGCAAGACCATGCCGACAGCGTCAATCAGCAATCCCCCCGCGATGAACCACAGCGCAACCTTGCGATAATGCGCCGTGCTGAATTCACCGCGCAGCCAACCGCTACGCATCAACCCGGCCCCCAGCAGCAATGAGCCTGCCAGCAGCCAGCCATATTGCACGCCCAGCGACAATAAACTCTCGATCAGCAGATCCACGCGATTGCGCCACGCTTCTACGCCCCCCAGTTGGAGCCAATAGGCCTCGTAGGCCATGTCTGCGTCACCCGGCAACCAGTAGCGCCCCGACTCCGGGCTGAGAATCTGGCTTAACACTACCAGCATGCCAACGCCTACGGCGTACATTACCACGCCCATACGCATCAGCATGCGGCTGCTGTCCGCCTGTCGAATCATGGCAAAGCAGAGCAAGCCGATCAGGCCGTAATCCAGCAAGATATCACCATCCCACAGGAAAATGCCGTGCAACAAGCCAATCAGCATCAACCAGAACAGGCGCGCATGCACCCAACGCGTACCTCGCGGCAGCAGCAGTTGTAAGCCTGCACCAAACAACAAGGCGAACAGTGTCAGAAACTTCGCCTGCGCCAACAGATCCATCACAGCCCAGGTTAGCGCATCACGCAGTGCGGGATAACCAGCGTAGGCAGGGTTAAGATAGGCAGCTTTGGGCAGACCGAATGCGGTGATATTGAGCAATAAGATGCCCAATACGGCAACGCCGCGCACGAAATCCAACGTGGCGATACGGCGCGACGATGACGGAGAGAGAGACTTCATAGGCGTTTATGCCAATCCAATGGGACGCATGCCGCCGACAGCCACACTTGGTGGCTGGGGCACAAGGATCAGTGCTGGTGGTGACGCACAGCGCGCAAGAATTCCTGACGCGTATTCTGGCTCGATTTGAACAGACCACCCAGCGATGTGGTGGTCGTCGCACTGGTCGCATCACAAATACCGCGCGCTTTGACACAGTAGTGCACAGCATCTATCGATACTGCGACGTTGCTGGTACCCAGCAGGGTTTGCAGCGCGACAAGAATCTGCTGGGTCAAACGCTCCTGTACCTGCGGACGCTGTGCAAAAAACTGCACGATACGGTTGATCTTCGACAGGCCAATCACCCTTTCCTTCGGGATATAAGCGACGGTTGCCTTGCCATCGATGGTGACAAAATGGTGCTCGCAGGTGCTGGTCAGTGTGATATCACGCACGGTAACCATTTCATCCACTTCCATTTTGTTTTCAATGATGGTGATTTTTGGGAAATTGGCATAGTCCAACCCAGCGAAAATTTCATCCACATACATTTTTGCGATGCGATGTGGCGTTTCTGCCAGGCTGTCATCTTGCAGATCGAGACTCAGCAGATTCATGATTTCGGTCATGTGTTCGGCGATGCGCGCCTTGCGGGTAGCGGCATCCAGCAGCGCGCCGCGCAGCGGGGTTTCCAGACCGCGCGCCAGCAACGCTTCATGAACCATCGCCGCTTCGCGACTCAACGTGGGGGTCATTCTCTTTCTTCTCCCTTCTCCGGCAGGTGTGACATTCCAAGCGTGTTCACTCTAGTGGAGTGACGCAGGATTATCCAGTGATTGTAATTCATCATGGGTGAAATAGGTTCAACTTCATGCCGAGGGATAACGGATCGTAGAACAAAAAAAGCGTCAGACGTGTCCGTCTGACGCTATAGGATAACAAGTTGCTTATGGTGACTGTTTTACGCCGCTGGGCGTCAGAACGTCTCCCAGTTATCGTTTGCTGAGGCACTTTTCTTGCTGCTGGCTAACAGCGCAACGGCTTCGGTAAGCTGACGCGCCTGATCCTCCAGCGATGCAACCGCCCCCGCCGATTGCTCCACCAGCGACGCATTCTGCTGCGTCACGCCGTCCATCTCAGCAACCGCTTGCCCGACTTGACTGATGCCACGACTCTGCTCATCAGACCCATTGGCGATCTCACCTATTAGATCGTTAACCCGCGTCACCGCTACAATAATGGCATTCATCACATCACCGGTTTGAGCTACCTGCTCGGAGCCTTTACCCACCCGTTGTACCGACTCGGCAATCAGCGTTTCAATCTCTTTGGACGTCTGAGCGCTGCGCTGTGCCAGATTGCGTACCTCACCGGCGACGACTGCAAACCCACGCCCTTGTTCACCAGCTCGCGCGGCTTACACCGCAGCGTTCAACGCCAGGATATTGGTTTGGAACGCGATGCCGTTAATCACACTGGTAATATCAGCAATCTTTTTCGAACTGGTGGTGATGCTGGCCATGGTTTCCACCACGTCAGAGTCCACTTCGCCGCCGCGCCGTGCGGCCACTGCCGCATCCTGCGAAAGCGTACTCGCCTGATGCACGTTGTCGGCATTCTGCTTCACCGTGGCGCTCAGTTGCTCCATGCTGGCAGCGGTTTCGGCCAAAGCGGCGGTCTGCTGTTCGGTACGTGCCGAAAGGTGGCTATTGCCACTACGAATCTCGCTCGAGCCTTGATAGATGGCAGCAGAACTGTCACGAATGGTGGAAACCGTACCAATCAATTTATTCTGCACGTCTCTGAGGTAAGGGATCAGTTGTCCAACGCAGTTACGTCCAAATTCGATGACCGGGCTGCCGAGATCGCCATCTGCCATCACACGAAAATGGGCCTTGATATCATTTAACGGCCGCACCAGATAGTTCACCAGATAACGGTCGGTGAGCAATAGCATCAAAGCACCGATCACCAATGCCGCCAGCAGCACACTTCTGCCCCATGACAGCAGAGAATAGACCTGCTGCAACGACTCGGTTGAACGCGACGTAATGCTGTTCTGGTATTTTTCCATCGCGCCGCCAAAAGCGACGCTGAGCGGTGGGTAGGTGTTCATGAACAATTGTTGAAACACCTCGGGTTTATTCTCTTGCGCTGCCGCAATCATCGGCTGCAACCCATTGCTGATAACGGCTTGCCAGGTGTTGACCATGGCAGCAGCAATCTCAGGATCGACGATAGAATGATCAGTATTTTTGAATTGTTCTAAAGCCTCACTGGTGTTTTTTAATGCGGTCGCGGCGGCGGTCAAGGTTTTTTCAGCGTCTGCGCTGTTGCCGACCTGCTTAAAATCCATTGACCGCACCATGCGCGTCACAGTATGGAAATATTGGTCATTACCTCTCGACAACATTTCTACATTTTTTTTCTGTATTTCGCTCGCTTCAAGTAGCCCTGTAATTTTGCTTAATGATGACATGCTATAAAGGGAAACTCCGGCCCACAACAGCAGAAAAGCCCCCAAAATGATAAGAAGCATTGCCCTGATGGTGATATTTCTTAAAAAGTTCACGGATGACTCCTGTAACCAATTCAGCGATCTTCTTTTACGCTTTTTGTCTGTTTTCCGCGTATTCATTGAGATCGGCCGTCACTGCGTGACACATGGATCATGCGCCACAACGTATCAAACACTCCTTGTCGTGTAACAAAAAAACATTTACCAGTCTTAACTAACATCATCGGCAATAAATGGCTCACCTTTACCCCGGCCGAGCATTAAACACGATAAAAACATCGGTAACAATAAATATAGTCAATTGTTAGCACGAACTGATTTTTTTCGTAATAAATTCCGCTTTCATTAGGCTTTTTTATTTTTTGATGTGAAAGGTCACTGGCGACCAACGCTTTTTTTTACACGGTGTATTTATTCGTTCTACGCAGAGCATAATAACAGTAGATATTTCTCGGTTTTTAGCCAGTAAATATTAATTTATTTTTATATATAGCAGGCTAATAATTATTATTAGTCACAGTTAATATTCGGTATTACCCTCTTGCAGGATATTTATGTTACCCATAACGTTGTGAGAAACTGGCAGAAGATCAGATATTTTCTTTATGTGACAGGCGCAATATTGCAGTTTTGTAACAAGCTTGAAATAGGTTTATCACGCTTTAGCATCGTGCTGGGCGGCTTGCACCTCAGCAACGATTTTCTGTCAGATGTAACAAGGTCGTTGCCAAGTCACGTCACAATCGTTAGACTTAGTTTGTCATTAAAAATGAATAAGTGTATCAAAGTTAGTCTCACAAAAAGAAAGGTAGACTTATGGACCTGACGCAGCTTCGGATGTTCTGTCTGGTGGCGGAAACAGGCTCAGTGGCTCGCGCCGCCGAGTTGTTGCAGCGTGTTCCCTCTAACTTGACGACCCGATTGCGTCAACTGGAACAGGAATTAGGACGCGATCTGTTTATTCGCGAGAAACAGCGACTGCGTTTGTCCCCGGTGGGGCACAATTTTCTCTGCTATGCAGAACGTATTTTAGCATTGAGTGAAGAAGCGATCAGCATGACACGCGCGGGGGAACCCACCGGAAATTTCGCCCTGGGCGCGATGGAAAGCCTCGCCGTGAGCCATCTTCCCGCGTTGCTGTCGGCCTACCATAAACGCTACCCCACCGTGTCTGTCGCCCTGACCTGCTCGGTGTCCAGTGATATCGTCGAGCGGGTAAGAGCCGGAACCCTGGCGACCGCGCTGGTAGACGAGCCAATACGGGCAGACGAACTTAACGGATGTGCCGCGTTTGACGAAACGCTGGTTCTGATTTCAGCCTTGGACCATGCGCCAATCGCTCATCCGCAGGATATCGCTGGCATCACGCTGCTGGCTTTTCGCGCAGGCTGCGCCTATCGACACAAATTGGAAACCTGGTTTCATCAGGCAGGTGTTACACCCGGTCACACGCTTGATGTGGCCTCCTATGCGGCGATGCTGGCCTACGTCGCAAGCGGAGCCGGCGTGGCGTTGTTGCCACTGTCGGTGCTAGACGCGCTGGCGGCACGTGATCGGGTACAATGCCATCTTTTGCCCGAGCCGCTGGCTAACGCATCCACCTGGCTGATATGGCGACGAGACGCTTTTGGCCCCAATGTGGAATACTTTAAGAAACTGATTATCGAGCAGTTCGATACATAAACGCACTTTCGCCTCTTGCGGGCAGTATCGCGAGAGGCCCATCCCCTGATTGCAACTGCATTACCTAGAGGAGCACACCATGAACATGATCAAAACCCGCGCCGCTGTCGCCTGGGGTCCTAACCAACCGCTCTCGATTGAAGAGGTTGATTTGATGCCGCCACAAAAAGGCGAAGTCCTGGTGCGTATCGTCGCGACGGGCGTGTGCCACACCGATGCCTATACGCTGTCTGGCAAAGATCCGGAAGGCGTATTTCCTGCCATTCTCGGGCACGAAGGAGGCGGTATCGTTGAAGCCATTGGCGAGGGCGTGACCAGCGTTGCCGTCGGCGATCACGTAATTCCGCTGTATACGCCAGAATGTGGCGAGTGTAAATTTTTTCGCTCCGGAAAAACCAACCTGTGCCAGTCGATTCGTAGTACCCAAGGCAAAGGGTTGATGCCGGATGGCACCACGCGTTTCTTTAAAGAGGGTAAACCGATTTTTCACTACATGGGCACCTCCACCTTCGCGGAACTGACAGTAGTGCCTGAAATTTCCCTGGCGAAGATCAATAAGGAAGCGCCGCTGGAAGAAGTGTGCCTGCTGGGCTGTGGCGTAACCACCGGTATAGGTGCCGTACTGAATACGGCCAAGGTGAAACCCGGTGACAGCGTCGCCGTGTTCGGTCTGGGCGGTATCGGCCTGTCGGCGATTATCGGCGCACAGATGGCCGGGGCTGGACGCATCATCGGTATTGATATCAACACCAGCAAGTTCGATCTGGCCCGCAAACTGGGGGCAACCGATCTGATCAACCCGAAAGATCACGACAAACCGATTCAGGATGTGATTGTTGAACTGACCGATGGCGGCGTGGACTTCTCGTTTGAATGCATTGGCAACGTTAACGTAATGCGTTCCGCACTAGAGTGCTGCCACAAGGGCTGGGGCGAATCCGTTATCATCGGCGTTGCCGGTGCCGGAGAATAAATCGCTACTCGTCCGTTCCAATTGGTGACTGGACGCGTATGGCGCGGCTCAGCGTTTGGTGGTGTGAAAGGCCGTAGTCAACTGCCCGGTATCGTCGATCGCTATCTGAAAGGTGAATTCCCGCTAAAAGATTTCATTACTCATACCATGCCGCTGGAACAGATTAATGAAGCCTTCGATTTGATGCATGAAGACAAATCGATTCGTACCGTTATCCACTACCGTTAATCCACGCACAAGGAGGCACGCCCCCATGAACGAGACGCTGGAATTACTGGAAGAGCATCGCCTGTTTGGCGGTTGGCAGCAGCGCTATCGTCATACCTCGAGCAGTGTGAATGGCCCGATGACGTTCAGCATTTATCTGCCGCCAACCGCAGACGATACGCCACCGCCGGTGCTGTATTGGCTGTCCGGCCTGACCTGCAATGATGAGAACTTCACCACCAAGGCTGGCGCGCAACGTATCGCCGCTGAACTGGGGCTGGTACTGGTGATGCCGGATACCAGCCCGCGTGGCGAGGCGGTGGCTAACGATCCCGGATACGACCTGGGCCAGGGGGCGGGATTTTACGTCAACGCCACCCAAGCACCTTGGGCTGCGCACTATCGCATGTACGACTATGTCAGCAGCGAGCTGCCTGCGCTGGTGCGTGAGCATTTCAACGTCAGCGATCGTCAGTCGATCAGTGGGCACTCAATGGGCGGTCACGGCGCATTAATGCTGGCACTGCGTCATCCGGAGCGTTATCAGTCCGCTTCCGCATTTGCACCCATCGTTAACCCAAGCGAGGTTCCCTGGGGACGTAAAGCCTTTACCGCTTATCTGGGCACAGATGAAACGACCTGGCGTGAATACGACACCTGCTATCTGCTGGCGCAGACCTCGTCTCGATTGCCGCTGCTGGTCGATCAGGGCGACAGCGATCAGTTTTTACCCGATCAGTTGCAGCCCGTGCGCCTGGCAAAGCTGGCAGAGGAACAGGGTTGGCCGCTGACGTTACGCACGCAGTCTGGCTATGATCACAGCTACTACTTTATTGCCAGCTATATTGAAGACCATTTGCGTTTTCATGCCAGCCATCTGAAGGCTTAAGCGGCATCCTCCAATGAGGCAGGTAGCCTGATCTGCCTCATTCCTCCCCTGCCGATCGCTTACGTTGTGCCGACAATCAACGATCACACGACGCTTTGATAGCGTTTTTTGCGATATTGCATTCAGCAACAGATTGTTAAATTGCTTTTTTTGTCACATAATCCGTGATTGACTGGGCAATGCAAGAAACTGTTTCAGGGACCTGTTTAGCGGAACGCTACGTCAGAATAGGGCGACGTATAAACAGGGGGGATTTCACTGGGAGGGATTTGGTTTGCAACGTAAACGAACGACTTCAATCGAACTGTTTTCTGTCGGCTATGATGAAGAAAAAAAGCATCTGGAAATTGAACTGCTGAACGGCAGCGTCTATCTGTACAAAGGTGTCGCCCGGATGATCTATGAAGAGTTGCTGTCCAGTACGGCAAAGTACCGTTACTACACGCGCTACATCAAAAACTCATTTCCCTTCGATAAACTGTAATCACAGAGTAAGCGCCTTATCGGTAGCGGGCCAACAACGGCCCGCTGCGCACTATCTCGGCGCGCGCATCTGCTTGAATCAGGCACCGATATCGTTAGAGCCCTTGCTGCTGCACAAATTCATCGATATTAGCGATGGTTTTTTCCATCAGCACTTGCAACGCAGAGCCGGATGTCCAGGCGATGTGCGGGGTAATCAACAGGTTCGGCATGGTTTTTGCGGCTTTCATCAGCGGGTTATCCAACGACGGTGGCTCCTGTGTAAATCCGTCCAACGCCGCCCCCGCAATGCGATGCTGCAAAAGTACTGACAGCAACGCTGGTTCATCCACCAACGCCCCGCGCGTCGTATTAATGATAAACGCCGACGGCTTACACAGTACCAGCGTCTGTGCGTTGATCAAACCCTGGGTATCCACTGTCAGTGGGCAATGCAGCGAGATAACATCGGCCGTTTGCATCACTTGTTCAAACGGTAAATAACCGGGCCGACACTGCGCCGCACCACCTCGTTCCGCAAACAGCACTTTCATGCCCACCGCACTGGCTAATCGTGCGACCTCTTGCCCTATCGCACCGGAACCGATGATGCCAAGCGTTGAACCCGCGATATCTTTCACCGGATGATCGAAATAGCAAAACTGATTTTGCGCGGCCCAGCGATCGCTGAGCTGATCGCGATACCAGCCCATCAGACTATGCTTGAGAGAAAATATCATGGCGATCACATGTTCAGCGACCGATTGCGTCGAATACGCAGGAACGTTGCGCACAGCGATCCCCAGTTCCTGTGCGGCGGCGACATCAATATTGTTCACACCGGTTGCGGTAACCGCGATCAGTTTTAGCGCAGGCAACGCTTGCAGAATCTCACGCGTCAGCACCACTTTATTGGTGATAATCACCTCACACCCTTGCGCGCGTTCAACCACCAGTTCCGGCGGCGTGTAGCTATATTCGATCCATTCGTGTTGACATTGCGGTCTGCGAAAAAAATGCTTTTTCCAGAAAATAGTTTCAGGCAATGCCCCTTTATCCAGGAAAGTGATTTTCAACATGATGTCAGCCCCGAGAGTTATCGTTGTGATTTATTTGATGATAATAACAAACATTAAAAACGATAATGAATACTGTTTTTTATACGCTGAAGGTTAATTTTTTTCATGTTGCCACGCTTTATTGTTATTCGACATTTTTTTTATTTTAACTAAGCAGCGTGTATTGTTATCAACAACCAGCGACAATGTTAATTTGCACATCAAGTTAACTGCAAATAGCATTGAACTTATTAACATTTATTGTGATGACTGACACACGTGAAAGACGCTTTTTGGCTGAAATAATGGTGGATACGCGTTAAATAGTCACCCTGGTAAACTATTTGTCAGCACGCTTATACAATATGATAGAAAAGCTCGGTAGATATACTGAATTACGACATAAGAGGAGAAGTTTTTTTACGCGTTGCGAATTAACGCTGTAACCACATTATTCAGCAACGACGTATTTCCATAAAAAACGCCATTAGTAATCAGATTACCAATGGCGCGATCGAATCACATGCTTAACCGTTATTTGTGAAAGTCAGGAAAAGTCATTTCTGCATATTTCACAAAACGCGTTCCGCGGGACAACTTATAACCGAACCAAATCAGCAAAAATAATGGAATGCCAATATAGGTTGCGGTGACGCCATACCAGTCAATGTTATCTTGCAAAAATGCCTGGTAGTTTTGCCCCAGGGTGATCAGCAGGCAAAGCACGAACGCGAAGATCGGCCCAATCGGAAAGAATCCCGAGCGGTACGGCAGCGCGTTAAGATCCAACCCTTGCTGCACATAGCCACGACGGAAACGATAGTGGCTAATCGCAATCCCCAACCAGGCGATAAAACCGGTCATGCCGGAGGTATTCAGCAGCCAGAGATAGACCGTTTGGTTACCAAACATCGAGGTCAGGAAACAGAGTCCCGCCACAACGGTGGTCGCATACAGCGCATTGCGCGGGACGCCACCTTTGGAGAGTTTGGCAAACATACGCGGCGCTTTGCCTTCCTGCGCCAGAGTAAAGAGCATGCGCGTTGAAGCGTACATTCCGGAGTTACCCGCAGAGAGCACTGCCGTCAGGATCACCGCATTCATCACCGCCGCCGCCGACAGCAACCCGGCACTCTGGAACACCAGCGTAAACGGGCTAACCGTAATGTCTTTTACATCATTACGCAGCAAGTTGGGGTCGGTATAAGGAATAATCAGGCTGATAATCAGGATGGCAAACACGTAGAACAGCAATATACGCCAGAACACCTGACGAATAGCGCGTGGAATATTTTGCGCAGGATCTTTTGATTCACCCGCCGCTACGCCGATAAGCTCCGTGCCCTGGAAGGAGAAGCCGACGATCATCGCCACACCAATCATCGCCGAGAAGCCACCAGAAAAAGGCGCATCGCCAATTTGCCAGTTGTGCCAGCCTGCGTTCTCTGCACCGCGCAGAATGCCGACGATCATCAGCACGCCTACGGCGATAAAGACCACGACGGTGACCACTTTGATCAGTGAGAACCAATATTCTGCCTCACCAAACCCTTTTACCGAGATGTAGTTAAGCAGAAACATCAATACTAAAAACAGAGCACTCCAAATCCAGCCGGAAACCTCGGGGAACCAGTAACCCATCACCAACTGCGCCGCGACCAGATCGACGGCTATCGTCACCGCCCAGTTGTACCAGTAGTTCCATCCTAGCGCGAAGCCAAAGCCCTCTTCTACATATTTGGCACCATAAGTGGAAAACGATCCTGAGACGGGCATAAACGCAGCCAGTTCGCCCAGGCTGGTCATCAAAAAGTAGACCATCAGCCCGATAAGCGCATAGGAGAGCAGCGCCCCACCGGGACCGGCCTGCGAAATGGTTGCGCCTGAAGCCACAAACAGCCCGGTGCCGATGGATCCGCCAATGGCAATCATGGTGAGATGCCGCGCTTTAAGCTCACGGCGCAGCGTTGGTGCGCCCTGAGATGTGCTATGTAATTGTTGCTGAGCCATAATATCCTGCGCTCTATCTAAAATGAAGCGGGATTGTAGCAAATCGTTTTCTACAGAATCGCTATCATTACCGAGTTATAAGAGAGCTTCATAACTGCCTCGCCATCATTAGCAATAAGAAAGTCGAATGGCCGCAGTCACCCCTACTTTGCTAGCTGACAGTATTCCAGAAAGCGTTGCAACACATTGGAAAGGTGTTTTTGTCTGTGGTGCACCAGATAAAGTGTGCGCACCAAGTGTGGTTGCTCCAGTTGCAACGCCACCAGCGACCCCGCGGCAAGCTGATCGGCAATGACGCGACGCGACAGACAGCTGATACCTATACCGTGACGCACCGCATGCTTGATGGCCTCGGAGTTCCCCAACTCCATCACCAGTTTAAAATGGGGCAATTGTGCCAAGAGCTGGTGATCCAGGACTTCCCGCGTGCCTGAGCCGCGTTCACGCAAGATCCACGGCGCCTCGCCAGCATAGGGACGGTAACCGTCTGCTGTGCAAGGAGATTCTCAGGGGCGCAAAAGACCACAAGTTCATCCTCTAACCAAGGCTGCGTCACCAAATCCGGATGATGACAAGGACCCTCGATAAAACCGAGATCGACGCTGAATTCCGCCACCGCCGTCACCACGTCCTGGGTGTTGCCCACGTGCAGCTCAAAAGGGATGGAGGGATAATCTCGGCGATAGCGGGCAATCATGGCAGGCAACAGATAGTTACCAATGGTGCTGCTGGCTAACACGCGTAACGCACCATTCTCTTGCTGGAACATTTTTTCTATCTCCAGCGACTGCTCCAGGATGGCCAACGCTTTTGGATAAAGCAATCGCCCATGCTCATTCACCACCAAGCGCTTACCAACGCGATCGAACAGCTGTACGCCCAGTTGCGCTTCTAAATCCGATAACGCTGCGCTCACGGCAGACTGAGAAAGGGCCAGCATAACGGACCCTTGTGTGGTCGATCCGCTTTTCAGGACCTCTGCAAAAACTTCAAGTTGTCTCAACGTGATGTGCATCGTTAGCCCTTACCGGAAATAGCAATAGGTTATAAGCATATAATCAATTTCTCTTTTATGGCCACTCATCATAGGCTGTGTTCCAGGTTAGCTCGACTTCAAACAGGTATTACAATGGCATCTATTTTTATAATTCAAAGTGATAAATCTATCCACCCGCTTTTACGCAAGCTACCTGGCCTGCTTTTTATTGCTCTCATGACCGTCGGTTTTCTGCAACTGGCCGCGATCCCTTCGGTTGCCCACATGGGATTGGGTTCACTGACCCTTGCCATGGTGGGCGGCGCATTGATCGGCAACACGCTTTACCCACGCCTGCAACGCTACTGTGATGAGGGTGTTAATTGGTCAAAGCATCATCTTCTACGTTTGAGCATTGTGCTCTATGGCTTTCGTCTCAGCCTGCAACACATTGCTGCGCTGGGTATCAGCGGACTCGTTATTGATGCCCTGATGCTGACATCCACCTTTCTTCTTGCCTGTTATCTCGGTAAAACCCCGCTTGGCCTTGATGACAAGACAGTATATCTCCTCGGTGCAGGCAGCAGCATTTGCGGTGCCGCAGCGGTGCTGGCCACCGCGCCAACGGTCAAGGCGGAGGGCGACAGCATCGCGATTGCTGTCGCCACCGTCGTCATCTTCGGCACTATCACCATGTTTCTTTATCCTTGTCTCTATGCGCTGGCCGTGACTGGCGACTATTTACCCATCTCGCCACAGATGTTCGGCGTTTATATTGGCTCCACCGTACATGAAGTGGCCCAGGTTGTGGCGGCAGGGCACAGCATTTCACCGGAGGTCGAAAACACCGCAGTGATTAGCAAGATGTTACGCGTCATGCTGCTGGCTCCATTTCTCATGCTATTGGGGGGATTTCTGCAACGCCACACCAGCAGCACAACAGAAAAAACGCCAATGGCCTTCCCCTGGTTTGCCGTAGGTTTTATCGCCGTAGCCGGGTTTAATTCGTTCCACTGGCTGCCGGATACCTGGTTAACTACCGTCAACCAGATTGATAATCTGTTATTGGCGATGGCGATGGGCGCCTTGGGCGTGACAACCCGCCTCAGCGCCGTACGTCGTGCAGGTACCAAGCCATTGCTGCTGGCGCTATTACTGTTTATCTGGCTGATTGTCGGCGGTGCCGGCATCAACCTTGGCATCACGGCGTTGTTGGCATAAATGCGCCTTTTTCGCGCCACGCGGTTAGCATGTTGTTACGCTTTTTAGCTCAAGCGATCACCTTTGGTTAATAACAGTGGCATACTGTGCGCCAGAGCAATAAGGAGAACAGCATGAAATATGTAGGCGCACACGTCAGCGCTGCCGGCGGTGTGGATCAGGCGGTCATCAGAGCCCACGAACTTAAGGCAACCGCATTTGCCTTGTTCACCAAAAATCAGCGCCAATGGCAGGCCGCACCGTTATCCGAAACGGTCATTACACAGTTCAAGGCCGCCTGCCAGCAGTACGGCTACCAACCGGGGCAGATCCTTCCGCACGACAGCTATCTGATCAACCTCGGTCACCCAGACACAGAGGCGTTGGAGAAATCACGCAGCGCTTTTATTGATGAAATTGCGCGTTGCCAACAATTGGGGCTGTCATTGCTTAACTTTCACCCCGGCAGCCATTTAAAACAGATTGATGAGCGTGACTGCCTGGCACGCATTGCCGAGTCGATCAATATCGCTCTCGATGTCACTCAAGGCGTAACAGCAGTCATCGAAAACACCGCAGGCCAAGGCACCAACTTGGGATTCCGCTTTGAGCATCTGGCGGCAATCATCGAGGGCGTCGAGGATAAAACCCGCGTAGGGGTCTGCATTGATACCTGCCACGCCTTTGCCGGTGGCTATGATATCCGCACCGACGGCGCCTGTGATGACACCTTTGCCGAGTTCGATCGTACCGTGGGCTTTGGTTATCTGCGCGGTATGCACTTAAACGATGCCAAAAGTACCTTTAACAGCCGCGTCGATCGCCACCACAGTCTGGGTGCCGGAAACATCGGGCACACGCCCTTCCGCTATATCATGCGCGACCCGCGTTTTGACGGTATTCCCCTGATTCTGGAAACCGTGAATCCGGATATCTGGGCTGATGAAATTGCCTGGCTAAAGGCACAAGCCGCATAAAAAACGCCAGCCGTAAGGCTGGCGTTTTTGCATCACGTTCAGTATTGGCTTACCACTTACGCCGCTTTCACCAACTGCTCGTCAGGGCCTTTCAGCACAGCATACAGCAGACCCGCCACCGCCGTGCCCGCCAGAATCGCGAACAGGTAGCCCAGTACCGGCGTGATCGCCCCTGGGATCAACAGCACAAACAGCCCGCCGTGCGGTGCCATCAGGTGTGCGCCAACGGCCATCGACAGCGCCCCAGTAACAGCCCCGCCCAGAATACAGCACGGCAGTACGCGCATCGGGTCACGGGCAGCGTAAGGGATCGCCCCTTCAGAGATAAAGCACAGGCCGAGCACAAACGCTGCTTTACCCCCTTCACGCTCGGACGCGCTGAATTTCTTCGCGGCCACCAACGTCGCAAGGCCCATCGCCAACGGTGGAACCATGCCTCCGGCCATAACAGCCGCCATCGGCGCGTAAATCTGACTACTGAGCAGTGTGGTACCAAATACATAGGCCACCTTGTTCACCGGCCCCCCCATGTCAGTACACATCATGCCGCCCAGGATTGCACCCAGAATCACCGCGTTAGCCGTGCCCATGGATTGCAACCAACTGGTCAAGCCCGTCAGGATCTTCGCCACCGGAGTACCGACCACGTAGATCATAATGAAGCCGGTGATGAGCGTAGCCACCAGCGGAATAATCAGTATCGGCTTCAGGGCTGACATGCTTTGCGGCAGCTTGACATGGTCGCTGAGCGCTTTCGCCAGGTAACCCGCCAGGAAGCCAGCGATAATACCACCAAGGAATCCCGCGCCGGTACTCACGGCCAACATGCCTCCGACCATCCCCGGTGCCAGACCGGGACGGTCAGCAATGGAGAATGCGATGTAACCCGCCAACACAGGAACCATCAGAGCAAACGCGGAGCCGCCCCCGATCTTCATCAGGTGTGCAGCCAGCGTGCCTTCCTGTTTAAACGCTTCGATACCAAACACAAAAGAAAGCGCAATACATAAACCACCCGCCACCACCATCGGCAACATATAGGACACGCCCGTCAGCAAATGGCGGTACGACCCAGTGCCGCCCTTTTTCTGTCCGGCACTGGCTGGCTGTGCACCGCTTTGTGCTGTTGGCTGGAACACGGTAGCTTCCGCCTGCGCTTTATCCAGTTCCTGCGCCGTTTTCTTCAACGCAAGACCCGTTGAGGTGCGGTACATTTTTTTGCCGGCAAACTTCGACAGATCCACTTCAATATCCGCTGCCACAATAACCAGATCGGCCTGCTCGACTTCTTCCGGCGTGATAGCGTTACCCGCGCCAACGGAGCCGCGCGTTTCCACTTTCACCCACCAGCCGCGTTTTTTCGCTTCCTGCTCGATGGCTTCTGCCGCCATAAAGGTGTGAGCCACGCCGGTCGGGCACGCCGTCACCGCCACGATACGCGGTACTGAAGACGAACTCACCGCAGCAACCGCAGGGGCCTGATACGGCTCCGCCTGTGCTTTTGCCTGCGTCAGGAACTGCTCAGGCTGACTTGCCGCCAGCTCAACATCACCGACATACACCTTTTTGCCATTGAGCGCGCTGTCAGCAGACAGTGCACCGCCCAGGACTATCGCCAGTTCGCTTTCATCGATCTTGTCAGTCAGCGTCAGGTCCGCTTTCGCAGCCGCCGCTCCGAGCAGTTTTTTCACCAGGTGGCTTCTGGCAAGCCCCAGTGATTTATCTATTATCAGCAGCGTTTTCATGATCTATCTCTTGCTGTTAGTGATTGAATGGTTTCAGGTCGACACGCGCCATCATCGCGGCCAACTGAGATCTATCGGTAATGCCAACATTGCTTTGGCTTACGGCCAGCGCAGCCACTACGGTTGCCAGTCGTAAGGTGTGTTCACTCGATTCACGCATTAACAGGCCATAAATCAATCCGCCGACCATGGAATCACCGGCACCTACGGTGCTGACAACATCGCAAGCCGGTGGTTTGGCCAACCAGGCACCCGAGGCATTAACCCACAGAGCACCTTCCGCCCCCAACGAGATCACCACATGAGCGATACCTTGCTCACGCAGCGCATGGGCAGCGTCTACCACATCTTCCAGCGTAGGCAACTTGCGGCCAGCCCAGATTTCCAGCTCACGACGGTTGGGTTTCACCAACCAGGGTGCAGCTTTCAGTCCGGCAACCAGCGCCTCACGGCTGCTGTCGAAAATGATGCAAGGACATTGGGTACGCAGACGTGACATCCAATCGGTAAACGCATCCGGATCGACGCCTGCGGGCAAGCTACCACTGACAGCAACCATATCAAACTGTCCTAACCAACTGAGCGAGTCATTGACGAAGCGCTGCCAGTCTTGCTGTGTGACATCGAACCCAGAGAAATTGAGATCGGTCACTTCACCGGCCTTTTCCGTCAGCTTGACGTTGATACGCGTGCGACCGGGAACAACCTGAAAACGGTTGGCAATGCCTAGTTCGCTGAACAATTGCTGAAAGCCGTCCTGATTGTCTTTGCCCAGAAATCCACCCACCGTGACGTCAATCCCGAGGTCTTTCAGCACTTTGGCAACATTAATACCTTTGCCTGCGGCGTGAAGACCCGCCGTTTGTACCAGGTTGACTTCACCCCGTTCAATTTCGGGGCAATATCCCACCAGGTCATACGCGGGATTCAGGGTAATGGTGGCAACTCGCCTGCTCATGCTGCTCCCTCTCCTAATCCAGAATTAATCGCTTCGCCAATCGCCGCCAATGCCTGTTCAGCATCGCTGCCCGCTGCGGTGAAACGCAGCTTATGGCCCTTTTTAACGCCCAGCGCCACCACCTTCATCAGGCTGCGCCCGTTGGCCGGCTTACCGGTACCATCAAGGTTGGTCACAGTGATCTCGCTGGTGAACTGCTTGATAACATTCACCAGCATGGTCCCCGGACGTGCGTGCAACCCGTGCTCATTACGGATGGTGTAATCTGCGGTCAGCACATCGTTTTCTTCCGGTACGTCACTGGTCAGCAATGCCAGCAGCGTGGCGGCATCAGCATTCAGCAAGCGTTCAGCTTTCTGTGCGATCAGCAGGTTGCTTAAATAATCGATAGGGGCTAACGCTTGCTCATCCGCGGCGGCAACCGTAATCAGCAGCGCCACCCGCTCATCATAGGCAGTGAAAGCGGTGACAGGACGGCTTACAGTGACAGCACTCGCCAGATTGCCCTGTGCGTTATCGCTCAACCACACCCCTTGTCCCAGATAAAGTGGCTTCTGGCTGACGACCGCGCTGACAAACTCGGCATCGACGGCACCGATCTGCTGCAAACGGCCCGCATTCAGCGCCTGTAACGTCAGCAGGCTGTCCGTGGCAACGTCCAACGTAATCAACGAGGTATCAAAACGGAAATCCGCGCCCTGCTGCTCACCCATCAGCAAACTGAGCAACTCTTCTGCTGACGCTGTTTTAGCCATACGCGCTGCAACGTTTTCGTCGGTCAGAACGTGGGTTAGCTGACGCAATAACGCCAGATGTTCATCCGCGTGGGCTGCGATGCCCAGCACCACATAGGCGGTATCCTCTCCCCAGGCAATCCCCTGCGGAAATTGAAACACCTGAACACCGGTTTTCAGCACCAGATCGCGCGTATCAGTTGTGCCGTGTGGGATAGCAATACCATTACCTAAATAGGTCGACGTTTGCAGTTC
Source organism: Candidatus Symbiopectobacterium sp. 'North America' (assembly GCF_015762685.1). Classification (GTDB taxonomy): domain Bacteria; phylum Pseudomonadota; class Gammaproteobacteria; order Enterobacterales; family Enterobacteriaceae; genus Symbiopectobacterium. The sequence goes on along the minus strand of NZ_PEHF01000040.1, from coordinate 30,693 downwards.
ACGCTGCAACATGCCATCGACATACGCCGGGCTGACACACCTGGCAGCAGCCAGTGCCGCCGCCACTAGCTGGATAGCGTCCTGCTTATCGCTGGCAGCCGCACCCATATGAATATCTTGCTGTGATAACTGGAACATGACGCTCATCTCCGCTTTTGTTGAATCGTTTCAGCAAACAAATGAAGATCTAAGGCCACGAATGGCAAGCAATGCAAAAAAAGGATGACCGAAACGTTTCACTGAGTCTGGGCCTAATGTTGCTTTTATGCAAACATTCCACGTATTTCATGTGGTGGATTTTTGACATCACGCACATTTTAGCCATTGAGCATGCTGAATTCATAGTAGAAAGCCGCACCAGCTGAAGGCTTGCTGAAGCAAAAAAGATGAAGCATCTTTTCATAAAACGCAAAGCTGGCGTAAAATATGCGCGCCGTGGTATCACGCTTTGCATTTTCTGACTCAAACGGCACCGACTCTCATCTTGCACGTTTTTTGCACGCGCGTATCTTCCATACGTTTTCTGACTCACAAACGCACTGCCCTAGATTGTTAATTATGTCTATATTGAATTCCGTATTGCGGCGTCAGCCCGATCTGACCTCATCTGCGTTCCTGGTTATTGCGTTCCTGACCGGTATTGCCGGGGCATTGCAATTGCCGACGTTGAGCCTGTTCCTTTCGACCGAGGTGAAAGTAAACCCGCTGATGGTGGGGCTCTACTACACGGGCAGTGCTGTTATCGGCATTGTCGTGAGCCAAATGCTGGCCACGCGCTCCGACAAGCAAGGTGACCGTAAACGACTGATTCTGCACTGTTGCATACTGGGTGCTCTGGGATGCATGCTGTATGCCTGGAACCGTAATTACTTTATCTTGCTGATTGTCGGCGTCATTCTCTCAAGCTTTGGTTCGACCGCTAACCCACAGCTGTTCGCGCTAGCGCGCGAGCACGCCGATCGCACCGGGCGCGAAGCTGCGATGTTTAGCTCAGTGATGCGTGCCCAGATCTCCCTGTCCTGGGTGATCGGCCCGCCGGTGGCTTTTGCCCTGGCGCTGGGTTTTGGCTTCCCAGTGATGTACCTCACCGCAGCAGTGGTATTTTTGCTGTGTGACCTTTCTGCTCCCCTCGATGCCGAAATCGGCCTTGCAAACAGACACGACGTTGACATCACCGCGTCAGAATTTTGCCTGCACCGCTATGTGGACCTGTAAAGGGGTTTACCTGATTACCATACCTTTATATCTGGTCAACGCACTGGGGCTGTCTGAGAAGCTGGCCGGGATCATTATGGGCACGGCGGCCGGGCTGGAAATTCCTGTTATGTTGATTGCGGGCTATGTGGCAAAACGCGTTGGTAAGCGCATTTTGATGCGTATTACCGTCGGTGCAGGACTGCTTTTTTATGTCGGGCTGGTACTGTTCAGCGCAGAATGGTTGCTGTTGGGATTACAGCTGCTGAACGCCATTTTTATCGGTATTTTGGCAGGTATTGGCATGCTCTATTTTCAGGATTTAATGCCAGGACAAGCGGGCACTGCCACCACGCTATTTACCAACACCACGCGCGTGGGTTGGATCATTTCCGGATCGTTGGCCGGCATCGTGGCACAATTTTGGGGTTATCACGCCGTCTTCTTTATTTCCCTGCTGATGAGCGTGGGAGCGGGTTACTGTATGTGGAAAATCAAGGATGCATAAACAAACGACACGGCCCCTATCAGGGAGCCGTTTCTGCCTCAAGCCGTAAAAGATAAGTCAGCGCATCATCACGGTTTGTCATACACATCTCCACCTGCGGTTGCAGCGTCGCGCACACCGCAGGTCGCAACGGCGATCCAAACAAGCCACAGCGCATCGCGGCATCAAGGTGCAGGCAGCGTACGTTGGCGGGCTTCCCCTCCGGCATTCCCGGCAGCGGACTGGAGATTGACGGGGCGATACAGCAGGCCCCACAGCCTGAACGACATTCCATCCTGTTTACTCGCAAGGCGGGTTTAATGGCTTCTCCAGCCTAGCAAATTTGTCCAATAACACCAGCGAAATGCAGAGAAATTCACCACCACCTCCGCCTTTATCGTCATAAGCGTTGGCTATTTCACGTTTTATTGGCAGATCGACGATTTACTTAACCATAAGTTTTTCGTATCATTAAACTAGTACAATAACTTTACTTTGGAGTTGCAATGTCAGCCGACGTTTTCCCGCTTTCTCGTTCGCGCTCTGCCTTTGGCGGAGCCATGATCATTGCTGGCACTGCCGTAGGTGCAGGCATGTTTTCCATTCCTATTGTTACCGCCGGTGTCTGGTTTAGTGGCTCCGTGCTGTTGCTGGTTGCCACTTGGTTTTGCATGTTTGCCTCCGGACTGATGATCCTGGAAACCAACCTGCACTACCCCGCCGGTGCCAGCTTCCATACCATGGTGAAAGATCTGCTCGGGAAACACTGGAATACCCTGAACGGTCTGTCCGTGGCCTTTGTACTTTATATTCTGACCTATGCCTATATCTCAGCGGGTGGTTCAATCATCACGCACACGCTGGCAGACGTTTTTCCCATAGGGCACGCTACATCAGGGTTAATATTCTCTCTACTGGTCGCCTTTATTGTCTGGCTCTCCACGCGCGCCGTGGATCGGCTAAGTACGCTTCTGATTGGCGGTATGGTGATTACTTTTGTGCTATCAGTGAACGATCTGCTCACTCAGGTCAACCATCCTCGTCTGCTGATGAGCGCGCCCGCGGATGCGCCCTACTTTCCCTATGCACTGGCAGCGCTACCCTACCTGTTGGCCTCTTTTGGCTACCATGGCAATGTACCCGGTTTGGTGAAGTATTATCACAAAGAGGGGCGCACGGTGGCGCGCAGCCTGCTCTACGGCACCTTACTTTCGCTGGCGATCTATTTGCTGTGGCAGTATGTGATTCAGGGCAACATTCCACGTGAAGGATTTAAAGCCGTGGTCGCCGACAGCGGCAACATCGGCAATTTGCTTCAGCACATGGGCAACGCTGCGCAAAGTGCTTATCTGATCCCCTTGCTGAACGCTTTTTCTTATATAGCACTGGCCAGTTCGTTCCTCAGCGTATCTTTGGGACTGTTTGATTATATTCACGACTCTTTTTCACTGGCAGATACACCACGAGGCCGTACACAGGCAGCCAGCATTACCTTTATTCCGCCAACGCTTGCCGCCTTGCTGTATCCGGATGGTTTTCTGCATGCCATCGGTTTGGCAGGACTGGCGGCGACGCTGTGGGCAGTGATCATTCCCGCCTGTATGGTGGTGGCCGCCCGCAAGCGCTTTGCTCCTGGTAGCACGACCTATCGCGCGCCGGGTGGAATGTGGCTGGTGGTTATCGTTCTGGCGTTTGGTGTCATTAACATCGTGGCGCACCTGCTTACGCTATTGGGCGCTCTGCCGGTGTACGCCTGACCGCCCTGCTATAAAATAGAACGACAGCGATGAATGCGCGGGCGGATGATAAAATGCCGCTTGCCTGAATTCAGCGGCGCGAGTAACGTGTCGCCACAAAAATGTCTTTTTCTTTATAACAGGTTTTTTTCATGGCAAGAGCGAACGAAATCAAACGTGGCATGGTGATCAATTACGGTAGCAAGCTGCTGTTGGTAAAGGATGTCGACATCCAAAGCCCCAGAGCTCGCGGTGCCAGCACGTTGTACAAAATGCGCTTCTCCGATGTACGTACCGGCCTGAAGGTTGAAGAACGTTTCAAGGGTGACGACATTCTCGATACCATCACGCTGACGCGCCGTTTTGTCACTTTTTCCTATGTGGACGGTGATGAGTACGTCTTTATGGATGATGAAGATTACACGTCGTATATCTTCAAAAAAGAGCAAATTGAAAATGAACTGCTGTTTATACCGGAAGGCGGGATGCCGGGCATTCAGGTACTGACCTGGGATGGACAAATCCTGGCGCTGGAACTGCCGCAAACGGTAGATTTGGAAATTGTAGAGACCGCACCAGGCATCAAAGGGGCTTCAGCCAGCGCCCGCAACAAACCGGCGACCATGAGCACCGGTCTGGTGATTCAGGTGCCAGAATACCTGAGCGCAGGTGAAAACATTCGTATTCATAGCGCCGAGCGTCGCTATATGGGCCGCGCCGACTAAGTCTCTCTCGCGCCGGTCATTGGCTGGCGCGCCTCTTGCCTCCCCGTTCACACGTATTTCCGGAGTCTGATGTGTTGACCAAAGTAAACCTGATCACTGGCTTTCTTGGCAGCGGCAAAACCACTACCATTCGCCACCTGCTGACACAAAAACCCGAAGATGAAGTGTGGACGGTACTGGTCAATGAATTTGGTGAAATTGGCATCGACGGTGCGCTGTTGTCTGACAGCGGCGCGGTATTGAAAGAGATCCCCGGCGGTTGTATGTGCTGCGTGAACGGTCTGCCGATGCAGATTGGCCTGAATATGCTGTTGCAACAAAAGAAACCGCACCGCTTACTGATCGAACCGACCGGCTTGGGACACCCAAAGCAGATTCTTTCGCTGCTCACTGCTGAAAGTTATCAACCCTGGCTCAGTTTGCAGGCCTCTCTTTGCCTGTTGGATGCGCGGCAGTTACAGGACGCACGTTATAGTGAAAACGAAAACTTCCGCGATCAGTTAGCCGCGGCGGACATTATCGTTGCCAACAAGCAGGATACCTACAGCGCAGACGACATCGCCGCGCTACAGCGTTGGCAGCAGGCCGAAGCTGGCGATCGCTCTATCGTGAGCGCCGCACAGGGTGAAATCGATGTGTCACTGCTTGATGAGCCACGCCGCAATACGCGCGAACTTCCTGATGGTGCGCATCATCATTCCCATGCTTCAGAACGCGGATTGGCCGCATTGCGCCTGCCCGGCGGCGAAGCCTGGCGTCGCGCACTCAATGAAGGGCAAGGTTACTTTGCCTGTGGCTGGATTTTCTCCCCAGAAACGCAGTTTTCCACGGCCGCACTGTTGGATTGGGTTCGGTTGACGCCGGTCGACCGCATTAAAGGTGTGATGCGCATTCCCGAAGGGACATTGATTATCAATCGGCAGGGATTGGACCTGCATATTGAAACCAAACTGCTTCCCCCGCCTAGACAGCCGGATTGAGTTAATTCACACCGCATCGGCACCGTGGAATCTGTTCCAAAGCCAGCTGTTGATTTTTCATTTAAGTTTATAGGAATAGGATTAAATTTTTTTCTTAATATTTTTAGTTTATTGCATGCCACAACGTCAGCTTTTCGCCATTCTACTGCTCAATGCAGCAGGTGTGGCGCTGTTCTTTTCCTGGTATCTTCCTGCTAATCACGGATTCTGGTTTACCCTCGAAAGCGCCATCTTCTTCTACTTTAACCAGCATCTGGCAACCAGTCCGTTGCTGCTGTATACGGTCGCCATCACCAACAACCGCGCTTTCGATGCCTGTGCGCTGCTGGCGATGGGGCTGCTTTATCTTTACCATTATCGGCGCGGAGATAGCACTGAACGCCAGCGTTTACTGATTGTGGGCGTGGTCATGCTGATTACCGCCGTGGTGCTGAATCAGTTGGGCCACTTACTGCCAGTACAGCACGCCAGCCCAACCTATTACTTTACTGATATCAATCGGGTTGGCGAACTGACCGGCTGGCCGACTAAAGATGCCTCCCGCGACAGCTTCCCTGGCGACCATGGCATGATGCTGATGATTTACACCGCTTTTATGCTGCGCTATTTTTCGCGCCGTTCATTTTTGATCTCATTGGTCATCGTGGTTGTTTTTGCCACACCGCGTGTCATGATTGGTGCCCACTGGTTTACCGACATTGCGGTGGGTTCCCTGTCTGTGGTTTTGGTGGCACTAAGCTGGTGGCTGATCTCGCCGGCCAGCGACGCAATGATTAATTTTTTGCATCGTTCATTACCAGCGCGTTACCGTCGCTAAAAGCCCCCCTCTTTAACGCACTGCCCCCCAACTACACCGGCATTCTGGCCTCAAGCGCCTGGATGCCGGGCTGCCATCTGGATGTCATCTGTTTGCGTTATGGTTACCGCATTTTTTAGGATAAATCTTATCGGTAAATTTACGATTTATTACATCATTAATTCTTATAAAGAATTTCCATAAAAAGGCTCGCAATCGCCGGAGCGTTCAGGTAGTCTCGGTAAAGTTTGAGTTTTACCGAACGCGGTTATCCTCGGAATGGAAGAAATTATGTGCGATTCCACACAGTTTCATCCTCAAGTGGTTGGTCCAGGTAAAACTCTGTTTTAGTCTGACTTTCGTTTCGGCGTTTATATATGGCGTAGTTGCATACATGACGATGGTGGTCGTTAAGGAAATCAAGGGAACATAACGATAATGGTCAAATCTCAACCGAGCCTGAGATATATCTGGCGGGCAATTCCCGCGTTGGAGATGGCACTTGCGCTATCTGCCTGTACAAATACAGGATCTCATCAAGCACAAATTGATCGTTCTGCAATAAATGATAAAGATAGTCTTTTATTGCAGGCCTCTCAGGACGAATTTGAAGCCATGGTGCGTAACCTGGACATCAAATCCAAACTGATGGATCAATATGCCAGTTGGAAAGGTGTACGTTATCGTTTAGGCGGTGACATCCGCAAAGGTATTGATTGTTCTGCCTTTGTTCAACGTACCTTCCGTGAACAATTTGGCATGAAACTACCGTGTTCAACCTATGAACAGCAGGAATCGGGCATTCAGGTGCAGCGCGGCAAACTTCGCCCCGGCAATTTGGTGCTGTTCCGCGCTGGTTCCACCGGTCGTAACGTTGGCATCTACATTGGTAATAACCAGTTTGTTCATGCCTCCACCCGTGCGGGTGTGATGATTTCCAGCATGGACGATGCCTATTGGAATAAACGTTATCAGGAAGGTCGCCGCATTTTCAGCAAAGGCGCCACCAGCTAAGGACAATATCAGTTAATAATATGACCAGTTAGTCACATTTCCCTTCATGTGCAAAACGAAACGAAAATAGAGCGCCGCTTAACCAGCGGCGTTTTTTTTGTCATGATGCGACATACTCCAACCTCCAACCTCCAGGCTGAACGTCACGCTTGATGAAAAGTTGTTCAACTCTCTGATATAAAGTAGGTTACGCGTAATTTTCATGGTAAAAAGGGACAGACTGACCTATTACCCATAGGCGGCGACATCGGTTTGACCTATATTCAAATGATGCAAATGAAAATCACCGCAACTTTGGTCTGATGCAAGATAATTGCACGGCTTTGCAGGAGAAACACAGCGCAATGCTAAAACGTGTGGCCACCCTGGCTTTGCTCGGTTCTCTTTGTTGGGGAGCCTTTGCCGACACCGTCCAACAGAACACCTCGTTCGCCTTGTTGGGAGAGCCTAAATATCCCGAGGGATTCACGCATTTTGGTTACGTCAACCCTGACGCGCCCAAAGGGGGGAGCATCACGCTCAGCGCTTTGGGAACTTATGATAACTTCAACCGTTTCGCGTTACGCGGCGTGGCGGCTGAGCGTACCGAACGCCTGTACGATACGCTGTTTACCTCATCCGATGATGAGCCGGGTAGCTTTTACCCGCTGATTGCACTGCATGCGCGCCATGCTGACGATTTTCGTTGGATGGAAGTGGAACTGAACCCAAAAGCCACGTTTCAGGATGGCTCACCGATTTTAGCCTGTGATGTAGCCTTCACCTTCAATATGTTTATGACACAAGGGGTTCCACAGTTCCGCGTGGTGTACAAAGGCGTCACGGTGACCGCTATCAGGCCGCGCACCGTGCGGCTGGAAATGCCTGAGCCGGATAAAGAACGGCTGCTGGGGCTGCTGACATTGCCCGTTATGCCTGAAAGTTTCTGGAAAAATCATAGTCTTGCCGATCCGTTGTCCTATCCCCCACCGGCCAGTGGCCCTTACCGCATCACCTCCTACCGCACCGGCCAATATGTGACCTACAAACGGGTACAAGACTATTGGGGCGCCGATCTGCCGGTGAATCGCGGTTTGAATAATTTCGACCAAATCCGTTACGACTACTATCTGGATGACAGTGTCGCGCTGGAAGCGTTTAAAGCGGGCGCTTTCGATCTGCGTGTCGAAGGATCACCCAAGCACTGGGCAACGCAGTATCAGGGCGGTAACTTCTCTCGGGGTTATATCGTCAAGCGCGATCGGGCGAATCAAGCGGCACAGGATACCCGCTGGCTGGTGTTCAATATTGAGCGTCCGCTGTTTCAGGATCGCCGCATCCGACAAGCCATTGGGCTTAATTTTGATTTTAACTGGATGAACAAGGCGTTCTATTACAACGCCTATCAGCGCGTTAACAGCCTGTTCCAAAACACAGAATATGACGCGCAAGGTACTCCCAGTCCAGAGGAATTGAAATGGCTGGAGCCGCTCAGGGACAAAATACCGCCTGAAGTGTTTGGCCCCAGCTTTCAACCGCCAGAAAGTGATGGCAGCGGCTACGATCGCGCCCATTGGCAACAAGCCTTGCAGTTGCTTAAGGACGCGGGCTGGGAATTGAAAAACCAGAAGTTGGTCAACCGCAAAACCGGACAACCGTTTACCTTCGAATTATTGCTCCCCAGCGCTGCCAACGTGCAGTACGTACTGCCGTTCCAGCAAAATCTCAAACGTTTGGGCATCGATATGAAGCTGCGCCTGATTGACAGCGGGCAGTTCACCAATCGTCTGCGCGCCCGCGATTTTGATATGCTCGCCCGCCTTTACCCGGCAAGAATTTACCCGGATGGCAACCTCAAATTTGGCTGGCATACGAAATACCTCGATTCAACCTATAACACGGCGGGCGTGAGCGATCCAGCCATTGACGCGCTTATTGAGCAAATCGATGCGCATCAGGGCAATAAGGCGGAATTACTGTCCCTTGGCCGCGCGCTGGACCGGGTAGTGACCTGGAATCAATTCATAATCCCCATGTGGTACTCCAATCACGATCGCTACGCTTACTGGGATAAATTCGCCATGCCAGCAACCCGACCGGCCTATACGTTAGGGTTGGATAGCTGGTGGTACGATGTACTGCGGGCGCAGTCATTGCCGCCCGAACGCCGTTAAGGAGCCATGGTGGGAACCTATTTACTACGCCGACTTTTGCTGGTGATCCCCACGCTGTGGGCCATTATTACCATTAACTTTTTTATTGTGCAGATAGCCCCAGGTGGCCCGGTTGATCAGGCCATTGCCGCCATCGAAATGGGTCAAGGCAGCGGGTTTGGTGCCGGTGGCAGCATGGATGGTGCGATGGCGCGTAGCGGCGGTGGTACACTGACCGTGGAAAATGCCTACCGTGGCGCTCGCGGGTTGGACCCAGAGGTGATTGCGGAAATCACCAAACGCTACGGGTTTGATAAGCCGATTCACGAGCGCTATTTCACGCTGCTGTGGAACTATGCCCGACTGGATTTTGGCGATAGCCTGTTTCGCAGCTCCTCGGTGATGGAGCTTATCAAGCAGAGTATGCCGGTTTCTATCACACTGGGATTATGGAGCACGCTGATCATTTATCTGGTCTCAATCCCACTTGGCATCAAAAAGGCGGTCAAGAACGGTACACCGTTTGATACCTGGAGCAGCACCCTGATTATTGTCGGCTATGCTATCCCGGCATTCTTGTTTGCCATCTTACTGATTGTGCTGTTTGCCGGCGGCAGCTATCTGGACTGGTTCCCGCTGCGCGGGCTAGTATCGAGTAATTTCGACACCCTGCCCTGGTACAGTAAAATCACCGATTACCTGTGGCACATCACGTTGCCCGTACTGGCAACGGTGATTGGCGGCTTTGCAACGCTGACCATGCTGACCAAAAACTCGTTTATGGACGAGATTCGCAAGCAATATGTGGTCACCGCACGTGCCAAAGGGCTGGACGAAAACAGCATTCTGTACCGCCATGTCTTCCGCAACGCCATGCTGCTGGTGATTGCCGGGTTCCCGGCTACCTTTATCAGCATGTTTTTCACCGGTTCGCTGCTGATTGAAGTGATGTTCTCACTCAACGGGCTGGGTCTGTTGGGTTATGATGCCACACTGCAACGCGACTACCCGGTGATGTTTGGTACGCTCTATATCTTCACGTTAATTGGTCTGCTGCTGAATATTGTCAGCGATATGACCTATACACTGGTCGATCCGCGTATTGATTTTGAGGGACGCCAATGAGCCGAATCAGCCCAATAAATCTGGCACGCTGGGCCCGTTTCCGCGCCAATCGCCGTGGCTACTGGTCACTGTGGATCTTTCTGGTGTTGTTTACCCTCAGCCTGTTCGCCGAACTGCTGGCCAATGACAAACCGCTGCTGGTGCGCTATGACAACCGTTTCTATACGCCGTTGCTGGTGAATTACCCTGAAACCACCTTCGGTGGCCAGTTTGCCACCACCACGGATTTTCGCGATCCCTACGTGGCAACGCGTATCGCGCAACACGGCTGGAGTATCTGGCCGCCGATCCGGTATCGCTACGATACCATTAACTATGCCACCACCCAGTCATTCCCCTCCCCGCCCTCCGGACTGAATTGGCTCGGCACTGACAGTCAGGGGAAAGATGTGGTAGCACAAGTGCTGTACGGCTTTCGCATTTCCCTGTTGTTTGGGCTTTCACTGACCCTGTTCTCCAGCCTGATTGGCATTGTGGTCGGTGCAACGCAGGGTTACTACGGTGGCAGGCTCGATTTGTGGGGGCAGCGCTTTATCGAAGTCTGGTCGGGCATGCCGACCCTGTTCCTGATTATCTTGCTGTCCAGTGTTATCCAACCTGATTTCTGGTGGCTGCTGGGCATCACTATCCTGTTTGGCTGGATGAGCTTGGTGAGCGTGGTACGCGCCGAATTCCTGCGAACCCGTAATTTCGACTACATTCGCGCGGCGCAGGCCATGGGGGTAAGCAATCGAGTGATCATGATGCGCAGTATGCTGCCTAACGCCATGGTCGCGACGTTAACGTTTCTGCCGTTTATTTTGTGCAGCTCAATCACTACCCTGACATCGCTCGATTTTCTGGGCTTTGGGCTTCCAGCCGGCTCGCCGTCACTGGGGGCACTGCTGCTGGAAGGGAAGAATAATCTTCAGGCTCCCTGGCTCGGCATTACCGTATTTTTGGTGTTGGCAACCCTGTTGTCGTTACTGATTTTTATTGGCGAAGCGGTGCGCGACGCTTTTGATCCCAGCAAGGCACATTGATATGAACCCAACTCCACTGTTACAGATTCAGGATCTCAGCATCGCGTTTCGCCAAGGTGAACAGGTGCATCAGGTGGTGGATTCGGTATCCTTCAACGTCGAGCGCGGTGAAACGCTGGCGCTGGTGGGTGAATCCGGCTCGGGCAAGAGCGTCACTGCGCTGTCGGTACTGCGCCTGCTGCCATCTCCGCCGGTTATCTATCCTCAAGGGGATATCCTGTTTGACGGCGAATCGCTGCTGCATGCGCCAGAAACACGGTTAGGCGAACTGCGCGGCAACCGTATCGCCATGATCTTTCAGGAACCGATGGTGTCACTGAACCCGCTGCACAGCATTGAAAAACAATTGATGGAAGTGGTGACGTTGCACCGCGCAATGACGCGAGACGTTGCGCGCAGTGAAGTGCTTACCTGTTTGGATCGCGTTGGCATACGGCAGGCACAGACGCGCCTGAAAGACTTTCCTCATCAACTGTCGGGCGGTGAACGCCAGCGGGTAATGATCGCGATGGCCCTGCTGATGCAACCAGATTTGCTGATTGCTGATGAGCCAACTACCGCGCTGGATGTCACTGTGCAGGCACAAATTCTCACCTTATTGCGTGAACTTAAGCAAGAGTTGGGTATGAGCCTGCTGTTCATCACGCATAACCTGAATATCGTCAAGCAACTGGCGGACAAGGTTGCCGTGATGCAGGGTGGGCGCTGCGTAGAACAAAATCGTTGCCGCGACCTCTTCGCCGCACCGCAGCACAGCTACACCCGACAGCTGCTGGATGCCGAACCCTCCGGTTCTGCGCTGCCTCTGCCGAATGATACGCCGACGCTGCTACGCGTAGAAAAGCTCTCGATTTCATTCCCCATCAAGCGTGGGCTGTTGCGGCGCACAGTGGCAGAAAAAACCGTCGTCAATGGATTGAACTTCACCTTACGTCGTGGCGAAAGCCTGGGACTGGTGGGGGAATCCGGTTCAGGAAAAAGCACGACAGGACTGGCATTATTACGGCTCATCGCCTCACGCGGTAACATTGTGTTTGATGAACAACCGCTGCACCAATTTAATCGCCGCCAAATGTTACCACTGCGTAGCCAGATCCAGGTGGTGTTTCAGGACCACAATTCGTCGTTGAATCCACGGCGCACCGCGCTGCAAATTATCGAAGAAGGGCTGGAAGTGCACCAGAAGATGAGTGCCTCTGATCGAGAACAGCGGGTTATTGAGGTGATGCGTGAAGTCGGCCTTAATCCCGAATTTCGTCACCGCTACCCGTCGGAATTCTCCGGTGGTCAGCGGCAGCGTATTGCTATCGCCAGAGCGCTAGTGCTAGAACCCGCACTGCTGATTCTTGACGAACCCACCTCGTCACTGGACAGAACCGTACAGGCGCAGATTCTGACATTATTGAAAACCTTGCAGCAAAAACGCCAGCTGGCTTATCTGTTCATTAGCCATGACCTACAGGTGGTGCGTGCGCTGTGCCATCAAGTTATCGTGCTGCGTCGAGGCGAAGTGGTAGAACAAGGGCGTTGTGAACAGGTTTTTTCCGCGCCTCAGAACACCTATACACAAGAACTGCTGCGCATGGCTACCCTGTAGAGACATACACGCCATGTCATGGCAGAGGCATGGCGTTTAAAACGGATAGAGCGCGCTCAGGGGTTCCGCGATGGCGACGCCCACATTTTTAAGACGACACAATGCTGTGCTTTCATCATCACGGTGTAAAAACAGACAGGGTTCCCCTTCCCATTCCAACACGGCACAATCAATCTGAATTTCAGCCAGGGACTGGTTCAACTGACGTAAAATAACCCAGGCCATTTCGCCGTCGTGACTTAATAATTTAAAGCCAATCAGGTTGTTGTCCTCATCTCGTCCCCGCAGGGGAATACCGCTCAGCGGAATCGGTTCCACCTTGATACCAGCGAAGCCCGATAGCCAACGATAACATTGCGGCAAACGATGCACTACCGAAAGTTGGAGAGTGTCCACTATTACTTTCCCTCAGGTATGATGATGGTAAACAAACGCAATGACATTGGCGTCAAAGAAAGAACGTTTACTCTCAGTGTCCAGATATGGCGGCACTGCTGAATGAGCATTTCTACAAAAATCCGCGTTGCAATAGTCATAAGTCACACTTCTTAACGAATGGAAATGATTGCAATACTGATTAATGCCACGTTGATCACATTTTAAGATTTTTATAGGTTGCCCTATATTTAACGCTTTCCATGCAATATCTCAACCCCTTTTATTTACATTGTTCACTTTTAAATCATACATTTTACATTTATAGAACAACATTCCAAAAAAAGACAATGTGAGATCGATAACACTTGACCGTGAACAAAAAGGGAAGATCAAAATAACGGAGCCCGACGTTGAAGGTCAGCAACGAGAGGATTCCGTTTCCCGCATCACTGCGGCAAACGGAAAAAGGGGACGAAATCAGCGAGAGCGGGCTGCGTAACCGTAAAGCAGGAAGGCTGCAATGGAACAGAGTGACATGGAGACGATCATCGGCCAGGCGCTGGTAAAACTCACCAGTGACAGCAGGCTTCCGACCAGTGCGCCCATGCCAAAGCGTAGCGTGCCAGCCAGCGAGGACGCAGTGCCCGCCATATGCGGAAAATCATCCAGTATCACGGCCATGGCATTTGACATCACCATCGCAATACAACCGACATAGATAGCCACCAACGCAATACCGACAGCGAACTGTATCAGTAGCCCGATGCGAAACATCTGGTTCGCGCCCAAGCGGCGCACCACACGACTATTGGTGTAGGTGGTCAGGAACAGAAAGACCACGTTCAGGGCAAAGTAATAGCCGAAATGCTGCGGAGACACACCGTAGAGGTCGATATAGACAAAGGGGCCAGCGCTTAAAAAAGAAAACATACCAGAAAACGAAAACCCGCTTGCCACCATGTAGCTAAAGACTTTTTTGTGGCGAAACAGCGAGGCGAAATTCCCGGCGGTGGTACGAAAATGGAACGGCTGGCGTTTTTCTACCGGCAACGACTCTTTGACAAAGCGCATCACCAGCACCGAGGCAATCAGTGACAGCCCAGCCAGCCTCCAGAAAATCGCATGCCAGCTAAACCACAGCAGCAACACGCCGCCTAACAGCGGTGCGACAGTCATGACCAACATCACAAATGACATCATGCGCGAAAATTCATCTTTGGCGAAGGTGTCACGCATCAGCGCATTAATCACCACCGCAGCCGCAGACAAGCCGTGCAGCATCCGCAGCACGGTAAGCTGTTCAATTGGTTTGCACCAGCGCGCAGGCCACACCAGCCAACATAAAGACCAGCGTTCCCCACAGTATCACGGGTTTACGTCCCAGGCTGTCCGCCATCGGGCCGTAAAATAACTGACCGATAGCAAACCCCATGATGTAGGCGCTTAACGTCATCTGCACCTGGCCCAGCTCCACGCCGAACTCTTTGGCAATCACCGGCAGCGCCGGCAGGTACATATCGATGGCAAACGGTGTCAGCATCGACAACAAGCCAAGAATAAAAATCAAGCCACTATGTGATGGCGCTTTCCCCACTGCATGTCTCCCAGAGTGTTGCCCGCAAAACAAAAAAATTCACCGCAGCGGCAGGCCTCCACCACGGTGACGGTTGAAATAGGCTTGATGGCCGGCTCAACGGCGCATCGTGTTTACATCAGGTGAATGACAAGCTCATAACGCATACTGCATGCAGTATGGCGCAAATCGGCTCAACGCGGCAAAACGCTGGCCACTTCTTCTTCCGTCAGTGCGCGATACTCTCCCGGCTCAAACGCGTCATCCAGCGCAATGGCACCAATGCGCTCACGGTGTAACTCAACCACGCGATTTCCCACGGCGGCAAACATCCGTTTGACCTGGTGGTAGCGCCCTTCCCCGATGGTTAACCGGATCTGATGGTCATCAAGCTTTTCCAGTTGCGCGGGTTTGGTCAGCGATTTTTCGCCGTGCAGTTGCACCCCCAGTTCAAACTGGTGTGGCGTATCCTCTGCCAGCGGTAGTTCGAGCGTGACCAGATAGTTTTTTTCACAGTGATGCTTGGGCGACGTGATGCGGTGCGACCATTGTCCATCGTCGGTCAGCAATACCAGCCCAGTGGTATCAATATACAATCGGCCCGCAGCATGCAGTTTGTGTGCAACCGGCTCATCGATAAAATAGAGGATGGTCGGGTGATCCGGATCTTCCGTTGAACACACGTACCCCTGCAGCTTGTTAAGCATGAAGTAGCGCGGGCCATTCTGCTGCACCAGCGCGTTGCCATCGAACTCAACCTGATGTTCAGGTGCCAATTTGAATGCGCCGCTTTTAACCACCTCACCATCAACGGTAACGCGCTGCGCACGCAGCTCCCGTGCTACCAATGCACGGCTGATCCCGAGTTGCTGGGATAAAAATTTGTCCAATCGCATGAGAAAATCAAGTGCCTGTCTGTGTTAAGGAAGGAAAATCATGTCGTAATATAGCGAGTGATGACGATTGCTCCTAGAATGTCCGACGTTTTCCCCCTCCGGTGATAATGGATACGCACAAAATGTGCGATTGCTTTTCATTAACCGCTGGCGAGAGTTCGCCCTGGCGCATAAAAATATAGAATAAATACATCTTTTATTTTCAGGGTTATTACAGGAGCACGCGATGTCATCTATTCACGGTCATGAAGTACTGCATATGATACTGGATTCTGCCGAATCCTACACCACAGAGGGGCTGATTGCCGGCATTGAGGCGCGTTTCGGTACCGACGCACGCTTTCACACCTGCTCCGCGGCCGACATGAGCGCGGCCATGCTGGTGGATTTTCTGGCAAACAAAGGCAAGTTTATCCCACATGACACTGGGTTTAACACGGCGGCCAGCAAGATCTGCCAACACTAGGCAATGGCGTTCACCTTACGCCCCTATCAACAGGAGGTGGTTTCCGCCACGCTGGCCTATTTTCGGCAACAGCAACACCCTGCGCTGATCGTACTGCCCACCGGCGCAGGAAAAAGTCTGGTGATTGCCGAACTGGCGCGGTTAGCGCGAGGGCGCGTGTTGGTGCTGGCGCATGTCAAAGAGCTGGTTGAACAGAATCACGCTAAATATTGCGCCTGGGGATTGGATGCCGACATTTTTGCTGCCGGACTTAACCAGCGCCGCAGCGAAGGCAAAGTGGTGTTTGGCAGCGTACAATCCGTGGCGCGTAATCTGCCCGCCTTTAGCCAGTTCTCGCTACTGATCATCGATGAATGTCACCGCATCAGCGATGACGATGACAGCCAATATCAGCAAATCATTACGCACCTGCGCGCACAAAACCCCACACTACGCCTGCTCGGCCTTACCGCAACGCCTTACCGCCTGAGCAAAGGCTAGATTTATCAGTATCACTACCACGGCATGATTCGCGGTGATGAACAATGCCTGTTTCGCGACTGTATCTATGAACTACCGCTGCGTTACATGATCAAACACGGCTTTCTGGTACCGCCGCAGCGCCTGGATATGCCAGTGGTGCAGTATGATTTTAGCCGTTTGAGCGTGCAGCCCCACGGCCTGTTCAGCGATGCGGAATTCAACCGTGAATTACGACGGCAGCAGCTCGTGACGCCCCAGATTGTCAATCAGATAGTCAGCTACGGCACCGAACGTAAAGGCGTGATGATCTTTGCGGCGACCGTGGAGCACGCCCGGGAAATCCACAGTCTGTTGCCTTCAGAAAAAGCCGCCTTTATCAGCGGGGAAACCCCTGCCGCAGAACTCGATGCGCTGATCGCTGCCTTTAAGCAACAACAGTTGCACTATCTGGTCAAAGTGGCGGTATTGACGACGGGCTTTGATGCACCGCATGTGGACGTTATCGCCATTCTGCATCCGACGGAATCCGTCAGCCTGTATCAGCAGATCGTCGGACGTGGCCTGCACCTGTCGCCGGGAAAAACGGATTGTCTGATTCTGGATTACGCCGGGAATCCCCATGATTTGTATATGCCGGAAGTAGGCAGCCATAAACCGCACAGCGGTAGCCAGCCGGTACAGGTGCTTTGCCCGCAGTGTGGTTTTGCCAACCTGTTTTGGGGAAAAACCACGGCGGAGGGTGATATCGTCGAACACTATGGTCGCCGCTGCCAGGGCTATGAAGAAGACGACAATGGTGTTCGCACGCAGTGCGATTACCGTTTCCGCTTTAAAGTATGCCCGGAATGTGGTGCCGAAAACGACATTGCCGCGCGTCGTTGCCACCAATGCAATCACATTATGGTCGATCCTGACGACATGCTAAAAGCCGCACTCAAGTTGAAAGATGCCCTGGTGCTGCGCTGTAGCGGCATGCAGATGACGGCCGGACAGGATGAGAAAGGTGAATGGCTAAAGATCACCTATATTGATGAAGACGGCGCAGACGTCAGCGAACGTTTTCGCCTGCATACGCCTGCCCAGCGCCGCGTATTTACTCAGTAGTTTTTACGGGTACACCAACGCGCACCGGGGCTAGTGCTGACGTGGCAATCCGCACAGGATATCTTGCGCCAACAGGCCGCCCTGCGTGCGCCGGACTTTGTCGTAGCGCGACGCCAAGGCAAACAGCGGCAAGGCTTTTGGCAAGTTAGGGAGAAACTGTTTGATTATGAAGGCCGTTTTCGGCGCGCCAATGAATTACGCTAGCTGGCGTAACACGGTTTCATTTGCCGCCACACAGATATTCCGTTAGAATACAGCCCGCTTTTGTCATGCAAAAGCAAATCTGTTCCATTGTGAATAACACATTCCATTGCGAATAACCTAACCTGTTGCTGGGTCGCCTGTAACAGGTGTATTTTCTAAAATAGAGAAAATCATGATCACTATTAACGCAGAAGTACGTAAAGAGCAGGGTAAGGGTGCGAGCCGCCGCCTGCGCGAAGCCAGCAAATTCCCAGCCATCATCTACGGTGGTGCGGAAGCGCCGGTATCTATCGCCCTGGATCACGACAGCTTTAAAAACCTGGAAGCTAAAGAAGGTTTTTACGGCGAAGTTCTGACCCTGGTTGTCGATGGTAAAGAAGAAAAAGTGAAAGTTCAGGCTGTTCATCGTCACGCTTACAAGCCGAAACTGACTCACATCGACTTCGTTCGCGCTTAATCGTTTGGGGAAACCCGTGGGACGCCGCGAGTTTTCTTAGCAAGCAAGAATGTCGATAAGAAAAACGCCGCTTATTTATCACCGCTGCTTAAACGGCGCTGTAGCTGATAGCGCAAATTCGGCGGCGTTCCTTTAATGGTAAGCGTGTCGGTTGTCGGATCCCAGAAGATACGTTCGCCCAGCAGCAAGGCATCAAAGTTGATCGTCAACCCACCGCCACTGCCAGCGAACTTGGTCAATTGGCGCAGCGTGCTACGATCCGCCGGGAAACTCTCTTCCAATTCATAGCCCTGCTCTTCCGAAAAAGCATGGAAGGTTTTCTCTCCCAACGGCGGCAGCTCCTGCGACAACGCAGCAACCTCTATCTCTTCCCCTGTCTGCAATTGCTCATTGCAGTAGCTGTAAACCTGCTGACGGTATTGCTGACGCTCGTTTTTATCCAGCTGCGCATCGGCACAATAGTCATCCACCGCCTGCAACAGGCCGCGATTCTGCGCTTTGGTGTCAAGCCCCGCGCTGGCACCGAGGAAATTCATAAAGAAATCCGCGACCTTGCGCCCTACACGTCCTTTCAGGAAGGTCAGATAGCGTTGAGATTCCGGATTGGTCTCCCATTCAGTGAGATCGATACGCGCCACGATATCCGCATGTGGGATATCCATATAGTACGTGCTGCTTATATCCAGCTGTTCATTGACGCGCATGCTGCTGCAACTGCTCAGCACCGCAACCAGCAGATACTCAACCGCCAGATAGCGGTATTGGCAGAACCGCACGATGCTCCCTTCCGCAAAGGGATATTTCGCCAGTTCATCACGCAACCGAGCCGTGGCCGCGCGGCTAAACCCAAGGAAATCCTCCTCTCCTTTACGGCAGCCACGCAGTGCCTGAGACAGTTCGCTCTATTCCTCGAACACGCCGTAGGCCTTGTTTTTCGCACTGTAGACGCGGTGCAACTCGGCCATCATCTCGTCAACGGCAGGGGTGGCATCCAATAACGAATCCCTTAGCACCAACTCCAACGTTTGCTCATCACGTTTGACAAGCTGATGCAAGGCAATCTGGTCGATATCCAGACTCATGATAAACTATCCTTTTGGCAAGGAGCGTATTCAAACACCAACGCAGGTCCCCTGCAAGAGAAAGCCTCCAGACGCCAGCGTTTGAAGCTAAAATGATAAAATTGCGGAAAACGTCAGGTCGTTACGGTAAGATATTCCCCTTTATCAGCTTGAGAATCGCCTTTTTATGGCACAATTATCCCGTTACAGTGACGAACTCGTCGAACAAGTGCTTTCCGAATTGGTAAGCGTATTGGAAAAACACCGTACCCCTACTGACCTCTCCTTGATGGTTTTGGGCAACATGGTCACCAACCTTATCAACACCAGCGTAGCACCGGAGCAGCGTCAGGTATTGGCTTGTTCTTTTGCTGATGCGTTGCAGGCATCCATCACTACCCACAACGCGCACTAACACCGACCAGAGGCTATGGTAAGCAACCGTCACAACTATCGCGAAAAAGTTTCCCAGATGATCAGTTGGGGGCATTGGTTCGCGCTATTTAACATCCTGTTGAGTCTGGGGGTGGGCAGCCGCTATCTGTTCGTGGCGGATTGGCCCTCGTCGTTACTTGGCCGTAGCTATGCCCTTGTCAGTTGGCTGGGGCATTTTAGTTTTATCGTTTTTGCCGTCTACCTGTTGATTGTCTTTCCGTTGACGTTCGTGGTGATGTCGCAGCGTTTGCTGCGTTTTCTTTCTGCGGCGTTGGCAACCGCGGGGCTGACGCTGCTGTTGCTGGATATGGAGGTGTTTAGCCGCTTCCACCTGCACTTGAATCTCACCGTCTGGGAGCTGGTGATCAATCCAGAGCAAAGTGACCTGGCCCGTGACTGGCAACTGATGTTTATCGGCATCCCCGTGATTTTCATGGTTGAGATGCTGTTTGGCACCTGGTGCTGGCAAAAACTGCGTAGCCTGAACCGTCACCGCATTGGCATGCCGGTCGCCGCGGTATTTATCAGTGCGTTTTTCGCCTCGCATATGATGTATATCTGGGCCGATGCCAACTTCTATCGCCCTATCACCATGCAGCGCGCGACATTACCGTTATCATATCCAATGACTGCGCGACGATTTCTGGAAAAACACGGCCTACTGGACGCTCAAGCGTATGAGCGACGCATTGCGCTACAGGGCAACCCTGAGGCGATTACGCTGGAATACCCGCTGAACAATATTCAGTTCCGCGATGCCGGCAGCGGCTACAATCTGTTGATTGTGGTGGCAGATCAACTGCCGCTCACTCGTATGCCGCAGTTGATGCGTTTTGCAAAAGAGAACGTGCACTTCAGCAACCATTTCAATGTCAGCCAGAATGCCCAAAGCAGCCTGTTCAACCTGTTCTATGGTATCTCGACCACTTACATGGATGGGGTATTGAGTGCACGTACGCCATCAGCGTTGGTGAGTTCCCTGAACCAACAGGGCTATCAATTTGGTCTTTTCTCAAGCAACGGCTTTGATAACCCGCTTTATCGCCAGGCACTGCTGTCAGATTTTTCGCTTTCAGTACCGGTAATTCAACGTGATGTTGATACCGTGCAACAGTGGCAAACTTGGCTGGAAACCGGTACGCAACCCACATCGCCGTGGTTCTCTTATATTGATCTTGGCACCACTGGCACCCGAGCGCTAACGGATGCTAAAGCCACCGATCAAAACATCAGCGCAATACTTAATACGTTGCAAAGCCAAGGCAAACTGGATAATACCGTCGTGATTATTACGGCAAAATCCAGCGAACAGGATAAAGGCAGCCGCTACCGTTGCTCACAGTGGCAGATCCCACTGGTGGTGCATTGGCCGGGCACACCGGCGCAGACTATCAGTAAAATGACGGATCAAAAAGACGTTATGGTCACGCTGATGCAGCGCTTGCTGCATGTCAAAACGTCCGCCACGGATTACGCGCAAGGGGAAGACCTGTTTGCGGCCCAGCGACGTAATAACTGGCTGGTGAACGGCAACCGCGGTGCGTTGATGATCACAACGCCAGAGCAGATCATCCAATTGGAAGCCAATGGCAGCTACGATGCCTACAACAGCGACGGAGAAAAATTGCGTGATGAAAAACCAAGTTTACTGCTGCTGTTACAGGTACTCACCAGCGAAAGGCGATTTATTGCCAACTAACTGCCTAAATCTAAAGCGATCGCGCCAGCTGGCTATTGCAATCGGTTCAGAAGACGGTAATATAGCGCACCATAGCGTCGGCACGTAGCGCAGCCTGGTAGCGCACTGTCATGGGGTGTCAGGGGTCGGAGGTTCAAATCCTCTCGTGCCGACCAAATAATCCCAAAAAAACCAACATTTTACGGTTGGTTTTTTTATGCCTGGAATTTGGCGGAGTAACATCCCAGACGGCGGGCATTGAACCTCCACCCACAAAACAAAAGGGAGCTTTCACTCCCCTTTCTGGCTGGCCCATAAGCAATCTTGAAATCATTTGTACAGGATTGCGGTACCACGCAGTTGATCGTTACCGGCTACAGACACAATCTTGTAGGAAGATGCACCTGCTGCTTCAGCTTTTGCCGCTACCTGAGCTTCAAACGCGCTCAGCGTTTCTGCACCGCTCACTTGCACAGTACCCATGTCTTGCGCAGCAAAGCTACCGAAAGAAACCAGATCAAGAGCAACAACTGCGGCAAATTTTTTGATAACGTTCATGATATAAACCCTTCTGTTCAATGTTTGATGTAAAGGCTGTTTGCCTTTGATGGAATGAATCATAGCGCCATCGTTCAGGAGTGAATATCAGAGAAAATTGTTATCATCATTCAAATAAATTAAAAAATGAAATAAAACCTTGCGTACGAGCCCTACACACTGGATGACAGCGCATCATCCGCTCATTCAAATTTATCCTGCTATACAAAAGCAGAACCTCCTCAACAATAAAAAACCAACAGAATAAAAAGCCATATGAACGCCTTGCTGGTTTTATAAGTTAAACATTATTGCGTATTTTCATATAATTACCTGGACATAAAGTCTAATCATTGCAACAGGGAAGATATAATGAAACGCGTTCTACTGGCTCTATTTACGGTATCTCTCGTGGCGTCTACTTGGGTTAACGCAACTGAAACGGCTGCCCCGGCTGCGGAGCAATCTGCAGCTAAAATGTTGGCAATCACCGAGGGCAAACTTAAGAATACTGAAGGCGGTTGCTCTTGCAGCTATACCGTGAAAAACCTGCAAAGTAGCCCGCTAAAGCGATTTGAAGCTTATATTTTCGTTAAAAATAAGCAAGGAAAATTCAGGTGTGATGCGGCGCATTTTAGTTTCAATAAGCCGATTCAACCCAACGAATCGCGGACGTTATCCAATGAAGCTTACGGAAAATCCTGTGGTACCAATCCTTCTGCCTCTCTCCTGATGGTGAGCACCTGCAATTACACCGATGGTTCAGAATGTGATACTGAAAATATTGAGACCACGGATTCTGGCCTGAAGTGGGTGGAATAAAAGCGAAAAAACCGGCGATCAACACCATTGAGGCTCCGCTGGTCATTTCAACGAACCGCCTCCGTCGTTTGACAACCATGAGTCTGCATGAATGCTCGCCTCATCCAACACGAGCAAGGAAGTAAAGACGATTCCAATTTCATGTCTCTTTGTCTCAGATATAATAGTTATATAAACAACGTAATTAACGCGAATCGAGCTGAGGCGATACGGGGGAAGGTGTTATGCAGGAAACAATGATTGCGCGGATTTCATCCGTACTGGTGGCTGAAAAATCGCTCGAGGGGCTGGTCAGGCAACGTCTTGAAATGCTGGAGCTGGTCACCAACATGGAATCCACCTACCTCACCCATATTGAATCCGATAAAAATGTGCAACACATGCTGTTCTCTCGTAATAGCAAAAAAATGCAGATCCCCGAGGGACTCTCTGTTCCCTGGGAGGACACGCTCTGTAGACGGGCATTATCGGAAGACCGCTGTGTGATTGACGATGTGCCCAGCCATTGGGGCGATTCTCAAGCAGCAAAGCAGATGGGCATCACTACTTACGTCACCACATCAGTACGCCTGGACGACGGATCGTTATACGGTACGCTGTGTGCAGTCAGCGGTGAAAAACAGAAACTGGATGGTCGCAGCGAACAAATATTACAGCTGTTTGCCGAGCTGATAGCTCAGTATGTCCAGAAAGAGCAGCTACTCTGCCAATTACAGGAAGCTAATGCGGCGCTGACCTCATTCTCCTACACCGATGAATTGACCCAATTGCCCAACCGACGCTCGGTGTTCAGTCAGTTACCCCAATTATTCTCACAAGCGCTAGACACGAACCGTTTTGTTGTCATCGCCTTTATCGATTTGGATGGATTTAAGCTGATTAACGACCGCTACGGACATGAGACGGGTGATGATTTTCTGTGTGCCGTAGGCCAGCGGTTAAAACAGGGGATACGCGCAGAAGACATGCTGGGACGAATTGGAGGCGATGAATTCATCGTAGCAACAACAGGCCCCTATATTCATGAAAATGCAAAGGATGCCGCACAGACCTTCAAAGCGCGATTGACCCCCCTTGTTAATTGGACACTATGTGCTTGCAGGGTGTCACATAAACTACGCCGGAGCCAGTATCGGTACCATTGCCATCAACCCAGCCCTGAGCACGCCGGATGAAGCCCTGCGTGCGGCAGACGCCGTGATGTATGAAGAAAAAGAGCAACGCAGACGCCTGGTTCATTGATCTTTTGTTGGCCACAGGCCAATACCTTACATCACGATAATTATCAGTTAGACTATATCTCACCACTCTCTTACCATTCAGTGGCTAACCGAGTTTATTCCGTGAAACGATTCCTGATTGCATTGATCATCACCAGCCAACTTTCTGGCTGCGGCAGTATCATAAGCCGAACGGTCAAAGGGCAAGGAGAGGGTCATCAATACTATCCTGGCGTTCAGTGGCTGCTGAAAGATCGCTGGTGGAAATACCTGGTGATTATCGATCTGCCGCTCTCAATGCTGGCCGATACAATATTGCTACCTATAGACATGAAGCACGGCCCTTACGAATAAATAGGATCTCGTCCGTGCAATTCGACCCGATTGCGACCGCTGGTTTTGGCGTGATAGAGCGCAGCGTTTGCGTTGTCGATAAGTCGCTGATAATCTGGATTATAATCAAACTCTGCCACCCCAATGCTGAGTCTGACGGAAAACGATTGGCTACCAAAGGCGCTGATCGCTGTTGCGGCCACCTTTTCACGCCGCGTATCGACGATCACCTTCGCCTGATGCAGCGACGTTTCCACCAACAGCACCATGAACTCTTCACCACCATAGCGAAAGACATAATCACTGCTACGAACGTGATCGTAAATAATGGATGAAATACTTTTCAGCGTTGCATCACCCGTGTCATGGCCGTAGCGATCGTTGACCTGTTTAAAATGGTCCACATCCATCATCACTAGCGTAAAGGGTTTTCTGGTGCTGGTTGCCAGAGCGATTTCCCGACGCATAATGGTCGGAATAAAACGCCGGTTTAGCAGGTTTGTCAGCGGATCCTTACCATTTTCAAACTTGACCAGTTCGTCAAACATGGAAGTGATAATCAACGTAATTTGCCCGGTGAGTTGCCGCACATTGCGTAACAGACGCATGCGCACCTCCGCCTGAGAGACCTGCTCTGGAGCGGCTGCGCCTATTTCACTGTCAACCTTGTCGATCAGGGTATCCGTTTCACGCAACAGATCGGGGAAACCAAACAGGTGTTTTCCCTTGTGTGAAAACCATAATCCAAATTCCGAGTGCCCCAAGCGCGTAATGTCAGCCAAGGGTAATTCTGTCGCCACGTGATAAATAAACTGGTTTTCCCAGTTCATTAGCGCCCCTAGCTGCCTTTCTCGTTCTACGCTAACGTCATCGTACACGCTCAATACACGATACCGTTCCTGATCGCGCATGGCATTTTTATAGGTGGGGAATAGGCTATGGTCATCGCTTCCAGAGCGGTATCCATTGCCAATCCGCTAAAACAAAGTGCGCTATTGATTACAAACGGGGATTGTTCCCCTTTGTGGGTTAACAGCGGATAAAGATCGTTTTTTAATTTACGGGCACCGCGCGCCACCAAATCAATGGGAAGGCCAATGCGCGCGTGCACAACACCCACGTGGTGCTGTTGAGCAAGTAATGCAGCCAAATCTTGTTGGGAACTGCCCAACACGCTGCGCAACCAGTGAAACATACTGATACTTAACTGTTCTGTGACCTGGCGGGTATTGAGATAACGGTGCGCTTGCTCGTCATTGAGCATGTAATCATAAAAGCGATCTACCAGATAGCGTACTTCATCATCACTCAGAGATAACAACAGAGCATGGGCTTCCGGTTGTGTGATTTCAACCAAGGTGCGCCATTCGCTCAATAATGGTTCGATATGATAATCATTTTTAACAGAAATAGTCATGGGTAGGACATAAAGTGGTTAACCAGATGTCATCATAGGCGATTCACCTGTCATATACCACCGCGCCAACAGTTTCATTACGTATTATTTCCATAAGACATCATAAGATCAGCAACAGTAATCACCATCACCGATTCGCTCGCGAAAAAAGTGGAAATGTTTTTTCTTTGCACCTAAACGCTATGATCATTTTGTCACACGTCAAAGAATACCCTACTTAACTGATTTCCATCGATCACCCACGTCTATTATTAACCGAAAACAGGTGATCACTCATAATGGCAATAACTATAAATCAACATAGGATGTGCATCGGAAATGACCATTAGGGTAAATTGGAAGCAAATGAAAAATCGTGTGATAAGAAAGCACAAAATAACGTAAATAATACGATTCAAAAAATTAATAACCTATAAAATCAAATACATAGCCATAACATAACACATATCAGCGGAGAGAAAACCGTTTGCAATTGAAACAAATAATATGCTTTATATTATTACTGAATCACGTTCGTGCACATACGATGCTCGCGGGTGAAAATCCTGATATTCCCCCGGCTCCACTGTCATTAAAACAATAGAATCAAGCATCACGGCTGTTAAATTAACGTTTACGCGTCAAATCAGAGACCACGCAAAATCATCAATACTATGCCGACGATAACGAAAAAAAACCATAGAAAGATCAGAGAAGCGGCCTATTCAATAGCCGACCGAGTAACGCATTCGACAATGTCCTTACCCGAAAAGATATATGTATTTGGCAAAATGGGCATCATCGCTAATTATGAAAAAACTTACTATATGACAGATAAAAAATAAGAATATCGCCATGGCCCACAAGGTCGGCAAAGGACCTCATCAAGCCTTGTAAAAAACCATGTCCCCCATGCAGCACACACCATCAGCGTATTTATCCGTAACCCGCATGAAGCGGAAGTGCTGATAGAAGATCGTACCTTGTTTCGGTGTGTTTCTATCGAGGGTGATAATGTCGAACTGAAAGAGGTATTGGTTGCCACTCATCTCGATAAGTGCAACGTAAAAATAGCGTCAATCTAGCCTTACACCATATGTCGCTGATTTTTCTCGGCAGGTCGAGTTTGACCTGACGTAGCGCCAAAGCAAGATAGCCGTCACAACCCATAAAAAAACACCGTTTTATATTGCATGAACAGCATTTTAAATTATATACTCTGCTCCGCCTTATAAGTAAGGTTCTAGATACCTAAACCCCGACTCCAGTCGGTTTTTTTACCTGAAATTGCCAAGGTTAGCACACCAGACCACGGTTTCAGCCATTGAGGCCACTGCGCTTATTCCAGGGCATGTGCACCAGTAATCTGGCCATACCGCAAAATCCACTGACACCGGCAAACACCAATCCTGCACCGATGAAACCGGCGACACTAAAAAAAACCGGGTGCAACGTGTACCTCAAGACAACGCTTAGCAGTGTCAACCCGCCAGCAGCAATTTGTAGCTGACGCATAACAGGCAGCGGTTGCGTGCGATCTACGTCAACCGGCAAACCCGCCTTTTTCCATGCGTTGAGCCCCCCCTTCCAGCAAAAATGCGCGTTGCCCGGGAACCAGTGTTGCTATCTGCTGTGCATACAATTCGCAGCGCGCTCCCGATAAACAGTAAAAAATAACCGTTTTATTTGCAGGTAATGTTATTCCCGACGGCTCACTGGCCTGCTCCCCGAGCGAGTACAGACATGATTGCGGAATACGCTCACGCTGGAATTCCGCTATCTGACGAATGTCAACCATCAACGCCCCGTCAGCCTGGCGCTGCCGAGCATTAACGGGGGAAAGATAGGATAGCGTTACCATGGTATTCCTCTCTTTCAAGGACAATAAATGTCTTTGAGCGTCGTGATGATGCGTTCCAGATCGTGGTTAGCAATCGCGTAATAGATAGTGGTGCCTTCGCGCTGGGCGATAACCAACCCTCCAGAACGCATACGCGCCAGATGCTGCGATGTGGCAGAAGGGCTTAAGCCGCAAGCCTGCCCGAGTACGCCAGCGCTCACCTGCTGACGCTCAACCAACATACAAAGGATCAGTAAACGATTGGCATTCGCCATCGCTTTTAACAACAACGCAGCGTCATGGGCACGCCGCTGCAATTTACTCACGGTATCCGGCATCGCTAATTACTTTAGAAAATACGTAATTTAAGAAAATACTAAAATTATAATTAAAACAAATCAAGCGTTTTCTCTGAAAAGTGTGACCAGGACTGGAGCATCTTTCGGTTGGCTGTTACTCTATTAGAATTGGTCCACTGTTTCATTTTTTTCTGCACCTGGCGTACTGTTGGGGGCGATCACTAGCCGGATCAACGTTTCCAGTAATAAAACAAGACACACTATCGCGACTTTGCATGATGACACCAGCAGGTAGCGTTATCGCCACGTCGCTGTTGCGCAACCAGGCCTTATTCAGAATAATTTCAAAGCGGTGCATGAAAAACTTCTCTCGATTAGTCAATAGATATCACCAAACGGATTGGTACAAAAAGCGGCACTCAAACCGTGTTCTGCTCTGGCGCGAGATAACACCGCTGGCCGTGCCCATTTTTATTGAAGGGCTATGCGTGGTGTTGATGGGGGTATTCAGCACCTTTCTTGTCAGTTGGTTGGGCAAGGAATCCATGGCCGCCGTGGGTCTGGCCGACAGTTTTAACATGCTCATCATCGCTTTCTTTACCGCTGTGGCACTGGGCACCGCGGTGGTAGTGGCGTTCAGTCTGGGCCAACGCAATCGCAAACAGGCCCGTGCGGCAACGCGTCAGTCCATGTCTTTGCTGGTACTTGTCTCCTTTTTGTTGGTGCTGCTGATTGAATTGGCGGGTGAAGCCATTATTAACCTGATCGCCGGTTCAGCGGATCAGCATGTTAAAGTGTTGGCGCTGGTGTTCCTGCAGCAAACAGGGTGGAGCTACCCGGCAATGGCGATTGCCTTGGTCGGATGTGGGGCGCTACGCGGGGCCGGTAATACCAAGCTGCCGATGTTCATCAACATCGGTATGAATATCTTGAACATTCTGATCAGTAGTGTGCTGATATACGGGATTTTTTCCTGGGATGGTCTGGGGTTCTATGGCGCAGGTATCGGTACGACGCTGTCACGCTATATCGGTGCGGTGTTTGTCATTCTTACGTTGATGCACGGCTTTAACGGTGCACTGTTCATCCCGTTCAAATCCTATTTTGCACCTTTCACTTACACAATTCTGTATGAAGTGTTAAGCATCGGTGTTCCTGCCAGTGTGGAATCCGTGATGTTTAATCTGGGCAAGCTGATCACACAACGCTTTGTCGCCGGAATGGGTACAGAGGTTATCGCGGGCAATTTTATCGCCTTCTCTATCGCGGCACTGATCAACCTCCCCGGCAATGCCCTCGGGTCGACAGCCACTATCATCGTTGGAACACGCTTAGGTAAAGGGCAGATTTTTCAGTCGATTCGCCAGTTGCAGTATATTTTTGTGCTTTCCAATATAGGCTTATGCATCCTCGCCTTATCTTCAATACCTTCGGCCGGTTTCTTGTCATCACTGTATACCAATGAGCCCGAAGTGATTGAGATCGCCAAACAATTGCTGTGGTTGAACGCGCTATTTACTCCTTTTTGGGCAGCGGCCTGGGTTGTGCCTGCGGGCTTGAAGGGGGCAAAAGACGCCAGTTACACCATGTGGGTAGCCATGGCCAGTATGTGGGGATGCCGCACTGTAGCGGGTTATATCCTCGGTATCTGGCTCAGTTTTGGCGTTATCGGCGTGTGGATGGGCATGTTCTTTGACTGGATCGTAAGTGGCCTGTTGTATTATCGCCGTATGGCCAGCGGCCGGTGGCTGTGGCGCTACCGCCCTCCCGCCGCTTAACACACGGTAGACATTATTGATTGGCTTGACACAGCAGCGCGCAGAAACTGGAACCGACACGGAGTGTCTGAGGATTCGAGCACTGCCAGGGCCAAAATGGCAAGTAAGGCAGCGTTTACATTAACGCCCGCGCGTTTTGCGGGCACTTAATGGCCGAAAGCGAAATGCCATCACAATAAGCACGACAACGCCCCATGCCATGATCGTCCAGGCTTGCTCCAACCCTTCGGTGTGCTGTCGAATGACACCCGCGAGCGTCGGCATCACGCTCGCGATGGTATAGCCTCCGCCTTGAACAAAGCCAATCAATCGCCCTGTTTCTTGCACATTGGTTGCGTGATCGAGTGCCACAATCAGCGACAGTAGAAACAGCGCACCGATACCAATTCCGAGCAGAATCATCGCGACAAAAGCCAGGGACAGCGGCGCCATCAACAACAGTATCATGACTGACAGCAGTAACACCAGTATTGGCACCAGCAGCATACGTCGATCGGGAAAGCGGGAAATCAATGTGGAAACGGCCAACCCTGCACACACCTCGGTCAGCGTTAATCCCCCCAGCAAAAAGCCACTTTGCGCGGCACTCCACCCTAACTGCATGTAATAGGGTGGCAGCCAGGCGAGCACCAACGTATAAGCCCCCGTCCCGATCCCAAAGAACAGCATCAAGGTCCAATGTTGCAAACCGTGCGGCGCAGAATGATAAATCGCATTCTGCTCATGATCCTCACGCGAAGACGGCGCTTTGTACCAGACCAACAGTGCGATAAATGCAACGATTCCCCAACATGCCAACGCGCCAGACCAGCCAGCGATACCCGACAACGGTGAGGCCGTCGCCGCAGCAGCGGCTGCCCCAGCCATAATTCCCGTAGTATAGGTCAATCATGTAAAAAACCACGCTAAGGAGATAATTTATTGTTTAAATTGAAGTTTAATGGAC
>NZ_PEHF01000080.1 GCF_015762685.1 Candidatus Symbiopectobacterium sp. 'North America' | reverse complement strand
CCGATTGAAGAGCTCAAAAACTTCCGCCAACTGCATTCCAAAACCCCGGGACACCCCGAGTACGGCTACACCGAAGGTGTGGAAACCACCACCGGCCCGCTCGGGCAGGGCATTGCCAACGCGGTCGGCATGGCGCTGGCAGAACGCACGCTGGCGGCGCAGTTCAACCGTCCGGGTCACGATATCGTTGACCACTTCACCTACGTGTTCATGGGTGATGGCTGCATGATGGAAGGCATCTCCCACGAGGTGTGTTCGCTGGCCGGTACCCTGAAGCTGGGTAAGCTGGTGGCATTCTATGATGACAACGGCATCTCCATTGACGGTCACGTGGAAGGCTGGTTTACCGATGACACCGCGGCACGTTTCGAAGCCTACGGCTGGCACGTGGTGCGTGGCGTCGACGGCCATGACGCCGATGCCATCACCCGCGCTATCGAACAGGCGCGCGCGGTGACGGACAAACCGTCCCTGCTGATGTGCAAAACCTTGATTGGTTTCGGCTCACCGAACAAGGCCGGCACTCATGATTCCCACGGTGAGCCGCTGGGTGACGCTGAAGTGGCCGCTTCACGCGAACAGCTGGGTTGGAAATACCCGCCGTTTGAAATCCCCGCTGAAATCTATGCCGCCTGGGATGCCAAAGCCGCTGGTGCGCAGAAAGAGAGCGCCTGGAGCGAGACGTTCGCCGCCTATGCCAAAGCCTATCCGGAACTGGCTGCTGAATTCAAACGCCGTACTGTCGGTGACCTGCCGGCTAACTGGCAGGCTGATGCCCAGAAATTCATTGAAGACCTGCAAGCCAACCCGGCAAAAATTGCCAGCCGCAAAGCCTCGCAGAACGCGCTGGAAGCCTACGGCAAGCTGCTGCCGGAATTCCTCGGCGGCTCTGCCGACCTGGCACCGAGCAACCTGACCATCTGGTCCGGCTCGGTCGCGCTGGATAAAGACCCGGCGGGCAACTACATCCACTACGGGGTGCGCGAATTTGGCATGACCGCCATCGCCAACGGTCTGGCGCTGTACGGCGGCTTCCTGCCGTATACCGCGACCTTCCTGATGTTTGTGGAATATGCCCGTAACGCGGTGCGTATGGCCGCACTGATGAAAATCCGCAGTATCTACGTCTATACCCATGACTCCATCG
>NZ_PEHF01000114.1 GCF_015762685.1 Candidatus Symbiopectobacterium sp. 'North America' | reverse complement strand
ATAGATAATTATACTTGATTGAGGGTGTGTGCCACCATGATAGGGGAAGACCCGTTTATATACATATATAGAGAAAATCATCATGCTGTTATCCACTACCGCACTGCTTCCACGACTCAGCGTCAATGCCTCTTCGTTGCCCTTTTTTATCGAACACGTGCCCTGTGGTTTCCCCAGCCCGGCGCAGGACTACATGGAAGATCGGCTCGACATCAATCAACTGGTGATCAACCAGCCCAATGCCACTTACTTTATCCGCGTCAGCGGTGATTCAATGATTGATGCCGGCATTGGCGACGGCGACTTACTAGTGGTTGATCGGGCATTGACAGCGCAGCACGGTGATATCGTTGTGGCCGCCGTGGACGGAGAGTTTACCGTTAAGGAGTTGCGCACCCGCCCTTTTCTGCAATTGGTGCCGCATAACACACGCTATTCACCGATACACTTTCAGCATGAGGAGGCGCTTGAGATATTCGGCGTGGTCACCTTTACGGTAAAGGCGATGCACTAGCGGGAAGGAAAAGAGAAATGCGCTTATCGCTCGACGCATGACATCCGGTTAAATCAGCACTTCTTCTCTGCAAATCAACCACAAACGCATGTCAAATTCGTACTGATGGTAGTCCGGCTCCATATGGCAACAGAGCTGATAAAAAGCTTTGTTGTGGTCCTTCTCACGCAGGTGTGCCAACTCATGCACCACGATCATGCGCAAAAAGGCTTCCGGCGCGTTCCTGAACAGGGTCGATATCTTGATTTCATTCTTGGCTTTTAACTTCCCGCCATGATTTTTAGAGATAAAGCTATTGGTGCCGAGCGTGCCTTTAACGGGATTTAACGCACCGTCATAAATAATTTTGGCAAGCGCACTTTCCTTTTTCAGATAGAGATTTTTTATGCCATTGACATAGTCGTAGAGCTGTTTGTCATTCGTCACCGTATGCGGCACGGGGTACTTTTGTTTAATTACCGCAGCCAGCTTGCCCGATTGCAGCAAGCTATCAACACTCGCGATCAGTTCTGATGGGTAATGCTTTATGTAATCCAGTTTGCTCATCGTGGCCGTAAACGTGTCAGCAGCAGTGAATGTACAGGGCAAAAAATTTACGGACATGCTAATCGATTTTGCTCACGGAGGCTATCTGGCAGATACCGAGCACCGTGTCATTTTCCCGCACCGGCAGTGAATAAAATAGTTATTCCCCCCTATCAATGTATTACTGGCAGTACACGCGATACCGCTTGATCGCCTTGCCCTACAAATATACTGTATATAAACGGGTCTTCCCCTATCATGGTGGCACACACCCTCAATCAAGTATAATTATCTAT
>NZ_PEHF01000113.1 GCF_015762685.1 Candidatus Symbiopectobacterium sp. 'North America' | reverse complement strand
ATTGGCGCACGATCTCAAGCAACTGGCTCGATGATGCTGTGGTTTTGGCTACTGCCGGAGCCTTGACGGGCGGTTGTTGCAACAGGGTGTTGTAGTGGCGGCGCTGTACTTCTTCGCGGGCCTGTGGTGGTAGGCAGTCAATATGATATTCAAGAGCGTGAGTGCCTGTACGCATACGAACCAGTTCTGGGACTCCACCTGAGCTTCGAGCAAGCGCTTGCCGAATCCCTTTGTCAGTTTTTGGGAGGCCGGGAACACCCAACAATTCCTTCACGGTAACAAACATCATCATGACGCCTTACGCATGTAACTGTCAGTTTGATAACGGCTGGGCCAGATAACTTCCGGCGGAACCCCCAATGCATCCGCGATGATTTGTTGATAAGGCTTACACGGTGTGCGCAGAACACTTTTTCAGCGAGTCTTTCTTGTAACCAGCCTGGAGCGACAGGGTACGAAAGGACAGCCCCAGCTTATGGATCTCTGCCTTGATGATTTCAGGGTGCCAATCTGACACCAGATCTTCTTTTCTGCTCATCGTTCCTTTATCCTAAAAAGTTATGCGCGCGGATAACTGCGCGGTTATCTCTACAGATAAATAATAGATAACCAAAAAATACCAAAAAAAGGGATTTTTTGGTTATTTGGGGTTGTTTGTTTTTTACATTTAAAATCATACAGTTATAAGAAAAACCTATCAATTCAAAATAACCTAGAGGTATTTTTGTGGGACAGTCAAAAGAACCTGTGATTGAGCGAATAACTAGCCTCATCATGGGTTACCCCTCAAGAAGCGCAGCGGCCCGCGCATGGGGTATAAATATAAACACACTGAAAAGCTATTACCGGAAAGAGGGCAACATCCCTGAACCTCGTGATAATCTTCTGCCTCAGATAGCTACTAGTGAGGGTGTCAGATTGGACTGGTTGAGGGATGGGAAAGGTGAATCACCATTTGATGTCGATAAATCACCAAAATCAACCAAACCTGGTGATAACAAGTTAACTGATATGCTTTCTTTTCTTACAAGTAGCGAGCGCCAGAGGCTTACTGAGGTACTTGCCCGCAAAGGCGTTGAAACGGTTCTTTACTTACTGGATGAGGACAACATAAAACTGTTACAGCTTGATCGTGTTGTGAAAGCGAAAATCCTAGGGATGCAAAGCAACGCAGCGGCCTCATTGAATGATGAGCGAGCTAAAGAGAGTGGTTCCGATAGTGAAGGCGGGGCAGCATCGGCCAGCCTGACTGGCGGACGTAAGCAGGCTGTTTAGTTTATCGGAGGATGGTCAGAAAACTTCAACGGCCTGCGAATTAACACAATGGCTATAATTCACTGTAGAATGATTTAAGAGCGTTTAAACGCCGCTTAAACTGGATCGAACGACGATCAAAGTTGTGCAAAATGTAGTGCAGAAATAACCGGTTTTTTCCATTTTCTCACCGGGCTATGCAAAAGCCCTGAATCCCTTC
>NZ_PEHF01000022.1 GCF_015762685.1 Candidatus Symbiopectobacterium sp. 'North America' | reverse complement strand
CGGCTGATGGCTGAAAACCCGGAAATCTCAAAAAGTGCGTGGAACTAAAACCTGTGTGCTTACAATAGCATGTCGATATTGTCACATACCCCAAATAGCCCCCTATTTACATCCCTATTCGCAGCATTGGACACTCTACGCAAACGCATAATAGTGTAGATAACACTATCATCGTAGGTATTTGTCACTGTGAGCGATCTGTATACCGCCGAAGGTACAATGGATAAGAATTCCCTCTGGCAGCGCTATGTTCCGTTAGTGCGCCATGAAGCCTTGCGTTTACAGGTTCGCCTTCCCGCGAGCGTTGAGCTGGACGATCTGCTGCAAGCAGGATGCATTGGCCTGCTGAGTGCCGTTGAACGCTTCGACTTTTTGCAGGGAACCGCCTTTACCACCTATGCCGTGCAGCGCATCCGAGGCGCGATGTTGGATGAGTTGCGCAGCCGGGATTGGGTGCCGCGCAGTGTGCGGCGTAATGCGCGGGAAGTGGCACAGGCGATGCAACAGGCGGAACAGCAACTTGGCCGCGCGCCCACGGAGCAAGAAGTGGCGCAGTCGTTAAACATCACGCTGGAAGATTATCGTCAGATATTGCTGGATACCAATAATAGCCAGTTGTTCTCTTACGATGAATGGCGTGAAGAACACGGCGACAGTGCTGAAGCGCTTCTGGAAGGCAATGAAGAAGCGAATCCGCTACATCAGCTGATGGAAGGCAGTTTACGCCATCGAGTGATGGACGCTATCGAGAATTTACCAGAGCGTGAGAAATTGGTTTTGACGCTCTATTACCAGGAAGAACTCAACTTGAAAGAGATTGGGGCCGTTCTTGATGTGGGTGAATCTCGTGTCAGCCAGTTGCATAGCCAGGCGATAAAGCGACTGCGCGTGAAGCTTATACAGGAACAGTAACCACTGCGTGCAGGAATAGTGTTATCAAAGGATATCAGGCTTTACGCTCAAGCATGTCTTACAGCGTCATTGACATATAATGTCGCCGCTGCATAGTGGTCTGCGTAAAAATGATATCCACTCTCATGGAATGGATTCATGCTATCTTCACCGCGAAAAAAACAGCTTCTTAGCCGTTATTTGAAAGACTTCAAACATAAGCAAACCCATTGCTCAAATTGCAGGAAACCCCTCGATCGTGTATCGCTGGTGTTTCACAATCAGCTTATTAATAAAAAAGTTTGGGTGATTTTGATCACTTGATTGAAGAGGATGTATGGCTGTCGCTACAAGATGAACTTATTCCGGTGTGTCGTTTTTGTAGCGAAGTTTTTTGTAACACACACACCAGTTATTTCAAGATCAAGGATTTTACCCAGTATCTGATCGACCAAACCGATGTTCGCCACAGCACCATGCGCGAATATGTTATCCGGCTGCGGCGGTTGGATGACATTCTTCTGGCGAAGAATCATCCTGCAGAGACGTTTTCACCTGCAGGTGTGCAACAACGATTAAGTGAATATTTACCCGAGAAAGAGCACATGCTGTATCACAGTGCGTTGCGTAAATATGACCAATATCTCTCCTGGCAACGCCTTTATTGATCTTTTCTGGGTGCCGAACCGGGTCTTCCCCTATCACGGTGGCACACACCCTCAATCAAGTATAATTATCTATACTTGTACCTTCCCAAAGGAGGTATTTATGCGC
>NZ_PEHF01000028.1 GCF_015762685.1 Candidatus Symbiopectobacterium sp. 'North America' | reverse complement strand
CGAAGATAAGGGGGAATGTCGCGGTGATAAGTTTAGGTTTAGGGATGTGGGGGGCATAAATACTTCCTTTGGGAAGGTACAAGTATAGATAATTATACTTGATTGAGGGTGTGTGCCACCATGATAGGGGAAGACCCTTATTTATACAGTTAAAGGTGAGGGGGAGCAATAGGGTTGATACAAATATGTGGTGGTGAAAGGCAAAGGCTGTTAAAAGTCCGTGCGCCGCGACTATGCAGCGCACGGGCGGGAAGATTAACGGACTTGCCAGTTCAGGGTTTGACTGGCAAGGAAGGGTACCAGCGCGTCATCACCTAACGCGATGCTTTCCGGGAAGGTTATGAGAGCCTTATGCAATTCAATCCAGCCCTCATTGGTCGGTAAACCGTAAAACTCGGGTCCATTGAGCGAGCAGAACGCTTCTAACTTATCCAGTGCGCCAATCTCTTCAAACACGGTGGCGTAGGCACAGAACGCGGCCTGCGCGTTGAACACTCCGGCACAGCCACAACTTGCTTCTTTCTTGTGGCGCGCATGAGGCGCTGAATCCGTACCGAGGAAGAAACGGTCAGAACCACTGGCGACCGCATCGCGCAGTGCCTGTTGGTGAATATTGCGTTTCAGAATCAGCAGGCAGTACAAGTGAGGTCGCACACCGCTCACCAGCATATGGTTGCGGTTAAACATCAGGTGTTGCGGCGTTACGGTAGCGCCCAGATAGCGATCGCCGTCTAACACGTACTGTGCTGCTTCGCGGGTTGTGATGTGTTCAAACACGATTTTCAGTGTAGGGAAGCGTTTGCGCAGTGGCTCCATGACTGATTCGATAAAACGGGCTTCGCGGTCGAAAATATCGATCGCCGGATCGGTCACTTCGCCGTGAATCAACAGCGGCATGCCGATGTCTGCCATCTGCTCAAGGATAGGGTAGATATTGGCGACATCGGTAACACCAAAACTGGAGTTGGTGGTCGCGTTTGCCGGATAAAGCTTGGCGGCGGTAAATACCCCTTGTTGGAAACCTGCCACGACCTCTTTTGCGTCCAGCGAGTCTGTCAGATAGCACGTCATCAACGGTTGAAAATCGTTACCTGCCGGGATCGCGGCGAGAATACGCTCGCGATAGGCCAGCGCACAGGTGATGCTGGTGATCGGCGGTGTCAGGTTGGGCATTACAATCGCGCGGCCAAAATGACGACTGGTAAACGGCAACACGGTTGCGAGTACGTCATCGTCGCGCAGGTGAAGATACCAGTCATCAGGACGGCGAATTTTTAATACGGTAGACAGTGTTGTCATGAAAAGCGCTCCAGCGGGCTAAATGCTAAATGTCACGAGCAGATACGGCGGGACACAAGCATAAGCGCAAAGTGCTGGGAATGCACCCGTTTGTTGCTGACGAAACCTTATTGGAAGCGAGTGGCGTTCTGTGCTAACCACCGGGGTACAGGGTACACGACGAGGAAAGAGTAGCGTATGGTAAGTCCCATCGCCAATTTCTCAGTCTGGCCATTCAAGGCCCGTTGGGATACCTAACAGGAGCAACATATGGAATTGCGTATTGTCGCCAGTATTCAGGCCAAATCAGAATTCGTTGATGCCGTCGCACAAGCGGTGAAAAAGGTGGTGGCACCCAGTCGTGCCGAAGCGGGAAACCTGCAATACGATCTGCACGAGTCACTAGAAGCGCCGGGTACGTTCGTCTTTTTTGAACGCTGGGCAAGTCGTGAGGTCTTGACGGAGCACGAAGCAACCCCGCACTTTCAGCAACTGGTGGCCGAGTTGGAAGGCAAAACGCTGGGTATGGTAATTACCCCGCTGCGTGCGCTGATTTAAGCTGCGATTTTTTCAATACAAATATAAAAATCTATGGTCACCCCCGTTTTTGCAACACTGATTTTCGATTGATGTTGGGCTTGCTTAAAT
>NZ_PEHF01000111.1 GCF_015762685.1 Candidatus Symbiopectobacterium sp. 'North America' | reverse complement strand
GGCTGATGGCTGAAAACCCGGAAATCTCAAAAAGTGCGTGGAACTAAAACCGGTGTGCTTACATTCTGATTATATAAATTTATTTAGATTTTTATTCTTTTTGTTGGGATTTTGTCGCAATTAGATGTGATTTTGTGTTGTCAGGTTTCTTGGGGAGTAGGGGGCTAAACATTTTTTATGAAGGGAGATATGTAAAAATAATTAAAGAATTCTTATCTTATTCATTGTGATTAGATAATTTTACATGCCTGGGGTATGATCCCTGCCAGTAAGATAGATAATCTTTGACAACAATGATGTGGCTCCATATCCTGTAAAAATAGAATTTCCTCTGTTGTTTGTACCGAATTTAAATCTCCGTTTGATGGAAAAATAGAAGTAATAATTTTTATCTTGAAAAACTAGGCAAGATACTTGTCTTCTATTGCATTATATAATACTAAAAAGATGTCGTTATACAGCCTGATTAACTGCTGATAGCAATGACATTTCATTAAGAGGATTGTCATGATCTATTTTATTAATCAATTAATTATATTCGATTCATACGAACGAACATTGTCATGGCAAGCTCAAGAAGATGAGGCTGTATCGCTGAGTATTCCGGTCTCGCGATTGTTTGAGACATTGATAGCGAATCCTGGCACGTTGCTCAGTCGTGAGTTGTTGATGCGTGAGGCATTAGAAAAACATGAACTATCGCCTTCGATTAATAATCTGAACAATTATGTCTCTTTGCTGAGAAAAGTGCTTCGTGAGTTCAATCTTGATCGATACGATTGTCACGGTGCCAAAGTCAAGCATTATTTTTAATATTAGTGATGTCAATGTCATTGAAAGCAATAGAAAAGATAAAGCATTGCCGTTGCCGGAAGCGATTGAAACTGATGAACCAGCAGGTTTACCCGTCACGCCTAAGGTCCCTTTTGTCCAGCGTAAAAAAAGGCAAGGGCACTTTTTTCGGTGGGGATTAAGCATGTTTACTATTGCTGTGCTATTTCTGGCAGGTTTTAACATGATCGCAGCAAAGGAGAGTTATTTCCCCGCCAGAAGTACGTTAAAGCTGGATGGGAACGGGAAATGCGATATGTACTACCTCTATGACCGCTTGACCGCTTGACCGCTTGACCGATGAGGATGATACGCTTTCTGATAGCACCGTAGAAAATTTATGCTCTAACAATGTGCTGTTTTTTCTCTCGAAAAAGTTCGTTATTCCTGATGCTCTGGTTAAGCGGCATGAAATCATTATTACCTGTAAGCAGGATGGGAAAGAGTGTGTGACTTATGTTAATTATTAAAATTAGAA
The DNA here is from genome assembly GCF_015762685.1 of Candidatus Symbiopectobacterium sp. 'North America'. Classification (GTDB taxonomy): domain Bacteria; phylum Pseudomonadota; class Gammaproteobacteria; order Enterobacterales; family Enterobacteriaceae; genus Symbiopectobacterium. The sequence continues at coordinate 1,273 of NZ_PEHF01000111.1, read as the reverse complement.
AAAAATAGCGCTTGTGTTCGGCATTCTGGCCTTTTTCTCTTTAGCATATGCAGCCTTCCTTTTTTTTGGAAACAGAATCACTAATACACTGGTTTTTTCAGGGAAAAGTAAAATCTTCTGGCGTTGAAAGAAGTTAGATGGTTCGAAAGGAGTATGATATGTATATTTATTTGAATGATAAAGAACGCGCGTTGGTGCTCATCAGTGGTGTTTATGTAGGGAGCGATAATGTTGTTAAAACACTTCGTCGAACCCTTAGTTTTGACCCACAGTGGAATGGTAATCATCTAAAAATACGTAATTTCTCTGTAGATAAACACATTAATGACAATGCACCTGATGACACCATTCCTTTGGTGGGGGAAAATGATGTTGTCAAATTTGAGATGTTGATGAAGGACGTTTACTTAATCAGTTCGGTGCATTCCAAGGTGGCCTGCCAGCAACGCTAATCTGTTTTTTGCCCGTTAAACGCGGTACGCGGTAGCAACAATATTGGCAGTGAACATGTTGGTAATGAGCGGGATGAATCGGTTGCTGCAACGTATAGAAAAGTAAAAATGATAAACTTTGTCTGTAGCAATCCAATACTAGGTCTGACAGTCTACTTGCCTCTATGAGACAAAAAGCTGTTGTTATCTCCGAGAGTAATTACTTCATTTTCAGGAGAATGTTATGGATGTTTCGCAGATTGCAGCGCTGGCTACCAGCCTCAATGATATGCAAACATGTAATGAAGCCAATACCCTCGTGTTCAAGAAAGCGTTGGATAATCAAGCTTCTGCGGCGCTCGGTTTGATTGGGTCGATTCCGCAGTTGCCTGCTAACCCGGCGATAGGTCGTAACATCAATACGACAGCATGAGGCTGTGATACGGCGAAAGTGATTCAAGTATCACTGCGGTAACCTTAAAAAAGCAGATGTCAGTCACGGCGTCTGCTTTTTTATTCCCTACACAAACCCGGTGTTCCTCCCCTAAGCATTTCCCTCATCGCTAAAAAGTCAGCTATCAGAAGTGTGAAGCCAATCATATTTTATTACGGACAAAAAATGAACCTTGAATGAGTCAGTATTTGGCCTTGATGGTGAACGTGCTAGCGTAGTTTGATGGGTATGCCAAATACACCAGGGACCATATTATGAACTCCAACTTTAAAAACGAAATACAAACGTTTGGGCGCTTCCTATTATTGCCTATCGCTGTGCTAAATAACTTTGCGTAATAGTAGATCACTTGAAGGGAACTCAGTCCGACTTGCGCGATCTGATCAAT
>NZ_PEHF01000110.1 GCF_015762685.1 Candidatus Symbiopectobacterium sp. 'North America' | reverse complement strand
ATAAATAGCACCAATATTGTGATTCTCTTAAGCTTTCACACCCGAAACATTTTCGGGTTGTGAGGTTAAGTGAATAAGCGTACACGATGGATGCCTAGGCAGTCAGAGGCGATGAAGGGCGTGCTAATCTGCGAAAAGCGTCGGCAAGCTGATATGAAGCGTTACAACCGACGATACCCGAATGGGGAAACCCAGTGCAATTCGTTGCACTATCATGTCATGAATACATAGTGGCATGAGGCGAACCGGGGGAACTGAAACATCTCAGTACCCCGAGGAAAAGAAATCAACCGAGATTCCCCCAGTAGCGGCGAGCGAACGGGGAAGAGCCCAGAGTCTGAATCAGCTTGTGTGTCAGTGGAAGCGTCTGGAAAGTCGCACAGTAAAGGGTGATAGTCCCGTACACGAAGACGCACAGGTTGTGAGCTCGATGAGTAGGGCGGGACACGTGTTATCCTGTCTGAATATGGGGGGACCATCCTCCAAGGCTAAATACTCCTGACTGACCGATAGTGAACCAGTACCGTGAGGGAAAGGCGAAAAGAACCCCGGCGAGGGGAGTGAAATAGAACCTAAAACCGTGTACGTACAAGCAGTGGGAGCATCCTTAGGGGTGTGACTGCGTACCTTTTGTATAATGGGTCAGCGACTTATATTCTGTAGCAAGGTTAACCGCATAGGGGAGCCGCAGGGAAACCGAGTCTTAACTGGGCGTTAAGTTGCAGGGTATAGACCCGAAACCCGGTGATCTAGCCATGGGCAGGTTGAAGGTTGGGTAACACTAACTGGAGGACCGAACCGACTAATGTTGAAAAATTAGCGGATGACTTGTGGCTGGGGGTGAAAGGCCAATCAAACCGGGAGATAGCTGGTTCTCCCCGAAAGCTATTTAGGTAGCGCCTCGTGAATTCATCTTCGGGGGTAGAGCTCTGTTTCGGCTAGGGGGTCATCCCGACTTACCAACCCGATGCAAACTACGAATACCGAAGAATGTTATCACGGGAGACACACGGCGGGTGCTAACGTTCGTCGTGAAGAGGGAAACAACCCAGACCGCCAGCTAAGGTCCCAAAGTCATGGTTAAGTGGGAAACGATGTGGGAAGGCATAGACAGCCAGGATGTTGACTTAGAAGCAGCCATCATTTAAAGAAAGCGTAATAGCTCACTGGTCGAGTCGGCCTGCGCGGAAGATGTAACGGGGCTAAACCATGCACCGAAGCTGCGGCAGCGACACTTAGGTGTTGTTGGGTAGGGGAGCGTTCTGTAAGCCGTTGAAGGTGAACTGTGAGGTTTGCTGGAGGTATCAGAAGTGCGAATGCTGACATAAGTAACGATAAAGCGGGTGAAAAGCCCGCTCGCCGGAAGACCAAGGGTTCCTGTCCAACGTTAATCGGGGCAGGGTGAGTCGACCCCTAAGGCGAGGCCGAAAGGCGTAGTCGATGGGAAACAGGTTAATATTCCTGTACTTGGTGTTACTGCGAAGGGGGGACGGAGAAGGCTATGTCATCCGGGCGACGGTTGTCCCGGTTTAAGCGTGTAGGTGGGTGACTTTGGTAAATCCGGGTCGCTGTTAACACTGAGGCGTGATGACGAGGTACTACGGTACTGAAGTGACAGATGCCCAGCTTCCAGGAAAAGCCTCTAAGCATCAGGTAACATTGAATCGTACCCCAAACCGACACAGGTGGTCAGGTAGAGAATACCAAGGCGCTTGAGAGAACTCGGGTGAAGGAACTAGGCAAAATAGTGCCGTAACTTCGGGAGAAGGCACGCTGTGCGAGGTGTAGGGATTTACTCCTGAAGCTTTGCGCAGTCGCAGATACCAGCTGGCTGCAACTGTTTAATAAAAACACAGCACTGTGCAAACACGAAAGTGGACGTATACGGTGTGACGCCTGCCCGGTGCTGGAAGGTTAATTGATGGGGTTATCCGTAAGGAGAAGCTCTTGATCGAAGCCCCAGTAAACGGCGGCCGTAACTATAACGGTCCTAAGGTAGCGAAATTCCTTGTCGGGTAAGTTCCGACCTGCACGAATGGCGTAATGATGGCCAGGCTGTCTCCACCCGAGACTCAGTGAAATTGAACTCGCTGTGAAGATGCAGTGTACCCGCGGCAAGACGGAAAGACCCCGTGAACCTTTACTATAGCTTGACACTGAACCTTGAGCCTTGATGTGTAGGATAGGTGGGAGGCTTTGAAGTGTGGACGCCAGTCTGCATGGAGCCAACCTTGAAATACCACCCTTTAATGTTTGATGTTCTAACCTGGGCCCCTGATCGGGGCTGGGGACAGTGTCTGGTGGGTAGTTTGACTGGGGCGGTCTCCTCCCAAAGAGTAACGGAGGAGCACGAAGGTTAGCTAATCCTGGTCGGACATCAGGAGGTTAGTGCAAAGGCATAAGCTAGCTTGACTGCGAGAGTGACGGCTCGAGCAGGTACGAAAGTAGGTCTTAGTGATCCGGTGGTTCTGAATGGAAGGGCCATCGCTCAACGGATAAAAGGTACTCCGGGGATAACAGGCTGATACCGCCCAAGAGTTCATATCGACGGCGGTGTTTGGCACCTCGATGTCGGCTCATCACATCCTGGGGCTGAAGTAGGTCCCAAGGGTATGGCTGTTCGCCATTTAAAGTGGTACGCGAGCTGGGTTTAGAACGTCGTGAGACAGTTCGGTCCCTATCTGCCGTGGGCGTTGGAGAATTGAGGGGGGTTGCTCCTAGTACGAGAGGACCAGAGTGAACGCACCACTGGTGTTCGGGTTGTCATGCCAATGGCATTGCCCGGTAGCTACGTGCGGAAGAGATAAGTGCTGAAAGCATCTAAGCACGAAACTTGCCCCGAGATGAGTTCTCCCTTGTCCCTTTGAGGACACTGAAAGGCCGTTGAAGACGACGACGTAGATAGGCTGGGTGTGTAAGTGCAGCGATGCATTGAGCTAACCAGTACTAATGACCTGTGAGGCTTAACCTTACAACGCCGAAGGTGTTTTGGTGTTGATTGAGAGAAAGAGACAAAATCGTCTGGAACGGTTTTGAACAGCACAGAGCGCTGGCCCCGAAGGGGTGAGTATCAGGATGATACGAATAATCAGAACTCGTGAAGAGATTCAGCTTGTTAACAGATTGGTCTTGCTGGTCCGAAAGGACGGGTGAGATGAAACAGAATATGCCTGGCGGCGATAGCGCGGTGGTCCCACCTGACCCCATGCCGAACTCA
>NZ_PEHF01000067.1 GCF_015762685.1 Candidatus Symbiopectobacterium sp. 'North America' | reverse complement strand
GGCTGTCGGGTTGGTAAAAATACACCGTCCTGCTCAGCGATAACGTCCTGCATGCCTGACGTAAGCTCATCGCAAATTGTTCTATCAGGTAACTGACGAGCTCACGCTTTATCGCTGGTTTTAAAGTTTTTTTTCGATAACGTCTTTGAGTGCCCGGCATTCCAGACTCAGATCGGCAAACATCTGTTTCAATCGTCGGTTTTCGTCTTCAAGATCTTTCATCTTTTTGATATCAGACGCTTCCATACCCCCAAACTTTGCTTTCCAGTTGTAGTACGAGGCTTCAGATATTCCCGCTTCGCGGCAAACGTCTTTGACGGTACGTCCAGCTTCAACAGACTTCAAAACGGCGATGATCTGGTGTTCGGTGAATCGGGCTTTACGCATGGCGATCTCCTCAACGGGACATAATCAGTATGTCAGAAGATCTCTAAAAGTGAATGGTTCGGTTTACCGGGATACTTACAGTTTGACCTCCATTTATAATTTGCGGATTTTTTATCCTTAATTGCGCTTTGTTTTTTTGATCAATTCTTTCATTTATATTCGTTTCATCAGATAAAATCGTTATTCCGTTGTTATATAATGCAAGCTCATTTGCATTACTATTTATTATGGTTTCTCTAATTGATGAGTTTATAGCTTTTCCATCATGTTCAAGATAACTCATCGGATTAAATTTTAAGATTGAATTTTTATACTTACTCATTAATTTGGCTATTTCTATCGTCGGTGCAAACAAAACTGTAATTTCACACTCACTGATACTAGTACTAACAGAATAACTAATTTTGCTTCCCGCATATTTATTTGAAAGATCTATAGGAATATTTATTTCAGACGCAGTAAAGTAAGTACCAGATATAACGAGGGGCAAGCTCATTATAACTCCTATTATAATCAAAAACCTCTGAATTAAATTCACTGGTTAACTTTTTTAGTTGACTCGTCGTTACTCCAGATAAATTTGCTAAAATAACAACTTTATATGAATATCTAGCAACATCATGCAACTCACTAATTTCTCGTTGCAATTGTTTTATTTTACCGTTATATGAATTACCATTTTCATCATTAACCTCACCATCAATAATCCTTTCTATATTCATAACAAGTATTTCATTTAAAGAAATTTCTTTGCATTCAAAATTAGCAGATGAAGCCCTAAACTTTGATTGAATAAAATATATTACCCTTGTATCCTTATCAAGGTAATAACCATCAACACCACCATCATAAGCTTTATCAGTAATAAACCATTCTCTTTCCATAAAGTCCAGAATACCGAAACTAACTTTAAGATAGAGATGTATAAACGCTCTTGATCTAGAGTAATTTATTTTATCAACACTACTATTTGATTTATATGTCTTAGACATTAAATTTGGTGCTTCCTCTCTTATTTTATCCAGTACATTTAAAAGAATCAAGTATTTCATAGAATATGCCGCCTCTAAATTACACTCAAGATACATAAAGTTTCCCACGCGCGCGCAATGCTATCCCTGCCTCGCCTGCCCGCTTCATGCAGCGCTTTTCATGCACTTGCATGGAGACGCTCAGACCGCGCCAGTACTGACAGTATGGGGGTATTTAAGGGGGTAATATCACATGCAATTCCATGCACTGTATGCATGCACGGTCATAAAATCGCTAGCCAGAGAAAAAATCGCACAAAAAAGCCCGCTCATGGCGGGCAAATTCCGTTGGTACTGACGACAATGAAATATGATCTGACTAATTAATTTGACTGCTTAAATTCGGGGTAATCAATATATGTTTTACGCATTCTTGGCGATAACGGTATTTCCGGCACGGGCAAATCTTTTCGATTTGACGGTTGAATAATCTCCTCCACCGCCTCGGAGGTACAAAAGGTTGCAGAGCATTCGATGTTGGTGCACTGATGATAACGCTGTTTCACGTTCTCCGATACTTTATGGCTGGATCGTGCATGTGCCGCATGGCCGCAGAACGGGCAGGACATCATTTTGCATTCTCCCGCTGCTCTTTTAACATTTGCCCTCTTTGCATTCGTTTAATAGGGCTGATTAATAACTCAGGATTAACCCCGCTAATCTCTGGAGAATATAAGCCAATCTCTTTTAATAATGGCTCCTGCTCTTTATTCACGGAGTAATTTGTCATGCCGGTTATTAGCTTTTGCAGAACTTCCTGGCTAACAATTTTATGGTCGGTAGCATTAAAATTCCCATGATCATCGACCTGCTCATCATGAGATTTTAACGACAAGGCATGCAAGCGTAGCGCCATTGCCCGGAACAGAGGTTGTATGTTGGCAAACGCTTTTTCCAGCTCGTAACCGGCATAACTGCGCAGTAATGAACGGTGTGCATCCTGATAGGCGAGACCACTGCTTGCCGCCGCCAGTTCACACTGCGCTTTATCCAACTCAAGCGCAGCGATCAGACCATCATATTCTTTTGCCAGCTCTTTATGGGAGATCTGCTGTAAATGCATGGTCTTGAGGTCGTCCGTCATCTGGCCGCCTGAATTGCGGAAACGATGCCGCCATTCATTTTCCAGTAGCTGGCTTTTTTCCTGCTCAACACGTTGCTGTTGTTGCGCCTTCTCTATCGCATTGCTCACATTCTGTAACGCGGTAGCATGCGCCTGATAATTAGCCTTAGCGGTTTCGAATTGCTTGCGTTGAGTAGTAATACGCTCATTCAAGACATCTACGGTGGTTTTGCCATGGTTACGCTCTCCGGGGTTATCGTCTGGTTGCTATTGTGCAGGCCACCACACAACCACGACCAGCAAAGCCCGTTTTGCCAGTAACCACACAACACGGCCTTAGCGCGGTGTTTTTATCTTCATCCCAACTAACTCTTTTATAAAACTGTTCACTACTATTCACTTTTGATAAAAAAGTAGATAAATCAATAAATAATAGGGTGAAGAGTTGCCAAAAAACTGTTCATCGACTATTCACCACTGTTCACCCTGATTTTTTGAAGCCTTTCTTCTGGCTAGCTTTTTTTAGATTCTTTACGAATAAAATTTAAGGTAAATAAACGAAATAGTTATGAAAAATGCACCTCATTGCACTTGCTTGCATCAGGGTGCAACACGTTGTAATTGGAGACTCATTTTGACCAATTTGTAACGCTGATGGCACAACTCCTCCTTGTTGCAACCCCTGTAAATATTCGGGTCTTCCCCTATCATGGTGGCACACACCCTCAATCAAGTATAATTATCTATACTTGTACCTT
>NZ_PEHF01000007.1 GCF_015762685.1 Candidatus Symbiopectobacterium sp. 'North America' | reverse complement strand
ATTTAAGCAAGCCCAACATCAATCGAAAATCAGTGTTGCAAAAACGGGGGTGACCATAGATTTTTTTGCCTGTCATATCGGGCGAACCTCGCCTGCCGACTGGCCGAGCTAGAGAAAAATGTTTCAGGGCTAACCGTTGGGAGAAAAGCAAACATGGTCAATCCGCTTTATCAAAAACACATCATCTCGATTAACGACCTCACCCGTGAAGATTTGGAGCTGGCGTTGCAGGTGGCCGCCAGCCTGAAGGCCAAGCCGCAGCCAGAGTTGTTAAAACATAAAGTGATCGCCAGCTGTTTCTTTGAGGCCTCGACGCGCACCCGGCTCTCTTTTGAAACCGCGATGCACCATCTGGGCGCTTCCGTGGTCGGTTTTGCTGACAGTAACAACACGTCGCTCGGTAAGAAGGGCGAGACGCTGGCGGATACCATTTCGGTGATCGGCCACTATGTGGATGCCATTGTGATGCGCCACCCGCAGGAAGGCTCCGCGCGTCTTGCCACCGAGTTCTCCAGCGGCATTCCAGTGCTCAACGCCGGAGACGGTGCTAACCAGCACCCGACGCAAACCCTGCTCGACCTGTTCACCATTCAGGAAACCCAGGGACGTTTGAATAATATCAATATCGCCATGGTTGGTGACCTGAAATATGGCCGTATCGTGCACTCCCTGACGCAGGCACTGGCGAAATTCGACGGTAATCGCTTCTACTTTATCGCCCCCGACGCACTGGCGATGCCGGATTACATTCTGGCGATGCTGGAAGAGAAGAACATCACCTATAGCCTGCACACCAGCATTGAAGAGGTGGTGTCGGAGCTGGATATTCTGTACATGACGCGCGTACAGAAAGAGCGACTGGACCCGTCCGAGTACATCAATATCAAATCGCAGTTTGTGCTGCGCGCTGCCGATCTGAATGCTGCCCGCGACAACCTGAAAGTGCTGCATCCGCTGCCGCGCGTGGATGAGATAACGACGGACGTCGACAGCACGCCTTACGCCTATTACTTCCAACAGGCAGGCAACGGCATCTTTGCACGTCAGGCGCTAGTATTAAATCGCGAACTGGTTCTGTGAGAGGGGAAAGCATCATGACTCAGGATAACAAATTACAGGTTGAAGCCATCAAACGCGGCACCGTTATCGACCATATCCCAGCGCAGGTTGGCTTCAAGCTGCTGACGCTGTTCAAGCTGACCGCCACCGACCAGCGCATCACCATCGGACTGAACCTGCCTTCCAATCATCTGGGACGCAAGGATCTGATCAAGATAGAGAGCATATTCCTGACAGAGCAGCAAGCTAACCAGTTGGCGATCTACGCCCCACAGGCCACCGTAGATTGATGACTACGCGGTGGTACGCAAGCTGGTGCCCAGCCTGCCGGAACGTATTGATGGCGTGCTAACCTGCCCGAACAGCAACTGTATCAGCCGCAGTGAGCCAGTCACCTCGTCGTTCAGCGTCAAGCAACTCGATGGCGATGCGCACCTCAAGTGCAAATACTGCGAGAAAGAGTTTGAACGTCAGGCTGTGCTGGCTGACCGCTAAGCCGCTGTGCGACGTGTGCAGGGTCATCAATGCCATTGCCTGCGCCGCGCTTTTCTGAATAATGGTAAGTTATATCCCGCCCGGCGTAGGCCCGGCGGGAATTGTCCCTTCGAAAATAGCCACGTCGAAATCCAGGAGAAGCCATGTCACGTAGCATCAGCACGGAACACGCCCCAGCCGCTATCGGCCCTTATGTACAAGGTGTCGATCTGGGCAGCATGATCATCACTTCCGGTCAGATCCCGGTAAACCCGAAAAGCGGCCTGATTGCCGAGGACATCGTCGCACAAACGCGCCAGTCTCTTGAAAACGTGCAGGCCATTGTGGAAGCGGCGGGCCTGAAAGTCGCCGACATCGTGAAAACCACGGTATTTGTGAAAGACCTGCAAGACTTTGCCACCGTTAACGCCACTTACGAAGCCTTCTTTACTCAGCATCAGGCACCGTTTCCAGCGCGCTCCTGTGTGGAAGTGGCGCGTCTGCCGAAAGATGTGAAGATCGAAATCGAAGCCATCGCGGTACTCCGCTAAGCGCGAGCGCTGTAGCACGGGGCAACATCGTTGCCCCTTGAGATTGCTGACAAAGCCACTTTACTCTTCGTCATCCTCGGCGAAAGCCGGGGATCTCTGTGAGAAGAAACGCGTTTCACCTGCAAGAGATTCCAGCCTTCGCGGGAATGACAGAGGTGGGTGTCATGTTTTGGGTAGGATTTGTCAGCAGTCTGCGGGGCAACATCACTGCCCTTAATGTATCGTTTCACCCAGCGATATAATTGCCCTGCTTATTGTTATTTCCCTACGTTTATTATGCTTTTTTGTTCGTCATTTTCCTTATGGCGCAGAGATAAAAAACTACTAATCAAATCAATATATTATTTTTATTTCGCGCAACGCCATTGCACACCCTTTCTACGCTGCTCGAAATTCTTTGTTCCAGGTCAATAAATCGCGAATTTCTTTTCACCCAAAACTACATATAGTATCTATCATAAATACAGACACTACATGTAGTACTTATCCACAATATCATCCACAACCCCCCGCAGCCCTTGTCTGCTGCGGATTCCGCTTGTGGACAACTCTGATGAACGAACGTTGAAACCAGTAGTGATTAAACGGGACGGTTGCCAGGTGCCTTTTGATGAGATGCTCATCAAGCAGGCGGTCGAACGTGCTGCGCATGCGGCAGGAGTTGATGATACAGATTACTGTGCAACCGTGGCCTGTGCGGTCGCTCAACAAATGCAAGGGAAAGCACGTGTGGATATCCGCGATATCCAGAACGCCGTTGAAAACCTGCTGATGTCTGGCCAGTATAAGCAGCTTGCGCGTACCTACATTGAGTACCGTCACGATCGTGATGTCGCCCGCGAACAGCGCGGTCGTTTGAATCAGGAAATTCGCGGTCTGGTTGAACAGAGCAACATGGTTCTGCTCAACGAGAACGCCAACAAAGACAGTAAAGTGATCCCTACCCAGCGCGACCTGCTGGCCGGTATCGTTGCCAAGCACTATGCCAAGCAACATATCCTGCCGCGCGACGTGGTGCTTGCCCATGAACGCGGTGAAATTCACTACCACGATCTGGACTACTCCCCGTTCTTCCCGATGTTCAACTGTATGCTGATCGACCTTGAAGGCATGTTGACCAAAGGGTTCAAGATGGGTAACGCGGAGATTGAGCCGCCAAAATCCATCTCAACCGCGACGGCAGTGACGGCCCAAATCATCGCGCAGGTGGCAAGCCACATCTACGGCAGCACCACCATTAACCGTATCGATGAAATTCTGGCACCGTTCGTCACCGCCAGCCATAAAAATCTATGGTCACCCCCGTTTTTGCAACACTGATTTTCGATTGATGTTGGGCTTGCTTAAAT
>NZ_PEHF01000106.1 GCF_015762685.1 Candidatus Symbiopectobacterium sp. 'North America' | reverse complement strand
GCTGACTCCTATGCCGAACGGTTGGTGCCTGGCCTCCTTACTGATGCTCTTCATGGCCAAGCTTGGTATTGGGATAGCCAATATGGGCACACAGGCTACCATGTCGGCTTTCCAGGCCGGACAGACATTCGTCTTGCAGCCAGTAGCTCCGTCGACTGACAGTCTTACCAGAGAACTTTTCCGGGCCAACTTGTGCATGTTCGGTATCAACACCAGCTTAGATCAACAAGCCAGCAGCGGTGGCATTGGTTTTCCTGACGACTATATCAACCAGTCCGGGCTTCCCGACAACAACGGTTTCATCCTTAAATCCCGCAGTTACACCTGCGGGGGCGCCACAATTGATGTTAACAGCGCCTCTGCGGTGAGCAATATCGATATGTCAGCCGTTCAGGATGCGCATATTACCGCACTTAACGAGATGCAGCGTGCGTTGCGGAGTGGTGCTCAGGAGTTCGTTTCCGGTGTATTAGCGCGCCAGCAGAACGAAGATGCGAGCCTGGTGAGTGCTGAAGCAATTATCCAGAACGCCAGCCAGATTTATGAAAACCGTGTTACAGCGGCGCTACGTTCGGCAAACCTGAATAGCCAACTGAAGAACCTGACTGCACAGGTGGCAGACTCTATTACCTCCCACGGCTGTTTTGAACTGGGGGCGTGGTACCAGACGCTGGCTACAGCAAACAACCGGGTCAGCGAGGTAGCAGCAGCCAAAGGAAGCGCGTTTGGGGCATCAGTTGGCCAACAACCGGTAACCAATGATGAATACCGTCTGGTAATGAGTGCATATCAGGCACAAAACTCAGTCAGCACCAGATCTGGGTCTGAAATGCTGACGGCAAAATCATCGTACAAATCCAATAGTGCTTCAGGCTCTGATGGAATTATCGATTATGTCTTCCATACAATGTTCCAAAACCTCACATCGTGGTCCACCAATATGACCGTCGATGATAACGGGATCGTGAACCCGCTAATATCGATGAAAAACTTCGGTGACCGCCTGTTGACTACTTCAGAGGTTGGCATTGCTACATTTGCAGGGCTACAGGCTTTGACTGAAGGAACAAAAAACTCACTAATAGGAAAAGCCGCTAGCCTATTGGGGTTCGATACAGTACCAGCCCTTGTAGATAGCGTTGCGTGGTTTGTAAAAATCATTCTAATAGCCCTATTAGGATTCGGGATCACCCTTTCGGTTTATCTCCCAATGCTGCCATTTATTATTTGGTTGATGGCATGCGTGAACTATCTAATCATCATTGGGGAAGCTATTTTTGCCGCACCTCTCTGGGCTTTTTCACACCTCATAGGTGAAGGTATGGGGCATAAGACCGCTCATGGTTATCTGTTTCTGCTGAATTTAGCTTTTCGCCCAATCCTGATGGTCGGGGGATTTTTGCTTGGTGGAACAGCTTTGTTTATTGGTGGAATGCTGCTGAATACTTTGTTTGAAACCGCTGTAGCAAACGGACATTCCAGTTCTGTTGTAGGGATAGCCACGTTCGTAGGAACATTAACTGTGTACTGTTCACTATCGTTGGCGTTGGTCAACACATCCTTCGCACTAACAAACATTTTACCTGATGCAGTTATCGCATGGGTCGGTGGCCATAGCGGCGCAGTTCTTGGACGGGATGTTCACGATAAATCCCAAAACAGCGTTGATAGGATGGGAGGAAAGGCAGAACACATAACAGGGCAAGCAACTGGGCCTAGCTTACCAAAGGGAAAGCTTCCGGAAGGAAGCAGCATAAAATGAAAATGCCCCTTTTGGGGCATTTTTGAGTTTACTCAGACCTCTTGAATATCAAGACGATCCAAAATTTTCAGCTCAAGAATAGCCAAAATACGAAGCGCGATAAAAGACACAAAAGACATACCAACCCAAGCCAAAATCCAGGATTCATAGATACATAAATTAATACCAACAATCGCATAAGAAGGCACTGCTACCCCCAGAATTACTAAATAAACCAAAATATACTTGAGGCTATAAATTCTTACAGCTGTAGCTAGTTTGGAAAAAAACATAAATCCAGCAAAAAAACAAACCTAATAATCGAATCCCACAAAGAAATGCTCCAAGTAAATTACCTTGAAAACTTAAATCTCTTCTTTCAGACAATCGTTCCATATCAAATCCATATTTACTTGCTTTAATCGAGCTTAATATAACAAAAATCCGATTCTGGGGATTTTTTATTGAATACAAGTAACATGCCCATTTCTAAAGGAGTATGTAGCATCAGCTCTAATTTTTTTCTCATCCACGATAACTGATATTAATTCTTCACAATCACCGATCCAAACCCGAAACGAGATAGAACTACCAATACCCGCCGCAACAACTGAATTCTCTCCGACGATGATATTCGAATCTTCCCCTGCTCGAACGTCTGTGTAACAACCAGCATCGATACTAGCCAGATCCTTCGCAATAATCCTGCAATGTTCTCTACAAATAACCGTGCATTCATGGCCAACCTTGATACCGCTACGGTCAAGTGCGGTGATGGTTACACCGTCACCAGCACGAACCTGAGAGTCAGAACCTACATGCAATTGTTCTACCGCATTGAAGCGTACAGTAATAGCCGTTGTGTTAGCATTGTGATTAGCCATAAATCAAAGTCCTCATTTGGTTTTGGTTAGCGGCCTGTAGGAGGTCTGAACTCCTTCAGGCCGCACTAATACTCAGGCAGCGCGGTGTGGCCGCTGAGTTACATCACCGCGACCGGCTATAAGTCCGTCCACGGAAATATCTTCGTCCAGCTCGTCCCAGTGGATACCCCGCGCACTCAGCTCAAAGTGATCGCGCTGCTCCGGGCTGGCGTGCATCAGTTTCGGGAACCATGCCAGAGGAACGCCCAGTGTGCGGGCATCGCTCAGCGTCACCCACATGTTGTATTCGTCAAACCGTACTGCCCTAGCGGAAATACTCATTCCAGGCCTCCATAAACATCTTGCTGTTCTGCTCTACCACATCGACCAATTCTTTTAGGTCGCGGGCGTTAAATCCATCATTACGGGCAAGGGTTACATCAGGAACGAGCCAGAATTTGGCTTCGCAGTCGGCACTTCTCACGTGAATGTGTGCCGGTTCCAGAGGGTTTCCCTCGTTCGAGTAGAAGAAAAATCGGTATCCCTTAAAACGTAATATCACAGGCATTTCCATATCCCTTAGGTTATCCGGCCAAGGCCATTTTTATTTGTTTATCTTCCTTGAACCGAAAGCGTAATGCGGTCACTTTGCGCCCCTTTTTCACTGTCTCAACTGTGACGGCCAGATCGCTTTTTTCGTTAAGTTCGGCGATGGCCGGTTTGATTAGGTCACGATTAAGTATCTTGAAATCGGCGTATTTGTCGTCGAGATCAAGCATGGAGCGGAAATCATCAAGCGCAATAGTTCTATCGCCGGTACTACGGAACTGCTGAAGTAGCTCGTAGATGCGAATGCTGTATGTGCTAGACAGGGTGGAAACGTTCTTAACCACGACACGCGTGAACTGACCTTTGAGCTGCGTCAGGTACGGCATAATTGCGTCAGAAAACGTGATTTCGACCCTCGCTTCCCCCTTCAGATACTGCCCCCGGTATTGTACCCAGCGGAATTCCTCGCGCTTGTTTTCATCCCGGATGATAACTGACCTGTCCCAAAGGCGATCGATAGCTTCCTTGAGCTTTGCTTCTGCGTGCTGCCGTCCCATGTCAGGAAAAGCCTGATGAAACTCGGCTGCCGTGATGGTCATGGTTTTTTGTTCATCCGGGGACGGTGCCTCTCCCCCGGATTTCAGGCGACTGATACAGACCAGTAGAAAGCGCTGCTCTTGCAGCGTGAGCTTGTAACTAGCTTCAATCAGAGCGTTCGATTTATAGGCTACGAGGTCTGACATGGTCTAATTTCACTCTTTAGGTGAGTCTGGCAATATTAGTATCACCAAAACAAATGGTGAGCAATAAAAAATACACCTCACCTTTTTTTGTGGACAACACCCCCAAAACCCTCACCTATAACCCCCAAAACCCTCACCTATAACCCCCAAAACCCTCACCTATAACCCCCAAAAGTATCACCTATGTGTCTAATTTGTTTTTTAAATCATATTGTTGCAAGGGTGAAAAAGGTTTTAAAAAAGAAGATCTAAAAAAAGATCTTAAAAACTTAACGGCACAGCTGTGGAAAAGTCAGAGCTGGGATGTCGCCGCTTAGCGGCTCCACTTCAAAATCTTTGTGGCGCTTCGCGCCGTCAATGGTAGCTCCTGCCTTACGGCAGGCGGGTTCCGCTATAACATCCTTGTGTCTACGACCCTCAGAATCATCATCGCTGTAATTTCAGTGAAACCTAAAAACCGGCTTTGCAGGACGAGGGGGCTGTGGATCATTTAGGATCAGCACCGCCAAAGGTGGGTTTCGGCGACTCACCGTTCATGAATTATTCACCTTCCGGTGTGTCGCCTTCCATGCCCTTTGGGCATTAAGAAGAGTGAGTGTAGGGGAAATGGTGGCTGAAAAGCTCTCGGGGAGCCACCATGCGTTTTTTTTCATCTAACCATGGAAACACATGCCTTTACTCACAAAGTTGCTTACAGAGGCTCTGAGGCCATTTTTTGGAGTGTTTGGGGTTGTGTGAGAATGGCTAACGACGACGTCTTTAAATAGCGAGGCTTATCGTACGATTTTTTCCGTTTTGTAAGCAGTCCCCTTAAACAACACAGCTACTCACCAACGCAGCCATACGCATTCACTCGCTTTTCTGGTACAGCATCTACGCACTTTCGCGCACGACTTGCATTAATCCGCACTATTACGCATTAATCTGCTTTCTTGCGCATTTCAGACGCAGCGTAAATATATATTTACCTGGCTATGGTAATAACGGAAATATAATTAATTCCATAATGTTATAAAAACACCAAAATAAATATTCCTGCCTCGGTAAGAGTAATTGAAAGAAAAATGTCAGGCACGTTCGTCATCTTCGAAAAAAACTACGTTTTTTCTCTCATGACCCGCGCCAAAGGGTGCCCCTTTGAAACCCATAAAATATCACTTACGTGTAGTTTGTGTGTATATTGGCTACACAGGAACTACACAAATAAAATAAGAATCGCCGCAGCATATTTGAGATTTAATTGATTTCGAAAAACACATATCAATTGAAATTGAGGCGACGATGAATATAAAAAAAATAGCCCGAATTGCGACAGCTCCGATCTGGCTTCCGCTATGGCCAATAGTGATCACCGCAAAACGGCTGTACCGGACGCATGACAACCAGAAAGAATTGTTCCGCCAGTGGAGAGGCCAAAAACTTGATCCTCTGAATTCAACCTCGAGCGAACCTGAGTCTGGAGGGATGTCCTTTCGGGAGGCTGTAGCCATAGCTGAGAAAAATGCTCAGTCCCGCGGAAAAAGTTACTCCCTTGCAGATGTAAGGAAATGGTTCCTATGGCGCAAACGGCTTCTTTTGGTGGGGGCATATCCGATGTTCGTTCTTGGCCTACTGACATGCTGGACCAGAGCTTTCGGATGGCCAACCTGGTGCGGTCCGAGTCTGATTTTTGTGGCACTGCAGCTTGCATTACAGGCTGTGCCGGCACAGTTCAGGATCTGGCAGATTGATAGTCAGCGACTTAGTGCTGCCGAAAAGGGGGGATTCGGCGATTTCAAGCGAGAACAGCGCTGGTTTCTGAACAGCATTGACCCCGAAATTCATCTTCGTTCTAACCACATAGCAAGTGCCGTGATCTGCGCCGTTCTGCTGTTACCGGCCGTCTCCCATGCTGATGCCATCAGCGATATAACCAGCACAACTACAGCAGACGATCTCAGCATGAAAGGGTTGATTTCGATGTTTGGCCCAATCGTGAATGACCCGCTGAATGCGGCGACACCCTCGTTTCACAGCTCATAAAAGTCTTTTGCTTCGCATTGTTGGTTGTGGCAACTGCCACTGCGGGTTATCTCATTACAAAAAAAACCAGCCAGACTGCGTACGACGGCGTTTTTCTCGATCGAGAAAAAGCATCGATGTGGATGCCTATCCGCGTTTTTGCCGGATTCTCAAT
>NZ_PEHF01000101.1 GCF_015762685.1 Candidatus Symbiopectobacterium sp. 'North America' | reverse complement strand
GCACGGCCACCGGCTGAGCGGCTATCCGTTCACGAATGCGAGCCTCAATTTCCCCGCTGATTTTAGCCCGGACATCCTCATACTGTTCGGGCGTAGCGTTCCACTCACGCTGCTTCTGCTCATCACTCATGTTCAAGCGACGCATTGCCGGGTCCGAAAGTATCCGTTGCACTTCAGCATCGACTGCCGCCGATGGAGCTGCTGTTGTAGCCCCGGATTGCGCTGTCACCGGCTGAGCGGCTATCCGTTCACGAATGCGAGCCTCAATTTCCCCGCTGATTTCAGCCCGGACATCCTCATACTGTTCGGGCGTAGCGTTCCACTCACGCTGCTTCTGTTCATCACTCATATACAGTCGGCGCATTGCCGGGTCCGAAAGTATTCGTTGCACTTCAGCGTCAGCAGTTGGTAACGGATGGGCACTAAAAGACTGTCCTTCACGCTCAATGGCCAACTCATTTTTACGCTCAACCAGGCGGCGATTCATTTCTTTATCGGTGAAGTGAATATCTAGCCCTTTTTGTGCCACAACCTCTATAGCAGTGTTTTTGAATGTTTCCGTACCTTTAACCGTCAACGTACTGCCGAATTTCTCCTTTGCCAGCTCAAGTGCAACAGCTACTGCAGATTCATTCAGCCCATGCTTACTTACTGCAATGGTTTTACCTGTATCGATAAATAATGTTTTATGCGAGGTGTTATCGAGATAATGAACGTTGTCGCTTAACTTTGACTTGCGTGTATAAAGATCTGCAGCCGTAATAATACGCACCTTTTCACGTAGGCTGCGCTCGCCTAGATCATGCTCAAGTTGCTGACTAAGCTTGCGGAAACGCTCTTTTGCATCCTGTGGCCCCCGCTCAGCTTCTTCTGCTCCGCTGACTGTATTCCGGTACTTAGTTTCCGGCTTTATTTTACTCTTGATATTTTCACTGCTCATTACATAGTCCTCGTGCTGGTTGTTGCCTTGCGGCTGTTTTATAAGCAGATGTGCTTTGAGCTGTTCAAACGTGAGAACGGATAGAAATTGAGTTTTATCTCTGTTGCTCAGCCGCTTATCGCTTATGATTGCGCGTCGAGTTTCGAAATATTTCTGGTCAGCCCGATAGAGAGCACTTCGCTGTGGGCCGGAAAGTTCATTTTGCTCCTGACGCCGCTGCAAGCAGGCTGCTACATAGGAAGCATTTTTAGGCGCTTTGGGCATGAGGCGCTTAATCAGCCGTACCTGGGTTCGCCTGGTCGTTGATGTATTAGATGGTTTGCTGAAAAGCTTGCTCGAGTTGCGTTCAACCGCGCTTACATCGGCGCTCTTGCGTGGGTTTCGTGCATAAACAGGAATGCCTAGCTGTTTATTTCCTGGTCCTGATCCTCCTCTGGTTGAGAAAGTTGAGTCACTTCTGCCCAATTCTGGAACGCCGGTGTATCTATATGATTCGATACTTCCTCTGTCGTTTGGGTATGCGTCGGCGGTGTATCTTGTGGGACTGGGGGTGGTGTCAACTTCTGTTGTCTCTTCTCTTCCCGGAGGCGCGCCCTCTCGGCTTTCTCTGCCAGCTCCTGTGCCTTCTCGTCCTTCCGCTGTTGTTGTTTCTGTTCGCGATCCTGCTTGTCCCTCGCTGCCTTCTCTTCGCGTTCCTGTCTGCGATTCTCCCTCTGAATAGCCCGTATCTCTTTCTCTAGTTTCTCCTGGTCCTTCCTGCGTTCCCTGTCGTCTTTGTCTGACTGCTTCTGTTCCTTCTCGATCCGCTTCTGTTCCGCCTGTTCCTCCGACATATAAATCAGATCGCAGTCTATGATTTCCTCCTGCTGCTGGCTGCTCCACGTAAACACATGCATTACCCGGCAGAAACACCGCGCCTGTGGTGCCTCTGGTTTCCCTGTCAGTTGCCACATCGCTGCGGGACATACCTTGCAAGCTATGGGTAGCCCCGGCATGTTGTCCTCTTCGAGTTTCAGTAGAACTTCGCTCGTAACTGCCCGACCACTCGGAAGGGTGTAACTCATGTTGACCTCCAAATTTTTCGTAAAACCGTAATTGCTCGACTCCAAGTATTTTTATTTTTTCATTTAGGTCGGAATGACTGTAATAGTCATTTCTAAACGATTTACTTGCTTTTGCGACGTATTTAATTTCTTTAGAGCGCATTGGCCACTCATGCAGACGGTCAGAAATAACATGTTTGGCTAAAGGTGGCTTAGCGAGTTTTCTATCCATTATAAAACTATCGTGAAAGATGGTTTCTTTTAGGTTTGTAAACTTCTCATCCCCTGGCAGTTTGACAGCAATATATTCGTCTTCCTTTCCCTGATTACGAATCCTGGTTTCTCCATACTTAGATACGGCGCTGTAAAAACCCTGACGCGTCCTTATGTCAGAATCGATAACTTCCTTGACCAAACTCTGCTTAAACTCACGATTCTTTCCTCTAAAATCATCACCCTTATATCTTGATAAAACATCTGCTGAATTATAAGGATTTACACGAACGTGTTCACGCGGTGACGCAAGGGTATATTTTTGATTAATGTACTCCTGAAATGCCTCAAGATATTTCTCGGTGCTATCATGATCTCCAATGATATCATTCACTCTTCCCGATAGAAGATTAACCTTAGGGACAACTATATGTATATGAGGTTTTCTTTCAATTTTCTCTCCGGTTCGTTTATCATACACTTCTTTTAATTTTGGTATATGAGCCTCGGCATAGAAGTTGTATTCCTCTTCCTCGTATGCATACATAATGAACTCACGAAACTCTTTAGTGATGGATTGCATAACATGGTTAGGAATTTCATCCTCTCTGAATGAAAGAGTAAATGTGGTATAACGATTTTGTCCTCTATCAGTAATCGATTTGTAAACTCTATCCGTAAGATTTAAATCCCCTTCTAAAACCACACGTTCATCAAGCTCATCCCTTGAATAATCCCTGCCGTTTTTTACGCCTTCTTCCAGATACTCCTTTACACCTGAGTTATATCCACTAACTCTTATCAGCATCGTCAATACCTCTTAATAAAAGAGTTCGAATATCTATAAGAGCATTAAGAATTCGGCCATAAAGACTGTCAGACATTCTATTCTCAAGATGTGCTGAATTTGCTTTGTGAGCTACTTGGTTAAGATTATTGCTGGCTTTATTGTAGTAAAATATCAAAGACTGCATATCTTTGACGACTACGTTGATTTCAGCTTTACGATTAATAACTACGTCGCGGAAATATTCAGACTTAGACATACCAGCTTCAGCAATCATTTGCTCCAGCTTTTCGAAATCTTCATTAGAAACGCGACAAGTGAGAACTCTGTCTTTGGTTTTTTTAGCCGACATAAATAAGCCCTGATAATCAACGAAGTTTCAGCCCGCGCAGCGGGGGTTTCAAAGGGGGGGCCCCCTTTGGCGCGTCGGTTGTATACGGGATGGCTTGCCATCTCGTATACAATCGGGAACGTGCCTTGTCTCATTGGGCAGCGGTTTTCATCACACACAATGCACCATTATGCAAATACCAAATCACACAAACACCATCACTATTCACACACATTTCATCATAATCAGTTGACACACACACATAAATCACCTACATTTCACACATCAACTAGCAAACGGGGGCATTGATGGATGATTTTATAAAGCAAAAGCTGAGCGGCCTGCTCGATCTGCTTAGGAATCCCGGCATAAAGAGCAAGCAAGCAGCTTTTAACGCTTACTATGGCGACCTGACTCAGGTAAAGGAGATAGTCTCCTGGGAGAAAATCGTAGAGGTCATGAAGCAGGAGACTGGCATTACGTTTGATGCTCGTACCGCGTCAAATATGTACGGCAGAACCCGCCGAAAAATTGAACTCACTGAAAATAAAATAGCGAAGAAAAATAGTATTACCAGCGCTGATAAAGTTCAGGAAGCAGGTAAAGAAGATAAACAAAACATCGCGACGCAGAAGAAAGTCAGTAATCCAGGCGATCTCAGAAAGTTGCGTAACCGCCCCATTGATTTAGATGACCTTAAAGAGGGAGATTAAAATGATCATTGCTATTCTTAACTGGACCGGTACTGTAGGTAAAACAACATTGGCTGCTCATCTGTTTGCTCCGCGCATGGATAACGCACCTATATTTGCAGTCGAGTCAATCAACGAAACGGCAGCTTCGTTAGGTATCGATGTTGAAAAGATGAAAGGAAATAAATTCCGCGAACTTTTCAAAAAAATGATGCTTCAAGAAAATGCTATTATCGACGTTGGCGCATCAAACATCGAAGAATTTATGAGTAACATGGTTAAATTCGATGATTCCCACGAAGAAATTGATTATTTCATCATACCTGTAACAAGTGGAACCAAAGAACAAAAGGAAACAATCTCTATGGTTGATACCCTTGCACAAATTGGCATCCCGACCGATAAAATTCGCGTCGTGTTTAACCGTGTATCAGCAGACGTTACGGATGAATTTCCGTATGTAAT
This sequence comes from Candidatus Symbiopectobacterium sp. 'North America', assembly GCF_015762685.1. Taxonomy (GTDB): domain Bacteria; phylum Pseudomonadota; class Gammaproteobacteria; order Enterobacterales; family Enterobacteriaceae; genus Symbiopectobacterium. Next base: position 44,380 of record NZ_PEHF01000101.1, on the reverse strand, counting down.
GGGATTTTGCAAAAAAGAAAAAAACTTTATAGCAAACCCTAAATGTGCTATTTGGGAAACAGAACTCTTCGATGCGCTTTCAGTAAAAGGGTTGACAATCAATACTATTCTTAACGATTCAAATGATTATAAAGCGATGCTTCGTACCAACCGTGAAGCCTCTGAGAAAGAAAGAAATCAGTGGGCTGACATGCACGGTTTAAAAGCACTGTCAAAAAGCGTTAAACGTAATCTTGATGAAGTATATGAATCACTTTTCGCATAACAGGTTAAACTATGCTCACTGACAATCCTAGAACCGCCCGTGATGCCCTTATTATCGAGCTATTAGGTGATATAGGCGCAGTGCATGACGAAATTAAGAAGATTCCTGCAAATTTGAAAGGCTCCCTTCGGGAGTCTTTAGAACTGATCGCTAATGCAGTAGAAGAGGCGGAAAAAACCTCGCAATTCCTTCAGCAAGAGACTCAAAGCAGTTTGAAAGCTGTCTCTGAAATGCAGGTTGAAAAGCTTAACAAAGAGACTAGCGCTGTAATTGAAGAGTTATTTTCTAAAGCAATCAGCAATGAAATTCGCAAAACTGAGAGATTTGCACTCAACCTGCAGGAAACTCTGCAAAAGTTTCCTTCATACTTTGGAAATCAGTATAAAAAGCTGTGCTACTTAATGGCAGCAATCACGATACTGGTTATCTTAGCTTGTGGTTTCGGTATGACTACTTTATATCTTCAGTCAAAAAGCTGGGAACAGAGAAGCGTTGGCATATTTAACGCTTATAAGGAGCAGCAAAACATTATCATGACACTGCCCGATAATGAGCGTAATAAGTTTAGAAAATGATTATAATGGGAACTGTGAATTTTGCAGTTCCCATGAAATCGCTTCCTATTTCTTTTGTCTCCGACCGTTAACTTTCTTCATCGCTGAAAATACTGAGGCTTCGCAAAGCGGCTTATCAGGGGGCGCGAGCGCACGACAGCGCGTTATACAAGCCCTTTTTTAGGGGTATCGGCGCGATTCAGCGTTCAAGCTCTCCGCAACTTCTTTTCGCGCCTTACATGCCCTACGGGCATCTAATATCCCAGCCAACGCAAAACATCCTGCGCCCTGTATATATCAAGATCTCCCAGTTCGCGATAAAAATCAGCAATATCTTCAGGATCACTCAAATTATGCGTTTCAAGTTCGTACAGGGCGCGTTTTCTGGATATTACGCAGTTTTCAGCTGATTCGAAATAATCTCTACAGATGCCGTCGCTCATCTTCAAAACGGGATATCATCTTCAAAGTCTACAGGGGGCGTATTGTTAGCCTGCGAGTTCGGCTGACCGGCAGCTTCCTGATTGCCACTCTGCGGCTGCTGCGGCTGACCCCATCCACTATTATTTCCCGCGTTCTGCTGACGCCCGCCCAGCATCTGCATGGTGCCACCTATGTTTACTATCACTTCAGTAGTGTATTTCTCCACCCCGGCCTGGTCTGTCCATTTGCGCGTCTGTAGCGAGCCTTCAATATAGACCTGTGATCCTTTGCGCAAGTATTCGCCTGCCACTTCTGCCAGCTTGCCGAACAGCACCACGCGATGCCACTCCGTCTTTTCTTTGGTTTCTCCGGTCTGCTTGTCACGCCAGCTTTCTGACGTGGCGAGTGTAAGGTTGGCTACAGCGCCCCCATTCGGCATGTAGCGGATCTCAGGATCTTGTCCAAGGTTGCCGACAAGAATTACTTTGTTAACGCCTCGTGATGCCATGATAGATCTCCTTATGGCTACATCGCCTGATGTACCAGTTCATTGATTAGCCGCTTATTTGCGGCGCGAGAAAGCAGGCACTGCCTATTACAGGTAGCGCCTATACGGGAAATAAAAATTAACTAGAGGAATTTATAGGATAAAGTAGAAATTATTCGTCTAAATGACGACACACAGCAGCATAAAAGCGTTGTTGGAAAATACGACTGCTAGTTTTACATTGACTACGGTGTGTATGTACGTATTCCATACACAACAGGATTATGCATAAGCTTCCGCCGGTCATAACTGTGTAGTTACAACGCAGGAAAAAATTAATTTGTTTACTTGAAATATCATAGCATCAAGAAAATCAGAATAGAAGTATACAGTCGGGATTACATCCGAGGTCACTAAGACTATTTTAACGACCAGAATGGGGGCCTGCAGCTGGCTCACCGCTTGCAGGACTCACATAGCAAGCAATCATTACTATTAAAAACAGACAGTTATTTTTATGGCTAAAATTCAGAATTGAAAAAAATCGGACGGAGGCGATGAATTCTCCCCCGTCAACTGGAGACAATTCAGTCTTGTGACGATTTGGATTTCACATCAATTGCTGGCACGCCGTGTTTCACCAAAAGATCACTGATCGCCTCATCCAGCAGGCGACTTTTCGGTATGCGCGTTTTTGCGGCTAGGGCATCAAAAAGCGGCACAAGCTCATTTGCCAGCGATGATGTAAACCGGCGGCGATTCTTCAAAAATGGTTCAGCCATACACTCTTCCTCATAGAAATTGAGGTAGTGTAAATTGCTGCAAGAGCGAATAAAGTGGTTGCAGATAGTGCCTATATAGTGCGATAGTAGCGAAAATCACCAGGGAACCCTGTGTCAGTTAACAACTAAGTCACCATAGAGTGACTTTTTTTTTGCCATTAGGTTAGATTGAAATCATCATTAAAGACTTGACTGTGCGCCTGCTGGCCCTCATACACCACGATGTATTTCACCCCTTCATAGAGTGATGTAGGTCTCTCGAACTCCAACCAAAAGCAATCCTCATACGTCCGGCCAAGCCAGTACCCGCCGCCGTACTCCTTGCGCCGTTGAAAAAATACCCAACCTCCCACGACAAACCGCCCCAGCGACTCACCCCGGTAAACCACCTGATAATCCGCATCCTTCTTTCCCATAGTCATAAACCTGTTTAAATAAACAGTGGTGATTATAGGGTTTGTGATTGGCATGTATAGCTCTCGGTGTGGAACAGGGGAAAAAGAAAACCGCCCGGAGGCGGTTATCGTTGTATTTTCATTGTTTGTCGCCCTGTTTAGCATCATGCGCAGCTTGGTGAACCAGATCCATATAACTGAGGTTTTTCCCGTCCAGCCATAGCTGATCATGCTGACATGTAACCGACTTACCCCGAACGATAAGCGGTAGCAAAGAACCATCGTCAAATCGCTGTAATGCATGGCCAGACGCATCACAACGATAGGCTGGGGATTGTGACACGCGGATCGGATCGGAGGGATTAATAAGCGGTATCCCAGCAGCAGAGGCGGCGCAGCTGGTGAACGCTATCCACAACACAAAGTGGTGTTTACGTAATATTTTCATACGGTTTTCTCTGTGAATAGGGACAGTATTTTCTTGGTTGCAAAAAAACTATTAACGCCAGTTATAAATATTAAAAAAACAATGAGAGGTATGAGAATAATATTAATCGGAGCATTTAGTATTGCATTGACAATTATTTGCATGGTGGTAATAAGTGCCATCAACCCTGTTATAACCGAAAATGAAACGTGTTGTGCAATTTCTTTAATAACTTTGTTTTTATCCATTGAATCGCATCCCCTTTCAGCGCAGCTCATTTATGCCCCTCATCATCAATGAAGGCCATTACGGGAATAATTTCCTGAGATACGCGCCCGGTAATGACCAGAAAACGCCGCCACACGCCATAAGGCACCGGGCGTTCGCCGTTACGAAATGAGCGTATACGCCGATCTGCGTTCCCACTCAGACCAAGCAGGATGCCCAACGCCTTATCAGATCCGTATTCAGAAAATGTGCTTTTGAAGTGCTCAAACCAGGCATTGACCAGTTCAGCAGCAGGCGGCTCCCAGCTCTCATTTTCAAGGTTCAGGTGGCGAGTTCCATATTGCCGGTGATCAAAATGCTCTGGCCCCGGAATATGCTCAGCCAACAAATTTTTTTCCAGTTGCAAGCAAGCCTTGTGTACAGCATCACGCCGCACGATGTCCTTTTGTTTACCGATATCAGGTATATCTATTTTGATCATCTGTTTGCCCTGTTTTTTCCGCTGAGAAAGGAGGGGGAACCCCCTCCTTGTATCAGCATGGATTCAGCACGATAGATTTGACGTCTGAAACCCTGATGTTAACCAACTCCAGTGATCCGGTGGCTAACCGCGCCCACAGCCCTTGTGAGTGTAAATACTTCATACACAGGAAAAGGTAGTCCGGTAACAGAATATCTGTTCTTTCGACCTTTATCCCGATATGTTCCGGGCTGAACTGGCGGGTCGGTTTGCCACAGGATGTTAAAGAGCCTCGGCGCACTATCCAGAAATCGGCTTCCTGAAAGTGCCCTCGAATGGTCGCAACATCTGACAGTTTCATTCGTTTCCTTACCGGCAGCATGGCCTTCTCGGAACGAGTGACCTTCTAGCGCCACCGTGAAAACCATTATAGGCGCAATGCGCCTATCTGACAATCATTATATCGCTTTATCTTCTCTTCAATTTCTTTGAGTAATGTTGTGCGACGGTCGCGCACCGGCGCAGCTGGCCAACGTCCTGCAGGGCGTATCAGGCAACCATTTATTTTGTTGTAAAATAATTGCTTAGTATTTTTCAGTCGAAAAAAATAGACGTGAAAAAATTTGACAAAAAATGGTGATAAGGCCAAAACGCAAAAAACCCGCATTACGCGGGTTCTTTGCTCTGTCACTGGCGGCATTTGCGGCGCTGGCGCTGTACGGCGTTTCGGCGGCACGTTAGAGGCGTTTTTCTGGCGTCTCATTGTCCTCACCGTATAAAACGATGCCCGATGTATCAATTTCATTTTCCAATTGTCGCAAATCATAGGTGTTTTGTAACCGCATCCAAAATGCCGGATTACTTCCCAATGCAGCGGAAATGCGGATCGCTAAAACGGGAGTTAACGCCGTTTTCCCTGCCAGAAAACGCGATACCGTCGCCGGGGTCGTGCCAATATTCTTGGCAAACTGGCGAACACCCACGCCTAAATCCTCCAACATACGGGACACCATAACGCCCGGATGAGACACAATAGCCTGTTTCATTAGTGATAATCCTCTAAATTCAGAATGTAAGCATCACCGTTGTTAAATTCAAACGTGATGCGCCAGTTAGCCCTGACAGTGATTGACCATACGCCATCACGATCCCCTTTCAAGGGGTGTAATTTATAGGTATGGATGTTTAAATCTTCAATCGCGGTGGCCGTATCGATAGCTTGTAAACGGTCGTTGATTCTCACCGCATCCTGTGCCGGAATGCCTGAAATAATTCCTTTTTCAAAAAGCTGTTTCAGCCCTTTGTGCTTAAATGACTTGATCATTTTTCCCCGCAACCGTTACACCATGAGTAACACTATAGCATAGTGTTACATGCCGTGCAACACTCACAATGATATGATTTAATTGAATAATGATGTTTTTCGCGCACCACGGCGTAGGATTTTTTATGCGCGAAAGCGCATGAAAGGCGGCACGTTGTAGGGAAGGGGAGCCATAATGCAAAACCGCCGCAGCCCGTCCGACAGGACGGTACAATTCCCCGGACGCACGTTACCCCTCCCCCCGCCCTGCCAAGCCCATACAGCCCTTCAGACGACGCTAAAGGACATTACCGGCCTTGCCCCGGTGAGCGGCCAGGGTGACGCAGCGCGGCGACCTGGGCGTGATTTCCGGGGGCTTAGCGGGAGAGCGCAGCGAGAACGCTTAGCGCCGGTAGACCAGAAAAAGGGATTGTCCCCGTTTTCCACATCCCACCCAGCCAGTGAGCCAGGGGGCCATCCAGTCCCCTGGCGAACGGGCGCGACGGGGGGTTGTGCGTAAACGGGGACAAAGCGCCACCGGCGCGTTCCCGGCCAGACAGCCAAAGCAAAAACGCGGGCCGTGGCCCGCGTTCGCATCAGAATGAACCTATTACCGATAAAGGCCCGAATCGCCTGTTCCGGTTACGTATTTAATCTGATCCCAAAGGCTTAATACCGTGGGTTTTCCGTATTTCTGTACATCATATTTGCAGTACAGAACGAACGGGCCGGGGCCACTTTCAACCGCATGATCATCACGCACACAGATAATATTGCGCTCGAACCGATACGCCTTGCCATCAGGGACGGTGAACTGGACAGTCGTTATTTCGCTTCTCAGTAATTCAACTGCGCCGCGCACAGCTGGTAGCAGCTCAGCAGAACCAACATCATCAGAGAATTGAATTTCCGTGCCACATTCCTCGTTATCTTCCAGCCATGCTAGCAGTATTTCTAACTCATCCATTGCATTAATCCCGTGTCATGAGCGCGTCACTGCCGCTTCAAGTGAAACGGCAGATCTCGTTGCTTTTAAAGCGCATAGCCTTGCAGGTAATCAACCCACCATCTCAGCTCATCCCATTGATGCATTTTCATCGCCGGAATGCGTACCGCTTGCTTGTTTACAAGCTTTTTGGCTACCTGTACAATTTCATTGGTCATCTTAATTATCTCTCGCGTATGTGGTAATTAACGATACAGAGGGCCAGTCTGTTAGCGCAGATTGGCCTTCGCCTTTTTCAGTGTTGGTTATCTTTGTCTCCTTTGTTATGTACGTTTCCTGATTTAACTAATTGCCGAAACTTTACTTCCTGTATTTGAGCGCCATGCTCAAGATTTGAATACACATTGCCGATGCACCATGCTTTAGGGGAGTTGTAAATTTCGTGCAAAATTAATATTGGCTCAACATCTTCGCCTTTTTCATAGAGCCAAATGTGAGTAAGATTTCTTTCGCTTGATGAGTCAAACTCTGTTTCGACTTCAATATCGAAACATTTGGAAAGAAAGGTTGTGAAATGCATCTATCGCTCCTGGCCGCACGGCCTTTATAGTAAAAACCTAATTGAGGTCATGAGCTAAATTATATATACATTTGTAATTTAAATCAATAAAAACACGTACAAATGTACGTATTTTTTTGTTCTTAAGTGGTGAGCATTAATGAAAATAAAGGAGAACAATCACAATATAATATCTAAATGATTTAAATTTCCATTAACTTCATTCCAAATTCTCGTGATTCTAATAGCACATTCAACGATATCGTTATCCGTTAATTCTTCTTCTTTCTGTGCATGTTTAACCAGATAACGCCCAATGCGCTCCGCGACTTCATATTCCCATATACCGGCTGAACCTTCGTTCAATAAAATGGCATCAATTGCACCATCTATCATTTTTTCAACAGACTTAAAACGCTGGGCCACTTCTAGTTCACCGGCACCACTGATCCATTCAACCGCTATTCTTGCCGCATTCATATCTTCTTCTTCCAGCTCAGCAATCGCATCACGATACCCGGCGAAAATATACATTGCGGTAACACTGCACATCATTTCCATTTTAATATTCCTAGCCGAACGGCTTTTATAGTGAAATCACGATTGATTCCATAAATTTAATTATACGTACATATGGTGTTTATGTCAATATTAAACACGTACATTTGTACGCATATCTTCTTTAATTAAAAGGCAACTATGTGATTCTGATAAGTGCGCCAATTGGCAAATTGCCGGGCCTTGCTGACGCTCAGATCAGCGCAACCCCTCCCCAGTCCTGCTAAGCCGATACAACCATTCAGACGACGCCATAGGACATTACCGGCCTTGGCCCGGTGAGCGGCCAGGTTGACGCATTGCGGCGACCTGGGCGGGATTTCCGGGGGCTTAGCGGGGGAGCGCAGCGAGAACGCTTAGCGCCGGTACGCCAGAAAAAGGGATTGTCCCCGTTTTCCACATCCCACCCAGCCAGTGAGCCAGGGGGCCATCCAGTCCCCTGGCGAACGGGAGCGGCAAGCGCCCAGGAGGGCGCGACGGGGGGTTGTGCGTAAACGGGGGCAAAGCGCCAACGGCGCGTGCCCGGCCAGACAACCACAGCAAAAACGCGGGCCGTGGCCCGCGTTCGCATCAGATTTAACTGGAATCGATTTACCCAAGAACTGCGAGCATCACAGTGATTGTCCAGATGATAGATTATTTATTACCCCTATATTTATCATTACAATTCCCCTTTTTTATAATCAATATCGCTTTCCCACTCCGCCCGTAATTCACTGACTTTATCCTGTAACGTCTTCATCATGGCATCGACTGCACTTGGCACCACGATTTCTTTAAAATCACCCGAAGATAAATATTGCGCCAGCTCATACGCCAGCCGTGCCGCGTCCTGACGTGGGTTTTTATCTTTAGGCAAACGCCGGATAGCCAAAAACTCTGGGTGATCATTTGCCAGCATCAGCAGGTAGTTATATTCCCCTACCGATAGATCACGGTGAGATGGGCCATCAGCCTCTTTTTTCTGCCAGGCATTAACCCCTATGCCAAACCGTTCCGACGCTTCTCGCTGCGTCATTTTGGCGGCAGCTCTGGCTGCGGCCACCTGTGCGGGCGTAGGCTTCTCCGTGATCATGGTTTTTCCCTCTGTAGATTCTAAAAAAGCTTTGAATTGCTCGGTTAATTCAGGCTGTGGATACCGGGACAAGACCAGCTCCTTGCCCTTTTTCAAATAGAACTCACGGTTTAACGTTTCAAAGCGCTTTTCTTTGATGCCTTGTGCGCATTCCTCTGCGCTCGGATTGGTACGATCAAGCGTGATATAATGCAGCCGGTAGCGTATCCCGTCGCTGTAAACAGTCAGCATTTTGCTGACTCTGCCCTTTGATCGTGTAAAAAAAACTTTCTGCATAGGATGCCCTTTTACATTGGGCGGAGAGTGATATGCACGGCATTAGCCGTGCAGCCTCGTTACCGTTCCAACGTCGATATAAACCCCGCCAATTTGATCAACTGGTCTTTACTGAGGCGGATAAGATTCAAATTATAATCACCGCGATAACCTTCAGATACATCGCCTCTCATGCCGTGTGCATTGATTTCGCACAGTATGCCGTGGTAGTTCTGGTGATCCCTTGTCTCGAGTAAACTCGCCAGCAGGTGCAGCAAAATTCTCTGTTCTTCATTACGAGCGCTTATTCCGGCTAAATCTGCAGCTGCAGTGGCAATTTGCTGCGGTGCATAAGCGAGGACCTTTTTTCTGATATCTTGCGCAATGCCGCGAGGTTCTCGTTTCAACGCAACGGTACAGCATGAATAATCGTTATGTGACCGACTGCGTACCGCGCCCCCGGTCAAAATCAGCCTGTCCTTTTCTTGCCGAACTGTGATGCCATAATTTGCCAATGTCGGTGTAAACAAAAAAATCCTGTAGCGTTCATCAGCTCGTCGTTGATCAACGCGCCAGCCATCACCTAAAAAGCTACATACGCGCTTAAATACTGGCATAAAAGTTTCGTTAAAGGTTGTCATGGTTTACTCCTGAAATCGCAATGGGGGGCCATTCAGCCCCCTTTGTGGGGCTTAAGCCTGCACTGCTATCGCTTTACGGCCAGTGGTACGGCGTGTGCCATTGGTGCCATACATTTGGCGGATCTCATCCATAGAATGCTCTTTGCGATTCCCAATGCTTTTATGCTCCTCAGGACGGTAAAACCATTGCTTTTTTTTCGGGGCCCACTTGCAATTCAATTCATTGAGCGCCGCTTTGTGTTCGAAAGTTTGACCACTGATCCAAACCCAATTACCGATCACCTCGTAAACAATACCGGATAATCCAGACAGCGCCATCAGCACCTTTTCCAGAGCCTCGCCGTAGTTGTAGTGAGCTTCGGCATCAGCGGACTGAAACTGGTTAATTTTGTCGATATTGGCCATCAGCACTTCACGCGCTGCATTAACGGCTTTCATTAACTCAGCACCTAACGGATTACGATCCGGGTGATATTTCAGAGCCAACTTTTTATAAGCTTTTACAACATCTTTTTCAGTCAATTCACCAGACAGGTTAAACACGTTTAAAGCTTCTTGTACGTTCATTTTATTGTTCCTGGCCGAACGGCCTTTATAGTGAAATCACCATTGATTTCATAAAGCCAATCATACATACAATTGACTCCAAAATCAATATTATTACGTACATTTGTATGTGTTATTTGTTTTTAAGAGGCAAAAACTCAGATCTGTTATGTGCGAAAGTGGCAAATTGCCGGGCCTTGCTGACATGCAGAACAGCCCAATACTCCCCTCCGCCCTGCTAAGCTGATCCGGGCTTCCGGCCACATTGCCCCATATAGGCCCCTCCGGGGGGACGCAGTGAGCGCCGAGCCTGGGCGAGGGAACGCCACACCGCTTTAGCGGGGTGGGGCGCTGTACTGCGCGTTAGCGGCTGCGGAGCAGACGATTACGGGGGCCATGCCAGTAACGGACAGCAGGCACACAGGGGGAGCGTTATACACATATCCACATTCCCCCCAGCCAGTGAGCCAGGGGGTCATCAAGCCCCCTGGTGAACGGGAGCGGCAAGCGGCGGAAACGCCGCGACGGGGGTTGTGGGTATGTGTATAACGCGGGCAGATGACTACGCGGCCATGCCAGGAACAAACAATACCCCCGCAAACCAGCCACAAAAAAGGGGACCGAAGTCCCCATATTTATTATGAAAAAATTTCTTAGTTGAATTTTTGAAATGAATATAAACACCTTGATTATCTATGGATTATTTTGATAGTGAGGAAAACACGTTATTTTCATCTTGAGTTAAACAGAGAAACGTTAATAATTCGCTTTCCGTTATATCTGTGATATTAGATTTCATTTGAGCCAGACAGCACCAGATAATACGCACTTCGGAAACATGTGAGGCCATATCAATTCTGAACTTACGCAATTCTTCTTTACTTAACTGCTTTACTCGGCCACTCCGTTCTACCTCATTCATTTCTTTCATTTTAGACAGCGCAAGACGGTATCTTTCATGAAGCTCTCTCATTTATTTTATACTACCCCCCCATTAACTCAAGATATCGCGCATAAACTTTCTTCGCGTATTTCATACGAAATTCTGCATTCGCATCTTTAAACCCTGCATTATAAGCCCCGACAGATTCCCAATTAACGCCATTGTGAGAAATGTTCTTAGCCAATATCCAGGCACCAACAAAAATATTTTGGCATGGATCATCAAGTAATTGCTTTCGGGTTATCCCCATTGCATTAAGTACAACAAGCCAGGATGAATTTATTTGCATGATACCGAGGTCTTCACTAACGACCTTTCCGTTTTTACGGTTATAGCCAATTGCATTAGGATTCATGCTGCTCTCTACCTGAGCAATCGCGATCAGCAATCGGAAATCAATCTTGTACTGTTCCCCGGCCCGTATAAAACACATTTGAAGATTACGCTGCGGTGCTCTCACCTCTGCCAATGATGAAAAAGGAGTCAGATATATTAAAAGAGCAATAACACACCATATGCCTCGCATAGTTTATAGCCTATAAAAAAAGGGAATACACAAGTTACCAATGGTACGCTATGACAAAATCGCATCAACAATGCACCGATTAATAGCGCCATCAACATAATGGCAGCACTGTATTCCGGTTGTATCCAAAAACCCAAGGCAAAAAACACATAAAAATCACCGCTTGCGATCCAAAAGGTTTTTGTTTTCAGATAACCATAAAGATTCAGTACTAGCGGTGGCACAATAAAAAACACACATCCCACACCCCGCAACACTATATTATGTTTATCAACATCCAATAAAGAGACGGCAATTAGCAAATAAATTAAAACATCGGGTATCCAACGTATCGCCATATCCGCGTATGCAACCGCTGCAAGCAGCAGAATAAAAACACTCAAAACCACATTGTCCGTTAGCGAATACATTAACATTGAACATAAAAACATAACTACAGCGCAAATTGGATATACTGTTTCCTTATCGGGTTCTTCACTTAATGCTCTAGCTTGCACAATCGCATGTTGTTTTAAGTTACGGTATATAACGATAAGTTGTTGAGAATAGAACAAGGCAATGAATAAGACGGCGATAGCATAATAGATCATTATCATCTCACATAGACAATATACCCTGATGGAATGAAAGCGGGCTTTGCAATTGCCCCTAATGGCGTACTTATACTTGCACTATCGCTTACACCTACCATAGCGCTGTTACCTGTAATCTGCTGCACATTGGCTAGCATCCCCGGTGACGATGGCATAAAAATATAACCATAGCCTGCGCTAATTATCATTTTTATCTCGCTGTTCACCGGCAACCATGTCGGGATCACAACGTCATTGGTTACGTCACCATTGATGACATCATGAGATAATAGATATTCATCAAACGCCAAAACATAATTCACAAAGTTCTTAGCGCTGATATCTGCTTGGGTAATATCAAGCGAATTTTTGCTTGATAACATTCCTGTGAGTGAAACGATGACCATTAAAAAAAACAGAATGATATATGTAGTTTTCATAGCCCAACACTCCTTATGCTCCTACGCAGGAATAACTGACTTTTTGTAAGTAGCTATCCGTTGCTGTCAATGAGAAAGTCGCATCTGTGTTTGGCTGTGTCGCTTGCACATAAAATAACGTCACACTGGTGCCAGACGCACGCCCATGATCGTACTCGAACGCGGCGGTGTTGTCGGTTGCAACTAAAACGCCATTGGCATAAAGATTCGCGTTCATCCAATACACGCCGTAGGACACTAACCAATTCGCATAACCCGTGACGAGAATGCGGCCACTTGGCCCACTCTTACACATGAAGCTTGAGCCATTGGCGATGGTTGCAGTAGATACCAACGTACTGCTCTCGTTTTCGGTCCAGACCAGATCTTTACAAACCAAAATTGCCCCAGCGGTATTACGCCCCATTAATCCATTTGAAGGACAAGCAGCTTTAGCGGTGGCGAGGCCCTCAATCTGGATATACTCTTTTGCGGTCAGACGTCCATCAGATTGCATAGTGCCAGCCCGAACCGCGCCCTCGGTATAGATGGATTTGTTGTTGTAGACTCTCATCCAGGTATCATCATTCATATACAAGCCGCCGCCGTGCTTCTCGTTGTACCAGCCGGTATCACCGGTACTGCGAAACCAGCCGCTAGCGGTCACGTTCGCTGCGTTAACGCTGTTGGCATTGTTAACATCATTGCCGCCCATATTGAGCGCCGTCTGCATCGTGTTCAGTTCAGGATGGCCAGGTAACGCTTTTCGATATAGATAGTCATTCACCACATTACCGTCGTCATAGAACCCCGCCATGACGACGCTACCGTCACCAGGGTTATACCCCCCGAACGCTGACAGGTTTTCTGTCCAGGCCCCTAACGCGCCTTTAGCCTCGCTGCCATCTATGACCCCGCCTTCCCCTCCGATGCGTATGGCCAACTTCCGTGCCAGGCTTTTTGATAAGCTGACACCGCCGGTTAAAAACGTCATGGTATGGAATTTATTTACCACGGGTTGATAGACGCGAGTTTGGTAGGACGCAGAAAAATTATTGCTTTGCGAAAACCCGGAAGGAAGATAGCCCGCCGTGATCAAATCTGAAACGCTAAACACATACGGGCTGCCGGAGCTAGCCTGAGTTGCGATAACATCATGGTTATCTTTGATAAACGCAGTAACCGCGTTTCTTACTCGCTTAGCATGGTCTGCGGCGATAGTGACTCGGTATTCGTCAGTCAGCCAATTTCCAAGCGGGATAATAATACCTGCCATTATGGCCAACAATAACGTAATAGCGACGATGGCATCAGTAGTTTGATAAACACCTCGTTTTAACATGACTTCTCCCTACAACGTGTATTTAATGCCGCTAAACTCATCGGATAAAGCTTGATAGCTACCCTGTGCAATTTTGGTTCTGATCGCATGCGCTTGTTGGCAATTTTTTAGATTGTAGGCGTTGATATCAATTGCACGCCCAGCGAAAACATCACCGCGTTTGGTAAGCATCATGGTTTGGTGAGCAACAATAAATAAAGTATTGGCAACAATAGCTTTAGATGAATTATTAATTTCTTCGCAAAACATAATGTAGCGTTCTATCGCCTCCGTAATAGAGGATGCATGGATGGTTGAAACCACAAACATACTCAGTGAGGCTTTTAATACTTCATGTGCTGTTGGACCATCACGAATTTCACCCAACAAAAACGACGTAGCGCCCATTCTCCACGCTTTTTTTGTCGCTGTAGCATAGGTTTCATTTTCACCGACTTCCAGCTGCAAACAGCGCCCATTACCATGCCTACCTTGTAGCAGCGTTTCTATCGGATCTTCAATCGAAACGCCCAAATTCGACGTAGTTAAGATTCGATGTTGCAACACAGAAGATGCCGTTGTGGTTTTACCACTTCCCATTTCACCCGCTATCAAAAACAGTCCGGTAGCGCCGGTAAGTTCGACAGAACGACGAATGATGCTCGTAAAAGGGATGTCGGTAAACGGGATGATATTTGCTGGCGTTTGTCGGATAACAAAATTTTCCCCACCAAAAATATTTGATGAGACAGTTACACGATAAAGACGATCATCATAAAATAGTGCGAATTCTGTTTTAGCTGTGTTATGCAGATAGTCAACACACTTTTGTTTAAGGATAAGCGCATCTTCATTGCATCCATCTGGCAAATCAATTAAGTATGAACTTGCGCCAGACATACCTTTTAATTCTGCATAATCAGGGCCAAGATATAAATCAATAAAGCTGATTTCTTTCAATGTTGTCATCTCATCCCTTATATATGAATTTTGAAGAATAATGCCCCGCGATAGCGGGGCAAGGCATACATCAGGATTTTGTAGTAAATACCACGGTATTACTGTCCGTGGTACAAGCCGCTGTTGCCGCAACAGCAGTCACTTCACCGGTAATAGACTGACCATTGATTTTTGTCGAAGCCATTTCAGATGTTCCCAACTGCGACGCCAATCTGATGCAATCACTATTCGCTAATAGAGTATCAGTAACCGTAAATCCAATGCCCGCGCCCTTCACTGTAATTTCCCCACCGGAGCGGTTTACAATTTTCCCAGATGACACAGAGCTTTTTGGAACAGCACCAGACTGAATCAACATCGTTGTATAATCACTGGTGCCGTATCCATTGCTGCTTCGGCTTTGTTTTGTTTCTGTTATAAGGTTAGTAATCAGAGTGACTTCTGACGTTGCATAAAATTTATTATAGGCAATATATGACAACCCGAGCACCACACCAATTAATACCAACGCTATGCCGAGCGAAACAACTGAATCGGTAATGTTAGCAACACCACGTTTGATTTTGACGATTTTCATATTATTCCTTATTTAAAAAAGAACGCTTGCTGGAGCAAGTCATACATAACGACGATGAGTAAAACGATGATAAGAGCACAACCGATAATGCTGATATTTCTGATAACTTCCCCTGTGTTTTCTACTGCATTGATTGTTTTCTCTAACCATTTATTGGCGTAACGTTTAAGAGATCCTTCCCGGTTTGAGGTTTCAAACAGACTTTGCATTTTGATAATGGCTTCTTCACCGGGAAATTCATAACCGGTAACATCCAACGCCGTCCCTAGGTTTTCCTCTCCTGAATTAATCGCGTTTAGTGTTGATTGCAACCGTTCAAGCAACCAGGGCGATTGGCAAGAATCGACCATTTTACGAATGGCATCTTCCATTGGTATTCCTGCCGACAACATGGCATTGACATTAATAATAAATACCGCACCGTTAACACGTTTATAAATCGAATACGGAGGAATATTATCGAAAACAAAACGAATACTCCCCCGCCAATTTTTTAGTGACTTACTAACCACATATAGAGTAATAACAAAAGCCGCAACAAGCAGATACCAATATTCAGTAATCAATACATAAAAGTACCACACCGCTAATTGCAATCCATTCCATTTATCTAATGGGACTGCAGATTTAATAGTCGGCACCAATAAGAGGCAAAACAAAACAATGACACTGAACGCAAGAGAAAACATGTATGACATGATCAGTGCAGCCGTTTTTACTGCGCGTGTCATTTTTGCGGTGCCTTCTGCAATAAACATTGCATTTAAAAAGCCCTCCGTGAGATTGCCTGAAACCTCACAAGCTTCAATAATGCTAAACTCCTGGTCGGGCAACCATTCTCTAAGAGATTCAGATAGCGAAAATCCAGCACGTAAATTTTGGCTGCATTCTATCAATATTTTACCTATAGCATTACCTGGGTTTTTCCCCCTACGAG
Source organism: Candidatus Symbiopectobacterium sp. 'North America' (assembly GCF_015762685.1). Classification (GTDB taxonomy): domain Bacteria; phylum Pseudomonadota; class Gammaproteobacteria; order Enterobacterales; family Enterobacteriaceae; genus Symbiopectobacterium. Next base: position 28,221 of record NZ_PEHF01000101.1, on the reverse strand, counting down.
TATAGTTTGCAATTAGTTTGTTAAAGGTTTCTTCAGCACTCAGCCCATCTAGTTGATATTGTCGAAAGCTATCATAAATCTCGATACGGTCAGAGGCACTAAATGTTTTCTGATAGATATACCGTTCAAAGCTATTCATGTAATTTATCATCCCTGTCTAGATTACATATATTTTTATGCGCTAAAACAGGATCAACCCTACCTAAATTAATCAATCTAGTTATATTTTCACATAACGTCTCACCACCCTTCTTACGCCAATAATCCCAGGCTTCAATTTTCCCCTTATCCCCATACAATTGCATGAATTTATAATCTGTCTCTATAACTTCAAAAACCCCTGTACGACCATTAATACCGGTATAGTCACAGTGTTTACAGCCATCATCATTGATTAAAAACACCGTGTCCGTCGTGGTGTATTGTTCAATAAGACTTCGAATGCTGACATCGATACTCTCTTTATGATCACTGTACGATTTTTTACATTGCGGACACAGTAACGGGGTTAGCCTTAGCCCAATCAGACAGGTGATCAGCGTGGCATCAGTCAGCAAATCCTGATCAACACCTAAACGACGCAAGCGCTGGATAATGTCTATCGGATAACTGGTATGTATCGTGGTAATCACGCTATGGCCAGTTTGCGCTGACTCAATAACACCAGTGGCTGATGTGCTGTCCCGCACCTCACCGATGTAGATGCAATCCGGATCGAGGCGCATTAGGTTAGAGATTGCTTTTGAATAGGCGCGGCCCATTAATGCCCTATCGCTACGGTCAGCGATAATTAATGGGGTTTGCACCGCACCGGCTATCGGTGACTCAATCGGGTCTTCCACCGTGACCAGATTGATACCCGGATTATCTCGAAGCAGGCTTTCGGCCATACACTGGGATAAGGTTGATTTACCGTGACCAGTAGGCCCACTGGAGAAGATAACGCCATTTGGTTTGGATAGCGCACGCCTGATGGACACGGTTTGTTTTACGGTTAAACCAAGGGATTCAAGCTCCAACTGCGATTTACGGCGGCTTATCAGCCTCACCACCACTAATATCGTGCCGACACTACCTGGGCGGCTGGCAAAACGCCCTGTGCTCAAACCGAACGGAGCTACAAACACCTCGCGAATTTTTGCATCTGTGGGTTCGTTATAGCTAAATGTACTTTCACTGCGTTCATCACACATGGAGTTATAAAGCGTCTGAATCAGCATTTTCCCTTCTTCTGCAGACGCTTCAAATTTACGCATAACCCGGAGTACGCCATCGATGCGAAACAGCACTTTAAAAAAAGTCGATTCAATACGAAAATGGATATCTGATGCACGTAATTCAACGGCATATTTAATAATATCTAATACCCGTTGCTGTGCATCGGTTTGTGAATCGTTATTAGCAGATTCGGCAGAACTAAAAGAATCAGAAATTTTTTTAATATATTCCCGACTAACCCAATTCACCATCGGCCTAATATCTTTTTTACGCAAATTCTTAGTTAAATCAAAAAACTGTGTATTGCCGTCCAACTGTTCCATGACGAACAGGGTGTAATCGCTAGTTTGATTATCTTTAAGCAGTCTAACATTGTCTTGTATTTCTGGTGAAAACACCTCTCCATTAAGTATTTTAGGAAGACTGACAATGTTATGCGTTTTTTCAGAAAATTGCATAATGACACCTCAATTAAGCATCTGAATAGATTGTGTCGCCGTGTTTTTTATTTTTACGCCATCCAGCCCGATACTCATGATTAGCCACTGCCCGCCCGGTAATAATTGCCCGGACTCCACCGACGTTGTATTGCCGTTGGCGAGGCTAATGATCGCCCTTCTGCCATTGATTTTGACCAGGCGAGGAACCGTATCAACGGTCGCTATGTTGGCTTGACCGTTCACCCCAGCAGCCGCGTTTGGACGCACACCCAGCGCCACACCGCTTGTGCTATCAAATCCTTCCGCCGCTGCCTTGGCTTTGTTTGCCGCAGCTTTGGCTTCATACAGCACACGCTGTTTCTGAAAATCATCGATATCGCCAATGGTTCCCTCTGCTGCAAGCGCAAACAGGGGAAATGACATCAAAACAACACTGAACAAAAAGGCTTTACCGTGCGCCATATACGGACCCCGCAAGTTTGTATGAAATAGACCGGCCATTATCGCCAAGGGTATAAATGATGGAATTTAGCCGCACACCATGAAGTTCTCGCGATTTAAAAATCAAATCGGGCGGCACATTAGTTTCCACTTCAAAGGTATATTCTTGCCAATCCTGCATCGGCAACTCCTCACCTTGCTCGTTGGTTTTAACCTCTTTAATGGGTACAGCCGTAAACGATGCAGGAATGTTTACCGACTGAAACAATGATATTACTGCTAATAGCTGGTCGCCCATATTCAGTAAGGGGTCATCGCCATTAGGTGGAAGGTTACGGTTAACACTGAAAGCTGACATCGACGTTTGCGTGATATTAAAATCCGCATCTGTGCCGTATATCTTCTTAATGGCTTTGACAAACGCATCCGAGGTTGCCACTGAGTTTTCAGGACGGTTGTAATTCGCACTAATCCCTGACTGATTACACAGCACGGTGGCGGGTTCCCAGCCCTCAATAGACAAATGCAATTTGTGCAGATCATGCTGACACCCTTTGATAAAATCATTCACTGAAGCAGTAGTGATCCACGGATGTTTTAATTTATCCAGCGCAGCCTGATAACGGGCTTTTTTATTTATTTCTTCCTGCAATCTCATTTGCGCCAGTACTTGCTGACGCCTTTCTTGTGCCTTTTGCTCATAATACTGATTGATTATCAAACCGATGATGGTTATCAGGACAATCGTAATTGCCAACATGATTAACTGCGCTTTGGTCATCCCCCAAGTCAGGGGCTTCAGTTTAAATGCCTTCTTAATATTTACCGGATTCAGCAGGTCAAGAAGATTTAGGTCATCCGATACCCACGCGAAGCGGCTTTGATCGCCATAAACCGGGATTTCCATCCCTTGTTTATTGCCGCGCAACTCTTGTTTAAGGTCAACCACGACTTGCTGAATAGCATTTTCCGCATAGATGGTATCTGAAATCGGATGGATAGCGCCCTTATCCGTGCGTCCAACGAGCGTAAACTCTTCTTCGTCCTGTGCATTCTTCCCCAGCGGTACAACAGCGATGCAGCAACCGTTTAATAGTGAGGCCAGTGTGACGATCAGAGAATAGCCGCCGCGCAAACGCTGCGTTGTTTTCGGAGCAAACCCTGCTTGAATAGAATCAGCTTGCCGGATCGCTACAACATCGAGGTTACGTTGCCTGCCGATTTTACGTACTTCCTTCATCAGGTTGCGCTGGGCTTTGATGGTTTCCCAGGCCAGGCCAACGACAAACCGCTGATGATGAAAATTGAGCACTCTAATACGGGTATCTTCGGGTATCACCTTATGCTGACTGTCCTTCTTATTACCGCGAAATTTAACTGACATAAGGCGTCACCGTTATCACAAAACTCTTTTTGGTTTTCGCGCCAGAAAGCATCCCGCCAAACAAAATATTATTGGGAGAACCAACGCCCTGTTTATTCGAATCATCCTTATTTTGTTCAAACCCGGTAATAATTAAAGTTTGACCGGGTTTTAGCCAAACTCTCGGTTGTAATGAAATGGTATCAAGATCAGGCCCCTCAATTTTCTGCGTATTAGAATTGAGCTGTCTGAACTGTTTAAGGTTGGATATATCAATAAACATGTTAAGCATTAGTCTGTCAGAATCACGCAGGATTTTAGGCAAAATGGTGATATTTGTTCCTGTCGTCACGCTACCTGGCGTCAATGTCTGGGTAGGTACGGTACTGTTACCTGTAGCATAAGCTGTGGTAGAAACCTCTTTGAGGTAGGTTGTCTGTTGCCCGAACAGCACCGGCGCAGCGGCCATGTTCGTAGTTATGACAGTATTGGTTTTGACGTCAGAAACCGTAGCCTGTTTTGATAGCGCATCGAGTAAAAACGATGACCCGGCAAACTGTGCAGCCCGTCCTGTCGCGGTATCCAGTACGCTAAAGTTGCCACTGATGGCGCTGCTATCTATCCCTGTGTTCGTGTTGGCCAGGCTAATGCCATAATTGCTATTGAGCGACTTATAGACCAGGTTCCAGTCGATACCGACCACATCTGAAACATCTGTGTTAAGGGTATAAGTGACTACCTTGAAAACCACCTGTCGGCTCAACGTACTGTTTTCAGCAGTCAAATATTCCCCGATACGGCTTACCACTTCCGGGACATCTGTCACCATGAAGGTGCCTGTGGTCTGGTTTAGGCTTATACGGCCCACACCCGGAGTGAGCATACTGGTAACGGTTTTATTGAGATCTTCATAAAGATTGTTACCCATCTTCACCGTCGAGTTCATCATCGAGCCGCCAGACCCTGACACACCCGATGTACTGGAATCGCTAGAACCAGTACCGCTCCCTGTTGCATTAGACAAGCCACTGGTGACACTGCCGGTGAGCGTATAGCTCGCATCTGTGGGCTGTATGTCAAATCGACGGGTTTCCAGGTAGTAAAAGATCACCATGTCGTCCTGGTACTTCCAGGATATCCCCAGGCGTCCCACCACTTGATCTAACAATGCCCCTAACGGCCCGGAATAGCTGATGTTGCTAATTTTGGTGTTACCGCTGCTGGCTGCGATTACAGACCCAGCGTCTTGCCCAACTCCGCTTCCAAATGAGGCTAACGGCTGCATAGCGTTTGATATGACAGGGGAAGGAACCGAGGATAACCGCTGTGTTGCATTACCTTGCAGTCCCGAACCTGCGCCAACACTGAGATAACTAGCTGCATCAGGTGTGACACGAAACCGATACCGGCATTGCTCCGACATATCTTGGCTAAATTGAAAAATGTCCTGCGCCTGAGCGGTTTTGTAAACCACGGTGCAATTTACCAATTTTGCAGGTGCTTCATACTTAAGTTTTGGCAGTGGATTTGGGTTGACATACTGACTATTGGTAAAATTAACTACCGGGTTGTTATCACCCATTTGCTTTATAAGCGAGGAGGCTTTAATCCCATTATCTTTAGCGTCGGATTGCACCTCATTAATTCGTTGCACTGCACAGCCAGAAATCAATAGAGTTATAATGGCGACAGCCAAAGCATCAAAATGACATAGGAATTTTTTATTTTCTATCATATCTGATTATTTCCTTTTATTTTTGCTCATTGACAATAATTAAGCATTGAGGACGAAATCCGTGTACATACAGCGGAACCTTTGCATTGCGATAAAGGGAAAAAAGCTGATTACTCACATCTTCGAAACTAACGCTAGTGAATGAAAGTGGGTCATCTATTGGATAATCCGTCTCGGTTTCCCATCTGAGTTCCCATTTACCGTTCGGGCCAGAGCATTTGTCTCCCGATACCCATTGTTCAAACCCCTTCCTGAGCGTAGACCCTTTTTTAATTGTCCAACTCCTGACAGCAGGCTTAACCGGTATCGTTGGTTTGGCTGGTATAGGTGCCTCAAGTAGTGGCTTTTTATCAGGTGGCTGCTTAAACGGCGGAGTTACAACCGGCACAACTGGCGGAGATAGCACACCTCCGCTAAATATCTTCTGAACTGGTGCAGTAGTGGTTTTAGTCGTCTTAGAAGGCGTAAGTTTTTGCATTTCCGGTTTGATCGGTGCAGCAAAGCTTACTATCACCTCTTTCCGCTGTTCATAAATCACCGGCGTTAGCCCTGCTGCGCTGAGAGACTTCCTGAGCACATATGGCCACTGATCGTTACCCGTCCATGACAGGGCACCACGGAAGTTAGCTGATACATCAGGTGAAAGCTTCACGTTCCATGAAGACGGTACAATAGTACGCACTGCACTATAGAGAGGAACATTCTTGCCGCTGGCTGTAACAAAGCGTTCTTTATCCACTGCCCCGGCAGTTTTTGCTAATGCCGGTCGATAGGCGCTATTGATAGAAAATTGGCCAGCCGGTGTGGTATTGGTTTTATTGCTGTCTTTGTCTGCAGTTGCTACAGGCAAGACAGAAGGGGATTCGAAGTCCATCCAGTCACCTTTGGGCTGTGACAGCTCAATTGGTGAACTACATGCAGCCAGTGCGTTGATAATCAGCCCGGAAATAATGAATCTATTATTTAGCATTAGCTTTCCTTTTTGCTGTTAATTTCCATTATCGCCACCCATCTAATTTAATAATTAAGCTGAAATTAATATCACCCTTTCAGGCGACCATATTTATTAACAATGTCGTTAATATATTGCACGGGCACCATATTGGCCGGACATTCGTTCATAAGCGCGGATTTACGCGCATCAGCGGTTCGTCCAGGATTAAATTTTCCTTTTTTGGTTCCAACTATATTAAAGAATTTTCTTATTTGCCCCTGACATTCACTACTATCCGAACCATTAAGCTTCCCCCACATACAAAACGTCATATTGCAGGGTTCATCAGCTTTAGCAGGCAGGTTAGCGCCAGCAGTTGCGCACAGCACAACCGCCGCTATTACGATTTTTTTCATAATTAATTCTCTTATTTTATTTGGCGGTTTACTTCGGATTATTTATCTGCGGAACGTCTACCCGCTCGCGTCGCGATTTTTCTTTAATAATGTCGTCGCCCTGCGGTTTAGCCAACTTGAGACTCTGATTTTGCTTAACAACGCTTTTCACCATACCTTTCAGCTTTTCCGGATCACCTGTCGGTATGAACGGTAATGGATAGTTTTTTGTGTCGGCGCGTTCCTGAAAAATTTTCTCTTTGTACCACATGATTTTTTTAGCCCGAATTTTCATTTTTGGCGTTTTATCCGTTGCCGACATGAAAATTAGCTCATCCTGATAAGGCAGTTCATCGATCTCCTGCGGCAGCATCAAGGGGCGGGGCTGCAGTGTCCAACTACGTCCTCTTGAGCGCCGTTGTCCGTCAGAAACACCTGCATTATCAGAAGGAACCTTGACCGTTTTAGTTCCCAAACGTTTACTGTAGGCAGTAGCCGCTTCGATATCACCTGGTGCAAAAACAACGTTGATATGGAACGTATCCATCAATGCCTTACCAGCTTCTTTGCCGTAGCAGTCATTGGCGCAGATTTGCATTTCATTCTGGAAGATGATGAGAAACCGTAATCCCGCTCCGCGTGAAAGTGCCGGTGCCGTTTCCATTACCTCGATACGCTTCATGATCGCAAATTCATTCATCAGGAACAGTAACTGGTATTTGAGGCGAAGCGAGCCATCTTCACAATTACCGCCATGCTCAGGCATTACCCGGCTGTTTTCACGTATAGCCTGTGAATAGAAGAGGTTCATCAATGGTGCAAACTTCTTCATTTCCCCTTCAGTTACACAGAAATAAACCGTGGTAGGTTCTTCTCTCATCTTACTGAAATCGATATTCTCTGCCGGGTTATCACTTTCAGTTACCGCCATTGCAACCGTTTTTTCGCCGTAAATAGCAAGCCTCGGCGTGAGGAAACCAACCAATGTTGCAAAGTCTTTCGATTTCGATTCCGACACAATCATTGTCATTTCGCGTACCGTTTCATCTGACAGCGGCTTACCTTTACTACTGCGTTCGTCGATTTCACGCTGCGCCCATACGCCCAACTGAGCCCCCAGGGAACCTATTTCATAAACCTGCGGGAGCGTTAGCGGATATTCGCCTTCCGTTTCAATAAGAAACAGGCAAATCGCAACGAAAATATTTCCAGCTTTAACAAACCACGACGCGTTTTTCTCGTTGTCTGGCACGTAAAGCGATGAAGCCATTGTGCGCAGATCACCCAAGCGCCACAGCGCATCGCGACGGATAGCGCGGAACGGGTTCCAGTGGTGCGTTTCAAGCATACCCGGAGAGAATCGAACAACCTTTTGACCACACGCAGCCCTGAAACCCGCAGTTTTGTACCAGCTTTCAAACTTCACATCATTCAGCACGATACTGTGCGGATACGTTAGCAAGTTTGGGATCACAATCCCCACATCCTTACCACTGCCTGGTTGCGCTGCCAGCATCATGTACGTCTGGCCATATGCTGCAAGAAAGTTTTTTGAGTAGGGGTCTTTGCCCATAAGAAGCGCTGGATGTTTAGCAATTCTGGTCTGAACTGGCCGACCATCAATAATTTCCCAACCGTTCGGCAACTTACCTGATCCTGATGATGAACCTTTCACTTTTCGTTCTCCGTATACCAGATTGTGCGCAGTTCGCGACGGTTAGCAAAACGCGCTTTCCCGTGCAGGTTGTTTTGGCTGTTATCCGTTCTGGCCAAAACGGATAACAACGTAATTCCGGTTGGTAGGAAGGTGATCACAGCCGTAACACACCATGCCCACGGCAACATGGTCTTCCCCTTATCAGTCAGTGAAATCTCACCAAGGCTGAGCAGCGTGAATAATCCCGGTATTCCTTTCCGATAACCGGTCATCGCGTACCATGCCCAGCCTCCTGCATACAGACCAATGACAAAGCAAAAAGCCGTAAGTAACAAAATCAGTAAAAACAGTTTCAGGCTCATAAATCCTTCCATTTTTTCCATATACACCAAGGATTGGGTTCAATGCTCGCGATAACTAAACACACTGAAATTACGATTTTTTTCATATAACTACATCGTTATCCCTTGATTGCTGGAGAGCGCGTTCAAGCGTTGCTCCATTGAGCAGCGCGAGTTTGATTTCTGGTTCATAGGTGACGCTAAGGATCTCCGTCTTTTCCATGTACATCACGATGTCAAAGGAGGTTCGAACGCGTCGTTCTATATAATCGATATCGAGGCCCGCGCCGACTTTCGACTGCTTGATAAGACCGGTAATACGTGCATAGCCTTCTTTGTCGCTATTGGAATGGGATGTCGTTATCGTACCCGGATGACCGGTATTCAGTACTTCCATGAAGTCCCACGTTTCATCGCCGGTCAACTCAGCCAGAAAAATATGGTCGCCCTTCATTCGCATACAACATGAAACGAGTTCTTTTGGGGTAACGTAATCCCCATAAAGCATATGCACATGATTCAGGTGCAACGGCAGCTTGAGCTCGTTGAGTTCTTCAATAGTGAGCAGACGACAGTTTGCGGGGTAGATGTCCACTACCGCTTTTGCAAATGTGGTTTTACCTGAACCGGTGCCGCCAAATATGATGATATTGAGTTTGCGTCTTACCGCCTCCCGGAAGAAATTTACAAAATCCTTGTCCTTAACCATCTGTTTAAGTGTCAGCTGCCAGGGCATCAGTTGCGTATGACTTTTTATCTCCTGATTTGTCTTGTCAAATCGTCCACTTCTTGCGTAATCCTCAAGACTGAAACGATCAAGAGACGGCTTACGGAATGTCATTGATACCGTATCTCGCTCACAGGCAGGCGGGATTACCAATTGCGCTCGATAGCCCTCACGTCCAGGTAGCTCTACGGTTTTGATGGGCGATTTAACCGTGAGTACGCGATAGTTATAAACAGCCAGCGTGTTTACTAAGTGTTTGCAGAGTTCAAGCGTGAGATGAGGCACTTCATGGCGCTCCCATCCCCGGCCAGAGGTTTCGGTCCAGATTTCACCGGGCCGGTTTATCGCAACCTCTGTGACACCAGGCTGCTGCAGAAAACCTGTCACTCCAGTCTGGTGAAGGTAGCCCTTCACCAGCTCATCAGGTGCAATCTCATCGGCTGTAAATACGTCTGCATTCGCCAGCATTTCCGCCTGGATGAAAACGTTATTCTGATGCAATTTTTCCCCCTAGCTTTAAAGCGGTGCATGCGGTGCCATAAATCCCAGGATGACCGCTGCAATGAAAAGGCATATAGCGATGATGAGTTGTTTCGGTAGCCTTTTACTGTGCAATTTTCCCAATGGAATCGGGGGCTCTGTCCGCCTGATGTGCAAGGTTTGATGATCCCCGGTATTAACCGCATCCAGAAAACTCAACCACTCAATCGCTATTGCCGGTTTACCTTTATCCCTTTCCGGCCGTTCGCTGCAGTTAATCATCTGTATATCGCTTTCTGCTGACCTGGGTTGGAAGAAGTGGTGGAATATCGCAGTAGCCAGCGTGGGATGACTTACACGCTCGGCTTTGCTAACAACCCGCCTCTGCTCAGGCGTGTGTTGCCTCCGTAGCTCAGTATCATTACTGATGATTACGTTTTTTTCAGATCTCATGATGGAATTCCTGTATACAGCATGTGTCTGTTCAATAGTGACGCACTGCAGCTGTTCCTGCGGCGCCGAAATGTCTAACGGCGGGTTTTGTAAACCGAGGTGAAATCGATATCCTGCGCAACGATCACGTTTATCACTGTGCCAGGATTGATATAAGCCGTTGGCGGAATGCCAATCGTGCTTTCAAGAACCTTCGTGGCAAGGTCTTCAGTGCTGTTTCCGGTGTTGTTGAACGTGAATTGGTTATTGTTCTTGCTCATTGCGTTCATGCCACCATTAAGCACGTCCTTGAAGGTTGAAAGCATGACTGCACCACCAATTCGTTTGCCCCAGTGATTATCGATTTCCGCATCTGTCCCGCTGCGTCCCATAGGGTCGGTCCCGAGGCCATTAAGTGATGCACGCACCGAACGATCACCAGGGCGTGCAGGTGAAGTTTCAAGCTCGGTCCATGTAGTGAACACACTGCCCTGTCCGGCTTTCACCTCTACTTTTTGCTCACCGAACAGCTGAGCACCTGCACGAGCGAGTATTACGCTGCCATCAGAAGAATAAAGCGGCAGCATCAGGTGACATTCAACAAATCCCGGATAATCGGTACGAATCCCCGTATCGAGCACGCACTGAAAAGAGGTCCGGCGTCTTAGCAAAAATTTGGGATCTGGCGCAAGTCTTGCCTTCGTCATTGCATATTGGTTGCCTCCCAGGTTATCAAGCAGCGATCCCCCGCCGTTGCCACTTAGACCGCCTGAGCCAGACGAACTTGCACCGGCTCCGTTGGCAAGGTTTCTTGCAAGCTCATTAGGATCGGCATTAATGAACTGTCGTAACCGTGCTTCCTGTTCACTCCCTCCCGCTGTATCACCTCCAACTACTCCGCCGCCGCTCCCAGCGCTCATACCTGTTGATTCAAAACGGTTTATCTTTGAAAATAACTGTTCCTCCTGCTGAGGCTGCGCATACGGGTTTTCGTTGTTGTGGTAAGCACCATCAGGCCCACTTGCCGGTCTGCTTTCGTTATTTTGAGTATCTGCTGCTTTATTACCGTTCTGAACCTGCTGAGGTGTAGTAACTGCAGGATTACCTGCTGGCTGTGGTGGTTGACTTTCAAGCATCTTGTCCATTGCTGCAGCCATACTGTCATCCTTGCGATTTTCCTGTTGCAGTACAGGCGCGGCTTTTACGCTGTTTTCATCAATAACAGGTTCAGCCTTATCCATACTGGAAATCACCGCGTAGGTGAAAAGCGAGCCAAGAACAATGACGAACAATACGCCGCCACCAATCGCAAAGAACACCATCCTACTGATGGCCTTACGACGTCCTGCAGGTTTCAGCGAAAAGTCACCCCGGCCAACTTGCTGCGGACTGGCCGTAGCTTCAGACGCACCGGCTGAAATGCTGTTATCGTTTTCAGTTGGTTCCATCTTTTATCACCTCCAGCGTTTCGCCGGTTGTTGTCCCGCTGTAATTGTATGACCCAGTGTTATTAACCTGAGTTGCCAGTGCCAGAACCAACTTATTCAGCCTCAGACGAAACTCACGGCTCACTGAATGCACAACCACAATATCGTTGACCTTGTGGTCGTTTACACGGGTTTCAGTACCATCAGGCAGCAGTTGATAAATAACAGGGCGTGGTGCATTTGTCGGGAATCTGAAGCAGGTAAACGTTCCGTTATCCCATATCTCTGACGGTGACAGAGCCACGTCACCGCGTTTGCGATATTTACGGTTGATTGCAGGGCCGTCGCAGGGGTTTACGTTTATGTTAAGTCCTTTAAACGGTGTTTCACCGACTTTAACTGGCTGCGGATAATTGAAACGCAACAGATAAGTCATCTGAGCGGGTTTATCCGTTATCTTTAGCTCAAACAGGTAAGTTCGGAAGTTGGTATTTACAAGTACGTTTGTATCCGGATCAAGCGCATATTTACTTGGCTTGATAATAAGCATTCCGCCTGCTTTATTTGAGCCAATCAGCCACTCGTTAGTTTTTCCAGGGACAAATATCCCCAGGTCTGTGTTGATTGTTTCGCCGGGCTGAAGTTGTATAGCTGTTGGACGCTCTTTCATGGTGTAAATGCGGTAGACCTGATCGGGACTGTACATGGCCACCTGAACACGCGAGTCCTGCTGTGTTCCCCGCCCTACCGTTTCTGCACGGACGCCTGCAACCGGCAATATTAGCAGGCAGCAGAAAGCTATAAATTCTGTTGCTGTCATGGATTGCTCCCGGCATTGGTCAGGGTCGGCTCCCATCCAACAGTGATGTAGCCTTTAGGGTTTAACCACAGATCGCCTTCTGTTTTAGGCGGGTTAGAATTGTTAATCGAAATGATGGAAATCCAGCTAATCGGGTCTGCACCCTGAACCGTTCTTCCATCCGCCATCAGTAACGTCTGGTTATAACGAACCTGATAAGATCGGATACTACTGTCACCGCCAGACAGCTTGTCCTGTTTGCTGCGCGGTAGCGGTACAATTGAGTTAATTTCTGCTTTAACCTGCTGCTGCATGCCCAGTTTTTCGGTATACCCTTTTTTGGAAAGCTGGAAATTTTTATACGGCGTGAAAACATCCTCAGATGATGTCAGCTGAACAAAGGCGTAATTTGCTCGCTGTGATGCCCAATGATAAGACTCACGGGCCAGAACATAAGCGGAAATATAATGTTTATCTTCAGCCACTTCCGCTGTATCACTCATGCTGTATGACGGTTTGACTATATCGACATACCCGCTATTCTTATCGACACGAATAACAAAAGGCACAAGCGTTTTAAGCGGTGAAAGACTCATGTTCGCAATAATACTCATACCCAGTAAAACACCGAGGAATATAGAAAGACGTTTTGAACTCTGTGCTTTTTTCTTGTAATCCTCAGCAACCCTTTTTTCAAACCATTTTGCACCAACCAGATACATTCGTTCTAGCGTTGCTGCTTCTTTCAAGTTTTCTTCAATCGGACCGTCACCGTAAATCATGGCCCTTTCTTGTTCGTTTTCCTTCTTAATTTTCTTACTGATACCCAGCATCATTAACCTCCGCATGAGTTTTCACCGAAGCTGAATTTACATCCTGCCAGTCTCCAGTTGGCTGGGTTTTTTCTACTACAGAACCACATGCTGATAAAAGAAATACAGCCAAAAAAGCCGCACAGAGTGCGATTGTTTTATTCATAATTAATTCCTGCTTATTTAAGAGAGAATTATTTAGAGTGGATTTTATTTAATCCTGTTGCGCCGCATCCGCATAAGTGCTTTCCCGATTTTAGTTGCCATCTTCGTCGATGCACCAAGACCTGTGCCACGTCCGATGATGCCGCCTGCACCCGTTGTTCCACTGGGCGCACCGCCCATTATTGAGGCTGCATAATTTGGGATTTCCGTTGCAAGTAACGTGAAAGCACCAAAGTAAAGTAACAGACTTAGACATGTTAGCAGGTCAGTTTGTATCTCTCCGTTCTTTACAATATTGGTATTTACAAACGCGATTTCGACGCCTATTACCACTGCAAATAATGCTTGCGCGAGCATGAATCCGCCCAGAGTCCCTACCCAACCCCAAAAATATTGCTGCGTTCTTGGAAAGACAGCAAACGCAATAAATATTGGCCCAATAACGAGTAGGAGCATGGTCGCACATTTCAGTGTGATAAGCGTTCCTACAGCCACACTAAGAAATGGAATACCGCCGAGCAAAAGAAATACCAGAGCAAGAATACCGAAAAACGTTGCTTTAAGATTTGTGATTGAAAATTCCATCGCCTGAATGGTATTCACCAGAGCATCAAGATAGGAACCAATCAGACTATCAACAAGATTATTATTAGTTCCTCCTGTTCCTGAAATTGTATTACCCAGCCAGACAGGAAAGTCAGTTACAACGGGAATTACGGTTTGTGTATACCATGTGACGCTGAAAGCCATCATCATTATGATGCTGGCTTTAAACATCATCATCAGCACTTCTTGAATAACCTGTGTAAGCCCCATAAAGTACCAATACAGCGAATTCATCAGGATATATATCATCCAGAAAACACCCCATAACGCTGCAATAACGGACATAACTTTCGACACATTACCCATCTGCGTTTTGGTTGCTGCATCTATGGCACTGAACAGGGTTTCTGCTACCTGTACATCCATATTTGACCTTTAATTCAGCGTATGAAGACTACTCATAAGTTGGACGTGAGTTGGATTTTCCCAACATATAATCTTCGAAAGCCCGCGCGCGGCGGGTGTCTTCGATTTTGTCTTTTTGCTCCATCAAATAACGCGAGTTTTCAAGCTGTGCTTTCTGATTCTGCAACTCCAGATTTTCCTGCTGATAACGCAGCGCCAACTGTTCACGATCGGCAGGCGTTTGAACCGTGTTCAGCTGATTTCTCATCCCTTCTGCAATTTTCACCCGTTTATTAGTGGCTTTATACTGGTCCTCAAGAACGCCAGCCTGCGACAATAGCTTATCAAACGCAGCCTGTATCTTGCTGTTACTACTGGTTAGGCCGTAACGGGTTCTGAGATCGGTTAAATCCTTAGTTCTACCGTAGATGTCCTGCCAGTCACTGACGGGCAGGAGGCTATTCAACGTAGAATCATGGAGAAAATCACCCAGTTTGTTATTGCCGGTAATTATCCCCTTATAGTGTTCATACTGGCTTTTGGCCTGCGCTATGGCATCCCGCGCAGCTGTCAGCTGGTCAAGTGCCTGAGACGCCTGCTGCTGAGCATTTTTAATCATCTGCGTAAGTTCAGCAATACTCACCGTTGGTATCCCCTCAGCGATTACCGGTAGGGGTAATCCCTGCCCGGTAATAAGCAGCGCGATAGTCAGTGCTATTGGTCTTAAATAGTTACGCTTCATTTTTCATTCGTTCCAGATGGAGGTTATCAATGGGCTGTCGGTAGCTGCGCATGCGCTCAACAAACAGCGGAATCCACACGTCAGGATCTGTTGTCCCTTTCTCCTGGCGAACGGTGAGTGCTACCATTTCGTCAAGGAACGGTTTAATCCATATTGCTGGATCTTCGCTCTGTAACTTTGCCCGAACCTTTTTGGCAATATCGAGATTGATCTTTGTTGCCGATAGCAGCGGTAGCCAGTACTCAGTACGTCCGGTAAGTGCAAAGCTCAGCATCACGCCCTGATTACCCTGTTTGACCAGCATCTCGTAGCTGTATTGTCCAAGCTGGGCTATCTTGTCGAACTGCTTGCCCTTAACGCCGAACTCCGCGTATTTATCGCGTTTTGCCCCTTCATTCGCCATCCAGATTTGAGTTATCAGTTGCTGCACGATGGATGCGCCATATTTGGTATTAAGCGGTTGTTCCGGCGTTTGCGTATCCATAATGATGAATTCGCCGCGCATACGGCCCGCATGCATTACTTCAGTGATCATGTTTGCCGTGCTATCAAACATCAGCATTGCCCAGTATTCAGATACCTGATTAACAAGTAGCTTCCCAGGATTCCGGGCATGCATGCGTTTTTTTAGAAACGTCAGGCTGTTTAATAGCACTTCCGTTTCCTCCGGGTGCTTGGCCACATAATCTTTATCGAGTATCGCGGTGCAATCGAAGGCCAGGCGGGTAAAGTTAGCTGGGTCAAACGTGTTTGTGGGTGAATCCAGAACCCAGGCATTCATCCCGGCTCCGCTGCGACCTGCTACCGATCGGCACCACTTGGCCAGACGTGACTTGAGACTGTTGGCTCCTGTATCAGGCAGATATTGGTGTAAAAGCGACATAGATTTAGCAGCGTGATTATGGTGTTTCAACACTGAATCAATACCCTGCTGTGCAAGGTGTTCATCATTTTCGTCATAACCGCCTGCGCACACCTTAACAAGATCAAACAGCTGCTGGCGAAGTTCAATGGAGTCTTCCAACTGGAAGAACTGAATACCGGTGTATTGGCCAGGATTAATAGAAAAGTACGTTGCACCCAAGGCCCTGAGCAGATTTTCCATTGCGTTGTTATAGTCAATAGCAAAGATAAGAGGGCCAAAGCGACTTAGGAAAAACAGCACCATCGCTTCAAAGGTCGTTTTACCTGCACCTGTCATTGCGTGAAGTGCAGTGTGTCCAGGTAGCATCTTGCCAACGCTGTTTTTACCTTCGGGGCTGTTGTGCAGGTTCAACTGGTGCATACCACCATTCGTGGTGCGCATAGGTATCAACGCAGCCCCATCACCAAGCGGGTTTCCTTTCGCTTTACCTCCTGGTGTTATGTGTAAAGAGAAAAGGCAGGCAATATTTTCAGTTGAGCGAGGCGAACGGTAAATAACATCGGTATAGGACGGAAACATCGTTAACCAGGTGTTGTGATTGGTACTCGTAGAGCGAACAAAATCTGCGCCCCCGGCTTTAAGCGTGTTTTGTAATTCTGACCCCTGTTTAACTGCTTTTTCGGGTGTATCACCAAAAACAATCAGGCTTGCATGATGCATTCCAAAAACAAGCCCTCCCTGCATGACTTCCTGTATCGCTGTTTCAAGCTCATCAGTCTGATCGGATTCACCTTCTGTAGAAGCCAAATCGGAACGCTGAACCGTGAGTTTATGTTTCATTTTGTTGCGCTCTTCAAAATGAAACGTCTGCGTCAGACAGTAATCAGACTGAATATCCAGAATTTCATCCCACATACCGGGACGGCTTTTCTTGGGCAGAGATCGTAAATCCCAGGTGGTAGCGTAACGTGTTGGACCGCAATAAGGCCGGTTTTCAACGTAGTCATAGGCCCCAAAGCCAGTTTCTCCATCGACCACAGCATCACCAATTCGTGTATCAGTAATGATTACGTCGTTGTCCAGCCCGTTGAAAAGGTAGTAGTAAAAGCGGCCGACTTCGGTATAAAGCTGGTTTTCCCTTTCCTCCATACCCAGGAACGATACGCCGAACTCACCCAGCATGACTTTGCAGATGCGTAAAAGGTCCTCCATACGATCAATGCCATCGTCAAGGTCACTGTATTTAAGTATCAGCGCCATTGCATACCCAACCTGTCGAAATTCACCTATACGAAAAGGTTCAAGATATGCATCGGCCAGGTCCTGCAAAATGGGAAGATCAAACTGATAGTTCCCATCGAGAGATACGCGGTTTTTAAAGGTATAGGTTTGCAGCATAAGGTTTTTACCTTCTTGCTTACCTAGCGCCTGAAAACAGAGGTTTTGACGAGTAAATTCGCGATTAAGTACCGCTTGCTCACGGGTTTCGTGGGCTACGCCTTTAAAGCGCATAACGGCCAACAAGTGAGAATCACCTAACGTGCAAATATAGGGGTGTACGTGATGGCCAAGCCAGGGAAACTTTTTATTCTCCGGGGAGAAAACTTTTGCGGATAATGCGTCTCGCATTTTTTTTGCTCCAATCAGGATTACGCGGCGTGATAAGCAGATGGCGTCCATACATGCGGTTCAGCCTGCGTCTTCGCAGGCTGTACTTGAATCGTCTCAGGGCTCTGTCATCCAGTGCGCAGATAATGCGAACGGCAAAGAAAGACAGAAGCGGCAGAATAGGGAGTGTTAATCCCCACCATCCCAAAAAATAGATGCCTGCGAAGAAACACAAGATGATAGCCAATCCATGAAAAATAAGAACGAACAGCGGAACACCTACGGTCATTGCCACTCTGCTCATCGAGTTGTGCGTTTCAAATTCAAGGATCGTGCTATCGTCACTCATGATGAAATGCTGCCTCCCCATAGGCTATAAGCCCATGTTGCAAGCGCAACGCTTCCCCCAACGACACCAATAACACCGGCAGTTTTGAGGTAATCAAAGAATTGGATTTCCATTGAGCCAACCATGCGGGATACAAGCCAGCCCACACCGCAATAAACCAGCGAACATAGTGCAACGATGCCACCCAGTACGATCAGCCCCGTTTTAAACTCTCGCGCAAAACTTAAGATTGGGTCATACCAAGCGGCGCTAGCCAACTCTGGGGTTAGTGCTACGCACATAACAGCCAGCGTGAAAAAATAACGTTGGGGCGTCAACCATAGAAACAGTCTGGCAATTTTTTTCTCAGAAACATTCATCACTTTTTCCTTAATTAATAATCTGCAGCAATTTCATTTGGCCAGTTACATGACTGCACCTTTACCTTTTTTACATGCTTAACCGGCACGGATTTCTGTCGATTCAGCCGATGCTTTATCTTCCTTTTTCTGATTAGTGGGTGGGGATGATGCAGGAGGCGGTGCGGGGCGAGGATATTCGCGTAGCACGTCCCAAGATTCGTAGACCGGCGGTGTATCTGACCGCCGCTGTACCGGCAATTCGTTTTGTTCTTTCTCGATGTTGTCACGCGTGCCAGGCACGGCGTAGTTATCTCCTGTTTGGTTGTAACCGATGCGCTGCACGTAAGTAGTCTGTGAGAAGTCGCGTTCTGGCTTCTGTCCGGTAATAAAATTCCCGGAGTAGTAGCAGCTGAGAGCACGCTTTAGGGTTCCTCCGCGCTGATAGCAATCGGTGATTATTTTTTCGAAAATAGCGAGGTTTTTACATGGGTCAAACAACTGGCGAGTAGTGACACCGTAACGGGTAAAATTTGCCTGGTTTATTTGCATCAGGCCGACAGAGAAGTTTTTCCCGTTGGCTTTAAGCCGTTCAATGTGCTTTATGGCGTCGTCGATAGAAGATGGATAGAGGGAGGGCCCTCCTACTACGCCAATAGCGAGTGGGTTAAAGCTCGATTCGGTCCGGGCAACATCTTTAACGGTGTCTGGATGAATCGACGCGGCACACTGCATTGCCAGCCCCATAATGGCAGCCGTAGACAGCATGGTTCTGTTCCTGAGTGAATTAACCTAAATGATTACGCAAAGCGAAATTCTTTATTACAGACAGAACGGCGAACCTGCTTGCCCAAAACATTAATCAGCACCATTGAGCGGCGCAGGCCATCAGGTTCTTCATAAACAGCTTCAAGCGCCTCGAAAGCTCCGCTAGTGATTTCGATACACTCGCCTCTAGCTGGAATGCTTTTAGCAGTAAGCGCTGCTGCACGTTCGTCAATTCTTGCGCGTATATCACACATATCCGATTCAGAAATAATCGCGGGAGTACCACCAAAATTAACCAGCCCAGAGATGCCGCGAGTATTTTTAACTTCCGTCGTATGGATTATTTCAGGGTCGAAAAAAGCGAAAAGATAACCGGGGAAAAGAATGTCATCACGTATTAGGTGTTGCTTCTTACCGTCGCGCATTGATGAAATAGGAATAACGGGCAGATAACATTTAACACCCTGACTTATCAGTTGCGATTCAGCCCTTTTTTCCTGATTATGTTTCGATTTGACGACAAACCATGCAGGATATATAGAATCACTCATCATTATCTCCTCCATTTTTGTTACCTTCCTTGAGTTTTTCAATCCTTTTGATCATATCTTCTTCAATTTGTCCAAGGTGATGATCGATTATGTAGTGAACAACCCAGCTGGTCTTAACGCTGTAATTAGTAATGTACGCAATACGGCGAGCGGCATCTTCAAGGCATGCGTAGCGCTCTTTTCCAACATAAACAGATTCTGTTTTCTTATCAGAATCCGGCTTATTTTTAGACATATCCCCTCACGTATTTTAATTGGGATTGAGCTTTTAAATAAAGAAAAAGGGCACGCTTCCGCCCCTCCTTAATATTTTAAAAGGCACTTGAATAATTCTGAATAGCAATAACTCTACCTACCAGATGGGGGTAAAAGTCAAAGATTTATTTTTGATAACTTTGGAAAACTCTGAAAAATAGTTTCCGCCGTACAGGAGTAAAATACGCTAAGTATGAGTATAGAAGTAGTCTGATAAAGTCATACTTTTTATCGTATGGACAATTTTGTTTAGGAGCGGAATATATAACATACAAGATTAAAAAATAGAATAAATATCCATGAAAAGAAAAAAAACAGATAAATCAATTGGTTTGTACAAAAAGCCGCCTCATCGAGGCGGTATGTTATTTCCGTTAGGATCTAATTTTCCAGACGATTCACTAAGAGGGTTGCATTTATTCTCAGAAGTATCACAGTCCTGAGCTGCCCTAATGAATCGACGTTCAACAGTCGCCTGCACATAGTGAGTGATTTATCAACAGCAGGAACAGACACGCGTCTAATTCCTGCAACCTCTTCCCTTCCCAGCCCAAAGCAATACAGCAAAGCGGTTTCCGTCTGGACGGGGGTAAGTTCAGGAAAAAGATTGTGAAACATTTTTAGATCCGTACTATTAAGAACAGCCATTACAGCCTCCTGTCAGGTTGTGTGGTTAGCTGTACAGTTGGAGCGCAATTCCGACTGTACAGCGTCCTATTTTCAGTGCGTAGACTCAATTTATACAGCCCAGTGGATAGTCATATAAACTCATCTAGCACCAGTTTCGACGAAAAAAACCGGCTATTCTAACCGATGTTTTAGTTAGTTGTATTTAGGACGTTCTTTTGTCTTTCCCATCATGTAATCTTCAAAAGCCTTTGCTTTATATTTGTCCAGACCAGTTTTTGCATTGATGCAATTTTCACCAGTTGTTTCACCTGCGTTGCATTTCTTCATAGTATCTTCGGCTTGTTTTTGGTTAGCCTGATAATAATCAGCATCATAAACCTTTTCTCCGCACGCACTGAGACTCATGGCCACTAACACGCTAATAATCAATTTTTTCATGAGATTTCCTTGTTGAATCCACCCAAATAGTTTTAAGGTCCGGGGTCAGCCTGCTACAGCAAGCTGGCTTTTTTATTTTTTGCCCGTATATCAGATTGCGGCCAATCTCTCATTAATAGGCTGCATCACACTTGATGCTAAGATCTTGCGGCTTTCCCAGCGGTCATGAGCCGCCTGGATATTAATCCAGAAATCCTCATCTGTTTCGAACAAAGCGGCCAGCGTTGCCGCTTCTGCGACGCTGATACGGCGACTATTGTTGATAATCTGACCGACAACTTTACGGGACAGGCCCATTACCTGCCCCAGTTGCTCCTGGGTTATACCCATCGGTTTCAGAAACTCTTCGGAAAGCATTTCACCGACGGTAGTTGGTTCTGCTGCTCTGGTATCCATATTGCCCCCTTAATATTTGTGTGGATCAAGGTAAAGATCGTATGCATGTCCATCGCGCCAACGGAAAATTAACCGCCACTGAATTGATACACGGATGCTTGACCATCCTTTGAAATTTCCTGTAAGCCTTTCATAGTTATTGCTGCGTGGTGCGAAAAGTGACTTTTCCGTTGTGGCAGCTTCTATAAGAGATAGCTTGCGGCGTAACGGGTTTTCAATACTGGCCGGAATTTCCCGGCTGCGCACATTATCAAGGTAGAAAATTGCGAGCGTCCCGCTATCCCCATCCCTAAAGCCCCCTATCATCCTATACCTCGTTATCATATAACCTGCATTTAAAATGTATCCTAAAAAGGAGCATCATGCAACCATAAAGGAACATGAAGGAATAAAAACAACACATGCTTCATAAGACGGCAAGCGGCTGCAGCACATGGCCAGCGATTTTTCAGCTGCTACTGTACCCGTTGATTTAAACAAAACGCGGCACAACTCCGGATCGCATTGCCTGGATTGCCCGTCACACTGGCAGTGATCCGGCTGCTGAATTAGACGTTGAGGTAATTCTGTCCATTTTCTTGCATCCCCGTATACAGTGTGTTAAAAAGTGACAAAATGTCACTTTATTGAACAGTTATGACCGGATTTGAGTTGCGTCTTTGGCGGCGCGGATTTAACTGGGATCAAGAACGGGCGGCTGAAGAGTTAGGTATCAGTTTGCGCACTTATAAACGCTATGAGAATGCGGACGAAGTATCTAAGTTGGTGGAGCTGGCCACTTTTGCACTAACGATACAATTACAAGGCAACAGATGATGTTTAAAACTTTAATTACTGCTTTTCTGATTTCTACAGTAATAAGTTCAACCGCTTACGCAGCTACACAAAACTGTGCCTCTGATGCAGAAACTGAGTATAGAGTGCCAGCGGGTCTTCTTTCGGTTATGAGCGCTAAAGAAATATCACGCCCCAAAGATACTTTTTATGGACCAATGAGATTGTATAAAGAAATCATACCTCTCGCGGCCTCTGGCATTGGCGCTACAGAAAATGAGATCAAAACTAACCCCTGTCAGAACTACCGCGCAGCAGCCTGGCTACTCATGAACAAATTTGGTGGTAAAGATGCCAAAGATATTTTCACTGCGGTAAACGGTTATTACTATGGCCCACACAAGAAAGAATTTGGCGCGGTAACGCTGAAAATAAAAAAAGCCTATGAGGGATAAGGTTTATTAAACATCCCCTTTTGGACAGAAGCGTGTTTCTGTCCAGTTATCCCGACCTTATCCCCGGTTTCTGTGGATAATCAACATCTGGTGTCCCGTCCAGCTGACTGGCGCACCACATGTAGTGTCTGCCCGCTGGCCAGGGCCCCCTGCCCTGCCCCGTTCTGTTGGAAAACACGCCCCCGACACTGGACAATTTGGCACTATCGGAAAAAATGTCCAACACCCGGCATGGGTAAAAGGGAATTATTGTGATCGGACAGCGCACGGCTTTGCGTCATAATTGTTGTCATACCTGGTGCTAGCGAGATTTTGAAAATTGAGTCAATTACCCCGCGAAATTTTGCAGAATTCACGTAGCGACGTCTGGCATGATCCGGTCAACGCCCCCCTACCCTTTGCTACCGCCAGGGCAATGCGCGATTACGCCGCGCAGCTGGGCGGTGAACTACCTAAATATCTGCTAGCGCCGGAAGTGGCCATTCTGCTGTCGTACTTCGACGACCTGACTCAACGCATGTACTTCGATACGCTGTGGAACACCGGCGCGAGACTGAATGAAGCCCTGGCACTGCGTCCGGTGGATTTTGTGCTGGAGCCATCGAGACAACATCCGCAACCGGTGGCCGTTATCAAAACCCTCAAGCAGCGGAACCATGAAGCCCGTCGCGGCCCAGGTCGCCCCTCCACCAAAGCGGAGCCGGTACATCCCGATCCACGCTACCGAAAACCCAAGGAGCCTGGCACGCGCATCGTGCCGTTGCTCGATGCGGCTTACGCACAGCGAATGCGGGAATTTTTGGCGACCTGGCGCAAGCGGGTGAAGCATCAACCGGTGTGGGACATTACTTCCCGCCAGACGCCGCTTAATTGGCTTACAGGAGCATTGGATCGCGCTGAACGTGACGGAGTAACGTTCCTTATAACGGTTACACCGCACACCTTCAGACATAGCTTTGCTATGCACCTGCTGATGAACGGCGTGCCGCAGAAGGTCTTACAGGGATTGCTTGGTCACCGCTACAGTCGCAGCACAGAAGCTTATACGCGGGTTTTTGCGCTCGATGTTCTGGTAACAAAGGGACTGTCCTTCACTATGGATTTAACCACATCACGGCTGATGCTCGATAAAACGTATTAACACCGTAAATACAAAATATTAATTACACCGTAATAACAACGTACATACACTAAAGTATTATCAACGTATTTACACCTTATGGTAAATACGATATAAATACATAAGCAATACAAGCATATCATACGATAGAAACACAGCGTACATACACAAACATTCCGTATTAACGCTGTACATACTATGTCTGTACATTTAATAGGCGGGTAATATGGCTAAAAAAGTGGTTTATCACTCCGACAAAGGCGGAGTAGGCAAAACAACAACAGCAACCAACCAGGCTTCCATGTTAAAAAATCGAGGAATAACCGTTGCTATTTTGAAAACCGACAGAAATGCAGACGTACTGTCCTGGCGTGAGAAACGAATCGCTAACGGACTTACGGACATTCCCGTTTTTGAAGCATATGGTAATGATGTAGCTAAAGAGATTATGCAACTCGATAAGTTTTTCTCCGTTGTGTTGGTTGATTGCGCCGGTCATGACAGTACCGAATTTCGTAGCGCTGCATCTGTAGCAGACATTTTACTTACCTGCGTTAAACCATCCTCTGCATTTGAACGTGAAACGCTAACTACGCTGTCAGAAACTATCAATAAAGCGCGTATTCACAACCCAAAACTTGTGGCCAGGGTAGTCATGACACGTGTTAAACCGAACAAACTCAGTGATGCTGTTTCTCTGCATAACGAGTTGTGTAGCGATGAAGCGTTTGTGCAGCCACTTAAAACACGTATTTCGGAAATTGATTGTTTCGAAGCTGCTTGCAACGAAGGTGCTGGCGTTCACGACTTGCTTAGAGCCTCTTCTCTGGGCAAAGCAAAAGCACAGATTGAGCTGCTTTCGCAAGAAATCGGCATTATTTGACATGATAAATACAATGTACATACATTGACAGTACATTGTATTTTTTATAAAATCAACGCATGTTAATACAGCGTCAATACGGTGACTCAAAATGGCAATCCAACTGAAAAAACCAGCAGTCGCAGCTAATGTTCCTCAGACTGGCCAACCCTCAGCTACAGAAAAGGCGCAGTTTATTGCAGCCGGAGAACGTCGTCCCAATCATTACACCAGTAAAACCACCCCGACAACTTTCCGCTTACCTCAGTGGCTGATTGATATTCTGGAATCCGAAGCAGGTAGAACAGGACATAACAAAACAGACATATTGAAAGCGATGGCTTATGGCTACAGTAAGACAGATGAAGGCCAAATTAACGTGTGGTTACTTGAGTCAAAAAAAATGTAAGTCGTTGTACATACAACATTGTATTTACATGGTAAATACGATATATTACACCCCTTACCTTTTTAAGAGCTGGTGACAACCAGCTTTTTTATGCGCAAAGCGCATAGAAGGCGGCACAACCTGGTTCCATGTGGTGCTGTTGCTAGACCGCCGGGCCTTACGGTCTGTTAGATCGCGATTAACCCCCCCTTTCCTGCCAAGCTAAACGGGCTTACCACCGCGTTATGGCTAATTTAAGCCCTTGCCCCGGTGAGTGGGCGCGATGACGCGTAGCGGCGGCGTGCGCACGATTTCCGGGGGCTTAACGAATGCGGCCTTGGCCGCAGACGTTTAGCGGCTTAATTCTCGGACTAATTTTTTGCCCGCGATTAGCGGGAGGTAACAGGGGCTCTACGCCGGAAACCTAGATTTTTCCGCAACCAGTGTTGGCTGTACTGTCACATAAACGAGCGCTTGAATGACAACCATTAAAACAACGATTTTGACGCTGAAATTTGTCACATAACCCGTAATTTATTCAGTGTCATGCAAATTATATGGTCTTTAGCTTTGGTGACGGAATTTTCTGGGGTTCCGGCGTACAACCCCTAACAAAGAGCAAAGCGATATCCGAACCGGCGCGAGCGTAGCTCGCTGCAAGGGCGGTCATTTTTGGTTGTCGCACAAGCGTAAGTGTTGAGGGAGTTTTTTTGCCCGGAGCAGAGCGGAGGGTGCTACATCGCGCAGGCGTTTACGCCGCGCATATAACTACTCCCTTTTTGAAGGGCTTCTTTTGTTCAGAAATAATGTTCGAAACTAACCATCTTATTCGAAATTAACTGCACTATTCGAAGTTAATGATGTTTTTTAATGGCTAACGCCTCAATGATGAACAGACGCGTATAAAAAAATGGCCAGAATGGGAGAGCGCTTCCAGCGCGAAGGTTAAAAATCATACGAAAAGCCAAATCTGGCGCAAGAGAGCCCTCGTGAGGTGCTACCACGATGAAAAGGGAGGTTGATGAGGAAAAGCGGGGTTGGTTATACGTTGAGAACGCCGGCACGCGTCAGCAGCAGCCTGTAGTAGGCTTCAGGATCGGAATTTAATAATGCCGGATATTGCTGCTTAAGCTCCTGTTCCAGCTTTATAACCTCGTATCTAGGAACTTTGGCGCTGGTTGACCATTTGACGAATGCCTGATAATACGCTTCCTGCCGTGGCTGCCGGCGCTTACCAAGACGACTAACCTTCTGCAAGGATTCATCGAGGAATAAATCCAGGCGCTGAGCATTCTGGCCACGCTCCTGAGCATCCACGTTATCCAACGCCTGTTCCAGCTCCGACACTTTCGCCTGTTTGCGTTTGGCCAGGTCAGGACTGACCACCCAGCGCTTGATCTGCCGCAGCCGGTTACGTAGCGAGTGCCTATCAGCAAGGTCGATCCCAATCCGTTCGATACGCAACAGATGCCGCTCGTATTTGCGGCGCAGGGTTTCCGTCAGTCCTTTTTCCACCGCCCAGCGTTTGAACTGCCCCAGCCATTGACGGATCTCGTCTACGGTAATACCGCGTGACGTAAAGAACTGTTCAGACAGCCACACGCGCAGCGGCTTGTTTTGCCCGGACTCGCTGTCCTTGCCATGCAGAACAATGACGTAACCCAGCTGCTCCATCACGGACAACGCATGCCGTGGCGGATCATAGGATTTACGTCCATTCTCGTAGACGTGCAGCATCCCCATCGCCTGGGCGATGTGCTCGAAGGGGGCCATGATTTCGAACGGATAATCATTGTCCGGGTTGTAGTCACAATTGGCGGCCAGCGCCAGCGACAAGGCCGTGAGGGCTTCCCGTGACTCGGAACGTGCGTGTATGCGCATCGGTTTGGGCTGGTATGTTGGATCTTTACGTTTTGTGTACGGGGTATAGCCCTGGCGTCGCAGTTCAACGAGATCGGGATTACGGCACCAGTCATGGCTGCCCATTCGCGCCACGACACGACTGGCCATACCACGCGGAACAGCACTGCACAACGCAGGAATATAGCGACGATGGATCTTAGACTGCCCTTTACGCAGGCGATTATTTTCACCACGTCGGGACAACCTAAATTGAGGTGCGTCTATGTCATCTAAAGGTTTGGGAAACGGGTCTTTAACCTGACGATAGCCGCCAGAAACAGCATTCTGCCTGCTATTCACACCCGCCAGCACTTATGCCGGTGAAAAGAGGTTGTATGTGATTACGCATTTGCTATAATCCTTTACAGGCACGCCGCCTGCTTTATGACCCCCTGACTATCTTTCGTTCCGGCAAGTTCGATAGAGATTTTCAGGGGGTTTTTGCATTCAGGAGATCGGCATGTGCCTCAATCTCCCATCCCTAGACGTTATTTGGGGAACGTCCCACCCACACAAATTTGTAAACCAGCGTAATTTAGCATGTTCGATCATGATGATCAATTCACGGGATCAATTACAACGACACATAACAGATTGTTTTAATGTGTTAAATCTCACATTTCATAAGATTTAACAATCCCGCTATTTGTAGAAAGATCCTTCAATCGATCAACCGGTTGGCGTCTTTTCTAGCCCTTTCTGCCAACTTGAGAAGGTCTTCATACTCCTTTACGGGGACACAATAGAAAGCAGGTTCATTGCGGTTCATGATAGCGACCACTTCACCTTCAGCAGCATCTATCGTCCGCATTGGATTCCGTTTCAGCTCGGTTATTGTTGCAACTCTTTTACTCAGAATGACTGCAGCCATCCTTTAACCTCACGTCGATACCTACTATGGTGCTTAGCTTAGACCACTAAATGGATCTCTTGCAAGATTATTGTTACAGTTCATTGACGAAAAAAAAGCCAGGCAATGCCTGGCTGATAGAAATGGACTACTTTGAAACCTTTATGCTGGCCAGCGTTTCAGTTAATTTATGCTACCGAAGGTCCATCGGTTTCAAACGACTGGTATTGCTCATAATCCTGGTGCTGTTGCGTCTCATCGACTTCAACCTCCCGATCAAGGGGCTGTCCCTCCCAAGCAACCCGTTCTCCCGATCTCATCTCTGTTTGACCATTAGCAAGTTTTTGCTCCCATTTCACCGTCTCTTTACCCATGTTCGTAAGGCTTACACGCTCACCGATTTCAAGGGCCTGTACAGCACTTTCAAGAGTGACGCCCCAAACCACTTTTTCTTTTCCATGATTTCCCTGAAGCTTGACGTAATAACTGTCGTCGCGCTCTCCTTCGGGCTTTGTCATATCAGGCTTAAAGTTGTAAGGAGCGCTCCCATGTTCCAGCAACACGCCTTCATGTTTGATATGAGTTGGTTTATCTGCAGCTGTAGCGTTGGATT